>DBZY01000082.1:6516-24862 GCA_002311835.1 Proteobacteria bacterium UBA1148 | reverse complement strand
GCGGAACGCAAACTCGGACCACCAACGCATCATCCCCTCCGGATAACAAAAAGCCGCGTTCCACTGCGGTGAGTTATTAACCGCTTCGTGAAAATTTATTTGAGTCATTCGCTTCTGGTACTCAGGGGTCAGAAGCGAGATCATCGTTGACGTCTGAAGATTTCGACCGTACGTCCACTGCTCTTCTCTATCGACGCGGACATACCAACCGTGCCAGTCGGGTAGTGTTTCGCGAGTGTGTATCGTAGGCCCTCCCGCTGCCTCCGCTTGTGCCGTTAGCGCAGCATAATGCTCGTCCGCAGTCTGGTAGTCATGGGGGCTGATGACATCCGTGATGCTGCGATCAAGTTCGCAATCGCCCCACTCACCAACCCGGTTATTAGTCCACATGTCGGTTAACTGACGAGGTGTATTACACCGCGTATACCGCGGATCGGTCCAGAACAACCTATCCAGATAAAAATTATCGGTAGTGAAAAGGTCAGTAGGCAGCGGTTCGATGCCTGGCGGCGGCTCGAACTCTTGGGAGTTAGACACGACAGGAGAAGTGAATACCCCGATCAAAATCACGACGGTAGTAGATGTGATTTTTTGTTTCATAAGCCAGCAGAAAAACTAGCGTGGTAAATTACTATTCCACTCCGTTCTCGATTACACCCTCCCAACGCCTTACAAGGTCCGACTCAATATCGAAAAGGTCCAATACCCGACCGACAGTCTGGTTCACCATCGCATCCAAGCTCTCAAGCTTCGCGTAAAAGGAAGGCACGGGAGGAAATATGACTCCTCCCATTTCAGTCACCATCGTCATGTTCCTGAGATGAGCCAGATTTAGCGGTGTTTCCCTAACCATTAATACCAGTCGGCGACGTTCTTTCAAGACAACATCAGCCGCACGTGATACAAGGTTATCAGCCAAACCGGTAGCGATGGTGGCCAGTGTTTTCATGGAACATGGCGCAACAATCATTCCGTCTGTTTTGTACGAGCCGCTAGCAATTGTTGCACCGATATCCCGATCTGAATGCACTACATCCGCCATCGCCTCAAGTGCACCGCGACGCATATTAAGTTCCGTAGTTACATTGAGAAATCCTGCTCGCGACACTACTAAATGAGTTTCCATAGCCCGGTTCTTTCGCAACTCTTCGAGCAACCTTACCCCATAAACAGAGCCAGCCGCGCCCGTAATCGCCACGATAATTCTTCTAGTCACTCACTCGGTTCCGTTCTGCTATTGCTGCAGAATACCATGGGCGACGGAGAGGTTGCGGAGATTGCGTTGACAATGCCGCCTGTGCCTGGCTTGATCCGAAAATGGAATCTCTTGACCTTGGACCGGTTTGGCTAAGTCTGCAGCTTGCGACGGTGACTGTAGCGGTACTGTTAGTAATAGGTACCCCGCTAGCCTGGTGGCTCGCTTTCACCCGGTCTCGATTCAAGCCTGGCATTGAAGCGTTGGTTGCATTGCCATTGGTACTGCCGCCGACAGTGCTAGGTTTTTACCTGTTGATACTACTCGGACCGGCAGGGGCCATAGGACGTTTCTGGGTACAACTTACTGACACGGCTCTCACATTCTCATTCTCTGGCCTAGTTGTTGCTTCGGTAATTTACTCATTCCCGTTCGCAGTGCAGCCGCTGCAAAATGCATTCGAAGGTGTCGGTCGTGCCCCGCTGGAAGCAGCTGCAACGCTTGGAGCAAAACCGATGGATTCCTTTTTCAGCGTCGCCTCCCCCATGGCGATCAGGGGCTACATCACCGCAATTGTTCTTGGATTTGCCCACACCCTAGGCGAGTTTGGGGTGGTTCTCATGGTCGGTGGGAATATTCCTGGCGCAACCCGCGTCATATCAATTGCAATTTATGAACATGTAGAAACTCTATCGTATGATCAAGCTCACATACTCTCGGCGGGCCTGCTCCTGTTATCGTTCTTCGTATTACTTGGCGTCTACATATTCAATCGACGCCTGCCACTAAACAGGATTTGAGGCGTGGCAGCACTCACGGTCAATTTAAGCCTTTCCCTTGGAGACTTCTCTCTCAAGGTCTCCGAAACACTCAAACTTGATGGCGTTACTGCTCTCTTCGGTCCGAGCGGCTCCGGAAAAACAACTTTTCTGAATATTCTCGCGGGACTCGAAAAACGATCTGTAGGTACTGTGTCACTAGGAGGGGAAACCTGGCAAGACACAAAACGTAGAATATTCGTCCCACCGTATAGCCGAAGATTAGGCTATGTTTTCCAAGACGATCGCCTCTTTCCACATCTATCAGTGGAAGCTAATCTTCTCTTTTCTCAGAAACGATCTCATTACTCTGCAAGAACTACGCAACCCATAAAAGAAGAGGATGTGATTAAATCTCTAGAACTCACATCTCTACTACAACGCAGTCCAAAGTCACTTTCTAGGGGAGAGCAACAGCGTGTAGCGATGGGTAGAGCTTTACTCAATAACCCTGAAGTACTACTTATGGATGAGCCACTTTCTGCTCTTGATATGGGACGTAAAAGAGAAATCATTCCCTACATTGAACGTTTAGCAAATGACTTCTGTATTCCCATACTCTACGTTACTCATAATGTTGAAGAAGTTGCACGCCTTGCAGATACCATGGCACTTCTTGCGAATGGGCGTATCGCCGCAATTGGCGATATTACTGAAGTACTTGAGCGCACCGATCTATGGCCGTTAACAGGACGTCTTGAAGCAGGTGCAATTCTCCAGGCAACCGTCGGGGACACAAAAAACGGAATGACATCCTTGAGTATCGCAGATGAAATTTTACGGATACCAGCAATTGAGGTTATTCCTGGAACACGGGTAAGACTTCGTGTTCAAGCCAAGGAGGTAGCATTGGCCATTCAGCGTCCCGATAACTTGAGCATAAGGAACACACTGACTGCTCACGTGTTAAAAATTGATCTAGATGAAACTGTGTTTGCGGAACTACTGCTAGATGTCGGAGGACAGCATCTTCGTTCTAGGGTGACTCGAGAAGCCGTTGAGGAACTCATGCTCCATGAGGGCCAACAGGTCTTTGCACTCATCAAGAGCGTTGCGTTCGAAGGCCGGCTATTGATTAATTAACATTACTACAGCAGCAAGTGTGGCAGAAATAAAGTGATGGGCGGTATCAGGATCAATAGTGCCACCCGTGCGAGACCGGATAAAAGAAAAGGCGTAACTCCTCTGAACGTATCCCGCATAGGCACATTAGGAGCATGGTGATTGATGATAAGAACATTGATCCCAACGGGCGGCGTAATCAGCCCCGCTTCAACTACAATGAGAGTGACTATACCAAACCACATTTTCAGATCTGCCTCCGGCATACCGAAATCCAAACCTGCCATGATTGGCCAAAAAATGGGGATCGTGAGAAAGATCATAGCTAAGCTGTCCATCAGACAACCAAGAAGCAAATACCCTAGTAGGAGAAGGATCAAAATCAAGTATGGATTTAGACCGCTGTTGGCTGCAAGCTGGGATAATTGCTCAGCGACTCCAGTTAGCGCCATGAATATGTTCAAAAAACCAGCGCCAAGCAGAATAAGAAAAATCATCCCTGTGATTTTTGCTGCGTCTTTTATACAAGAAACCAAGCCCCCAAGACCCAAACGTCCCTTCCAGAAAGCAAGAACACCAGCACCGAATGCTCCTACCGCTGCACCTTCGGTTGGGTCGAAAATGCCAAAATAAATACCGCCGATAACTACAACGAATAACAATATCGTGGGCCAGGTTTCGATCAGCGCCTGAAGACGCTCTTTGGTGCTAGCACGCGCGCCCACTGGCCCTGATTCAGGAAAGAAATGAACCCAAATAGAAATCGTCACCAAATAACCAACAAGACCTAGAATGCCGGGAATGAGGGCGGCCTGAAACATCTGCACAATATTCGCCTGTACGGCAATGGCATAGATTATTAGTGCAACGGAGGGTGGGATCAGAATTCCCAAAGTACCCCCCGCCGCAAGAGCACCCGTTGCCAAGCTGCCCGAGTAGCGATAACGCTCAAGCTCCGGGATAGCTACACGAGCCATAGTGCCCGCGGTTGCCAATGAAGATCCGCATATAGCCCCGAACGCACCGCAACCTCCCACGGCCGCCATGGCCACACCGCCTCGCCTATGCCCCAGAAACACGTTAGCTGCACCGAACAAGGATCGGCTCAGTCCGGACCGAGAAGCAAACTCACCCATCAGAAGAAACATGGGGATAACTGAAAATTCATAAGAAGCGAACTGCCAGAAAGCAGCAGTCTTCATATAATCAAGAACTGGGTCGAAACCCGACAGCGCGACGTAGCCGAAGATACCCACCGCAAGCATAGCAATTGCAACTGGAATGCGAATCACTAGCAAACCAATGAGAGAGGTTAAGCCAATTAAGGCGAGTTGCACACTACTCATTATCAGACTCTCTCAATGTAGCAATTGCTGTACAAAAACAACTCACCGAGAGCAACATGAATGAAGCTATTCCAAACGGATATGCCAACCACAGAGGAAATCCAAGAATCATTGAAATATCTTCATTACTGAATGTGTCAGAAAAACCGTACACCATACGCCACGCAAAGAGACCGGCTATGAAGCCAAAAAGTACTGCAGCGAGAATATCCATTGCGCGCTGAACCCATGACGGCATATGAGAAATGAAAATATCGACCGCAACATTACCCTGCTGCAGATAGCAATAGGGTAAAAATAAGAAAACGGAAATTGCCGTTCCGACGGCAACAATTTCAAAATCGCCAGGTACAGGCCTAGAAAAAATGGCACGCCCAATGATGCTTGTAACAACTAAGATGACCAGAATTATTAGTGTTGCACCTCCCACAATCGCAAACGCGCTCGAAAGATTGTGGAGTTGTTTCGAAAACACTTTCACCTTATCAACCGGTTTCTACGTAATACCAAAGCCGTAGAGTCGGTGAGGATTATCAATTAAGATTTTTTTCTGAAGCTCTTCATCCGGCATAAAAAGAGGTATCAGATCGACTAAATCACCATCATTCGGCATATGTTTCTTAATATTTGGATGAGGCCAGTCAGTCCCCCAAAGGATACGGTCTTGCGAGACCTTCAGAAGTGCCCGAGCAAACGGTACTGCATCCGTGAACGGTGGTCCCGCTGTTGATACACGCTCTGCGCCACAGATTTTCACCCAGCAATTATCTCGCTGTGCCACATCTAGCAGTAACTCAAAGGGCACTTGACTCACGCCATCTCCGGTTGGCACCCTCCCCATGTGGTCAATAATGAAAGGGATTGGAAGGTTATCCAAAAGATCTTTAAACTCTAAGAGATCAGTCGCATCAAAATGTAGAACTACGTGCCAACCAAACGGCTTGATTCGATCGACAATACTGCGAAAAACTGACATATCCGGTGCGCCACCGAGATGCTTTACAAAATTGAAGCGCACACCACGAATACCTCCCTCAGCGAGCCGCAAGAAATCCTTTTCAGTAAAAGTATCGTCAACATTCGCCACCCCTCGATACTGACCTCTGCTCTGAGCGATAGCATCTAGAATCACTGTATTGTCGGTCCCATAGCAGCTCGCGTTCACTAGGACTGCTCGCTCTAGACCTAGTGCGGACTGTAACTTCTGAAAACTACTAAGAGGAGCATCAGGCGGAGTGTAGCTACGCCTGGGCGCATAAGGATATTTATCACCCGGTCCAAAGATATGGCAGTGTGCATCACAAGCCCCAAGAGGAAGCGTGTATTCAGGTTTGCGGGTATCAGGATCCGGTGGTCTACACATTGGAATTGTTGCCATGTACCCATGTTAGCGTTTCAATGCTAAAAATTCTGCATGAATGCAGGTAGTATGATCTGTGCATGCAACCTATGTCTGAAAGAGCACAAGACCTGAAACTGAGAAACGATTTTGCACTCCTTATCGACGGAGAGTTGATTGGCAGTAGCCAGTCACTGGAGATCATCAACCCGGCCACTGAGAAAATTTTTGCGACTTGCCCCGCAGCCGGACGTGACCACCTGGAAAAAGCTGTGGAGGCAGCCAAACTTGCATTTGGCGATTGGAGTCACACATCCTTTGAAGAACGTGCGGATTACATCAAACAATATTCTGTCGTGTTACGGGAACACCAAAATGAGTTAGGTGAATTACTGACTCGGGAACAAGGTAAACCAATCAATCAATCTATAGCCGAGTTCGAACGAGGTACAGTGCAAGCAGACAATATGACAGGCATAAAAATACCTGTGGAAGTGCTGCTTGAAGATGCTAATCAGCGTATTGAGCTACATTACCGTCCGCTTGGTGTTGTGGGCATCATCACACCTTGGAATGCCCCAGTCGCTCTGGCCCTCAGTTCACTGTCATCCGCCCTCTACACTGGGAACACAACCATTCTGAAACCCTCACCTTACACGCCGCTGACTACGTTGAAGATGGGTGAACTTGCACAATCAATATTCCCCTCAGGCGTCGTTAATATCCTGGCAGCGGGTAATGATCTAGGCCAATGGATGACAGAGCACAAGGATATCGACAAGATATCTTTTACTGGATCGGTCACTACTGGAAAGAAGGTGATGTCAAGCTCGGCAGATACACTCAAGCGTGTGACATTAGAGCTGGGTGGCAATGATCCGGCCATTGTTCTTGATGATGTTGACCCCAAGGCGATTGCAAAACAAATATTCTTTGCTTGTTTCGTCAACAGTGGACAAGTCTGCATGGCAATTAAGCGAATTTATGCTCACGAGAGCATATACGAGAAACTTTGCGATGCTCTAGTGGAAGAAGCGTGTAACGCAAAAATCGGAGATGGGCTTGACCCCGATACGAAACTTGGACCTCTACAAAATAAAATGCAGTTCGACAAAGTATCCAATCTTTTAAAAGACACAAAAAAAAGTGGTGCAAAATTCATTAGCGGGGGCAAGATTCCCAACACCCCAGGCTACTTCATACCCCCAACGCTGGTCACCGATATCGATGACAATAGTCGTCTCGTGACCGAAGAACAATTCGGTCCCATCGTCCCTATCTTGAAATACTCAGATACAGAAGACGCCCTGCGGCGTGCTAATAACACCCAATACGGGTTAAGTGGTTCAGTCTGGACTTCAAATACCGAGCGCGGAAAGGCCCTAGCAGAACGCATGGAGGTGGGCACCGCCTGGGTTAACCAACACCGCACCACATCCGCATATGTACCATTTGGTGGCGCAAAACAATCGGGTCTTGGGCGTCAATACTCTGTACTCGGACTGAAAGGCTATATGGAACCTCAGGTAGTAAGTGTCTCAAAGATTTAATAGGGTTCCATGCTGCTTTCAAAACTGTGGAACCCTTTAATAATTCAAAAGGCTCGCTCACCCGACCTATTCCCACGTTGATGAGCTAGAATGATGCTCCGCGGGCTAGGAGACCTAGCATGCTACTTGGTGAAGTTCTGCGCGTCGCCCTGCAATCCATAAGAGCTAATTTTTTTCGGGCTTGTCTTACCATGCTAGGCATCATTATCGGCGTTGCGGCTGTCATCACTATGTTGGCTGCGGGCTCAGGGGCACAGCAACGGATTGAAGAGCAGATCGATGCCCTTGGTGCTAATCTTCTAAATGTCACGGCAGACAGACCTTTCTTTTTGAGAGGTGTTGCACGTGATCAGCTAACGCTGGAAGTAGAAGACGTGTGGGCTCTCCAAGAAAGGGCACAACATATAGAGACTGTGGTCCCCACGCTTGAGAGCCGTAATCAGGTCAAATATGAGAATAAGAATATAAACGTTCGTCTCATCGGGACAACTCACGAGTACATCGACATATTTAACTATCAATTAGCATACGGCCGCATGTTCACAGAAAATGAAGATGGCAGCCGGAAACGGGTTGCCGTGCTAGGTGGCGGAATTCCGAGATCACTTGAGATTGAAAATCCAGCGGAGCTGCTAGAACAAAGGATCTCGGTGCGCGGCATACCCTTTACCGTCATCGGCATCCTGGAAGAAGTCGGTAGTGGTTACAACAGCCCCGATCAGAGAGTTATGCTGCCATTGCGAACAGCCGAATTCCGTGTCATGGGATCAGAGGATCTCGAAGATATCAGTGTTCGCGTACGCTCGGGAATCCCAATGGAGCGTGCTATGGTGGATATAGAGAGAGTTCTGCGTGCAGAACACAAAATCCTCCCCGGGCAACCTAATGACTTCGCGATATATGACAGAAAGCAATTTCTTGAGACACGCGAAGAGGCTCAACAAACATTTACCATGCTACTAGCGAGTATCGCTGGGGTCAGTCTATTAGTTGGTGGTATCGGTATCATGAACATTATGCTCGTATCGGTTACAGAAAGGACTCGGGAAATAGGTGTTCGAATGGCCCTTGGCGCAACTCGACTCAACATCCTGCTGCAATTCCTGATTGAGTCAATTTTGCTGTGCCTACTCGGCGGCATACTCGGCATCGCCTTGGGAGTAGGGATGGCAGAACTCCTGTCGCGTACTGCCGGGTGGGCAATGAATATATCTCCGGAATCAGTCCTCCTCGCGTTCACTTTTAGTATTAGCGTCGGGCTTTTCTTCGGGATTCTTCCTGCCCGACGCGCAGCAAAACTCGATCCCATCGATGCCTTACGTTACGAATAGCTCCCTCGGACACCTTATAGTTAAATTACCACTGGAAACGTGTCACACTATTTTTCATGAATGACCGCCAAGGAGTAGCCCGACATGAGTACATCTTCGCAACCCGCATCAAATAATCGACTGGTTATAAGCATCCTGGTCGCCGCAGCTGCGGGCCTATTGCTGCTGCTGACAATCGTCCTCCCGGCAGAGTATGGCGTCGATCCTCTCGGGACCGGCCGACTCCTAGGTCTCAATGCAATAAACGCAGAACCCACACGGACGATAGAAATCAGTGATGTTATCGGCGGAAATGAGCAATTAACTGAGGTTGAAATTCCGGACTTTGGAGATCCGGTTCCACTACCGAATCCTGCTGTTCACCAGGACGAAACAAGACCGCCGCAAACACGTACCCTCCAAATCCCCATAGGTGCGGAGCAAGAGACAGAGATCAAGACTGTATTAGGCGAGGGAAAAGTAATTCTCTATTCATGGACAGTCGATCGGGGCGACATCTACTCCGACTTCCATGGGCACGCCCCCGAGTTCGGACCCGAATTCTTTGTGCGTTATGAAGAACATCAAGAGGGGTCGGGCAATGACGGTTCTCTGGTCGCCCCGTTCGCCGGCGAGCATGGCTGGTATTGGCTGAACTACAATGAGTTTCCGGTGGTAGTAACGCTGACCGTCAACGGCTATTTTGACGATATTATTGACTACGGTATTTTCTAGGTTCGCGTGTCGACCCCATTGTCTGGTCGGCACGGAATAAAAACTAGCTAGAACACTAGAGAACGAGCATGTCTCAACAACGAAATCCAAGATATTGGGCCTCCTCCTGGTACGCCACAAAGTTTGCCGAACAGCCCTGGCCACCGGGTTGGTACTGGCATGATGCACGCTACGATTGGAGCGGTCCCTACGAAACGGAAGAAGAGGCACGCCGAGTATTAGAGTCCTATGAAAAAGATCGTGCGATACCCTACCTAAGTTCGTCTGCCTATTACTGAATCTCTGCTAGACAACAACTTAAGGCGGTGGCGGTGGGCGCTCTCGAGCAATGTGTAGTGTCTCGGGTACGAGGAAAAGAAATACCGCCCCCCCTAGAAATCCGATACCCGCAACAAAAAAACTAGCTGCGGCCAGACTTATCACATCGACTAGGATACCTGCCAGAAGCGGTCCACTCACCCAACCTACGTCACTGATAAGACGCCAGACACCTAGGAACTGCCCACGCTCGCCCACAGGTGAAAGGTCCATACCGATGATCATCACGAGTCCAACGCTGAGGCCGTTTGCTAATCCGAGTATCAATCCGACGACCAGCAGCGAGTAAAAACTGTCGGCGAATGGAAGCAGGATCAATCCAAGGACAAAAAATAGGATGCTGGGTATCCCGGTCGCCTTCCTTCCCCACCGATCCATGATGATGCCAACGGGATAAAATAAAGACATATCTACGGCGGCAGAAAGCGCATAGATAAATCCTATCGTGGCAGCGTCAAGCCCTACGCTCACACCAAATAGTGGGATAAGCAACTGCCGAATGGAGCGCATGAGCTGAAAGGCAAGTGCTACGAATCCCGCGGTGAAAAAAGTTTTCTTGTTGGACGTGAGAATCCGGCTGATGGTCTTGATATGACTAGTATCTGTCGGTGTAGCTGGATGAATATTGTCCGTAAATAAAAACGAAAGTAATGCGGCTGTCGCGGCTACGATCGCTCCAATGAGGAACGTAATTGGATAACCAAAGGACTGTGCAATCACTCCTCCGGCTAATGGCCCTGCAAACGCGCCAAAGCGTTGAACGCCTGCGAGTCCAGCAGTCGCTCGGCCTCGTTCATCAGGCGAACAACTATCAGTGATGTACGAAGTCCATCCCCCGAACCATGCTGCGTGGGCGGCGCCAAGAGGTATGACACACAGCGCGACGACCCATTCCTCAGTTGCCGCTGCAAGAAACAGCATAGAAATGGCCAGTGTCGACAATCCTCCGAACAGCACCCATTTATCGCCAAATCGCCCTACCAATAAACCAGCAGGCACATCAAACAACAAAACTCCAAATGCTCGTAGACCCATCACCAGTGCCGCAAAAGCCACGCTACCGCTTAGCTCCAGAGCATAAATCGGCAGAAGCAAAATCATCGCTTGATTGGCGATAGCCATCAGCGCAGACGGTAAATAAATCGGGAGTAGCAGCCGATTATATGGAGCAGCTAAACTCACAATATTATTGACAGCGCAAAGACTGTCTGATGAATAAACTAAAGGATGGCAACAATTGCATCGGCCACGTAATCAACATTGGACTGGTTGATACCAGCAACATTAATCCGGCCGGACTCGAGCGTATAAACATGAAACTCCTCGCGTAGCCGAATCGCTTGTTCCTGTGATATTCCTAGAAATGAGAACATGCCTCGTTCACTCGCGATAAAAGAAAAGTCCCGCGGCGCTCCCCGCTCATTGAGCTTATCCACGATCAGGTGCCGTAAGTCGTTTAGGCGCTCTCTCATCTGAGCAAGCTCTTCAATCCATATTGCGCTCAACTCATTATCATTCAATACACGACTAACTATCGCCGCCCCGTGATCAGGCGGCATAGAGTAGATGCCTCGCGCCACGTTACCGAGGTTAGACTGTGCAACCTTGGCCTGTTTCACGTCTTTAGAAATAACGCTAGTCATTCCCACCCTCTCCCGATAAAGGCCAAAATTTTTCGAACATGAAGTCACAACGATGACTTCATCCAGCCGCTCGGCCATCAGGCGAACCCCATAAGCGTCCTCTTCGAGACCCTCGGCAAGACCCTGATAAGCGAAGTCGAGAAAAGGCACAATACCGCGTGACTCAAATAGGTCTGCCAACCTATCCCACTGGTCGCGAGACAGGTCGGCCCCACAAGGGTTATGACAACAACCGTGAAGCAACACTAGATCTCCAACGCCTAGCTTATTAAAGGTGTCGATCATCGCATCAAAATCGATGCCATGATTTTTATAATCATAGTAAGGGTATTGCTGAAGCCTCAAACCTGCCAGACGCAATAGGGGCAGATGATTCGGCCAAGACGGGTCACTCAACCACACCTGTGCATCCCGCTGTGCACGAATGATCATGTGACCAGCAACACTCAACCCACCGCTGCCCCCTGGGGTCTGCACAGAGGAGATTCGACCAGTCTTTCGCGCAGGATGATCTGCTCCGAACAGAATTTTCTCAACGCTCTCGTTGAAACTTGCATTACCAGCGATTCCAACGTAGCTCTTGGTTTTCTGCTCACTTAGCACTTGCTGTTCAGCTTGACGCACACACTCCAGCACTGGGGTATTTCCACCTTCATCCTGGTATACACCCACGCTGAGATCGACCTTATAGGGATCGTCATCCTCTCGGAACAAGCCCATGATGCCGATGATGGCGTCAGGAGGTAAGGGTTTTAAGCTCTGAAACAAAGATAGTCCTCAACTAGCTCGGGCACCGTGCCCCGCCGGACGCGGATACTAAACGATAAGCCTCGCCTTTTTAAGGTTTACAGGAAATCAAACTCGGTAGCGCTAACCACCAAAAAACGCTACCACTCTCGGAATCAACTGCTGCCAAATCAACACTAAGGAGAGCCCAGTAAACACAATTAGACTAAACCAACCAAACCACTTCGCAAAAGCAGAGGGATAAAACGTTTTATCGTCTTTAGGAATTACTGTGAAACAATAATATAGATTAAGGAAAAAAATCACTGGCGCGACAAAATATGCTAGTGCAGAGGCTATGAGCACTAGAAACACTGGGCGAGGGATAAATAAAATAAATGTTGCCGACGTGATTAAGGAGAACAACATACTCAACCGGTAGATGTTGTACTCAGAATACCAGCAGCGTAGATCCTCAGAACTAAGCTCCTCTTTCGTTGTGCCTGAACGATCAGCGGTAGCCTTAAAAAGATTCCGACAGCACGCGCCAACGACTCTTGGCCATCCGTCAAAATAGTTGAATGCTGTCGAGTAGGTCGCTGCCATAGCGCCAACGAGAAAGACAATCATCATTCCAGGACCGACACTGTCTGTGAAGATTTGCGCTATCTCGCCCATCACAGCATTACCTTGTACCTCACTGGGAAACATCCAAACAGCCGCCAGAAGAAGAAATATACAAACAAGAAAAAATGAGATTACATGGCCTGCACGAAAATCTATCAATCCAATCTTGAACCACCTCCTGCAGTACTCCAAAGCATGGGGAGACATAAGCTTTGTATGTATAGAAAGATCTTCCTTACCACTGGAGAACGCATTAAAACGGGGTGCAATGCCCTCATCTTCAAGCTTTTCACGAATTCGGCCCATCCCAACTTTTTTGGCCTTACCCCACTCCGAAGCCTGTAGAGAAACATCTATCCCAGTAGGCAATAGTCCCAAAAATGCGGCTATTATTAACCACGATCCCTCGGGAGTTTCGAGTTGAAAAAAATGTACAAATTCACTCACCGGAGCGGGGCTCACAGCATAAACACCTAAACTGCAAACCAACAAAATACCGGCAGCTATCTTAGTGACGAGCTCAACCGCTGCGTATTTTCCACCAAGGATAATCGCTACCGAACTGGCACCTATCAGCAATCCATAGAACCCCAGTTCATGATTGTCCTCTAATCCTGGAATATCCACGCCCAAATACTCTCGGAAGAAATAAAACAGGACTGCTGCGGCCGCAATTAACCGCCCAGCCTGACCAATGGCTGATTGGATAATCGTTGTGATAAGGACATACCAGACTGGAATTTTCTTCCAAGCCGTAGCGTAAGCATCCAACATGCTCCGTCCAGTAGCATGAGTGAAGCGAAAAGCCATCTCAAAACCGTAATACTTAAAGATATAGGCAACGGGTATGCACCACAGCAACGCGTAACCGAAACGCCCACCAGCCACAGGAGCAGTAACTAGATGACTAGTACCAATACCAGTCATCATTAAAATCATCCCGGGTCCGAACTGACGAATCAGATTCGCTGGCGCCATTGAAGGTAGTTCTAAGGAGTTAAAGCTCCCACTGGAATCAGAAACTCCAGAAGATTCAGTACTCATGCTGAGACGGCCCCCACTTGTATCGTTCGGATCGTATAGTACATGAAGAGTAATTAGGCACCACTCATAGTAGGGACTCCGAACCTGGAGTCCCTACAACATCTCAGGTTATGGGAGAAACCTCGCTACACCCTCTCAAGAATTACTCAGCTACGAATAACTCTTCGTTCAAGAGTTCCCCATCCACATCATGGTGTCGAAGAAGCAAAGTAGGTACATCGTTACGGCGTTCAGCCGTGACTGATAGAAAACCCCCAATAATATTCAGGTATCGATGTTCTGGCCGGATGTCATCGGCACTCCAACCGCGAGCGTGGGGGTCACTAACAGGGCCTGTAGCGTACTCCCGCAAACCAGTTTCTGCATGCTCAATGACGTATTGGTAATGTCGGTCTCCACAGATCACAATCATATTGTCCTGTGATCCCAAAAACTCCCGAATCTCTTCGCCCTCGTAGAAGAAGCCCTCCAAGTTCGTGTGGTTATCTATCTCTCCCTCATTGTAAGGACCTAACATGGGTGTTGGACTAATTAAAATTCGAAAAGTCGCGTCCGACGCTCGAACAGAATTTAGAAACCAATCTTTTTGCTCCGCACCCCAAATGGTTTTCTCCGGCCCATCCGGATCGGTATTCGCACTACGGTAATCCCGGTTCTCCACCATCCAAATCTGCAGATCTCGGCCCCAGCGGAACGTCCTATAGGTACGTTCGCCCATAGGCACCTGCTCCAAGAATACTGCTTGGCCCTGCGCGAAGGTGAATTCGCCCATGAACCAACTCTCCATAGTGGGCCAACTGTCGTTGGACAAAGTGTCATGGTCATCCTTCATGAAATAGCTCGGGACCTGACGGTGAAATTCAAAGTTGGTGGGTAAACTAAACATGCGCGCCCAACCCCATCGGGCAAGGTCAATATTCTTTGCCCAGGAATCGTAATAAAGAATATCGCCCGTATGAACGAAGAAACTGGGCTCCAACTCAAGAATCGATGGGTACATCCTGTATCCCCCGCCAAACGCATCCTGATCTGGATAAGCCTGTCCGGTGGTGGCAACAAATACCACCCGTTCCGGCTCGGCGGGTGGAGGTGCCGTCCGGAAACTACCATCAAGAATAGATCCGGTCATCTCACTACCCAACCTACGAGCCTCAACACGCAACTCGTAAACGGTTGCAGGTTCTAAACCGGTTATCCTGAATTGTCGCGTGAAATCCTTATCGGGATCCACTAGCGTCCAAGAAGTTGCCCCCCAGTCGCTTTCATGTTCTTGCCGATAGAGAATCCGAGCCTCGCCTGGGGATCCAGGTACCGCTCCCTCAATATTTTCGATAGTTGCGCCCTCTGGGTACTCAACAACCGGCACCCAATCAGCAGGAGTTGCGGGCCAAGCAGGATCCTGTACGAGTTCGTGTGTATCCGGGTGGATATACAAAGTATCAGGCACAGGTGCTCCAGATCCAACCCGTTGAGGGCTACGGGTGAGGCGCGTCCAGATAATCGCCCCGGTATCGCTAACCTCGCCAATCTTGATTCCGGTTGCTTGGTAAGGCCCAACCGTTGCCGGTCGGCCACAACCTCCGAATGATAGAAAGGCAAAGAGACAGAAAACAGTTATCGCCCCAGCCCTGGTGGGCTGAATTAACCGGCAGACCGCTTTCTGAGTGGTAGCAGTTATCGCCAGCTCGCCGCCGCCCGTGATCGCCAGCGAGCCTCTGCCTGCGCATGCTCAGAAACAGCCGGTAACTCCAATAACTCCATACGGATGCCATTCTCATCATAGATGTTTGACAAAACAGCGTTCGTGCCACTGATTCGAGAATCCTCAACTTCGACGCCCCGCCCCCTGTACATATCTATTGCGGCATCCATATCTTCCACAACCACACCGAAGTGGCTTAGCCCAGGCGGTCGTTGGTCATTGGCGGGCTGTAGCTCAAGGAATGAATTCTCACTGACCTGAACATACACTAGAGCAATCTGTCCCGAATCGTTAGTGACTCGGAATGCCTCTGGAAACCCCATAGTCTCGGTGTAGTAAGCAACACTCTCTTCTATATTAGGCGTACTAATTGCGACGTGGTTCATGCGCACAACGCCTTGGTTTTGACTTTGAGCGATGGCGACCTGGACGGCAACAGTAACCAAAATCCCTGCAACGAATAAATAAAGACCGCGCATAACAATCTCCTCATTATAATTAGTGTCTGCCACTCGCGGCTGAATGGACTTAACTGGTCAAAAATACTCCCATTCTGCAGCTCTGTCACTGATGTGGAATGGCGCTGATCGAAAATAACAGTTAAAGGCTTGGCCAAAACGCCATTGTACTGGGACTAATCAGCGTTAGTTCTGGTGTTAATACAAGCAGGATTACAAAGCTGTAATTGGTTACGATACGAGCCCAAAACAACACTGAGAGTCAGAATGAAGGCGGTCTTACAAGACGAATATGGTGGAGCTGAAGTTCTCCAAGTGGGTGAAACAGAAAACCCTGTCCCTGGAAAACATCAGGTTGTGGTAAAGGTGGCAGCCACCTCAGTCAACCGTGCAGATATCATCCAGCGCGAAGGTAATTACAACCAACCGCCTGGAGATTCGCCGATCTTGGGGCTTGAAGTCGCAGGGGTTGTAGACGAGTTGGGAGCTGGAGTGATGGGGTTCAAAACTGGGGAACGAGTAATGTGTCTGGTAGGTGGCGGGGGTTATGCGGAATATGCATCAGCATACGCCAGCCATTTAATGAAAATTCCAAAATCAATGAGCTTCGAGCAAGCGGCCTGTGTTTCTGAAACTTATATCACCGCATACCTCAATGTTTTTACCATCGCATGTCTCAAAGATGGAGAAACAGTGTTACTACATGGTGGTGGTGGTGGTGTTAATACTTCTGCTATACAACTCTGCAAAACATTAATGCCTGATGTAACTGTTCTGGTCACCGCATCTACGGGAAAAACGGACCGCGTCAGAGCACTTGGTGCTGACCATGTTATTGACTATAAGACCGAGGATTTTGCGGAAGCCGTTCGCACTTTTACTTCGAAGAAAGGTGTCGACATTATTCTCGATCATATTGGCGGCAAATATCTAACTCAGAATCTGAAATCGCTCGCAGTCGGTGGCCGGCTGGTAATCATTGGTCTAATGGGAGGAGCTAAGTCCGAAATCAATTTAGCGCCGCTTATGGTCAAGCGCCAACAGATTCTTGGCTCAGTACTCCGATCAAGACCAGTGGACGAGAAAACTAGAATTACGGAGGAGTTCAGCCAAAACGTCTTGCCACTTTTTGCCGAGGGACACATCAAACCCCTGATCCACCAAGTCTTATCCCTAGAAGAAGTGGCAGAAGCTCATCGAATCATGGAAGCCAGTGCGCACTTCGGTAAGATTGTATTGACCCTCTAACCCAAAAGTTCGGCACTCGCTTGCCCAAGGATAAGGCTTGGTATACGGTATACCAGTAATCGCGATATAAAGAAAAACCAAAACTCTCCCATGGCTGCCACCCAATTGCATCTACGCCCCGTACAAACCTCTGTCGTCTTGAAAGAGAAGGTTTACAGAGCGCTCTTGGACGCCATCATGACCATGGATATTTATGCTGGGGATGAACCACCGCGGTTAGACGAAAGGCGCCTTGCAGAAGATTTAGGCGTCAGCCGAACCCCTGTTCGTGAAGCTATCTCCAGACTAGAGCAGCAAGGGCTAGTAGAAACAATACCCCGCCGTGGCGCCTTCATGGTACGCAAAACGAAGGCTGAAATACTGGAGATCATTTCTGTCTGGGCAGCACTCGAGGGTATGGCAGCACGATTGGCGACAGCGGTAGCAACAGACGAGGAAATCGCCCAACTGCGAAAACTATTCGTAACTTTTGAAACGGCGCAGGGTGCTGAAGCCCGTATAGACGAATATTCCGATACAAATATTCGATTTCATCAAAGCATCATTGCGTTGAGCAAAAGCACCTTACTTAAGGAGATGTCTGACACCCTGTTCGTGCACATGCGTGCTATTCGAGCCCAAACAATTACAGAGAGGGATCGTATGAAGCGTTCCATCATTGATCATATGCACATCATTCAGGCGATAGAGAATCGGGATACTGAACTAGCCGAGCGACTCGTGCGTGAGCACTGCTTCGGTTTAGCTGAACATATTGATAATTATGCAGACTATTTGGACTGACTTAAATACCGGTACTAACTAGGAAAACCTAAACGGAGCATCTCATGGCAAGCGTTCCTGCAGAAAAACTTAGTGCATCAGAGGCGACCGAAGTCGAGCGCGAACAGACTGATGGGTTTCACCTCATCATTGATGCACTCAAGCTCAATGGCGTGGAGACGATCTACGGCGTACCCGGCATCCCGATCACCGATTTTGGCCGTATGGCACAAGCCGAAGGCATACGCGTGATTGCCTTCCGCCATGAGCAGAACGCAGGCAACGCAGCGGCCATCGCCGGCTACCTTACGAAAAAACCCGGCATCTGCCTTACGGTGTCTGCGCCCGGCTTCCTCAACGGACTGACCGCGCTGGCCAATGCCACGAGCAATTGCTTTCCGATGATCCTGATCTCAGGCTCATCCGAGCGCGAGATCGTTGACCTTCAGCAGGGCGACTATGA
>DBZY01000082.1:4319-6424 GCA_002311835.1 Proteobacteria bacterium UBA1148 | reverse complement strand
GCGGTTTCGGGGCGACCGGGCGGCGTCTATCTCGATCTTCCGGCCAAGCTTTTCGGTCAAGTGATGAACGCCGAGTCGGGAGAAAAATCGCTAATCAAAGTCATCGACCCTGCGCCCGCGCAAATTCCTGCGCCTGCGTCCGTCAAACGTGCCCTCAAATTACTCAAAAGTGCCAAGCGCCCGCTAATCATTCTTGGCAAAGGCGCAGCCTATGCGCAGGCAGATGATGCAATTCGCACTCTCCTCGAAAAGACTGCAATTCCTTTTCTGCCGATGAGCATGGCCAAAGGCATTCTGCCCGACACCCATCCGCAATGTGCGGGCGCGGCACGCTCTTTGGTATTGAAAGAATCCGATGTCGTGATGCTAATTGGCGCACGCCTCAACTGGCTGCTGTCGCAAGGTAAGGGCAAACCCTGGGGCGGACGGAAGAAATTTATTCAAATCGATATTGAGCCCAGGGAAATGGACTCGAATGTAGAAATCGCAGCACCACTGGTAGGCGATATCAGTTCCTGCGTGTCGGCGCTGCTCGACGGACTTGATTCCAATTGGCCCGCACCGCCGACAGATTGGATCAACGCGGTTAAAACAAAGAAGGACACAAACATCGCCAAGATGGCGCCGCGGTTAATGAACAATAACTTCCCGATGGACTTTCACGGCGCGCTCGGTGCTTTGCGCACCGTTATAAAGGAACGGCCTGATGCTATCCTCGTCAATGAAGGCGCCAACACGCTCGATCTTGCACGCGGCATTATCGACATGTACAACCCGCGCAAACGGCTTGATGTCGGCACTTGGGGTGTCATGGGTATCGGCATGGGCTTCGCTATCGCCGCCGCTGTAGAAACCGGTAAACCCGTACTTGCCGTCGAAGGCGACAGCGCCTTCGGCTTTTCCGGCATGGAGATCGAGACTATCTGTCGCTACAACTTGCCAGTCTGCGTCGTTGTCTTCAACAATAGCGGCATCTATCGCGGAACAGACGCTAATGAGCTGAGTTCCGACCCAGCATGGACTTGCTTCGTCACGAATTCACGCTACGACAAGATGATGGAAGCATTTGGCGGCGTCGGCGTCCATGCGACCACTCCCGACGAACTGAAGCGCGCCGTTGATACGGCGATGGATTCTGGCAGACCAGCTCTCATCAACGCAGCGATTGACCCAGCCGCCGGCAGCGAGAGTGGCAGAATCGGCAACCTCAACCCACAAAGTAAATTGCGCAAGAAATGACACCACGTGTGGTCCTCATATACAAACAACTAAAGAGTTAGGAAATGACATACCATGACCTCTAACAAGGCGCTTTCTGGCATTCGAATCCTTGACATGACCCATGTGCAGGCTGGCCCTACGTCCAGCCAGCTCATGGGCTTTCTTGGTGCAGACGTTATTAAACTAGAGTCACCGGTGGGTGATGCAACTCGAGGACAATTGAGAGACATCCCGGAGGCGGATAGCCTCTATTTCACTATGCTTAACTGCAATAAGCGGTCAATCACGGTGAACTTAAAAAATGATAAGGGTAAAGAAATTTTCACAAAACTCGTGGAAACCTGTGATGTCCTGATGGAGAACTTCGGGCCTGGCGTTCTGGACCGACTAGGTTTTGGATGGGAAAACGTCCAAGAGATCAACCCTCGAATCATCATGGCCTCGATCAAGGGCTTTGGCTCCGAAGGTCCATACGCAGCCTTTAAAGCATATGAAAATGTTGCCCAAGCTATGGGTGGCGCAATGAGCACCTCTGGTTTGTTTGATGGCCCTCCCGTCGTTACCGGCGCACAAATCGGTGACTCCGGTACAGGCGTGCACTTGATGGCCGGGATTCTCGCTGCACTCATCCAGCGGGAGCGTACTGGGCGTGGCCAGTACGTGGAGTGCGCCATGATGGATTGCGTGATGAATCTAACGCGGGTGAAGTGGCGGGACCACCAACGTCTCGAGCACGGCCCACTGTCTGAGTATGGGCACCAAGAATTTGAAGACTTTACACCCCGCGCCGGCAACGACTCCGGCGGTGGACAGCTCGGCAATGCCATTCAATGCAAACCCGGTGGCCCGAATGATTACCTCTATATCGTAGTCCAGGAACATGT
>DBZY01000082.1:0-4250 GCA_002311835.1 Proteobacteria bacterium UBA1148 | reverse complement strand
TTCGCCAATATTAATGCCCGCCGGGCCAATCAAGGGGAAATGTGGGATCTCCTGACTGAGTTCGCGAGCAATTATACAAAGCGCGAGCTCATGGAGGTTCTGAACGAAATAGATGTTCCGTGTGGCCCCATCATGAGTACCACCGACCTCGCTAACGACGATCATGTACAGCTGCGCGAGATGTATGTAGAGCTTGATCATCCCGAACGCGGCAAATGGTATAACCTAGGCTGCCCAATTAAACTTTCTGATTCACCCGTGGAGGTAACCAGGTCACCGTTATTGGGTGAACATACTAATGAGATCTTAAGCGATGTCCTAGGTTATGAAGCCAACGAAATTGATAGCTTAAAAGAAGCAGGTGCTTTTTCCCGGCCACCACGCCGCAAGTAAGAAAGTAAAAGCCTGTTCACGAGCGGCTGTAACAGCTGCTAATTATTAAGGAGAATAAAAATGCCCAGTCGGCAAGATGATGTCCGCGCTGTCTTAGAGCAGGTGAAAGCGGATGGCCGCACATCACTAACAGCACCGGAGTGTAAAACTGTCTGTGACGCTTACGATATCCCAGTCCCCGCGGAGGGACTGGCGCAATCCGCTGACGAGGCTTCGGCTATTGCCGATAAGATTGGCTATCCCGTGGTGATGAAGATTGTTTCGCCCGATATTCTCCATAAGACGGAGGCGGGAGGCGTCTTAGTCGGCTTGGCAGACTCGGAAGCTGTAGCAGCAGGTTATGACAGCATCATTGCTAATGCGAAGGCTTATAAGGGCGGCTCCAACATCACAGGAGTGCAGGTACAAGCAATGGTGGCAGGCAACGGGCAAGAGGTGATTGTCGGCGCTGTTACTGACCCAAGTTTTGGCAAGCTAGTGGGATTTGGCCTCGGCGGTATTCTTGTGGAGGTGCTCAAGGACATTACCTTCCGTCTAGCTCCAGCCACGACTGGTGACGCTCAGTCGATGCTCAATAGCATACAAGCGGCTGAGGTGCTTGATGGCGTCCGAGGTTCCGAAGCTATCAATCGCGATGCGCTCACAACAATAATCGTTAAGGTATCGGAACTTATTAGCGATTTCCCAGAAATACAGGAAATTGACCTGAACCCAGTGCTTGCAGATGGAAAAGGTGCTACTGCGGTCGACTCACTGATCTCGGTTGATTTCTCGCCTCAGAAAGAAATATACCGCCCTAGTCAGGAAGAAATCGTGTCGGCTATGCAGAGCATCATGAACCCTAGATCTGTAGCCGTCATAGGCGCCTCTGATGGAGAGGGCAAGATTGGCAATTCAGTGATGAAAAATATCATTAATGGCGGCTATCAAGGTGAACTCTATCCAATCAATCCGAAAGCGGATGAAATTCTCGGAAAGAAAGTCTATAAGAGCGTGAAGGACGTGCCCGGGGAAATTGATGTTGCTATATTTGCGGTTCCTGCAAAATTTTGCATAGCAGCTATGGAGGAAGTCGGCGAAAAAGGTATATCAGGGGCCATAATGATTCCTTCTGGTTTTGCTGAAGTAGGTGAGCATGAGCTGCAAGATCAACTCTTAGCAGTAGCTCGCAAGAATAACGTGCGAATAATGGGACCAAATATCTACGGGTTCTATTACACCCCTTCAAACCTATGCGCAACTTTTTGTACGCCGTATGACGTGAAGGGAAAAACTGCCCTCTCCTCTCAGAGCGGAGGTGTCGGAATGTCTATCATTGGTTTCAGTCGCTCAACGAAAATGGGTGTTTCCGCAATCGTGGGACTGGGGAATAAATCTGACCTAGATGAAGATGATCTCCTCACGTACTTCGAGCAGGATGACAATACGGATGTGATAGCAATGCATGCGGAGGACTTAAAAGATGGTCGGAGCTTTGCCGAAGTAGCAAAACGTGTCTCCAAGAAAAAACCAATAATTATGCTTAAGGCGGGACGCACACAGCTGGGTGCAAAAGCAGCTGCCTCGCATACCGGCGCACTAGCAGGCAATGACAAAATCTACGATGACATTTTACGCTCCAGCGGCGTAATACGCGCATACAACCTTAACGATCTGCTCCAATTTTCTCGTGGTCTCCCGGTGCTGCCAACTCCTAAGGGCGAGGAAATCGTTATTATTACTGGTGCCGGTGGTTCCGGTGTCCTGCTCTCTGATGCCGTCGTCGATAATGACTTATCGTTGATGAAGTTCCCCCACGATTTAGATGAAGCCTTCAAGGAGTTCATACCTCCTTTTGGTGCTTCCGGAAATCCCGTAGACATTACAGGTGGTGAGCCCCCTATAACTTATGAGAACACTATTCGGCTCGGACTCGAAGATGACCGAGTTCACTCTCTCATCCTTGGCTATTGGCACACAATCATTACGCCGCCCATGGTCTTTGCCGAACTATGTGCCCGGGTGGTCCAAGAGAGCCGAGACAAGGGGATTGATAAGCCAATCGTGGCATCGTTGGTCGGTGATGTAGAGGTAGAAGAAGCCTCCGAATATCTGTACGAACGAGGGATAGTTGCATGCCCTTACACCACAGAACTCCCAGTTGCCATACTTGGAGCAAAATACCAATGGGCGCGCAATGCAGGTCTTCTATAACAGCAGTCAGTTAGGAAAATAAGCGGTGGTTCCGTGAGTGCGAAATAATTTGATTATCGCTCTGGCTAAGGAGTAAAACTTAAAGTGACCGCACTACGCAGCCTACTTTTTGTCCCAGGAAACAAGACCAACATGTTGGAGAAGGCGCTTGGTTTCAAGCCCGATGTTTTCGTCCCAGACATGGAAGACTCGGTCCCGAAAGGCGAAAAAGAAAACGCCCGCAACCTAATCGCAGAATACCTGCCAAAGTTTGCAAAATTAGGAATTCCGATAATTCCAAGAGTAAACTCTCTAGACACCATGTGGGCGGTCGATGATTTGGCTGCTGTAGTAGGGCCACACATCTACGGAATATCCATCGGCAAGATCAACACGCCAGCCGATATCAAAGAGACCTCAGAACATCTCTCTACCCTGGAACGGAAAGCAGGGCTAAATGAGGGTCATATCAAAATGATTCCCTGGCTCGAATCTGCCAAAGCGATTATTCACTGCTATGAAATTTCCCTCGCTAGCAAACGCCTAGTAGGCATTGCCTTTGGCGGAGAAGATTTCACTCACGACATGGGAATCGAGCGCTTAGAAGACGAATCCGAAGTCTCATTTGCTCGCAATCAGCTTTGTATTGCTGCTAGAGCAGCTGGGATCCTTGCACTGGATACACCCTACTTTCTATTTAAAGATGAGGACGGACTGAGAATTAATAGTGCAGTAGCTAAACAATGTGGCTTCAAGGGTAAGTTTGCCATCCATCCAACACAAATTAATGGGATCAATGACACTTTTTCTCCATCGAAGAAAGAAATTGAGTATGCCCATAGAGTCGTGCAAGTTTTCGAAGAAGCAGAGCGTGCAGGTCGTGGGTCAACGTCATTAGATGGGAAAGTTATAGACGTTCCCGTTGTTAAACGGGCACGGGAGTTACTCAATCTCGCGAGCAGGTAACTGAAGATCTAAAGTTTCTACACCTTCTTTAACTCGACGAGCAGTTAATTTAGCGTCGTTGTAGTCATGCTGAATATGTATGGCAGCATTGCCATTTAGCAGCATGAGAGTGGGGAATCCTCTAACACCTAGACTGATCGCACACCTTACTTCCTCCTGCAATGCATTCTCGCACTCCGTGCTTTTTAAGGCTGCTTTAAAGCGTCTCGTATCTAGAGCTATCTCCTCAGCTAGATCAATCAAAGTTTCGAGCAATGATGGGTTTCTCGCTTTCCGATAATAGGCACGCTGTATGGCATCTACCATCGCGTACTCATAATCTGCCCCCTGCTCACGTGCGGCAATCACGGCTCGACACGCCGGATAAGTGGATCGTCTAGGTATACAAAGAGTCCAAAAATCATAGTTAAACTCCGTGCCAGGTACGACACTCGCTATTTTCCCCCAGGCACCCCTTATCCTAGCCTGCATTTCAGTAGGCATGGGAGAATCACTATCGGGAGCGAGACCTCCAAGCAGAGTTCGAGTCATAACAGTATCTTTCAATGCATGACGCACGTATGCCCAAACGGGAGCGAAAGCGTAGCACCAACTACACATAGGGTCGTGGACATAATAGAGCACAGTGGACGACCCAGATTCAGGAGCACCTCTGCTTCCCATCTTAATTACAATTGGTAGGTGATCACCTACAAATCATGAATCTCGAATAGCACGCT
>DBZY01000022.1:3272-3593 GCA_002311835.1 Proteobacteria bacterium UBA1148 | reverse complement strand
TGGGAGTAGTATAGCCGAGGAGAGCAAAAGGGCGGTACAAGGGAAAACACCGGCAGGTTACGGACCGCACTTTAATCCCGGTATTTCGCCGTCCCCACGCATAAATTCGATATTGTTTCCCAGGCTGAGACGAGCCTGGGACGCGTGCAAACACCTTTTTCCGGCTTACCGTGGCTGCATGTGTGCAATTCTCGGCCCATTCTTAGCTCATTCTCAGCCCGTTATCGCCCATTATCGTCCTATAGGTCGCAACACCAGGATCTCACCATCTTTGCGGAGCGGGCCGGCTGGGCGACAGAATCGAGGAGATATTGGGTCGCA
>DBZY01000022.1:829-3147 GCA_002311835.1 Proteobacteria bacterium UBA1148 | reverse complement strand
AACTACCATTATCCTTCCCACAGAGCCGCTCGCTGCTACCAAGGCTTCAACCTGGCATACACTGTTTGCGAGTGAGTCATAACAAGAATAATTTCGCAGACAGGATATTGTCCTGGTCTTCAACTCTAGGTGTGGGCCCCAGATCGACTCACCCGCGGGTGAGTCGATCTGGGAAGTGTCGTTCATGGGCGACACCTTACTTGATTGTCCAATATTAAGCGGTTGACCCAGAATAATTCTCGACTAACATGGCATTTCATACGCAAACAAAGGAGTAGAGAAATGGCAGCAATTCGGCGCGAATACCCGGGCATCGCTCCTGCTGGCCCCAGCTACAGCAGAGGTGTTCGAAGCGGGAACCTGTTGTTCATCTCCGGTTGCACCGCAAGGGGCACCGATGCGCAAGGCAAATCGATGATTGATCAGCTAAGGGTTACTCTTGACAGGATCAGCCAAATAGCCCAAGTGGAAGGTGGTGCCTCGGCGGACATTGTGAAGATTACCACTTTCGTGACCAGTATCGCCGATTGGCGGGAGATGGGTGAGGAGCAACACGTCGTATTCCAAGAGTACTTTAAGGGGAATTACCCGGCTAATACTTTGGTGGAAATAGGCGCTTTGGCAGAGCCAGGTTTAGACGTGGAGATCGAGGCGATTGTGGTATTGGAGTAATCGCTCCGGGCCGGTCAGTGAAGCAGGTATGCATTGAAACAACTCCTTGCAATCGGAGCAATCGAATCACTTTTACCTCTGGCAATCGGCGCTTGAGCCCAGGGCCTCCCTGAAACGGAGAGAGAGGCAACTGCGGCGGTGAAGACGTGGCTTCGTGGGAAACAAGCGTTGGGGTCCGCCAACTGCTTGCAACAGGTATAAAAGTAGTCAAAAAACAAAAAAGCCAACCGGTTGGTATGCCAGCCGGGCGTTCACGGGGGGAGACATCCCGGGTTGGTATGTAAGCGCTGAACGTAAGATACAGGGTTTAGAATGGCGCATTGATTAGAAGGGGAATGTTAAGACCAGACTCTGGAGGGTTTGCGACCACGAGTAGGCGACACTACAAGAATCCATTAAACGGATGTTACGGGTACGGATTTACACGCACAAGAATCCATCAGTTTTTTGGTGTGCGCTGGGGTGTCACTGGCCCGGTTGGCTCTGATTTTCCAAATCTAATATTGAAATTAAGCGCCCGTAGCCAATAAACTGTCCGGTGATCATGCCCAGCTCGAATATTTCCGGGTCGGTAAATTGTAAGCGCAGTTCCCGAAAGAAATGATCATTCAAAGAATGATGGTTTTGGGACATGCGCTCAGCGAACCGCAACGCAAGCTTCTCTCTCTCCGAATAATCCCCATTCTCGAATTCGGCCAGACCCGACACCATCTCTTCAGTCATTCCTTGCTGCACCGCCGGAGCAGCCCTAGACAGTTTTCAAGTGGCGCAATCATTCAGGTGGGCGATTTTTAGGCGCACCAATTCTTTCAGCCTGGACTCCAACAAGCCTTCAAGCTTTAGAGGGGAATAGAAGGACCAAAATGCCTCAAAGCAATCTGGCAAATTACCTGCGGCTTGGAAAATCGCCGGGTTTAGCCGGTGAGCTTCGGCATCCTTGGCGATTTGGCGCAGGCCGGGAGTTAGCTCGCTTTTTGGAATAAGTCGTATACGCGCCACATCTACCTCTTAATTCCTTTCATCCGATTTTAGGATTGCACAGGGAATATTTATACACCACCCCACGCCACCTGTGCCAGCTGGAAGCGCCAAACCAGGTGGCACTGTGACGTTTAGGAGAGCGTTAGCCTACCGCAACATCCTATAACCTGAACTCATAGCTCATGCTATGATGTCCTAAATGCTGATGCAGCAACGCAAAGGAGACGATAGCGATGTACCTTTTGAGAAGGATTGCCAAAGCCCAGCAAGGCAAGGCATGGGAAGTGGCCAGCCTGTTGTCCAAAGTGTGCGGGTCTTATGAAGAGAATGGGCGCAATAAGGCTCAGGTGTTCGTTTCGCAGGGCCTTCCTGGCACGCCGAACGTCGTTTACGCCGAGTGGACCCAAGAAACCATAGAGCCCATCCGGCCCTCGGAGGTACCCGAGGCAGTTCGGGACCTCAACGCCCAGATGTTCCCTATGCTCACAGAGCCTTGGAGCATAGAGTTCTACGAACTGGTGACGCCGGAGAAGCTCACGGACCGGAACCTATCCTAGTCAGGGCCAACCTTGCGCGCCCAGTCGAGCATCAAGTCCCACCGCTGAGCGCAATGAACGAGATTGTCGCCCTGGACGCTGTTAGCAAAAACGGCCGGGATTACCCGG
>DBZY01000022.1:431-570 GCA_002311835.1 Proteobacteria bacterium UBA1148 | reverse complement strand
GTTAGCATACGACCGACCGAAATAAGACCTAGCTTCCATGGGACACTCATACACGCGTAGGAGTGCTTGTCCACCGTGTAAGGATGTGAGCCTGGTCACCTTCATCTCGCGTCACGTTGCTCAGGGCTTTGTGATAGCG
>DBZY01000022.1:0-264 GCA_002311835.1 Proteobacteria bacterium UBA1148 | reverse complement strand
CACCTGGTTCACCTCCTGCTTGACTTAGAAGGTCTTGTACTGCCTGTGCCGCCTCCGCCTGGACACTTGGAAGTACGTGGGAACATACGTCCATCGTAATCGCTGTGCTGGAATGGCCAAGGCACTCAGCTACGGTTTTGGGGTTTACTCCGGCGGTCAGTGCCAGCGTTGCATGGGCATATTGCTAGCCAACAACATCAGGCAATCGCCCTGTACACTGACAGCTAGAGACTTCGTCTGGCTTGGCATAGAGTGCGAGGTTGC
>DBZY01000045.1 GCA_002311835.1 Proteobacteria bacterium UBA1148 | reverse complement strand
CTTACCAACTCTCCCATCCCACCATTTCCCTGCTATACTCGCAGGCATGAAACGACTGCAGCCGGTTCTGATGGGAATTTTTTTCCTGTTGTCGTCCTCAACGGAGGGGTGGAGTGGACGAATCTCAAGATCATGAACCCGTCCGGGCGCAGGTTTGGAGATGCTGACGATCTGGCCATTCTCTGTGATAACGATTTCGGTTTTGATCGTATGGCGTTTCTTCTTGCCGGAATACCAGCACCGCTGTTTTCGGCCTGGCCTCTGGATCGGTTGTTCCGTGCAGTCGATAATCAGGGCCTCGGCCTCCTCACGACTGACGTGGACCACGCGCTTCACCCCGAGAACCCGCGCGGCCACAGTTTCGATCCGCCGCAAAGACCAGCAGATGATCCTCAACTCCGCCCACGCCCCACGGACGCCCGGAACGGTTCTTCGGAGCCTCGATCCGCTCTCATTAATGAGGCCGCAGACGCTCAACCAACTCAAGGAACGTATATGGCTCAACGCCCGTCAGGGAGCGGAATTGTTGCTTGTGAATAAGCCACGCGCTGTTAAACTTCGCCATCGGAAGATCCTCCCTTGCTCTTCCTTCTTTGAATCACACGCGGGTTAACAAAGATTCACCAGACTTTTGCAACAGGTCTAATGGATCATCTCCGAAGACTGCGGCTATATCACACGGCCGTATGGGAGTACTGTTAAGTTCAGTCTTAAATGGTCGTAATGCATCACAGACACCATTCGCTATTACGACCGGGGGCGCGATAGCACCGCCTTCGCCCAATCCTTTCACACCAAGAGAGTTGAGCGGTGAGGGCGTTTCCAGATGGATAACCGTTATAGGTGGTACATCAGATGCAGTTGGCAGGAGATAATCCAGGAAACTGCCTGTGAGGAGTTGACCATGATCGTCATATACGATTTCTTCTAGAATACCTCCCCCGAGACCCTGAACTAGGCCACCCTTGACTTGTCCGTCTGCCATGCCGGGATTGACCAAAACGCCAGCATCATGGACTGCAACATAATGCTCGATTAAGATCTCCCCGGTAGCGGGATTCACCTCGACAATTGCGGCATTCGCCGCATATGCCCAGGTTACAGTCTTAGGTTCATAATAGGACGTCTCTTCAAGGCCCGCGTTAATACCCTCGGGTCGACTGTGATCCCATCCCGGCCGCGCTGCATGTGCAACTTCCCGGTAACTGATATGCATTCCTGGCACACCTTTTACGCCGACCCCACCATCCCGTAGTTCAAGATCATTCTTTGCCACTTCTAAGATGCCACTTGCAATCGCTAACACCTTCTCCTGGATAGCGTGACTCGCAACTTGTATTGCTCCGGACGCCGTGACTGTACTGCGACTCCCGATGGTACCGAAACCCATGGTCACGTGAGCTGTATCAGCGACTGTCACGTAAACGTCATCAATTGATACACCCCAAATATCTGCTGCTACTTGGGCGAATATAGTTTCGTGGCCCTGTCCTTGGGGACAGGCACCGGTCGCAACGACGATCTTACCCGAGGGATCAATTTTGACGGTGGCACCTTCGAATGGGCCCACACCAGTTCCTTCCACATAGCATCCGAGGCCGAGGCCGAGGTATCGGCCGTCAGCTAGGGCGTCTTTTTGGCGCTTGCGGAAAGGTTCCAAGCCGCCAAGTTTGTCAAGAGCCTGTCGAAGTGCTTTTGGGTAATCACCACTGTCGTAAACGATGGGCTCACCGTCGCGATAAGTAAGGCCGACCTCATATGGCATTTGCTCAGCTTTGATCATATTACGGAAACGAACTTCCGCCGGATCAATTTCTAATTCACTTGCCACGAGGTCTACCGCACGTTCCATTGCAAAACTAGCTTCAGGGCGACCCGCACCGCGGTAGGGTGCATTTGGAGTTCGATTAGTGAGAAGGACCTTGCAGCCGGTTTCGTAATTCGGGATATCGTATGGACCTAGCATATGGACCATAGAGTTTCCGGCAATTCCGGCACCTATCGGTGAGTAGGCCCCGGAGTCGACTAGGAAATAGCTCGTCAAGACCTGAATGCGGCCTTCATTATCAAATCCGACTTCGACATCGTAGATATTGTCGCGTGCATGAGTCGAGTTTAAAAAATGTTCATGACGATCTTCAATCCATTTGACTGGTCGGCGCAAACGTCTGGCTAGATAGGCGATCAAAATGTCTTCGGGATAGACATGGCCTTTACAACCGAACCCGCCACCGACATCCGGGGCAATACACCGCACATTTTGTTCCGGCATGCCGAGCGCATTTGCGACTTCTCGGCGAACCCAATGGACTACCTGGGTCGAAGACCAAAGGGTAAGTGTATCTGTGCGGGTATCGTAATCTGCAACGACACCACGGCACTCAAGTGGCATAGCAGCGTAGCGATGAATGGCAAATTGACGTTTCAGGCGATGCGGCGCTGCTTCAAGTGCTTCTGCACCCCTTCCCTTTTTCGTATGGAGTACAGCAGCAACGTTTCGGCCTAAGTCTTCGTGTAAAAGTTCTGAAAGTTCATTTAGTGCATCATCTGGTCCCGTTACGGGGGGTAACGGATCAAAATCTACCTCTATTAGCTCTAAGGCGTCTTCTGCTAGTTGTCGGCTCTCAGCCACGACTAGAGCATAGGGTTCTCCGACAAATCGGACTTTATCGTGTGGTATTAAAGGTTGATCGGGAATTAGAATATCCGTTGTCACTCTAGCTCGATAACTGGGAGGTGCAACTAACTGCATACCATGTATGGGGGGAAGGTGTTCGAGAATATCCAGACCAGAAATTGCTAATTTAATGCCTTCTGAACATTTTGCTGCGCTTAAATCAATGTCAATTATACGTGCGTGTGGAAGTTGACTGCGTGCAATTGCGACATGAAGCATGCCCGGGATTTGGATATCTGCCACGAAGACACCTTCACCGGTCAGTAGTCGTCTATCCTCTCTGCGGGGTACCGATTGGCCGATGTATCCTGGGATTGGTTCAGTCACAGTTTACTTCCTCCATACCTGATTTGCGTAAATCTCGACCGCATTGATGATACCCTCATATCCAGTACAACGACACAATACTGCCGACATGCCTAAGCGAATGTCTTCAGAAGAAATTGTGGGATTGTTGTGGACTAGATCGATTGCTGCCATCAACATTCCAGGTGTGCAAAATCCGCACTGAAGGGCGCGCTGTTCAGAAAAAAGTATTTGCAGTGGATGCAGATTTTTGCCATCTGCAAGCCCTTCAATGGTCTCGATTTCGGCTCCACCTGCCTGCACAGCGAACATCAGACAGGATCGGACTGCTTTGCCTTCATAAATCACAGTGCATGAACCACAAACCCCATGTTCACAGCCCAGGTGCGTACCCGTGAGCCCCAAACGTTCGCGCAGAAAATCTGCGAGCGACATTCGTGGTTCAGCATGCGCGTTGTGAACCTTTCCATTTACGGTAAGAGATATAACTTGTTCATCAATCATGCAGACTTCCGTGCCCGTTCTTGAGCCTTCAACAATGCACGCCATGTAAGTACAGCAGTTAGGCGCCGCCGATAATCTGCTGTCGCATGCAAATCTCCAGTTGGGTTGACTTCATTTGCAGCGGCTCTGGCGGCGGATTTGACTGCTATATCTGTCATTCCATGCTCTGAGATTTCGTGTTCGGCCAGAGATAATCGGATTGGTGTAGGTCCAACTCCACAGGCGGCTAATTGTACATCAGTCACGTTTTTACCCGAAAGCGTCAGCTGTGCAGCAATACCAACGAGTGCAAAGTCGCCATGCCGTCGGGTGACCTCCATAAACGCCGAACCGAAGCACCCCACTCTCTTAGGTACAATAATTTCGACCAGAAGTTCGTCCGGTTCGAGCACTGAACTCATAATGCCATTGAAAAACTGGGCAGCTGAAACTCGACGTACACCTCGAACACTATGCAATATCATCTGGCAGTCGAGCGCTAAAGTTACCGCCGGATATTCAGCTGCAGGGTCAGCATTGGCGATACTGCCTCCAATAGTTCCACGGTTGCGAATAGGTGCATGTCCAATATATGAGGTTGCCTCATAGAGCAACGGTATACAGTTCCTCACCAGATCGCTGTTCTCAATACATCGCTCACGGGTCATGGCTCCAATCGCAATGTGGTCTCCATTGTCGTTAATATAAGCAAGGCCAGAAATGCTATTTATGTCGATTAGACATGATGGCTGGCTGAGACGGAAATTCATTAGGGGTACTAGGCTCTGTCCACCGGCGAGTACACGAGCATCAGGTGTGTGCTCGCTAAGCATCTCCAGCGCGTCCATTAGGCTATCCGGCGCTAGATGAACAAATGGGGCTGGTTTCATTGTTTGTATTCCATTCCACTGTTAGCCTAGCGCTTTCTTAGACAGATGCCATCTTAATTTGCAGTTAGTCCAAATAATTATTCTGATTATTTATCGTAGCAATTTAATCTGACTTGCAATTCAAAGAAGGAATCGAAAGATTAGCATAGCACGTCACCCCCCGGGGGTTGGCGCAATTTGGCTATCGAAACATGCGCCTGGGCCCCTGGGCACTGGGCCGTGA
>DBZY01000072.1:3054-4616 GCA_002311835.1 Proteobacteria bacterium UBA1148 | reverse complement strand
TTACTCAGCGTCTTCGGGTAGAGCACAATTAAATGGTTTGATCTCGTGTCCGGGGATCCAGATCCACACACCTTCCATTACTACCGGCTCGGTAAAATTCACAGGATCTGTGATCCGTGCTTCCCAGGCTAGGCTTGTTCCATCGGAACTAAGCGTGAAACGTTCGTTAATGAACACATCCTCACTTTGGGGTGTGCCTAAATCATCTATATAACGCCAACCGATATCAGCCGTCTCTACGATCAGAGTATTATCATCCCAACGGCCTGTGGAATACCCCATCCGAGGTTGAGTCTGCTCCCCAGAACCCGTGCCATTCATGTGGATTGTGCGAATGCCATCCCATTCCTCAAGGAGAAGAATGATGGTATCGCCCTGATCTAGAAATGCTATTGGATACGGGTTATCCATTGCCGTAGGCAATCCAGGTGGTATACAGCGCAACGCAGGGTCATTTGTAGGATCCCATTCAGCTTTTGTAGCATGACCAGCTTCTGTCAAAGGGAATACAGTTGTACCTGCGCCAGTTTCTGGACGTTCGCTAGGCAGCCAAACTCGAAAGATATCTGCTCGTAGTTCTGCATCAGCATTTTGAGCATCACGGATTGCGTCTGCGGTTAGCCCGTAACGGCGTTCAACGCCGGCCTGAAGTGGTACTTCTTCACCGCTAGATAACGTAATTGAGCGCGCGAACATGGCTTGAAGGCCGTTCCTTCCTATGCTTCCAGAGACTTTCACTTGATCGCCTACTCTTATCACATTTTGGCTAATACCGAGGCGCTCCACTGTGTTCACGGAACCAAACTCTACCTCCCAAGTCTCTTCTGAATTATTCTCGTTGATGAGGGTTACATCTAAACGGACATGAGGGTTACGCCAGAAAATAGAGGAGATTCGTCCCTCAATTTCACCGATAGTGTTGCTATCGTAGATTCCTGCTGCAGCGTGATGAGCTGCAACGTGACAGGCCCAAAACCAACAGGTCGATAGTAGGCTAATCCGAACAAAGTTCATTTTTACCCCTTACGCATCATTCTTTTAGGGCCACAGACTAAATAAATTAGCTCTCATGCGACTACAATCTGCGGCCATTCTGAAGGAATCATACCCGGATATATCGCTGCTTCTTAATGTGTCATTGAGTAGATCAGATAATTGACGGCGAAGCGATAAGCCAAGGCCGTCATCGGTTCGGGGTACCAGGGATCATCGGCGTGCTCCCATGCGTCGCCCATGTCCATATTGAAGTTAATAGCTACCATTAACCGTCCATCGTCATCAAAAATGCCACGCCAACGAGGGACGGTGCCTCGTCTCTGGCCACCTCGACCAGGGATTTGAGTGCGTTGATCCAGATCGTATAGGACATGGAGGAGTTCGTGCTCTTCCCCAAGATCTATAATCGGACGATCTGGAAAGACTCGGCGCATCGAATCGGTAAATATTGACCACTCGTAGCCACCCCAAAAATCATCCACCATCAGAAATCCGCCTCGATCCAGATATTCTCGCAGCAGTTCAGCCTCCGTATCGTTCAGATACCACTGTCCGACCTCAACGGC
>DBZY01000072.1:2663-2886 GCA_002311835.1 Proteobacteria bacterium UBA1148 | reverse complement strand
CTGTTATAAACAAGCCGTGCGAAATGAAATTCTGACGTGGGCGCTCCCTCGATCCGCGAATCTCCAGTCTGCCCATTGGCCACAACCAGCCAGCTCCCAGATACCATAACTATGATACCGATCGTAGCTGCCATTACAGAGCGCATGCGTGTGAAGATTGTCACGCGGTCCAAGTACTCCAAACTCCAAGAATTGAGTTGTTCTGTTTGGAATTATGGCACTG
>DBZY01000072.1:0-2628 GCA_002311835.1 Proteobacteria bacterium UBA1148 | reverse complement strand
GAATTATGGCACTGGAGCCTGTTCTCTGGCCAACTTTTTTCACGAATCATAATCTGTCGTCCCTTGGCCCTTGGATTGATGCTGTCGAGCATATATCTAAAGTATGTTGTGAACTTTACAGTGAGCGAGCAAGGGTGTTCATTCGCTGTCTTTCCGATTCATTAGGTAAGCGTCCGAATGCGGACGCTATGTTTTCTTGCATATGTTGTGGGTTAGTGGTTTCAGTGAGGACAGAGGTAACCGCTGGGTGAGCGAGAATGTACTTCAGTGAGAACTGCGCCCAGCTCGCACAGTCAAAATCCGCTGTCCACTCGGGGAGCGTTTGGTTGTTTACGAGTCCAAAATAATCACCGTTCATGAATGGACCATTTATGATTACAGCTATACCAAGATCTTGAGCTAAAGGCAGAATTCGTTCTTCGGCCAGGGTTTCTATAACCGAGTAATTCACTTGAATAAAATCTAACGCTTCAGTATTCATGAAGGATTCCAAATCTCCATAATCCTCATAATTGGAGACCGTAGCGCCAATGTATCGAGCCTCTCCCGTTTCTTTCCATTCTTTTACATTTGGCCAATGAACATCAAGACCACGCAGGCTCATGACTTGTATTAGGTCAAATGTTTCCCGGTCAAACAATCGTTGAGCTTGTCGTACCTGCCTAATACCAATCTGCTCATCCATGGTATTGATCTTCAGAGCAACAAAGAGTTCATCGCGTAGATCAGGGGCGCTTAATATTTGTCCGAAGGGGCCTTCGTTTTCTTCGCTGTATGGCGTTGTGTCCACCAGCTGGCCCCCGTAATTTACTAACATCCTTAGCACTGCAGCCAAGGAATCAGTTCCATCTGCAGGGATCCGTGAGACCGCCTTCGAAGAGCCAAGGCCAATCACCGGTAGAGTTTCGCCACTTGCGGGTATTGTCCGGGCTGGCAAACGGTTTTGAGCAAAAGCTTGGGTAGGGCGATAAAAAAGAAAGCCGAGCCCAGAAAGCCAGCCGAATAAACCTCGTCGCGTCATCATATCAATATCTCTCGTTAGTCATTAATGGGTTGGATAGGTAGAGCCAAGTGGATGGGAATAACTAAGGACTCCGCTGCTGCCGGAATTGCGCCAAGCTTTGGTCTAGGATTCTTAAACGTTCTTCTAATCGGCCACTTCCACCCCCAATTCTTGTGCCGTTAGCCAGCGTAATAGTATCCCATCCGAGCATGTTAGAGCCGTTGCGTGAAGGACTACCAACTATCCTTACTCTGTCACCTGTTTTTAGATGATCTGCTGTCCAACCAGATCTCCTGAGTGCGACGGAGGCATCACCTTCCGCCATCCAGGTTTCGAGCACCCCGTCTTCGTTCCTGACCTCAAAATAAAGCCGTACATGCGGATTTACGAAGCGAAACTCGGTCACAACACCTGAGACTTCGATAATTGCATCGACTTGATAATGCGCAGCGAAATTGTGGTGCGATAGGGTAGGCGAGGCATTCAGTAGTGTGCCGCAGATAAAGGTAAAGATCTTGCCTTTCACAGTATTATCTTTCTTAAAATTGTCCAGATATCGCTTCACAGGGAGGGCGTTCAAGTTCCACATCTGGTGTGAGGATTCGTGGCCTCTCAATCGTTAAGGGTTCCTGCAGCATTACTGGATCGTACATAGTGAATTGCACATCCAGTCTACGTCCATCTGGACTTACTGTGTAGCGCTCAACACTTCTTGCTTGGTCGCTGTTGTGAATAGCCAGCTGATCGTCTGCTAGATTAGGGGTAACATTCACGGTCTCTACGACTAATGTGCGTCCTTCATACCAACCGATTGAATGCCCACTAGCACTCTTTTGTCCATTATTAGGATGCCCGCGACCATCCATATACACCGTTCGATCGACAGTCAGATCCTCCCCTCTGATGATGATGTGATCGTCATATACTTCAAACTCAATCGGATCAGAGTGAAGCACGGTTCTGAAAATTCCGAAGCTCTCACATTGAATGGCAGGGTCGTCAGCAAGATCGAACGCTGAGCCGACTGTTCGACCTGTGTCGGTGAGTCGATCGGCGATGATTTGAAAAGTGTGTGCTTCAAGGGACTCTATTATTTCTTGAGCGGACAGGTGGTCGTTGGATGGGTCATACAGGAGTGTCTGTAGGTACTCGTATGTTTCTGCTGTGCATCTGCAAGAAAACTTACCTTCGATATTCCAGGCCGGATTATCCAACGTATCCAGAGTGTTAGTACTCCAGACACCTGAAAGATCTATAGGTTGTGTTACTTGCGCATGAGAGAACATTGCATGAAGAAAGAAGCAACACAGAAATATTTTTTTGATTAATACGCTCATTCTGGATTCTCTCAGATGCATAAAGTACTGATTTTAGCTGGTCTAACTACAATAGATATCATAATTCACTTCCAAAAATTAAAAGTAAAGTCTCTCTCGTTTGTGATATTGATTTTACTTGCTTAAGGCTGAAATCATGGTCGCGTTTTTTTTATTTTCCTGCCACACTCCAATGTTCATGCTCGGAGGGACATGTTTCATGAAACGTACTCTACTCTATGCATTGACTATGGGCGCATGGGCCACGCTTTTTGATGGCCTGGTCAGAGAATAGCTCATCCGGTGGAA
>DBZY01000051.1:4450-9139 GCA_002311835.1 Proteobacteria bacterium UBA1148 | reverse complement strand
GGGAGTGGACCTACGTGCATCAGAGGAGATGGTTCTGGTCAGTAGTGGTCAGAATTGCACACCCGATCCCGCGCATATGTGACTGAAATGGACTGGAGAGGACACAAAGGGACCCAGTTTCAGCACACGACAAATTCGGAGAAGGAAAGGGCCAGCGAAACTGGCCTAATAAGGAGTGGAAAATGGTGGGCGCGACTTATCTGTTCCACAACTCGCGAGATGCTAGCCGGGCCCCCTCAGTCATAGCCCGAAATTTGGCCCAAACTACAGTGGGGTGAATCTCCGGTTCAGTGCTGGCAAATGACGAAAAGCCACAGTCGCTGCCACCGATGACATTTTCCCGACCCACGATGTTGGCATACCGCACTAATCGTTGCGCCACCAACTTTGGGTGCTCAACAAGGTTGGTTGTGTGAGATATCACGCCTGGGATCAAAATCTTTCCATCGGGCAGACTAACACTTTGCCAGACCTGCCACTCGTGTTCGTGGGCGGGGTTGGCCCCTTCAAAAGAATAAGCCCCTGCGGTGACTCGCAACATAATATCTACTACATCTTCAAGTGCCATCTCGTGGACCCGGGGCCCGATGTTGATACCGTAGCAGGTATGAAATCTAACTTGTTCCGGTGGGATGCCTCGAAGTGCGTGGTTTATTGCTTCTATTCGTGCCTCTGCCCATCGGCGACAGTCTTCCACAGTCAACTCTGGATTGGATACATAGTAAGTGAGCAAGCGGGGGTCATCGATCTGTAGCAGAAACCCGGCATCGACGATGGTTTGGTATTCTTCGTGCATAGCGTCGGCGATGGCGAACAAAAATTCTTCTGCGGTCTCGTAATGCTCGTTGTGCTGACGGCCTTCTACATCCGCAGGCGATATCGCTGATATAAAAACCTCGTGGGGTTCAATTCCATCTAAGGCGTTTCTGAGGACAGTAATGTCTTTTTGTACTGCTTTCTTGCCGATATATGAGATTGGCCCCGTGCAAACTGTCGTTGAGCGTGGTGCAACAATGCCAGCTCTGGTTTTGGCATTCCATTCATAAAATTCTGGAAAGGCACGGACCTCTCGAGAGTCCCGCCAAGGGTTCTCGCCTCCCTTGGACTCACGGGTCTCAAATCCGGAGAGTCTTTCTTTAACGTAAGTTAGATAACTCGTTTTTCCCTGCTCCCCGTCGCAGATGATGTCCACCCCGGCTTCTACCTGACGTCGTGTGACGTCGTTTACTGCCTCCTGAACTGCAGTATCAAATTTTTCCTGTTTATAGGGGTCACCTTGTTCTTTGGCGAGCATTAACTCGATTAGAGAAAGTGGACGCGCCAAGCTGCCTGTATGAGTAGTCAATATGCGCTGCGTGCTGTGCTTCATGGCCGGTTCCTCACCAGTGTCGAATTGTTACCACTTTGAAAGTGATTATATTCTTATAAGAAAGTAGAAATTTGGCGCGGTGCCAGCCTTTTTCACATATTTTTTGTTGTTGTTCGCTCTATAGTCTTCCAAATGTGGTGTGCACTATACTTGACAGCACTTACTCTATTTTGATGCGTCGCCTTGACTAGGAATTAGGTGAAGAATTTTTAAGGCAATCAGTTATAGGGAAGTGGAATCTTAAGATGGCCAACATCTTTAACTGTAATTATAGGAGGGTATGGGTATGAAAATTTGTTGGGTGTTAAAGAAAACTCTGACGAGAATCTTAGTTGTCAGTGCCGCCTTTACGATGTTCATCGGGTTGCCTTTGCAGACCGTATCTGCGGATACCATTGAATGGCGAATGAATAGTGTCTGGGTGCCAAGCCGGCTCGAGGCCAAGGCCATGGATCTCTTTGCCAATCGTATTAATGAAAAGGCCAAGGGTCGCTTGAATGTTACTGTCTATCATGGAGGTTCACTCGGCCTGAAGGATGTAGATGTACTGCGTTTATTGCCTGCTGGTGCGGCCGAGTTGTGGGTAATAATTCCTAGTGTCCTGGGACGTGATGCTCCACAAATCGCTAACATTTATCCAACGGGTTCGATTCTGAGGGCGGACGAGCACCCGCAAGTTATCCCAATTCTGGAGGAGATCTTCACCGACTTTTTCACGGATGCAGGGGTCCAGGTCGTCGGCTTCCAGCATAGTGGTGCTTTTCCTCTAGCGATATTCTGCAAGGATCCGGCCAAGAGTTTTGCTGATCTAAAGGGGCGGAAACTTCGTGTGTTTAACAAGGAAGTCATGACTTCCTTCAACACGCTCGGTGCTTCGGCTCAGGTCATTCCACAGAATGAACTGTATATAGCCTTGAACACGGGTGTCGTTGATTGTGCGCTTTATGCCTATTCATCCGGGAAAACGATTTCTATACAGGAAGTCACTCACTACGGCAGTGACTTCGTACCATATGCGTCTGTGCCCAATGTCATTCTTGCCAACCAAGATGTATGGGATGCTCTCCCGGCTGATCTGAAGGCTGTTGTGTCAGAAGCTGCTGGATTCATTGGCGGTTGGAGTCTGGCACAGGACACTCAAACGCTCCAGGATGAGATTGCTAGGGAATTCGTGGAGAATCATGGATTCACAGTTCTTGAAGGGTTCTCTGATGAGGATCGCCAGGCATTCCGAAAGGCCGCACTTGACACTTGGTATAAGTTGGCTGTTAAAGGTGGCCCTGAGACAGTCAATAATGCCAACCGCTTGATGAAGAAGCTTGGCCTTACGCCACCAGAGTGATAGGTTGAACTACGATACGCCTCCCCCTTCGCCGAAGGGGGAGGTTGTCTGTTGCTGCGGATTGTTATGCGAGTTCTTGTCGCAAGGCTAATTTAACGTCTCCCATGCCAGAGCAGTCGCCGCGCCGACAAGTGTCGCGACCAGTAGCGTGGATGTCTGCCGTCGGTATGTATGCGAGTGCGGCCGCAGGAATACTGCTTACCTTTTTTGTCGTTCTAAGCGCTATCATGCGCTATTTCATTGGAGCACCCTTTCATTTTTCTGATGAATTGGTTGGTCTTCTGCTTGCCACTACATTCCTGCTGGCTCTGCCTAATGGGTTGGTCGATAACAGCCACCTGAGGATTACCATACTTGCCGATCGCCTACCACGGGTAGGTCGAGTAATTGCTAAGACGGTGGCTAATTCGATCTTAGTTGTATTCGCTGCCGTATTCTTGTTCGAGTCCTACAAATACACAGCCGTTTCGTACAAATATGGTGCGAGGTCCGAAATGGCGGAGATCTTGCTTTACCCCTGGATGGGGCTGATGACGCTGGTCTCCGCACTTATGATTCTCATTGTAGCCGACAACGTCTTTCAGATTGTTCGCGAGTTGATTAACCAACGCGACTCTAAATAAGGACTAGAGGAGCGATCGTTGGTCTGGATAATCATCATCATCGCTCTCGCCATCACTATGGGAAGCGGAGCTCGATTGGGCGCCGCGGTCGGTCTAACTGGTCTTATCATCTTACATTTTCAGGCAGGTGGTCTGACAGTCCTGGCTGTGCCTGCGGTGTGGAATGTTTTTAGCGATTACATATTAGCCGCAGTTCCAATGTTTGTGTATTTGGGAGAAATCCTGTTGCGTGGTGGTGTTAGTGATCGGCTTTATTCGGCATTGTCACCATTGTTTTATCGATTACCCGGGCGCCTATTACAGACTAATGTGTGGGTGTGTATGTTGTTCGGCGCCGTTAGCGGCTCAAGTAGCGCTACCGCGGCCGCTGTTGGAGCTGTAGCATATCCCGAGCTTGGGCGGCGCGGCTACAATAAACCGCGGGTTCTGGGTTCTCTTGCTGGTGCGGGGGTGCTTGGCCTGATGGTTCCGCCAAGCCTGTCATTGTTGATCTACGGCGCTATGATGGACGTGTCAGTAGGCAAGCTTTTTCTCGCTGGAATTTTACCAGCTTTGATGATCACGGCAATGTTCAGCTTTTATGTTGGGGTGTCTGCCGTGCTTCACCCAGAGACTGTGCCGGCCGAGACTTCGAAACCCAGTTGGGGTGAGGTGTTCCGTAGCTTAGTCGATATATGGCCATTGCCGGTTCTGATCTTCGCAGTGTTGGGCACGATTTATAGTGGGCTCGCCACTGTCACCGAAGCAGCAGGTCTCGGAGTTGTGGTGGTAATTATCATGGGATTCACTTGGGGCACGCTGACAATCGGCAAACTCTGGGAAGCTATTATCTCGGGTAGTCGAATAGTTGCTGCAATCGTCTTCGTTATTCTAGGCACGCTCATTCTTGCCCAGGCAGTTGCTAACCAGGGTTTGCCCAGACAAGTTTTTGAAATGGTAAGTTCTGCCGGGCTATCCAAGTATGAGGTAATGGTCGTACTTACGCTTATCTATTTCCTCCTCGGCTGTTTTTTCGATGGCCTTTCGTTGATGATCATGACGCTTTCCATAGTTTTTCCGTTAATGATTTCGTTGGGGTTTGATCCAGTTTGGCTCGGTGTAATTATCACTCTGCTGATTGAGATTGGCGCCATTACTCCACCCGTAGGCGTGAATCTTTATGTCTTGCTAGCTATTAGTCGCGATGAAGTCACTCTACCTGAAGCTGCAAGAGCTACAATTCCTTATTGGAGTATCTTGATATTAGCGATCGTGATTCTGACCGCATTCCCCGAAATCGCGCTTTATTTAACCAAGTTCATATAAGTAATAACTTTACTCTCAGGAGATCATATGACCTTACACCAAGACGCAAT
>DBZY01000051.1:3876-4433 GCA_002311835.1 Proteobacteria bacterium UBA1148 | reverse complement strand
AACTGGAGTCGCGAAGTATTCGAGGCTATGCACGAAGGAGGCCTAACTGCAGCCAACTGCACCCATGCTCTCCCTTATTTGCGTGCGCCCGATACGTTCAAAGCATTGGCTAATTGGAAGGGGTGGCTACAGCAACATGACGACATCCTTTTGCAAGTATATACAACTGAGGATATTCACCGCGCTAAACGCGAGAACAAAGTTGGTATTGTTCTTGGCTGGCAGGATACCACTCACTTTGACGATTATTTACCTTTCGTTCAGGTTTTCAAAGAATTGGGCGTTGGTGTTGTACAGCTCACATACAATACGGCGAATGCGGTTGGTTCCGGCTGTCTTGAGGGCCGCGATGGCGGCCTTACTGACTTCGGGCGAGAACTTATCGTGGAAATGAATCGCGTCGGTATCGCTATTGATCTTAGTCACGTTGGATATCGTACCGCCGATGATGCGATCGATGCCTCAGAGAAGCCCGTCACATATAGTCATATCAGCCCAAGCGCACGTTTTGAGCATTTTCGAAATAAGACAGACGAACAATTGCGGAAGTTGGCTGA
>DBZY01000051.1:0-3780 GCA_002311835.1 Proteobacteria bacterium UBA1148 | reverse complement strand
ATAGATTCAATCGAACACGTAATAAATGTAGCCGGTGAAAACCACGTCGGAATAGGCACCGACTTTGTACAGGGGTATAGCGTAGACGGTGAAACATTTGAATACCTCTTGCGTGACAAAGGCCATGCTCGAAAGTTAGCCGAAATAGATGAGTTGGGATACCCAGAGAACTTTTCCGGCATCCAAGACTTTCCGGAACTGACCAAAAATATGGAGCAAAGGGGTTGGCACGAAAGTCGCATTCGCAAGGTGATGGGGGAAAACTGGGTGAGTTTCCTGAAGAAAGTATGGGGTAACTAAGTTTGCTATGCACATGTCTGTGAGTGAGGATCGTTCGCATCTATGTGAATTGCCTGTGGAGGTAATTGTCGATCCCGAGACTGGAATCTGGATGGTCGATGGGCAACCGATGATTCTTCAACCGCGGCATGCTTGGGTTGGTGCACATAAAGCATTCGAGGAGACTTTTGGGTTAGAGGCCTATCGCAAAGTATTGTTTGACGCAACCTATGAGGCTGCCCGTATCTGGTGCGACCGAGAGGCAACGACATTCGGTATCAATGGCGCGGCGATTTTCGATCACTATATGAAACGAATGGGACAGAGGGGATTTGCACAAATATCGGTCGAGCACTTTAATCCTGAAGAGCTTTTTTCTGAACTGCGGGTGAGTCATTCTGTGTACGTTGCCGAATATGGGGCGAGTACTGGCCGCAAGACTTGTTATATGTTTGAGGGTGCTTTTGCCGGCGGTATGGAATCAGCCTTTGCTTCGTTGGGTCATGAAGTCACCTGTCGAGTAGAAGAGGTGCAGTGTGGTTCGGAGGGAGCCGAACATTGCCGATTTGAAGTCACTGGTTCTTAGGTACATGATCGTTGCCAATCAAGAGAAATGTAAGAAATATTTTCCGCCGGTTTAATGAATTTGGTCTGATCACGGAAGTTGTCTCTGGGATTTATTTCAACAGAAGCGCTTGCCCTGTCAGGCTAAAATGGTGTTCCCGAGTTGGTCGCGGCTCCCTGCAACGGAACGCTAAGATTGAATCCCGAAATCGCAAGAATATGATCGATACAGGCGGAATATGGGGTAGCGTGATGCTGAAACCATTGCAGTCCGATATCCAGTCACAAGTTTTAGAGATTAAGAAGGGCGAGTGTACGGTGCATTTCGTTGTGAACGATCTGGAAGCCTTCGTCTACACCCATGCCAGGTCTAGCGAGAACCCAAGCGGGTCTAGCACCAAGAGCAACGTGAGCCACTGCTCGTGCTGATACATCTGTATCTGTACAGGAACCTCCGAGAATGGGGCGCACGCCGCCTGCCCAGCATTGTTGGATCGCCTCAACGGCCTTCGTTAGACAACCAAGATCGGGAGATTTGACGTTGACCATATCGGTTGCTTCAGCAGCGATAAAGGCTGCGATGTCCTCCGCTGTGTTAGCCCATTCATCGACAACAATGTTTGCTGCGCTGCCCATTCGTTTAAGTCCGCTCCGGATAGCCGCGAAGTTTTCGATTTGAGCATCACGACTCTGGAGCAAAACAGGGGTCTCAACACAAAGCGAATACGGCGAAGCAGTTTTGGCTAGAGATTCAATGTAGTGGGCGATTGCTTTTGCATCGTTAGAAAAGATTTGGCCAAGCATACCGTAGGTGTCAAAGTGGATCTCTGGTCGGTAATCACTGGACGCGAAGCGTTTGATACGAGCAACAATCCAGTTTAAGTAGGCGGTCAAGTTCTCGCCTTTGTGTCCGATAAGATCTACTGTATTTATAAGGCCGTGAGGTAGGACTGGGGCGCGTCTGGCAATCGCCTTGTCCACAGAGGTATAGCGGTCATCGCCACCTTGGATATAAATCGGGATGGGCTCGGCGGTTAGCTGATGACCGCAAATACTGGCAACAATTTCGGCCGCTGTGCAGCGTTCTACTAATGCAGCTGCCTGCAGTAGGGCTTGAGACAGACCGTATTCTGCTGCTATGCGGTGAAAATCTTCTCCGGGGGATGGGAGTGTCTCGACTTGCTGACACATTTCCTTCCACTCACTAATCTTCCAGCCTTTCAGTGCCGCAACGAAATCCTTTAACAATGGAATCTGCCGGTTGTGAGTAAAGCGAGTGTGCCGACCGCCTGCTCCGGAATAGGCAACAGACAGGGCATCTCCAACGGCAACAGCACCATTATCAAGCACTAGAATAACGGATGCTGCTTCGGCTGGTTGCCGAATCTCGTCGAAGCCAGGAGTGACCGGCGAGCCCAAGTAGAACAGGCCGTCTTTCACGGCGCCTGACTCGATTGCCATTAGATCGTCGTTATAATATCCACCCCAGGTCGGAACCACATAGATTTGGTCGATATGCATCGTTTTATCCGTTATGTTTTCTTAAGACAGCTCGCCAGAAAATAATGTTGCGAGACCTTGCCTGATTTGTGTTGATAGTATTATTGCGATAGTTTATTAGATGATTGTCTGTGAAATAAGGGCTGAATATTACGGTGAAGTTTGCTTTGCACCTGTTTCTGTATTGTTTCCCTAAACGAAGCTAATTGGGTATTGTGAATTACATTTGCAGTCTAACGGACGCGTGAACGAAAGACCTTAATGATTAATGCCAACAATGTATCTGATCGACTGCACCGACTCGTACTCCGGGGTTCGAGTCGTGAACGTGGACGTCAGCATGGTCGTCAGCTGGCTGAACCCATAGGTGTAGCTGTTGATTTCTATCACCAGTTGTTTAGGCACCATCTCGGTATTGACGTCACTGAGATTCGCCGTCGCGCAGGCCGTTACGTCGATCCATTGGCAGAAGCTTGCCCGGCGGTTCTGGAAGAAATGGAAGGAATTGCTGAGGGCGCTCGGCAGGAGTTATACGACATATTAACGCTAACGGTGCGTTACGAAATTACATTTGAGCATCTACAGCTCGGTGAGTGTTCAAACATATTCGTAGGCCCACAACGCACAAATAATGGTCACACGCTACTCGGGATGAATTGGGAGTGGCGACCAGAAGTGATGGCGTTCCGTGCCGTGATCATGGCTCATTGTGATGATCAGCCGGATCACTTGGTGGTTACAGAGTGCGGCCAGCCAGGCAAGTACGGGTTGAACGAATACGGTATCGTAGCAATTGAGACCGGACTTGGTTGTAGTTCCAATCGTTCTATTGGGCGTGTCCCATTTGCTGCACTGATTCGACAAGCTTTAATGTCAACCAGTCTAGAGGGTGCCCGAGCCGTTATTCATGACAACCCACCGGAGGCCACGATCAATTTTTTCGTCGCCGATGATTTAGGCCGCGGCTGGTGTCTCGAGGCCACACCTAAGGGTGTGTTCGAACGAGCTTTACAACGTGAAGACGTTTATTGGCACACTAACCATTGCCGGTTGGTGGACGAAGCATGCGCCATGGAGGACAGCCTCATACGAGGAGAACGATGGCAGCGCCTCGTAAGTTTCCCCGATCCAATCGACCGCAAGCAGGTCGGCCAGTGGCTCGCTGATACTGAGAATGGAGATAACGCAATATGCAAAGTTCTGAACCCAGCGTTATCTGACAAGACAACTTGGTTAGAGACTTTAACTTCGATCGTGCTTGACGCGGATGCGCGGGAAATCTGGGTTAGTGATGGCCCCTCAGCCCAGCAACCTTATGAGCGATTCTGCCTTTTTGAGCCGTTCGAGGACAACCAACAAGAAACTACCCCTTAGAGTGGTGCTAACCGTTTGGGAACGAAAGAAGTAAATGGTCGGGGTGTTGACAGCACCTAACCC
>DBZY01000102.1:307-4137 GCA_002311835.1 Proteobacteria bacterium UBA1148 | reverse complement strand
GCCTCCTGGATGGATCGGTGGCTGGTGGGCGAATATAAGTCGGGTCCAGTAATTCCATCCGTAGCCGACAAGCTTCAGCCTACCCCGGACCAAGCGGACCTGCAGACTCTACTATTTGCCAAAAAGGGTATGCAGCATGAGATTGCGTTCCTGGACGACCTTAAGCAACAAGGCAAGCAAATTGTGGAGATTGGCCGGGATAACTCACCATTCGACACTACAATCGCAGCCATGAGGGAAGGCACGGATTTTATCTATCAGGCGCGACTCGAGACGCCAGGGTTTGGCGGCTGGGCTGACTTCCTCGTAAAGCGAGAGGGAGCGTCAGTCTTTGGACCTCATCATTACGAACCCTGGGATACAAAGCTGGCGAGATCCCCCAAGGCCCACTTTATCGTTCAACTTTGTGCATATTCCGATATGCTCGAACAGGTTCAGGGTCGTCAACCGTCCGAGTTTGAAATCGTCCTCGGAGGCAGTGCAAGGGTACAGTTTAGGACGAACTCGTACCGTTACTATTACCGTGAGCTCCTGCTCGCCTTTGAGGAGTTTCTCCGAGAGTTTGATCCCTCTAACCCACCGCAACCGGGTCTATCGAGAGAATATGGGAGATGGACGACCTATGCAGCGCAGATATTCGAAGAATCTGATCACCTCAGTGTTGTTGCAAACATCACCCGTGGTCAGATAAAGAAGTTTGAGGAGGCGAGTGTTCCAACCGCCTCCGCCCTCGCCGTATCAGACATAACTTCCGTGCCTGGAATGGCATCGGATGTTATGGAGCGTTTGAAAACCCAAGCCAAACTACAAATAGCATCGAAGGAGATGGGCGAGCCTCAATACCAAGTTCGCGACGCAGATCCAAATAATGGGAGACTAGGCCTAACGATGTTGCCGCCAGGCTCCCCCAACGATGTGTTCTTCGACTTTGAGGGATTCCCGTTGGCCGATGGAGGTCTGGAGTATCTGTTCGGGGCGGTTCATCTAGAGGCTGGCGTGCCCGAATTTTCAGACTGGTGGGCCCATGATTTGAATCAGGAGAAGAAGGCGTTCGAGGATTTCGTCGATTGGGCTCACACAAGGTGGTCAAATGACCCATCGATGCACATTTATCACTACGCCGCTTACGAAACAACTGCTTGTCGCCGGCTTATGGGTCAATATGCTACGAGGGAAAAAGAAGTAGACGACCTTCTAAGAAATCAGGTATTTATTGACTGCTATACAGTCGTGCGCCAGGGTCTCATTGTGGGAACGCCAAGTTACTCTCTCAAGGATATTGAAAAGGTTTATCGACCCTCACGCAGCGGCGAGATTAACACCGCTTCGGGATCAGTGGTTGCCTATGCCCAATGGCTTGAGAGTGGCGAGGACCAACATTGGGAAAAGTCTCCAATCCTTTCAAGTATCCGCGAGTATAACAAAGTCGACTGCGAATCTCTTATGGAACTAGTAACGTGGCTCAGAGAAGTCCAAGTCGCTTCCGGAATCACGTATGACTCGGATCCATCGAGGAACATCGAATCAAAGCCCGATACGAGATCCGAGAGACCTGAAGTCGTCCTAGCGGAAAGGCTAATCTCAGAAACAGATTCGGGAGCCATTGCTGATCCGGAAAAGATACGTGTTCAGGAATTACTCGCTTGGCTTTTGGAGTTTCACTGGAGGGAGGCCAAACCGGTATTTTGGGCAATGTTTGATCGGCACGAGATGAGCGAACACGAGCTAGCGAATGATCTTGATTGTCTGGGCGCGTTGCAACGCACTGCTGAAATTCCACGGCAGGACAAAAGATCACTGGTATATCAGTACAGTTTCGATCCAGACCAAGATACTAAACTCGGGCCTGGTTCCAGATGTTATTTCGCTCACGACTTACATCTCACTACCCAAATTATTTCTTTAGACCGGGACCAAGGTTTATTGGAGATCAGGCTAGGGCCTTCGAGGCCTACTCCTCCGGACCGCTTAAGCCTAATCCCCGATGAGTATGTCAACGCCGACATAATAGCCTCTAGCGTCTATCGATATGTGGAAGCATGGTCCAGGGGAGGAATGCCTTCTCGCGCTGTCGATGATCTCCTAAATCGGAGGCCACCTAGGATAGCGGGGTTGGCCGGTGGTCGCATTGTGGACCTCGATACTGACCTAGTTCCTCAAATCATCGACATAGTCGAACGTCTCGATTCATCCGTGTTGTGCATCCAAGGTCCGCCGGGCTGCGGCAAGACGTTCACATCAGCTGCGGTCATCGCTGCATTGCTAAAAAGCGGCAAACGAATCGGTGTCACCGCAAACGGTCACAGGACAATAATTAATCTCCTGGAAAGTGTTGTCGAGCACGCGGAGTCTATTGGATTGCAAGATGCGAATGTGATTAAGGTGGGTGGAAATTCAGACGAGCCGATATTGAGATCTGGCAAAGCCCAATATGTCGGAAGTAATTCCGGTGGTTTCCGGGCCTCGGGTTCAGGACCTGTGGTAATCGGTGGGACGGCATTTATGTTTTGCCGGGAAGAGTGGGAAGGGAGTTTAGATTATATATTCGTAGATGAAGCCGGCCAGTTTTCTTTGGCCAATGCGGTGGGCGTGGGACTTTCTGCGGGTAATCTCGTATTGGTGGGAGATCAAATGCAGCTCGCCCAGCCAATACAAGGCAGCCACCCAGGTGACAGCGGGCAATCTGCATTAGAGTACTACTTGAACGGTCTAGCCACGATCCCGGAGCACTTAGGTGTATTTCTGGACACGACCTGGCGAATGCATCCTGATGTCAGCGGATTTATTTCAGAAGCAATCTATGATAACCGCGTAAAGGCGCATCCCGGAACAGCAAATCAACAAGTGCTGCATAGCAAGAATGCCAAGTTGGTGACACAGCGAACGGGCATTGTCTATCTTCCAGTACCGCACGAGGGAAACTCCCAATGTAGTATGGAGGAGGTCACCACGATACATCGGGTGGTTGAGGAATTGCTAACCGCCGAAGTACAAGATGCCGATAACACTACTCGACCTCTAACGATTGACGACATCTTGATCGTAGCGCCTTACAACATGCAGGTTAGACGGCTTTCCGAGCGTCTTGGCGTAGGCGCTCATATCGGAACTGTCGACAGATTCCAGGGTTTAGAGGCTCACGTGGTGATCATTTCGATGGCCGCATCTTCCCTTGACGAGTCTCCTCGCGGGGCGGAATTCCTGCTTAGTCCTAATAGGATTAATGTGGCAGTTTCCAGATCCAAGAGTCTAGCCATCGTGGTGTCTTCGCCTGAGTTGCTACGGCCCAGGTGCCAGACGATAAAACAGATGGAACTTGTCAACTTATTTTGTTGGTTGAAGGCTTACGCGACCGATCCGCCAACTAACTGAGTCGACCCGTGGGGCTCTCGACGCTAGCGATAGATGCGACACTATCGGCGAATAGTTATGCCTCATAGCCTCTCAGACCACGCTATCGCCATGAGCTAATCTAGTCGCCGCCAAGTCGACACTAGACGATTCGCTGTTGAACTCAGTGTGAAGCGGTATACGAGTGTTCACCTTCACGAGTTTGGGGAAGTCAGGATCCTTCATTGGCACTGGGTAGCACCTCCGTTTTGTAACCAATCGGCCGCGCCGGTTTGGGTCCACCAGAATCATTGCAAGTTAGTCGCTGGGCGTCTGACCCCTGATCCGTCACCAGCAATTAACTGATAACTTCCCATACAGGGAGGGTGCCTATCTCCGGAGACAGTGAAGACATCTGGTTGCTATCTAGCACTAAGTGGACCAGGTTTTTGGACAACTGGTTAATTGAGAGTCCCGCTCCTAAAATGACGGACAGCGGT
>DBZY01000102.1:0-199 GCA_002311835.1 Proteobacteria bacterium UBA1148 | reverse complement strand
GCCAAAGTGGCATTGGAGGCGGTGAAGGGGGAGAAGATGATGGCCCAACTTGCCGCCCGGTAAGAGGTGCATCCCGGCCAGATTCACTGCCTCTGACAGCGTTTTTCCGGACCACCGACGGCGTTGACGGAGCGACGTCCGTACAAATGTTTGGGCGTCGATTGGTCTAACAGATGCGGTATGCCCATTCCCGCCACTT
>DBZY01000010.1:19315-19502 GCA_002311835.1 Proteobacteria bacterium UBA1148 | reverse complement strand
CGCCAGAACACACAACAAAAGAGTGACTCTAGACCCACTGTTAGCATGTCCTGGGGTGTTCCTGAGATAATTGCCCGCAATACATCTATCGAAAGTGAAAAGGATCAGAAAATGGTGACTAGAGAGCGAATTTCAGGACCTGATATTCCAGAACACGTCAATCCGTTTCCGGCGTGCGTGAAAATCG
>DBZY01000010.1:19101-19223 GCA_002311835.1 Proteobacteria bacterium UBA1148 | reverse complement strand
CGGCCCAAGGTCAATCCGCACTGGATAGCAATGTTTCCAGACGAAAATAACTGCCCCGTCCGACACATGGTGCCTTCAGACATGCCTCCCGGCCGGCATATTCAGCTGGAATTTGTGGCTGT
>DBZY01000010.1:18628-19048 GCA_002311835.1 Proteobacteria bacterium UBA1148 | reverse complement strand
CTTTAACCTGCACACTCTAAATAACTATATGACCTCAAGAAGCGGCTCGTCCAGTGCTGCCGATTGCTCCTTCAGCGCAAGCACATGCTCCTCCCAATACTTATTTTCTGAAAACCATGGGAACGCCCGGGGAAAAGCAGGATCGATCCAGCGTCGCGCAATCCAGGCAGTGTAGTGAATCATACGTAGAGTGCGAAGCGCTTCAATCAAGTGCAGTTCACGATAATCGAAATCGTAGAACTGACTGTACCCCTCAAGGATGTCCTGGAGCTGAAGTGAACGGGCCTGGCGCTCACCCGAAAGAAACAGCCAAAGATCCTGGACGGCTGGCCCGGTAACGCAGTCATCCAAGTCCACGAACTGCGGACCGTCATTCGTCCATAGGATATTGCCGGAATGGCAGTCGCCGTGAATTCGGAG
>DBZY01000010.1:0-18618 GCA_002311835.1 Proteobacteria bacterium UBA1148 | reverse complement strand
GCGATAGAACCCAGTAACCGAGTTGTGATGGAATCATAGCTCTCTACCAAATGCTCGGGAACCCAGTGACTTTCAAGCACATATTGCGAGGCCTCTAGCCCCATGCGATCTATAGAAATATCCTGGCGATGTTCAAAGTGAGTTAGAGCACCGACAGCGTGGATCCGGCCCAAGAAACGCCCCATCAACACTCTATCTTGCGACTGACCTAGCTCTGGCCAACGGCCTCCTTGTCTCGGAAAGACCGCAAAACGAAAACCGTCATGCTTATGGAACGTCCTACCATCAATTTCGATAGGCGCAACAATAGGAATCTCTTTCTTGACCAACTCACCAGTGAACTGGTGCTCTTCAATAATACCCTCATCTGACCAACGCTGTGGACGATAAAATTTTGCAACTACGAAACCACCGTCCTCTGTGCCCAGCTGGTATACCCGGTTCTCATAGCTGTTCAGCGCAATTATTCGACCATCACAACGAAACCCCACACTCTCCACGGATTCAAGAACCACATCAGGGGTGAGATTGGCATAAGGTAACTCTGATGGCATGGTGATCCTACTGTGTTACAGATTTCTCACGGAGGCTCCGACCCATAGTCTGTGCTCATGATACTGACCTCTACCTCAATGAGCACAGCATTTCCCATCGCACCTGCTTGGTGGCCAACTAGATCTTTCTCACATTGATGATTATCTTTGGCAGAATCGAGACTGTCCTCACTCGGAAAAGTGCGAGTTCCATGCCCTTGATAGGACCAACCTGATAGAGTCGCCCGCCATGACCCGTTCCAACATCGATCTTCTGCTTTCACGACGCTCGGTCCTGGCGAAGAATCTTGGCAAGCCGGGTCCCAACAAACGGGAGCTGCGAACAATCCTTCAGGCCGGTCTGCGTGTCCCTGATCACGGCCGATCTGAACCATGGAAAATTCAAGTTCTTGATGAGTCAGCTCAACTCGCGTTGGGTACATTCTCCGCTCAGCTGTTCCAAAGAGACAACCCAAATGCTACGGCTGCTCAAATCACATTCGAACGTGAACGACCACAACGCTCCCCTATATTACTCGTCGTAACCTTTCAACCAAATAAGAAGAAACTCGCAAAGATCCCCGAATTAGAACAACTACTGTCCTCGGGCGCCGTGTGCCAGAATCTACTTGTTGCGATCCAGGCACTAGGGTACAACGCTCAATGGCTAACCGACTGGCCTGCATATCACCCTGAAATACGCCAATTTCTAGGCAGCGGTAAAGACGCTCAGATCGTAGGCTTTATCCACATCGGCACCGCGACGCTATTACCCAAAGACCGCCCACGACCAGAATTCGACGACATCGTCAGTGAATGGAAACCTGAAGACTAATTAAGACAAGCAGTGTACATTCACGCCACCACCCCATACCTCCTCTAATTCAAGGGGAGCATGAAGCGTCTTGTGGCTTCGGGGTCACAGTCAAATCGCATTGACTGTAGATGAGGTGAGTAGATTAGCTCCCTGGAATGAGTCAGTGGCTCTGCGATGTATTCTGAATCCTCGAGAATAAACTCAACCGCGATCCGAGCACCATTTTCAATCAGACTGTATCTTTCTAGCACGTGCTTCTGCCCACCCGACGGGACACCTATCTGATAGGGAGACCGGTGATCCGAAAAATTCCGAGTGTCCACCACTAACGTACCCCCATCCCAGAAACCGATGGAGTGCCCTGTTTGGAAACGCTCGTTGCCATCAGGGTGGCCGCGACCATCCATATACACGGTTCGCACTTCGTCCCAATAGTCAGTCCTAATTACGATGACCTCTTCGTCGTCATTAAATGTGATTTCTATCGGATAGAGGTTGCTGGAGACGAGCATGGCCGGCGTCGGTCTTCCAACACACGTGGCTTCAGGATTCTCGGGAGACAGCGGATCGTACGCAGCCCGAGCACTCCCACCCCTTTCCGTCAGTTCAAGGTTGGCAATGAAAAACCCATCGAACCCCCCTGGGTAACTGACAAGCTCAGACGAGTTGGCCATCCACTTTCCCTCCAGAGTCGTGGTACTGGCGGTAACATCCGATTCATAGAGCGCAGTGTTTGGGTTACCATATCCATCGATATAGCTTGAGATAGTGCCAGTCTCCTTCTCGACAGATTCCACGAGTCCATAGGGACGTCCATTAAGTTCGGGATGCGCCTCCACGGTGATTCGATCACCATTGACCAAAGTATCTCGTGTCCAGCCCATGCGCCCCGTAGTAATTGTCCCACCCATTTGCAGCGTCCACTCGACAGCTTCACCGTTTTCATCATCGGCTTCTAGAGTGAAATAGACGTGCGGATTGCGAAAATAGTACCCAGTAACGGTGCCCTCCAGGGTGATCACCGACTCCATATCAAGACCAGCATCACTATGATGCCCTAAAACAGGCGGGGCAATTAATAAGACCCCGGCAATAATCGTCGAGTGTTTCACGATTTAGTCCCCCATGTAATGTGTGTTCTACACCCTCTCGTAGCCTTGTCGTTAGGGCAGCAAGATTGTAGACCCTGTAGTTTGGCGAGACTCAAGCGCCCGATGAGCCTCAGCCGTATCCTTTAACGGGAAGGTTTGATTAATTTCTACCTTAAGTCCGTTCTCAACCGCAGTGAACAGTGCATTGGCGCTTTCTAGAAGATCCACGCGACTGGCAATATAGTGCAGTAAGGTCGGTCGTGTAACGTATAGCGAGCCGCTGAACTGTAGTTGGTTGACAGAAAAATCTGCTGGAACACCGGACGAAGCGCCATAATTTACCATCGTGCCACGTGGTTGCAGACAGTTTAAAGAACCTTGCCAGGTTTCCTTGCCAACAGAATCGTAAACAACCGGAACACCAGCCCCATCAGTAATTTCTTTAACACGCTCAGCAAAATCCTCACGGCTGTAGACGATTGTGTAATCGCAGCCACTAGCCTGGGCGAGTTCTGCCTTCGCGTCGGTTCCGACGGTACCGATAACGGTTGCACCGATCTGCTTTAACCACTGGCATGCTATCAATCCAACCCCGCCGGCTATCGCGTGGAACAGGACAGTTTGACCAGGCTGTACCGCAAAAGTGCGGCGTACGAGATACTCAGCCGTCATTCCCTTTAACATCATCGCCGCAGCATGCCGATCATCAATTGAATCCGGAAGAAGCACCAAGCGCTCGGCTGGCATAATACGACCTTCAGCATAGGATCCGGGTTTGTAACCAGCGTAAGCCACTCGGTCCCCTAATTTTAGGTCATCCACTCCTTCGCCGACCTCCTCAACGACACCAGCGGCCTCCATGCCGAGTGCTGTTGGCAGCTCGGGTAGTTTGTAGGCACCGTTACGTTGATACACATCCAAGAAATTCAACCCGGCTGCAGTCTGGCGTAAGCGAACTTCGCCGGGACCCGGTACACCCACTTCGACCTCCTCCCATCGGAGAACATCAGGTCCACCATGTTCGTGGATACGAATTGCGTAAGTCATTTAACCTCCATAAACCGATCTGAGTTGAGCAGGACCTCTTTCAGCGTCATCAAACCAGTAAGTAATCCGTCTATCTATAAAAACCCTGTTCAACCCGCTACGGAAGATTTTCACTTATGTAGGCTTCCGAATCCGCAGCATTCATCAGAGGGACAACCTTATCAGGGTCCACCCGAACCATAAGGTAGGTGATATGGTCATTGATCCTCGTAAACTGATGTCCGGTCCCTGCTGGTATGACCAAGACATCACCAGCTTCTAGCTCAACCTCCTGAGGGTTGCGAATATCAATCGAATTACTCCCGGGGCCATTCAAAAACCGAACCGCTCTGTCGTCATCGGGGCGTTGCTGTCTATCGACCAGATCTGGCCCAAGTCGGTTCGTCCCTGACCCGCTCAACACGTAATACACCTCTGTGACGAGCGAATGCTCAGCTACGGAACGTGGGTTCGGTGTATCTAAGACCCCTCTTCGAGCAAGGGCTATTTGCACGTTGGCATTACCGATATCGATGGATCGTACCTGCTGATCGGTCAAAGACTGAGCGACAGAAATGGCTTCATAAGACTCTAATTCCTCTTTTGGGATGAAGTCTGCCGGACACATTGTGCAACTAGGCTCTGGACCTGTTGCCAAACCCTGCGCAGACAAACGTCCCAAGACGAAGGCTGCAAGGACTAAAACGACCCCTGTGCCAAAGGTAAATTTACGCATAATTTTCTCCCGTATTTTAGTGATCTGCTGCTGGAGAGAACCTCTTCATACTCAATTTATTACCGCCGCGCACGACTCTCCACAAGAGCCCGGGCTGCAGCCCTATCCTCTACCGCTTCAACCGTGCGTATAAAACACTTTTCCAAACGGGCCCCTGGCCCCCTGTAAGAAACCTCTGCCTGGCTATTGGAACATACGCGATCCGTATGGTTCTGTATCGCAATATCCCGAGCACTACGCAAACCGAAACAACCTCGGTGCATAGTGAGAAGATAGTGCCGACTACCCCGATCCTGAATGTAGATATACTCATCGTGAAACGCGGAAAAGCTATTAATCCGCCTAACGCTGAAACACGCCGATCTAGTTGATCGAGGAGCACTGGGGTCAAGCACCACCTCTTTAACTTCACTTTCAGAAACAACCACCTCTTCCTCAATTTCCACACTATCTTGAGCGTAAACAGGTACTACCATAGATATGATGACTAGAGACACGGAGCCGTAAATTTTGCTCATGGTCATACCCTAACGGCACCCCGACAATGTGCACATGTGATACACGGATCTAGCATGGGTAGTCAACCGAACGGGCCATGATTAGGATGCACGTCGAAACAGAATAACCAAACCAACGAGAATCAACCCGAGTAACATTCCGGTAATAGTAGTTCCAATACGGCCCACAAATGGAGCCTTAAGAGACAGATCTAAAAGATCAACCCCAAACGTAAGTCCGAGCAGGTTGATCTCCAAGCCCTCCTCTATGGCTACTAGCACGCCTAGAAGTCCAAGGGCGCTTAACTGTATGCCCGTACCACTCGGTGCGCCTGCTATGAGCTGACTCCCCAAATAGTCTTTTCCAATCGCGGTCGCTGGAAGATCAACCCTTAATTGTGGAACTCTACGAAGCACAAATGCCGTGAAAGTGTTTGAGTTAGGTCCTGGCCAGACGCGATACTGATCAGCAAACGGATATTCATCCACGGCGGTCTCGATTTGTTGAATGGCAACCCCGGCATCTTCGCCGCGTAATTCCGCCAGGAGTTCCGGCGCATTACCGAACCATCGACCATCGGGAGGTCGGTTGCTTGAAATAACTGCTGTACCGTTTCGCCGCAACCGCCACCCGTTCACTTCATGGACAGTAAAGACTTCTGCACCATGTGGCTTGGTTGCGAGCCAACTGTGAACACCGATGTAACCTCTCCAACGCACAGCACGCGCCGCATAAACTTGCACTACCGCTTCCTCGGTAGTAGCAGGATCCGGAGCTAGCCCTACGGGAGCTCGGCTCGCGGTTCGCCAACTTTGATCGCTATTGCTGCTCATAATTATAAGAAAAACTGTGAACAGGATCGCGCCGAGCATGATTGGGAACATTACAAAAAAACGGAGTTTTTGAGCGCGTTTCATTAGCATTCAGTAAAACTGAAAATCAAGGTTTCAATGCACGATAAAGAAACGGAAGACTTTTATCCATGCGATAGTCAATGCCGGAATGTGTATCCGAAAACTCCTCATAACGATGTTCAATTCCGTTCTGAATTAGTCGCTTGGATAAAATCCGAGCGCCATAATGAATTTGATACTGATCCATCCAACCGCAATCTATAAAAATACCATGTAGTGTACTCAGATTTTTACTGTGACGAGCTATGAGATTGATAGGATCATGCTTTAACCATTCTCGCCACCGCGCATGAATAATCTCCCCAGTTTCCAAATTGAAAGGAATCCGGAATCCGTTCGGTGCATTGGGATCCGGGTCATAAGAGGCCGCCATCGCCACCATCATTAGAGCATGCACCTCTGCACTAGTCAGTTTTTCTTTTTCCCAAATATTTTTTAAGAAACGCCGTATGCGTCCGTCATCAAATCCCTCTCCGCACCCTTCTTCTTCCCTTGCAACATTAATCAGGCCCGATTTGCGTTCACGTCGCCTGTGCGTTGCAAGCACATTTAGAGTGTTGGGCCAATCGCACCGATATAGGAAATCGAAGTATGCATCTCCCGAATGATTTGCAATTGCGCCCCAGCACCTAGGGTACTTCATGCCGTGGAGGATAGCGCCATAACCACCCGATGACTTGCCGAAGCAGCCTCGGTGATCTCGAGACGCGAGTGTTCGGAATTCTCTATCTACAAATGGGACGAGTTCTTTTGTTAGGTAGTCAGCATAACGCCCCAAGGCCGAAGAGTTGATGTACTGGTTACCACCGAGCGCCGTAAAGCAGTCTGGAAAAACAAGGATACATGGCCCCATCCGCTTTTCGTGAACCAGGCGGGCAGCCCTCTCAGGCAAGTTTTCATCAAAGTTGCGCCAATTAGTATGGGATTTACCAGAACCTGTGTATCCCACTAGATCGAATAACACAGGAAACCGTTTTCCACGGCCCTCTCCTACGCCCTGATCGTATTGAGGGGGCAACCAGACATCTAGCGAGCGCACGTATGGATCACGTAACGGATTCTCTTTGAGGATTTCCGAGGTATGCTCCAGCGTGACGACGCTGCCACTAGACCAGTTCGGATTCTTCTTTACCACCGTGTTCCATCCACAAACGCAGAATATCTAAAGTATACCGATCAGCCACAACCCCGAGTCGATGTAACCGTAGAGGCTATCCAACTCCGGGAGATTCTTGTGGGGAAGAAATTAGGCCCACAGAGCGAACTCCACCGATAGCAACGAATTCATCCCGTGCCGATGTATCACCAGTAACACCCACAGCTCCAATGACAAGCCCATCTGAATCACAGATTAAAACCCCGCCTGGTACTGTTGCGAACCGTCCACCAGAAATTACACTCAGAGAATTGCCGAACAGGGGACGATCTGCCACATGCTCACCGAGATCCCTACTCGATTTCCCCATACCTAGTGCGCCGTACGCTTTAGCGCAGGCGACCTGTACACGAATGATGCCGCTACCATCCTCTCGCTTTAGGGCAATTTGATGGCCCCCAGCATCAAGAACCACAACAGTCAAAGACTGCAAATCGTTTTCCCGAGCCAAGCGCAGTGTTTCGTCAACGATAGCGCTTGCCTGCTCCAGACTCAGTAACACTTTCAGCGAAATTGGTTTTGCCATTCTTTTTGTCTCTAGCCAGATAGGGGAGTGATATTATCCCCTCCCCGCCAGACCAAGAACAAAGAATTCCAAAAGTAAACTATGTTGGAAGCCCTAATCTCTGGACTAGGACTGATCTTTCAGTGGCATGTCCTAGCATATTTTGCACTCGGTTGCGTGATTGGGATCCTCATGGGCGCAATCCCCGGAATGGGAGGAGCGATTGGCTTAGTATTACTGTTGCCCTTTACTTTTAGCATGGAGCCGGTGGCCGCTTTCGCACTGCTGCTGGCTTCATGGGCATCAACATCCACTAGTGGTGCGATTACCTCCGTGCTGCTCGGGATTCCGGCCACCGCTGCCTCTCAAGCAACCGTTCTCGATGGATATCCTATGGCTAAACGCGGTGAATCGGCACGAGCGTTAGGAGCCGCGTTCACTTCTTCTGCTATCGGTGGCGTATGCGGCGCGATCGCACTCGGCGTTTCATTGCCACTTATCCTGCCCGTTATTCTTGCATTCGAATCACCGGAGACATTCATGTTGGGGGTGCTGGGACTGACCATGGTGGGTTCTTTGTCCGGGCGTTCTATTGTAAAGGGTATAGCTGCAGCCATGTTTGGACTGTTGTTGGCGATGGTTGGATTTCCTGAATCCCAAGCCATTCCACGATACACGTTCAACACCCTCTATCTGCTAGACCAATTACCACTGATACCCGTGCTACTAGGACTTTTTGCCATACCAGAAATCATGGAGTTAGCTATCAAAAATGTCTCCATTGCGAGAACTGGTGAGACTCGCGATACGCGCCATGGACTAATGATCGGAGTCCGAGATGCGTTGAAACACTGGGGGTTAGTTCTGCGCTGCAGCGTAATTGGCGCGTACGTCGGCATGCTACCTGGCCTTGGTGCTTCCATCGTAGGCTGGGTTACCTACGGTCACGCAATGCAAGGAGCAAAGGACCAGTCTGAATTTGGACAAGGTGATATTCGTGGAGTGCTCGCTCCTGAAGCTGCAAACAATGCGCTTCGGGGCGGCGCAATGATTCCCACAGTGACAATGGGTATACCTGGCAGTGTCGGAACTGCCGTATTAATGGGAGCACTAATTATGCTTGGTCTACGACCAGGACCAAGCATGCTTGATTCAGAACTTCCTATGACGTTTAGCTTCGTTTGGATGATTGCTTTCGCGAGCGTGATCTCAACCGTCATCCTACTGGGAACGGTCAAACAAGTGGCCAAAGTCGCGCTACTACCAGGACACATGTTGGTGCCTGGGGTGTTGTTGTTCGTCTATATGGGAGCATGGCTTGGCGGTTCTTCAATGGGGGACTGGGTAAGCTGCACTTTCTTCGGTGTCGTAGGGTTCTTCATGAAACGCGGAGGATGGCCACGACCACCGATAATACTTGCTCTGGTACTTGGGAGCATACTCGAGGGGTCGTTTCAGATCAGCACTCGCGTTCACCAAGGAGTCGGCTGGCTAAACCGACCGATCGTAATACTTCTGATAATTATCATCGTCGTAACGTTGTTCTTTGCCGCACGCGGGATTGCAAAACAAAAGATGTTAGGCAAAACCGCCCGGGGGGAAGCTACAGAACGCAATCCCGCCATTTCGCTACTCTTCTCGGTCACACTCTTTATTCTTTTCATCTGGGCAGGCGTGACCTCACTTATGTGGCCCCCACCAGTACGCCAGTTCCCTCTAATTATTTCGATCCCGGGGACAGTACTTTCATTCATGGTGGTCGTTCAAGACCTGACGCTCCTTTTGGCAGCCAAGAAAAACACCGGGATGTGGAGAAAAACCTTTAGGGAAGCTTTTGAGGATGCTTGGCTTGCTCAGGCGCTGCCGTTCTTCGGCTACCTTATAAGCATTTTGTTATTAACTATGATAGTTGGACAAAAACTTGCCATGCCGCTATTTATCTGTGCTTACCTCCTGCGTTGGGGGCATTACCAGAAACGCTTCGCGTTTAGCTATGCCCTAGCAGGGTGGGCGATTCTAGTTTTCTTCTATGGACAGGTGATGGGATTACTCTTCCACCCATCCTATTTAGCTATCTGGCTCCAATCAGTATTACCCGCGGGCACACCAGACTGGCTAATCATCTAGGGCGAAAAACGCCGTCTAGTCCCCTAGGGCTTCTTTTGAGTTGTGGCGTCGACTAATAGCCGTTGTTACGTGCGATTTGCGCCTCAATGAAGGACTGCACCGCGGGAGTTACATCTGCAGTGGCATCTAGGATCTGTGTCGCACGTTCCGCGTCCACAGCATCCGGCACATAACTCAGGATCCGAGTCGCTTCTTCTTTGAATTCTTCTGTAAGCATAGCCGGCCCAATCACGGCCCGGAAGGTTCTCACAGCGTCTGGATCCATGTTCGGTGGTCCTAGGAATACGTGTTGCATGGTCTGATCAATTTCGATCATCGTCCGAATAGCATCCCAGTTAGCCCCTGACGGAGGTACCCCATGAATTTCTTCGTAGAGCTCGTTCACAGTGGGCATGTCCGGCACCAGCGGACTCTTTACGAGAGCGCCGCCCTCAGTGAGAACTGGCAAGCTAAACAAGGGGGCGTTTAGTCCCTGCTGTTCCAGTGTTGGCACTACTTCATTTAGATACGCATGGGCTGCGTCCGTCGCCATATTGACTTCGCCGCTCAGTACCGCCACACGGATCTTGCCACTACCAGAGTAACCACCCACAAAATGGTATTGAGCACCAATCAGATCTAGCCCCATAGTGCTAGCAATCATACGCCCATGCTCGGCCGAAATGCCGCCGAAAATGAGTCCGTCTGCGCGAAGAATATCGGCTGGGATTTGTACTCCCCCTTCCAATACGTCCTTGCGCGCGTAAGTCACCAAAGGGGCAAGCTGAACACCACCTAGCACCGTGAACTGGGAGTACTTGAATGAATGCCCGGGGAAATCAAGCAACTCTCCTAGGGAAGAGCGGGGACCATAATAAATCGTAGTGCCATCTCTCGGCGCCTTAAGCAATACAAAAATATGAGCGGACATCATCGATGCGCCAGGCATATTTTTGACGATGACGTTGGGATTGCCCTCCAGGCCGAATTCTAGATGTTTTGCTAGGAGACGACCAACAGTGGTTCCACCAGCAGAAGCATCAAGCCCCATAACCAAGGTGATGGTTTTACCTTCATAATATCCAGAGTCATTTAAGCTGCCAGAAAGCACTGAGTCTGCGGTATACGTTGACTCTGCCGGCCCACTGCAGCCAACTGCAAGTGAGGCAGCAACCGCGACAGTCCAGAAAAATGACAGTCGTCTGACTTGGTACACCAAATTTGACATGGACGAATTGTCCCCCAACCTATATACCAACCACAAGCTCATATGGTTTTCACACAAATCCTACTAACGCCAATGGTACTACTCCAATTCAAATCCGTAGTCTTAAAATCATTCTCGTTGCAAGGATGTTTCTTTCTGCTTACTAAATAACTTTTTGAACTTATTAGGTTCTAATTGCTCGTCAATTTCAATACCTCTGCGATTATGCATTTTATACAGTCTGGTATACCACTGTACAAAAGCTCAAGGCAAATCAAGACTCGAAAAGAAACGTCGTATCGAGAGAACTTGCGAGATCGTTAAGTGCATCGTACAAACTATCGGGAATTGGAATACCGCACTTTTCACGTTGCCGCCGAATCCCGAAGCTCCGCTCACCTGGCACTCTCACGGAATCGAATCCTGGCAGGGTGGGAGATCCACGCATACTGCGAATCGCAGCGTCAATATTATTTTTGAACGTATCTGGATCGGTAAATGCGCTGACAGACAGCGCGACTATGAACTGGCCCGTGTTGGTAAATGACGTTGAATCCGCATTGAAATCTACAACATCCTTTCCAAAAGCCGCTCCGTTTAAGGTACCCGCCAATAAACCAAATACCAACGAGAGCCCATACCCTTTTGGGCCTCCGATCGGAAGTAAAAACCCTTCCCCTGCTCGAGAGGGATCGGTCAACGGGTTACCAAGCTTATCGATCATCCAGCCTTCCGGCATCTGTTCGCCCCGTTGTGCCGCTGTTTTTACCTTTCCATAGGCGGCCACCGTGGTCGCCATATCAAGCACAATCGGTGGTTCCTCATTCGTGGGGATAGCCACTGCGATTGGGTTTGTACTGAGTAGCATCTCGGTGCCGCCCCATGGTGGCAAGTGATTTGCACTCCCAACTGCAACATAGATTCCGACCATGTCTTTTTTTAGAGGCATTTTTGCGTAAAGCGCAGCGGGTCCAGCATGATTACTATGCCGCACTCCAACCCACGCAACACCGTGATCGTCCGCTCTCTGCATCGCAAGTTCGGTGGCGTACTTCATCACCAAGTGCCCCATGGCATTATCCCCGTCCACCAACGCCATAGCACCTCTATCTTCAGCAAGATGAATATTTGGCTGAATATTTATTCCACCGTTTTGAATTCGCTTGATGTATTGAGGTAAACGGAAAATCCCGTGGCCATCGGAACCATTCAGATCGGCATCAGAAATTAATGCGGCAACAATTCCCGCGTCGTTCTCTGGGAATCCTACTGCAGTGAGGCAGCGCTCAATAAACGCCTCTAGCTGTTGAAAAGAAGCAGATCGCATGACTCAACTCAGCATCGAAAGCCAAAGAATTATGACCGAGAATCCTTAATTATGTGGCAAACTGCGCATCCGGTACATCCGCCAAAGCCAGTCCTAACAACTAATGGATCACTGAGCTTACAAACTCCAGTAACACAGGCCCAACCGTCTCGTCCGCGGAGTTGATACTCATGATATGTGAGACATGATTGTGTCCCTGGAACTGGGTGTATCGCGGACAGTCGCTGTACTTCGCACACAGCCTTGCATACATAACCGCTACCGGGGCTTCGATCATTGTTGGATCGAATTCCGCGCTCCACATAAAGATCGGTATTTCGGGCCCATCATAGGAGTCGACCAAGCCTAACGGTACAAGCCCGACCCGAACGGCAGCATCTTCTCCATAGTAGCTTCGAAGTGCATCCGAACTACCCGATCTGTACGACCCTGAACTTAGTAGCGCGCCAATCACACCGGGTCCATCAGCGAAGTGTGAAGGCTCATGAAACAGATAACTCGCCACATGACGGCCTCCCGCCGAGTTCCCCATTAGAAATACTTTTTGGGAATCCCCTCCATAACTCTCAATGTTTTCCCTAACCCACGTCAGCATCCCTCCAATATCCTCCGGTCCAGATGGCCATTGCACTTCGGGCACAAGACGGTAGTTTGCATTCACACCCACGATGCCGTGGCGGGCAAAGAACGTTGGGATGTTGCTGTATATAAGATCCGTGTTTGCAATAGTCTTGTTACCACGGACCATCCCTCCCCCGTGCACAAAGACAACGACGGGCGCCAGTTCATCCGATCTCTCTACCGGTGCGAAAACATCCACAGTCTGCAGTTCATGGGGACCATAGCTGACATTCATCGTCGCCTCCACGCCCGATCGATCGCCAGTTACACGCTGCAATTCGATGTACAGAGCAGAGGTCGCTGCCATTACCTCGCCATCCCAACGTTTGCCAATACTAGCGATACCATTACGCGCCGTTAACACGTCATCTTCATCGGCAGATTGAGCCAGAAATGACGTAAGCATTAAGACGCAACCAGCAATGAGTGTCGCTATAGCAAGACGTCCGCGACGAATAGAGCTAGACATAGAGAACCCCTCCCTCAATAAAATAGTTATTTCGGACGAGGCATTACAAAAACCTCGTCGACGACTGAATAGTCCAAGTACCCGAGACGTGCGATCGGCCTCAGTGCAGCCGTATCAACTAGTCCGTTCTTGAGAGCCTCATCCGCAATGTGTACACCGACGACTTCACCAATCACCATGATATTTTGGATTTCAGGTTTTGTCGCGGGTAGGTCAATTGTTTTCCAGGTCCGACACTCGAGACTAATAGGCGCTTCAGAAACTCTAGGTGGCTTCACGAGCATGGAGGACGCCTTAGTAAGGCCCGCCAACTCGAACTCGTCCTCAGATCGCCCGACATGGGACGATGAAGTATTCATAGCATCGCGGATTTCCCAAGTCGCTAAATTGTAGACAAATTCACCCGTCTCACGGGCATTCAGCGCACTGTCCTTCACATCTCCTTCTAGATGTGCGCCATTACAGCTAAACATAAATATGGGTGGTGCAGTAACCATTAAATTTGAATAGCTGAAGGGGGCAAGGTTACACACCCCTTCCTGACTGATTGTTGAAATCCAGCCAATAGGTCTTGGCACGACACAAGCCTTGATCGGATCACGCACTAGCCCGTGACCATTCTTGGGTTCATAGAACATTTCGAGTTACTTCTCTAATAAATACCAAATATTGTGCGCACGCCCAGGGAGGAGAAAAAGAGCAGGATACCAATAAGTGCGATGGCAGTTATCGGACGATTCTTAAACTGTACCCCAATCCAATCCGAACGCCCATTCCAAATCAATAAAGCAAGAGCTAGAAATGGGAAAAATAGGGCCCCTGTGACCGTATAGAGCTTTTGTACCTGCTGGAAACCCCAGAAAAGGCCAACCATCGGAACTACGCCAAGAATAACCAGAAAGCTCCTGTAGGGAAGTCCACTAGTATCTATCATAACTGGAGCTTTAGAATTAACTCGTTCTATTCGGGTTGCCTTTTCTTTTTTGAAGGTTTCACCCACATTTGTTGGTTCCAAAAACAAGAGCCTCCAGCAATCGGCAAAAAGATAGGGCACTGACTGCCACACCCCTAACAAACTACTGAAGACTGCACCAAAAGCGCCAATCAGAAATAACCATTTTCCCCAAACGCCGAGTGGCTCCTCTAGGCGCTCGGACAACGTCACCAAGAGCGTCGTACCCTGCCCTTCAATCTCCACATTGCTTCCTATAATGACCATGGCAATACCGAAAATTGCGGTCATAGCATAACCAGCCCCCAGATCGACGCGGCAAGCCCAAATGTCATCCGAACTGACACGTCCATCCTCCCTCAGCCAATAGCCATAACAAAGCACCGTAAGTGTACCTCCCACACCACCGATGAGTGCCACTGTCCATGTTAATCCTAATCCATCGAAGTCCGGGATCGTGGGCATAAAAAGCCCCTGCAAAACGACGTCTGTTCCAGGCCAAAGTACCACCGCGGTAACCACCACGATCACAAACATGATTGCAATACAAATGCGCATTATCTGTTCGAATAACCGGTAACCCCCTTTGATAACTAAGCCTATGCCAACAATGCTGGTCACCATTCCAAAAACGATTTTCCCTTGATCTGGATTTTCAAAGACGGGAAACAACGCGTAAAGTGCTACTCCGCAAGCACTCATTTGAGCTGCACCAACAAAAAACGACCACAGGAGAAGATACGGTAGAAAAACCCAGAGTATGGGAGGGCCCATTGTGTGGACTAACCCTTCCAGGAATGTATCCCCAGTGACCAGTTGCCAACGTGCTAGCCCTTCCGTGACTACGAACTTCAGGAACGCCCCCAAAACCACAGCCCAGAGCACGGCCGTGCCAAGAAGACTGCCGACAAATGTGCCAGTTGCCAGATCCCCGCCGCCCACGCCCGTGGCAGCCAACAATAGACCGGGGCCTAATGCCGCAAGTGTTCCGAATTTCTTGCCAGAAGAGCGCTCGATTCTATTCTCCCGCTATAAACCGTCGCTAACCTCGACATTTTCTGGTTTGAGTTCTAATCCGGAAGCTTTTGCTTGTTCCTCAAGGAGTACCGCAAAATCGCGGCCACTATGTCCAGCATCGATGGTCTTCTGAACCATGTCCCGAGTAAGCTGGGTTACAGGTAGCGTAACGCCAAGTTGTTCTCCGGCCTTCAATCCAAGATCTAAATCTTTGCGTAACAACTCAGGTGTAAATGTCGGCGTCATGTCGAGATTTACAAACGTGGGGGTTTTATAACGAGAGAACATCGCTCCCATCACGCTATCATTTATAAAATCTAGAAAATCGTGACGCGACACCCCACCCTTTTCAGCAAGTACGGTAATTTCAGCAAGACACTGGGTGTACACTCCTAGCAACAGGTTGTGGCAAATCTTGACCATGCGCGCAAGCTCGCCTTCACCGACGTAAGTAGCGCCACGGCCAATAGCTTTCAAATAGGGTTCAGCAATATCGAAGGCGGCACGCGGACCAGACGACACGATTGTGAGCTTACCTGCTTTAACAACTTTACCATTCCCACTGACCGGGGAAGCGAGCATGTCTACACCAAGTTCGGCTGCCTGTGAGCGCACCTGACCTGAAGCTTCCTCGGAAACGCTAGAACATTCGACCAGCAACTTGGGCATTGAATCACCGGTAAACAAACCATCATCCCCAAAGGTCACAGCAATCAGATCATCCGAGGCCGATACCATCGTGAAAACGATGTCGCGATCACCTAACTCACTCGGCTTATCAACGATTTTCCCTCCAGATTCGGCGAGGGGCTCCGCTTTGCTACGGGTACGGTTATAAATTGATACATCACAACCAGCCTCCAGTAAGCGCTTTGCCATGGGGTATCCCATACGACCAGCCCCAATCCAACCAATTGTGTATTGCTTCATAGAACTCTCTGAATTAGCCACCTTTACTGCTCCAACTCTTTGTTTATAATGGTCTGCAATCGTTTGCAGAGAATACAAGTATCCCCCATCGTAATGCAAGACCTTCTGAGCCAATGCCCTCCTGAAATCCTTGGCTTGTTCGGCCTGCGATGCCTGTGATCAATCGATGGTTAAACACCGCGCCAATATCAAGGATGTTGCGAGCCGTGCAGGCGTTCATCCTTCGACAGTCTCCCGAGTACTAAACCCCGCTACACGTTCAATGGTGTCAGAGGATCTCGCAGCAGAGATTACCCGTATCGCTAACGAACTAGGCTATCGTCGTAATCCGTTAGCGTCGGGCTTAAGAACACAAAAAAGTTATACTGTCGCTATCGTCATACCGGATCTAACCAACCCCGTTTTCCCCCCGATCGTGAGAGGCGTGGAACACACGTTAGATGCACATGGATACAATGCAATCCTAGCTGACTCAGGCAGCAAACAACGTAGCGAAAAAGGAATAATAGAAAATATGAAAGCCCGACAAATCGACGGGCTTATTCTGGCCGCTGCCAGAAGAAAGGATCCCATCGTTAACGATTGTATTGAGGAAGGCATCCCTTTGGTACTCGTCAATCGTACGGTTGATAATCATAACGTCGCAGCTGTGATTAACGACGACGAGCTAGGTATAGAGCTTGCGCTAAAACACTTAATAGAGTTGGGCCACCGTTGCATCGCTTATATTGGTGGACCACAAAATACCTCTACTGGCTATACGCGATATCGAACGTTTCTCAAAATGTTAAAAACATTTGACTTACCTGTGGACCGTGACTTGATAGTAAATGCAAAAGCCTATACTGAACCCGCAGGGCAAGCGGCTCTTGAACACATCATGGGATACGAGAAAAAATTTACTGCCATTCTCACAGCTAACGATTTACTGGCGTTGGGTTGTTACGACGCCATAAATGAGCATGGACTTAACTGCCCAATGGACATCTCCGTTACCGGATTCAACGATATGCCTTATGTGGATCGTTTTAATCCACCGCTCACTACCCTACATATCCCGCTTGATGAGTTGGGCGTACAGGCTGCCCTCTTACTCCTAGAACGAATGCAAAATCCGGGAGCGCTAGCGAAACAGATTCGCCTGGCTCCACACATGGTGATCAGGGAGTCTACAACCTCGCCAGCAGAAAACACCCCACCAAACAAATAGAGAAGAACGGCCGCGTTGATCCGACTATCACAACTACCACTCCACAGCGATGTATTTCGTCTCCATGTACTCCAGCATGCCCTCGTGGGAACCTTCACGACCAAGGCCGCTCTGCTTAGTGCCGCCAAATGGCGCTGCAGGGTCAGACACCAAACCTCGGTTGAGCCCGATCATCCCAGCATCCAACCGTTCAGAAATGGACATCCCCCTCTTCAGGCTGGTGGTGTAGAGATAAGACACCAAACCGTATTCGGTATCGTTAGCTGCCGCGATAACCTCATCGTCATCGCTAAATGACACCACCGGTGCTACCGGTCCGAAAACCTCTTCCCTTAGAATATTGGCCTCACTGGGCACGTCTCCCAGCACCGTGGGGGGGTAATAGTGGCCAACCCGATCCAGCGGCGCCCCGCCGGTAAGCACCGTCGCCCCTTTACTCTTTGCATCCTCTACTAAACGATCAATATCCTTGATGGCCCAAGCGTTCACCATCGGGCCTAACTCAACACCAGGTTCAAGACCGGGCCCAACCTTCATCGCCGCCATTGTCGAAGCAAGCTTCTCAGTAAACTCCTGATACACAGACTCGTGGGCATAAAAGCGGTTAGCAGCCGTACAGGCTTCTCCACCATTACGCATCTTTGCGATCATAGCGCCTTGAACCGCAGCATCCACGTCAGCGTCGTCAAATACTAGGAACGGAGCATTCCCTCCAAGTTCCATAGAGCAATTAACAACACAGTCGGATGCTTCCTTCAGTAGCACACGACCAACTTCAGTGGAACCTGTAAACGACAACTTACGTACTAGAGGGTGGTGCAACATAGCGCCAACAACTTCACCGGAACGTCGAGAAGGCACAACATTCATAACCCCCGGTGGCACACCAGCCTCGGACAGAATATCTGCCACAAGCAATGCTGTGAGTGGTGTATCCGACGCTGGTTTTAGAATCACCGAACATCCCGCAGCAATAGCAGGTGCAATTTTTCGTGTTGCCATAGCCGCGGGGAAATTCCACGGTGTTACTAAGACACTAACTCCGATGGGCTGCTGCAAAACCACAATCCGGTTGCCGCCGGACGGTGATGTCAAAATCTCACCATAGTTTCGGACAGCTTCTTCTGAATACCAACGGAAAAACTCAATTGCATAATCCGTCTCACCGTATGCATCAGGCAACGCCTTGCCGTTTTCGCGAACAATACATTCAGCAATTTCCTCGCGTCGCGACCGCAAAAGTTCCCACGATCCCCGGAGAACTTCTGCACGTTCTCGAGGCGTACGTCTTGCCCAATCAATCCCCGCTGCGTGAGCAACTTCAACAGCCGTAGTGACATCCTCCACTGTCGCACTAGCCACTTCGGCTATGGTTTCTTCTGTTGACGGATCCTCAATAGGAAATATTGCACCATCTGATGAGGGGCGCCATTCACCCCCAATAAATAATTCTGTCTGCATTGGTATTTTCCGCGGCTGAGAAATATAGAACTGTACTAGTAC
>DBZY01000042.1 GCA_002311835.1 Proteobacteria bacterium UBA1148 | reverse complement strand
ATTGAGAACTCGCATATAGAGTTCTTCATACTTGTTTCGTGCGGTGCGTTTTGCTTCGGTCTTGTTTTTCTCTTTGGTGGTTGCACGAAAATAACCTGTGGAGTTTGGAACACTAATCCTCATCCACCAGAAGGGATTTGTAGAACCATCATCTCTTGGTCTTTGGTAGAGAATGATGCGTCCGTCTTTCTTCAAATCCTCTTGGTTTAACTCGTATGTCTTCAATCTGATTACCCANNCACGTTTCGTGTGTCACCTGGGCGAACAATCCCGTATTAACGAAGCGCCTCTATAAGTACCTAAAGCGCCGATAACCCGACAATCGGGTCCTGTTTTTTTTTAACCCATTTGTCCGTACTCAGTCCGTACAGAATGTACGCCTGTAACGGGAAGATCAATAAGTGGCTAATTATAAAGGAAATAAATGGTGGGCGATGCTGGGTTCGAACCAGCGACCCCTGCCGTGTGAAGGCAGTGCTCTCCCGCTGAGCTAATCGCCCGAATCGAAGAATGGCGATTCTAGGATGCGTTGTTTAGAGGGTCAAACGGCCCTTGCGGGTGGAAGGTAATCTCTGTCGCACCCACACGCGTTTGCGGGCGCACGGGATTTCCTATAATGCGCCCACGCCTAAGCCGTGCTTGAATCGCTCCGATGAACGTCGTCACCCGCTTCCCGCCAAGCCCCACGGGCTATCTCCACATCGGTAGCGCGCGCACCGCGCTCTATAACTGGCTGTTCGCGCGCCGGTACGGCGGACATTTCGTATTACGGCTGGAGGATACGGATCGCGAACGATCGACGCAGCAAGCCGTCGACGTCATCCTGAAAGGGATGGCCTGGCTCGGGCTCGATTATGACGAAGGGCCGTATTATCAAACCCAGCGCTTCGACCGCTACGCCGCAGTGACAGCCAAGCTGGTCGAGGAGGGTAAGGCGTACCGCTGCTACTGCAGCCGGGAACGGCTCAAGGTCTTGCGTGAGGCACAGATGGTAGCTAAGGAAAAACCACGCTACGACGGCCACTGTCGTGACAACCCGGACGCCGCAGCAAGCGGCAACCCGCCGGTCGTCCGTTTCCGCACGCCGCAGGAAGGCGCGATCGAGATCACCGACGGCGTCCGCGGCACGGTGACGATTCAGAACAGCGAACTCGATGACTTGATCATTGCAAGATCTGACGGTAGCCCGACCTACAACCTGACCGTGGTCGTCGACGACGTCGACATGGGTGTCACCCATGTGATCCGCGGCGATGATCACCTGAACAACACCCCGCGCCAGATCCATATCCTCGAAGCCTTGGGCGCCGCGCGCCCCGTCTACGCGCACATTCCGATGATCAACGGTGCCGACGGGAAGAAGCTTTCCAAGCGGCACGGCGCGGTGAGCGTCCTGCAGTACCGAGATGAAGGTTTTCTACCGCAGGCGCTGCTGAATTATCTCGTACGGCTCGGTTGGTCCCATGGCGACCAGGAGATCTTCACGCCGGCGGAGATGACCGGGTATTTCGATATCGAAGGCGTCCATCAATCGGCCGCGACCTTCGATCGGGAGAAGCTTTTATGGATCAACCAGCAGTACATTCAGACACTGCCGATGGCGGAGCTCCGCGATCATGCGGCGCCACATTTCGTCGCGGCAGGGATCGATACCAGCGACAGCGCGAGGCTCGAAACCGTGATCGACGCACAACGCACCCGCGCGAATACCCTGGTCGAGATGGCCGAGAAGAGCCGCCCGTTCTTCGGCGAGCTCGATGCTTTCGATGAGGGTGCCGCGAAAAAGCACCTGCGCCCGATTGCCGGACCGCCGTTGCGCGACCTCCGCAAACGTCTGGAAACCCAAGATCCCTGGACCCCCGAAGCGCTCCACGCACTGGTCGAGGAAATCGCCGCCGCGCATGAACTCAAACTCGGCAAGATAGCCCAGCCGTTGAGAGTCGCCGTCACCGGATCCGCCGCCTCACCGTCCATCGACGTAACCCTGCACCTCGTCGGCCGCGAACAATGCCTGAAACGCCTCGACAAAGCCCTTGCATACATAGACGCCCGCACTGCCGCAGCTTGACAGCCGATCTCACCCTCACGTAACCTGCGCCCCCTTCGGACGGGCAGTGTAAGGACTTGAATTAAGGCGAGAAGCCCAGCTTTTTACCGATTCAAGCATCCTCTATAATGCGACGCTAAGCAGTTAGGCGATCCGCCTTCTGCTTCAGGACTTTCATCATGCAGACGGGGCCATAGCTCAGCTGGGAGAGCGCTACAATGGCATTGTAGAGGTCGGCGGTTCGATCCCGCCTGGCTCCACCACTCCGGTCCCCTTCGTCTAGTGGCCTAGGACACCGCCCTTTCACGGCGGCAACGGGGGTTCGAATCCCCCTGGGGACGCCATTTTTGCGTCTGAGAGCGTGAGCGCATCTGAGTTTGACCACACCATTGGGGGGTGTATGCACGTGAAAGTTGTTGTCGCCGTTTTCGCATTTGGGGTGGTGTCCCCTTTCCAGTTCACCTTTGCGCAGGAGAGGTCAGAGGTCGAGAACATTCTGTATAAAGCGGCAGACACGCTCGGAATGCTTCGTACATCACGGGAAGTAGATAGAGTCGCAACAATGATTTACTCCGGCGTGGGGACGATGATAATCGATGGACAGACCTGCACGATGACAGACTATCGAGCTAGCGTGCGATATCCTATCCTGAATGCAAATCACACTTTTCCCGTCCCAGGTATGCGTGTCGATTTCAGTTGTGCGACGGCTAACGAGGGGGTTGAGAGATACGTTCAGGTTGTGGCGGGCGATTTTGCCTGGAACGAGACTGAGCCGGGCATCAATGCGACACCAGCGTTCGAGACTGTGCTCGAGCGTCTGTTGCAGGTGTGGATGCTTCCTCAAGGTCTGGTAAAAGCCGCCATAGCAGCCGGTCCGAGGACCACTGCCTCAGTTGAAGCAGAGAATCCAGTGTTGACGTTTCCTTTGCCTGCACCGCTAAACGACATAGTCGTCAAGGCCACCTTGGATTCGGATGTGTTTCTCTATCACACTATGCCAACCGGTTTAAGACGTGAGTTCAGCCACCGAATTACGCGAGTCGAGACACTGTTCAATGGGGATATCTTTGAAGTTGTCTATTCGGATTACCAGGATTGGAATGAGGCCGACTACAAGAGCGATGTGTTGCTACCTGGCCGTATAGTGCAGATTTATGCTGGGTCGACGATTCTGGATTTAACTCTAGTTCAGAGCAACACGTACAATCCCTACGTTGTTATGCCGGTACCAGAGAATATTTTCGAGGAAGAGGGCAACGCTTCAGGGCGGTGAAACAGCACATGTTATTATCGGACCATGCTATGGCGTGTGTTCTGATTCCAAGGTGGTGCGATAATGTGTCGGAACTTATACGTAGTTAGTGTGGCATTGGCGATTTTTGGGTTGCCATTTCTTTCGAAACCAGTCTCAGCGCACCATGCTGTTCAGGCTCAGTTTGATCAGAATAACGTTGCTACGATAACCGGGGTTATGACGAGGGTGATGTGGATTAACCCGCACGTTCGCTGGTTCATGGACGTAAAGGATGAGAACGGTAGCGTGACTTCATGGAACATCTCTGGGGCAGGGCCCGGAGGGTTCCGCCGCAGTGGAATCAGTGGTCGCGAGGTGTTCAAGTCAGGCGAGACCTACACGGCAACCATTGCGCTGGCGAGAGATGGCTCGAACTTTGGGTACATCATCGCATTTGTCCTTCCGGACGGGCGCAAGATGGACCTCTGGCATCAGTATGAGGCTGAAAGTAGCCTCTAAGACGGGGCCTTATTAGGTATGCGTATATAAAACGTTGCCGAGAGTATAGAGATCGAGCCCTGAAAATAAGGAGAATTGGACGATGAAGCTGTCTGTCCTGCGCTACACGCTAGCGATGGCGAGTGTTCTAGGGGTCGTGACGTTCCTAACCGCTCCAGCTGCTGGGCAAAAGGGGTCTGCACAGACGGATCCTAGTTCTCTGCCGACGTCCCGGACGTTGGATGGAAAGCCAGACTTGAGCGGTCGTTGGGGAGGCTTCAATCGAAGTGGTAGCGTTAGTGTGATTGAACCCGATGGCACCGAGATCAACTTCGACACGTTTAGTGACTATGAATTGGCCTTAACTTCAGGCCAGGTCAGTTCTTCGGCGAGGATTATTGGCCGTCGGCCGAATTATCGCCACGGGAACAACGTGTACTCCGAACGTGACGGTGGAATGACTCAGCGATATTTTGCGAACCCACCGCTCTATAAGCCCGAGTTCTGGGAGCGCGTGCAGTATCTGGATGTAAATGGGAACGCTGAGGACATGATGTTCATCTGTATGCCAGCCGGTGTTCCGCGCATGGGGCCACCCATTCGAATTATTCAGTCGGAAATGGACGTGGTTCTTCTTTACCAGCAGAGAAACACTTGGCGTGTCGTTCCAACTGATGGCCGACCCCATGACCCAGTGAATGCTAATGACCAGACTTTTATGGGTGATTCGGTTGGTCGCTGGGAGGGAGATACGTTAGTTATTGATGTGGTTGGTTTCAATGATCTTACTTGGCTTGATTGGCCAGGGTGGTTTCACTCCAATGAGATGCGAGTAGAAGAACGTTTTACGCGGATAGGAAATACTCTTCGCTATGAAGTCACAGTCCATGATCCTTCTATACTGATCCAGCCATGGAACATGGATTCGCGTGTGTTGCAATTTAATCAGAGTTTAGCGACGTATCTTGAGGATCCACCCTGCCTCGATTTCGATTCAGCGCATATGGTGACTCGGGAGCGCGGATAGGGCACTGCCTGGATTTCAATATCTTTTGAACCGCTGTATTTTCTGCACGGTTAGGCTAAGTACGTACTGGACTAATATCTTATGACTATCCGCACCCGTTTCGCGCCAAGCCCTACAGGCTTCCTCCACATTGGCGGTGTTAGAACTGCGCTCTTCAATTGGCTGCTGGCTAAGCGTCACGGGGGTACGTTTGTATTGCGCATTGAGGATACTGACACAGAGCGTTCCACCAAAGAGTCAATAGACAACATTCTAGAGGGTATGAGTTGGCTTGGATTGAATGCTGATGAGGGCCCGTTTTTTCAGATGAGCCGTTTGGGTGGCTATCAAGTCCTAGTGCAACAATTGATGGATTCTGGTGACGCTTACCGTTGTTATTGTAGTCGAGATGAGCTTGCGAGCATGCGTAAAGAGCAGAAATCAAAGGGACTGAAACCGCGATATGATGGTCGTTGCAGGAGTCGTACTGAGCCAGTGACTGGCATAGATCCTGTGGTGCGTTTCAAAACGCCTACTAGTGGAAAGGTCTGTGTGCGTGACCACGTTCATGGTGAGATCGTGTTCGATAATGCGGAGTTGGACGATCTCATCATTCTACGTTCTGATGGTGTACCGACGTACAACTTCTCCGTGGTAGTTGACGATAGTGAAATGGGTATTACACATGTAGTTCGGGGTGACGACCATCTGAATAACACGCCCCGACAGTTAAACATCATGACGGCACTGGGCATAGAGCCACCCGAATATGCTCACTTACCAATGATTCTAGGCCCAGATGGCAGCCGGCTTTCTAAACGCCACGGCGCATTAAATGTGCTGTCCTACAAGGAGGCTGGGTACTTGCCCGAAGCGGTTCTGAATTACATTGTCCGCCTCGGTTGGTCTTATGGTGATCAGGAACTTTTTGATATCGATGAGATGATTAATTTGTTTGATCTTGAATGCGTTAACGAGTCTGCTGCAAGCTTCGATCCAGATAAGTTTCTCTGGGTTAACGAGCAGTGGTTGAAGCGTGTTTCCGTTCAGCAGCTGGGTAGTGCGCTTATTCCTATGCTTGAGGCGGAGGGGATAGATCCAAATGATGGTCCATCATTGCCCGAGATTGCGGAGGTCCAACGCGATAGAGTGCAAACCCTTTCGGAGATGGTTAACAAGAGTCTGTTCATCTACAACGAGCCGGAAGAGTATGCTCCTAAAGCCGCTAAGCAACACCTCACACCTATGGCATTAATAACCCTGCAAAGTCTTCAGGAAGAACTCACGAACCTCGACGATTGGGGCGTTGATTCCACTCAGAACGCTGTTGAAACTGTCGCAGAGAAATTGGATCTCAAGATGGGGAAAGTTGCGCAGCCGCTACGGGTTGCTGTAACCGGAGATTCAGCTTCTCCTGGGATTGGGCAAACACTTGCGCTATTAGGTCGAGAAAAAACGCTACAACGTTTGGAAACGGCAATTGAGTACATAAAGCGCTTGAGTGACTTGTAATCTACAGGGAGTTTCTGAGGAACTCATCATATGACTGGAATTTTTATTCACCTGGTGGGGTAACCTCAGTGAACGGGAGCGAGAATACATTCCAAGAGGCATCTATTCACGGGTTGGTGCTAGCTGGAGGCGGTAGTTCGCGCATGGGCCAGGATAAAGGTTTGTTGGAATATCATCATGGTATTTCACAGGTGCTCTGGCTTACCAGATTGTTAGAGGGCTTTTGCAAGTCCGTTTATGTCTCAGTTAACTCTAGGCAACATGAGGTTGATCCTTACGTGGGCCTACCGACCCTGTTAGATCGGACTCCATATCAGGGGCCCGCAGCCGGTCTTTTGTCGGCCTGGGAGGAGATTCCGGGCGCCGCCTGGCTCGTAGTTGCCGTTGATCTCCCGTTTGTAAATGAGGAGACCCTAGAGAGGCTTGTGGCTGGACGCTCACCGGGTTCCTTGGCCACGGCTTTTCGCCATCCAGTTGGTATCCTAGAGCCTGTTTGTACCTTATGGGAACCTGCGGCTCGGGTTGTGATTACTGAACAGTCTGTTGCTGGTGAGTGGTCCCTAAGGCAGGTTCTGGAAGCCGGACCCGTAGGGGAGCTAACACCATCCACCCCAAGGGTGCTTAGGAGCGTCAATACGCCAAATGAGTACCAAAAAGCTGTCACTATTCTTGCTGCTGGAAGTCCCGGGGAAGGCTGCTAGTCATCTGACCGTCAAAATTGTGCGTTGGAGCATAGTTTTTAGATGGGTTGTAACTAGTTATCGATCATTATCTAACGCCCATAAGCTGACATATCGTCTTAATATTTTTGGTGCTTTTGGGGTTGGCCCAGGCTTTTGGGCCGAGTATGCTGATCTGATTATAACTATCGGACGACCCACCCGTTTTAGTGAGTTTGGGGGAGGGCTGTCAGACGCGCAGTGTTCTGATGGGGCCATGGGTAGTCCCGTTTCGGCGGAGGTTTCCTGAGGCACTGGGTGTTGGTAGTGCCGCCCCTATCTATCTCGCCCAAGATAGTTGTATGTGCATGATTGCCGTGACCCTATCTCCTCACTTGCGAATTCCATTAGGTGGTTTCTTGGTTGAGCAGTTACTAACACTGTTAGGGAGTTCAGCCTGTATTTATGAAGGACTATTGTTGCTTGAATTGTTTCAGAGAAATCCTTTGAGAGAAGGGGATTTGTGAGTAGCAAGCATATTTTGTCCGTGGCGCCGATGATGGAGCGCACCGACCGTCATTGCCGGTATTTTCTGAGATTGCTCTCACCCAATAGCTGGCTTTATACGGAAATGATAACGGCTTCTGCGCTCGTGGACGGTAGGCGTCTTCATTTATTGAAATTCCACCCGGATGAGCACCCGGTGGCCCTTCAACTCGGCGGCAGTGAGCCAGAGAAATTGTCGCGAGCAGCACTTTTAGGCGCAGTGGCCGGATACGACGAAATCAACCTGAACGTTGGTTGTCCCAGCGAACGCGTTCAGTCAGGGTGTTTTGGCGCGGCGCTTATGTCTGAACCAGAAAAAGTTGCCGATTGTGTTAGCGCCATGATCGAAGCGGTGGAGATTCCTATTACCGTCAAGACGCGATTGGGTATTGACGATCTAGACAGTTACGAATTTTTGCACAGATTTGTAGGGAGCATCTCTGATGCAGGTTGTCGTACTGTGGTGATTCACGCCCGTAAGGCGATTTTGAGTGGCTTGAGTCCTAAGAAAAATCGACAGGTCCCCCCCCTGGATTATGAGCGCGTACATCGTCTGAAGTCCGACTTTTCGTCTTTGGAGATTATTTTAAATGGTGGACTCGATTCTGAGGAGAAGGCTGTGATGCAGCTAGACTTCGTTGATGGCGTTATGCTGGGGCGTCAGGCTTACCAGAATCCATGTCTTCTCGGCGAACTAGACTCAAAACTTTTTGGTTGCACATCTATGTTGACCCGTGAACACGCTTTTAGATGTTTTTTGCCCTACATCCGAGAAGAATTGAATCGAGGAACTCCTTTAAAGGTAATGACTCGCCATCTCTTGGGGTTGTATGCAGGGCGTCCTGGAGGGCGCGCATGGCGCCGTTTTCTGGGCGAATTGCCGGGGGGCGAGGAAGGCTTCGCAGCGCTACAGCGCTTTGACCCTCCCTCAGTCTAAACCTGCACGACTGTGTGAAGTCGGATAGAGGGATAACGAGCCGGTAGCCGGCATTTTCACAGGTGTCGTTCGCTCCTATAAAGAATGAATTGATATGGCTACAATACCCGCCCCTTCAATTCGCTGGCATAGTAATCACGGAGAGTTCATGTGGCAGGAGCGAGTGAAAAAAAGATCAAGCTAACGATGGCGGAGCAAGCGGATGTGCACGAGCTGTACGAAGAAGCTGTGCAGAATGTGGAGACTGAGATTGAATTTCTCTCGGAAACCTTTCAGAGCCTGAGGGGAAGATCTGCGGTGAGTTTTCGCGAAGACTTTTGTGGCACAGCAAATGCATCTTGCGAATGGGTGCGGACTGGCAGACTACATCATGCAGTTGGTGTGGATATCGATCCCGAGGTTTTGGAGTGGGGGAGAGTTAATCGTGTGGATCATCTTCCCGAGGCCGACCGGGCAAGGGTTAAGCTCTTGGGTGAGGATGTTATGACCGCTGAGACGGAGCCGGTCGACATTCTGGGCGCGTTTAATTTTAGCTATTGGATATTTAAGACTCGGGATGAGATGCGAGCATATTTTTCTCAGGTGCACGCATCGCTTGTTTCGGATGGTATGTTTTTTCTTGACGCATATGGTGGGCCAGAAGCTTACGAGGAACAGAAAGAGAAGACCAAGTACAAAGACTTTACCTATATCTGGGATCAGGCTGAGTTTGAGCCTGTCACCGGACACGCGTTGTGCCACATACATTTCAAGTTCCCAGATGGGTCTAGGATCAAGAAAGCGTTCAGCTACGAGTGGCGAATTTGGACGTTGCCAGAGTTGCGGGAACTCCTTGAGGAGGCGGGGTTTAAGAAGGTCCGAGTCTACTGGGAGGACGAAGATGAGGACGGAGAAGGAAATGGGGAGTTTTCCGAGGACGACGCTGGTGAGGCTGATCTCGCCTGGATTGCCTATTTAGTAGCCGAGAAATAAAGTTTGATTAGTGTTGACACTCCAATGATTAAAACGTGGCTGTAATTTGTCAGAGTCCTCCTAGTCCAGGTTTGTAATATTTGCGGTGACCCGCGTTGTCAAGATAGCGCTTGCACAATCTTTTTGTGTTCGGCACTTAGGCGATCAGGTAGTCGATCGCCATAGCTCTGGAGATACTCGCCGATATGGTCCATTTCCTCTCGCCATTGTTGCGGATCCACGGCGAGCAACTGCTCTAGTGTGTTTGGTGAGACATCTATACCCTCAATATCGATTGTTTCAGCCTTCGGAAGGTAGCCGATAGGCAATGTGTCTGCGTCTACCCGACCTTCGCAACGATCGATAACCCAGCGTAGTACCCGGAGATTTTCTCCAAATCCCGGCCAGAGGAGGCGGCCGTCTGTGTCCCGGCGAAACCAGTTGACGTGAAAGATCTTAGGGAGCTTGTCGGAGCGATCCTCAAAGCTGAGCCAGTGCCTCCAGTAGTCAGCAAAGTTGTAACCACAGAAAGGTTTCATGGCCATAGGGTCTCGTCGTACGATGCCGACTTCACCTGTTGCGGCTGCCGTGGTTTCTGAGGCAACGCTTGCACCAACTAAAACCCCATGGGCCCAATCTTTTGCCTGATAAACTAGTGGAGTGAGTTCACTGCGTCGGCCCCCAAAAACTACAGCGGTAATAGGTACCCCTTCCGGAGCTTCGGCTAGACTCGAGTAACTAGGGTTGTTTTTAGCGGATACGGTGAAGCGGGAGTTGGGGTGTGCGGCCGGACCACTCTTTGTGTCATAAGATCTTCCTTGCCAGTCCACAGCAGCCTCACCCGTCTCCTTATCTTCCCACCATGGATCGTTTTCTGCTGTGACAGCGACATTGGTGAAGATTGTATCGTGTCGAATAGTTTCGTAGGCGTTGGGATTGGTCTTTTGATTAGTACCGGGCACTACACCAAAGAGTCCTGCCTCTGGATTGATGGCCCGCAACCGTCCTTCATCGTCCAGGTGCATCCAGGCAATGTCATCTCCCAGTGTCCAGACTTTCCAACCCTTTTGGCTTTTCGGTGGAATTAGCATGGCTAGGTTTGTTTTCCCGCACTGTGACGGGAACGCGCAGGCGAGGTAGTGGATTTCACCCTCAGGGTTCTCCACTCCCACGATGAGCATGTGTTCCGCCAGCCAGCCTTCAGTCCGTGCCTGATAGCTTGCAATTCTCAGAGCATGACACTTTTTTCCTAACAGGGCGTTGCCACCATATCCAGAGCCGTAGCTCATAATGGTAAGTTCCTCAGGGAAATGCATGATGTAACGCCGTTCTGGATCTAGCTCGCCAATCGAATGTAGCCCCTTGATGAAACTGCCGGTCTGTTCGATATGTGCTAGTGCCTCATTGCCCATCCGAGTCATCAGAAACATATTCGCGACGACATAAGCGCTGTCTGTGAGCTCGACTCCATAACGCGAATAGGGGGAGCCTAACGGGCCCATACAATAGGGGATCACATACATTGTGCGTCCCTTCATGCAACCCGAGAAGAAGCCGAGCATCAAGTCTTTGGCTTCGACTGGGTCCATCCAGTTATTGTTAGGCCCCGCCTCGATCTCGCTCTTGGAGCAGACATACGTTAGGTGCTCGACCCGAGCGACGTCCTTTGGATCGGAGCGATGTAGATAGCAGTTAGGGTAGTTTTCCTGATTGAGCTCAAGCAGATCTCCACTCAAGAGCATCTCGCTAACGAACGTATCGTATTCTTCTCGAGTGCCGGTGCACCAATGAATCTGGTCTGGTTGGGTGAGTTTGCTTACCTCGGCGACCCATTCGCTGAGGGCTTGAAGTCGAGCAGTCATGGGGTATTGTCGAATGAGCGAGTTGGTTGTGGATGAGTAGCTGTAGCTCAAGTATAGCGAATTGCGTTACTGGGAGCATATTATCTATTGTGAGTACGAATTTAAATATATTCTCTCTGTCCCTCTTTGCAAACAGGAAACTGGTCTCTGTGAAATTCACAAATGTAACCGTTCCGTAGGAGCATGAGCTTTATAGCTCGAACAGTGGGTGATCACGCTATAGTGGTGATATGCCGAACCTTGCAGATGTCTTTAACCCTGATGGTCTATTAGCCCAACACCTGCCGGGGTTCACCCATCGAGATGCTCAGGAGAAAATGGCGTGTTGCGTCGGCGAGGCCCTAACCCAGTCCCATCATCTTGCAGTGGAAGCCGGAACGGGTATTGGTAAGACCTTCGGTTATCTAGTACCCGTGCTCCTGTCCGGACAGCAGGCCGTCATTTCCACTGGGACCCGAACACTACAGGATCAACTCTACGAGCGAGACCTCCCCGTGCTGGGGGCTGCCATTGGTCGCCCGGTCAGTATTGCCTTACTCAAGGGGCGTAGCAACTATCTGTGTTGGCATCGGCTAGAGACGGCGCAACACGGTGGAGTCCGGAATCCGAAATTACTACAGCAACTATTGCCGATTAGTGCATGGGCGAAAACCACAGAGACGGGGGATCTGACCGAAATCGAGGATTTCTCCTCCGATCATGCTCTCAGTTCTTGGCTTACCTCGACTACGGATAATTGCCTGGGAAATCAATGCGAGTTCTACAATGACTGTTTCTTGGTAGAAGCGCGGCATCGCGCTCAGGCCGCGGATATTGTCATCGTCAACCATCATCTCCTATTGGCGGATTTAGCTTTGAAAGAGGCAGGTTTTGGTAAGTTGTTGCCCGGTGCCGATGCGGTCATTGTGGACGAGGCACACCAGCTACCGGAGATTGCGCAGCAGTTTTTTGGTGTTGCCGTTAGTAGCCGAGAGCTAGAACGACTTGGAAGTGACATTTTGGCTGAGACCCGGGCGAGCGGACTAGCCGGAGAACTAGAACAGTTGAGCGGTGACCTAGCTCGAATTGTAGCGGATACTCGTATTCAGCTTGGTCAACGTACCGGCCGCATTCGGTGGAGTGAATGCCCGTCTAGGATGAGAGATTCTATGACGGAATGGATAGAGGCGCTGAAAAGGCTCAAGGTTGGGCTGGAGCCCGCCAAGGAGATTCGTCCTGGACTGCTTCGTTGTTCGGAGCGCTGCCAGGAAAGTATAGAGCGTCTACAGGAATTTGAGGCAAGGGACACTGATGGACTCAAATGGGTAGAAATCTCGCCCCGGAGTCTTGCCATCCATTGGACACCCTTGGACGTAGGTGCCGAGCTTGGGGCTCGTGTCGAGGCTCATGGTGGGACCTGGGTATTTACTTCAGCGACGCTTGCCGTGGGCGAGACGTTTAATCATTTTCTTGGGCAGGTCGGTGTGACTGACGCTCGAACCAGGATTTTACCGAGCCCCTTTAACTATGAAGTTAACGCGCGGTTATACCTGCCTCAGGTGTTATTGCAGCCTTCGGACCCAGGGTATGTACCAATGTTGCTCGCTTCAGTCTGGCCCATTGTTGAGGCTGCAGGGGGAGGGGCATTTTTGCTATTTACAAGCCATCGCTCCTTAAACGAGGCTCATGACTGGATCACTGGTAGGGTGTTACCTGGCCCGTTACTGGTGCAGGGAGCGGGTCCACGTACTGAGCTTTTGAAGCAGTTTCGAGAAGCAGGAGATGCCGTACTCTTGGGAACTAGCAGTTTCTGGCAGGGAGTCGATGTCCGAGGGCCGGCACTACGGTTAGTAGTCATCGATAAGCTGCCGTTTGCCTCCCCCGGCGACCCGCTGATCCAGGCCCGCCTTGATGCGATTCGTCAGGAGGGCGGGGATCCATTCAATGAGTTTCAACTTCCTCAGGCCGCCTTAGCTCTCAAGCAGGGGGTAGGTAGGCTAATTCGCGACTTCAATGATCGCGGCTTAGTTATTGTATGTGACCCACGTCTGAGAACCCGGAGTTATGGGCATGTGTTTTTAGATAGTCTTCCGCCCATGCCGATATTGGATGATTATGAGGAGGCATTGAATTTTGCTGGCTCTTTGTTGCCCGCTGTGGACGAGAATATGGATACCAAAAATTGTGAAAATACTAGCTTTTGAAACCTCAAGCGAGGAAGGCACCGTTGCACTGCAGGTTGATATGGATATCAGTGAGGAGAGTATTGCAACCCCACGTCAGCAAACTGAGCAACTCCTACCCCTTGCGCAGAAGCTTCTCGTTTCGGCGGGGTTGCGATTAGCGGATCTTGACGGTATCGCGTTTGATCGTGGTCCTGGATCTTTTACTGGGTTGCGGATTGCTGCGGCAGCGGCACAGGGCTTGGGTTTAGCTTCTGGGCTCCCTTTGTTGCCGGTTTCGAGTCTCGCGGCTATTGCTCAGGGGTTGTGGCGTGCACGTGGGATTCAGAGCGCGCTGGTCTGCATCGATGCCCATATGGGAGAGGTTTTCTGGGCGGGGTACAATCTTCGTGATGGTCTAGCGCAAGCAGTAGGCGAGGAGCGGCTCACTGAGCCCGTGGTAGTTAGCGCTGATGGCTTGGAGGAGTGGACTGCGGCGGGTAACGGTTTTGCAGTATATGAAAGTCCTCTTGAGCCGCTGGTCGGTTGTGCTAGAAGTGTTCTGACGGAGGCTCGTCCCTGCGCAACGGACCTATTTCCCCAGGCTGTGCTGGATTTAGCAGCGGGACGAGGACGGTGCCCCGAGGAGGCCACGCCGGTTTACTTGAGGTCCGAGGCTGCCTGGCAAAAATGAAAGTAGTTTGTTTGAGATTTGCCGTCACGAAACTGTAATAATCCTTCTGTGTAGTAGTTGGTTATAGAACTAAGTGCGTAGGAATATGACCGATACACGAGTACTAGTTGTCGAAGACGAGGTTGCGATCCGGGATATGCTGGTCTTTAACCTGGGTCGTGCAGGTTATGAGGTGTTGCCTGTTGGGTCCGGTCAGGAAGCCCGTGTTTCAATTGCAGATCACTATCCGGACGTAGTGCTAATGGACTGGATGCTGCCCGATGTCAGTGGGCTAGAGTTGACACGCCAGCTGAAACGGAACCCAGAGACCCGCGAAATTCCTGTAATCATGTTGACGGCCCGCGTCGGAGAAGATGACCGTGTGGCGGGTTTAGAGGGAGGTGCGGACGATTACATTACAAAGCCTTTTTCCTCACGAGAGTTGTTGGCTAGAATTAAGGCCGTGTTGCGTAGAGGGCCACTGGTAGAGGAAGAGATCTTGACGGCAGAGGGGCTTAAGTTGGATGCAGCTAGTCATCGGGTCAGCGTTGGGGAATCGGAGATCGTTCTGGGTCCTACAGAATATCGGTTGCTGTATTTCTTTATGCGTCATCGGGATCGGGTTTATAGCCGTGCTCAGCTTCTAGATCGTATTTGGGGTGGAGCTGTGTATGTAGAGGAGCGGACCGTTGACGTTCACATACGGAGGCTTCGTAAGGCCCTGACTCGGTACGGGTACGATAAGCTAGTTCAAACTGTTCGTGGAGTGGGTTATCGGTTTTCATCACGCGAGGCTTGAGATTGACTGATCGTTATAAGCGTCTTCTACGAGAGGTTCGAGAGTGTACCGATGCGCTGCAAGATGGTGGCATCATTCTTAACTCGGCTCACGAAATAGTATGGTTCAATTCCGCAGTTACGACCCTTCTGGGATTTGACTCCGTTAGAGATCGCGGTCAGCGGGTTGACAACTTAATCAGGCATCCGGACTTTGTGGCCTATCAAGAGGACCCGCAAGGCGAGGTTGTTATTCCCTCTCCCCGCGATTCAGAGCGCTATCTGGCAATTCAACTTGTCCCTTACGGAAGAGGACAAAGTCTGGCGATCATTCGCGATGTTACGCGTCAGGTTCGATTGGAGCGAACGCGTCGGGACTTCATCGCGAACGCATCGCACGAGCTTAGGTCGCCTTTGACGGTGATTAGCGGTTATCTAGATGCGTTGGCAGAAGGCGGAGAGCTTCCGGAGAGCTGGGACGGGCCCATTACAGAGACTCAACGACAAGTGGATCGCATGACGACGATTCTCAGTGACTTGATTGAGCTTACACGACTGGAGTCCTCGGAGGATGAAGCGGAGTATGAGTTTATCGACGTTCGCGAGTTGCTCGAGCCGATTTATACGGAATTTTCAAACCGCTCTAAATCGCCGTGTCTAGAGCTACAGTTGGACGCTGAGCTCGCATTGCTTGGGAATGAGTCCGAGGTGCACTCAATCTTTCTTAACCTCATCAACAATGCTGTCAGATTTACATCCGAAGACGGTCATATCCAAATTCAGTGGCGCAGAGACGGCGCTGCTGCGATTTTTCTTGTTGTAGATACAGGGATTGGTATCCAGGAGGAACATATTCCTCGTATCACCGAACGTTTTTATCGAGTGGACAAGGGACGTTCTCGGGAGACGGGTGGTACGGGTCTGGGTCTCGCCATTGTTAGACATGCCGTGCAGCGGCACAACGGGCACCTGAGCATCGAGAGCCAGATGGGTAAGGGAAGTACTTTTGGATGCCATTTTCCCGAGACCCGAGTCGTTTCTTCGCGGTCTCCCCAAAAGGCTGTAGTTAACTAATTACCATGGAAGGTGAGCGCGCCATACACCGTTTTAGCGAGGATTTAGAAACAGTACGTACGGCTGTTCTCAATATGGGCGGCCTAGTGGAAGAGCAATTCGAGCGTGCTACCCGAGCGTTGTCCGATGCGGATAGCGAGCTTGGCTTGCAGGTAGCCCACGATGATTCCAAGGTCAATAAAATGGAGGTGAGCATCGATGGGGAGTGCAGCCGACTTCTAGCGACGCCTGGGGCCACAGCCAGCGATCTACGCTTGATTCTAGCCATAATCAAGACGATTACGGATCTAGAGCGAATTGGAGATGAAGCAAAAAAAATGGGCATGCTTGCGGCTGGACTGGCAGCCGTCGAACGCCCATCTACGAACTATCGAGACCTCAGAAATCTGGCTCGCCACGTTAAGGAGATGATTCACGGCGCCCTGGATGCCTTTGCGCGGCTCGATGATAAGGAAGCGCTTGAGGTGGTGAAATCCGATGACATCGTCGACGAGGAATACGAAACTATCTATCGTCAAGCGATTACTTTCATGATGGAAGATCCGCGCACAATAAAACGCGTTATGGACATAACGTGGATAGCTCGCTCCCTGGAGCGTATAGGCGATCACGCTAAGAATATCTGTGAATATGTCATCTTCATGGTATACGGCGAAGACATCCGTCACACTGGAATCGAGAACATTGAAGCAGCGATTGCCCAGGCAAACCGCAAACAGGAGCCTAGTTCTGATTGATACGAAGCACCAACGACGTTGGCTTAATCTGGCGGGGGTTGGTGTCGTTGTGGGGTTGATCGCTTACGCGTTATTCGCGCAGCATGTACTTGGATTAGAAGCTTGTCCCCTCTGTATCTTTCAGCGCGTTGCTTTCATAGCAGGTGGGTTGGTGTTTTTAGTGGCGGGCCTGCACAGGCCAACCGGACTAAGCGTCCGAGCCTACGGGGTGCTCGGTTTAGTGGTAAATGGAACGGGCGCAGCAATTGCAGGCCGGCATGTCTATATCCAGAACCTTCCGGCAGATCAGATTCCCGCATGTGGTCCCGGATTCGACTACATCATGGATGCGTTTCCTCTGCTGGAGGCGTTGGAGTTGGTCCTGACCGGGTCCGGTGAGTGCGCCGAGGTAGTTTGGTCGTTTCTGGGGTTGAGTATGCCCAGCTGGGCGTTCGTATGGTTTGTACTGCTGGGCGGTCTTGCGGTGGCGGCGAACTGGGCCCGCCTGCCCAATTAACAGGGTTTGGAAAACTGCTCGAGCTGTTAGGGACAGTGGAGCGGAAACGGGTGCGGTTTTTACTACGCGTCCTCGACGAGCAGCAGTTCTACGATTCGATAGTAGATATCGGTCAGAAGTGGTATGTCCTCAACGAGGATTTCCTCGTTGGTTTTGTGGATGGTTTTATTGACCGGACCGATCTCTACCACGTCGACCCCATGAGGTGCGATAAAGCGCCCGTCGGATGTTCCGCCGCTTGTGGATAACTCGGGATCTAGTCCCGTACGCTCTTTGACGGCGCGACGGGCTGCCTCAGATAGTCGGCCTTCCCGGGTTAGGAACGGATCCCCCGCATTGCGCCATGTGATATTGCAGTCAATCCCAAGTTTTGAGACTAGTTCCTCCACGTGTGCGGACAGCGTTTTTTGGGTCCACTGGGTCGAATAGCGAAAGTTAAACCGGCAATTGAGCTCCCCCGGAATGACGTTCGGGGCTCCCGCGTCGGAATGTACATTTACCATCTGAAAGCTCGTAGGCGGGAAATGGCTGTTGCCTTTGTCTAGCGGCTCATGGTTGATGGCACTTATGAACTCGGCTAGGTCGTGCACCGGGTTTCTAGCCTCCGCAGGGTAGGCTACGTGACCCCGCACGCCGTGGAGGGTCATTAATCCGGTCAGGCTGCCCCGGCGTCCGATCCGGATCGTGTCTCCCAGTTGCTTGGTGCTCGATGGCTCGCCAAGTACGCACCAGTCAATATGATCGTTGCGTTTGGCGAGGGTGTTCATGACTTTGTACGTTCCGTCTTTGGCCTCGCCTTCTTCATCGCTTGTAATTAAAAATGCAATGGAACCCGCATGATTTGGATGTGCTCCGATGAAACGCCCGCAGGCCGTTAGCATGGCAGCAAGACCTGACTTCATATCTGCAGCACCCCGTGCAATGAGCCGCCCATCGTGGATCTCTGCCGCGAACGGATCGACCGTCCAGTCTTCTAGCGGGCCCGGCGGTACAACATCGGTGTGGCCCGCGAAGCACAACACGGGCTCGACATTACCGTGCCGCGCCCACAGATTATCCACTCCGCCAAAACGCATGGGTTCGGTGCTGAAACCAAATCCCTCGAGCATGTCCTTGATGATCTGCTGGCAACCGCTATCCAATGGTGTGATCGAGGGCTGACGAATGAGGGTACGGGTAAGCTCAACGACGTCAATAAGTGAATTTTTTGTCTTATTCACAATTTTGATTCATCCCAATTTTAGAGAGGTGCCGAATGACGATCATCCAAGCAAAATCTGGAGCGCTGTAATAATTTTGTAACATTTGGTGTCTAGCATGGTTAGCGCTAGGCTATCAGGAGATCAGTTTATAGGGTAGGTCATGGCCGGTTATATCAGCAATATTTTTGGAGATTCTCCCGTTGGCCCGATACAGGATCATATGGATACGTGTTACAGCTGTGCGAAGGAGTTGATCACGTTCTTTGAGCATGTTGTGAGCGGCGATTGGGACCAAGTGCAGTCTAGTAGGGACAGAATCGTCGAGCTTGAGCATGCAGCGGATGAGTTCAAGCGGCAGGTTCGAAGCCAGTTGGCTAAGAGTCTTTTGATGCCGGTTCCCCGAGAGGATCTCATGGAACTAATGCAGGTGCAGGATGAGATCGCGAACAGAGCCAGAGATGTTTCGGGGCTGGCGTTAGGGCGGCGTATGGAACTCCCGACGTCTATCCAGAAAGAGTTTTTGAGCTTCGTCTCTCGTAATGTCGATGCTGCTAAGAAGGCGCGCAAGAGTATTCGAGAATTGGATGAACTCTATGAAAGCGGTTTTCGTGGTGCTGAGGTAGAGGTGGTGGAATCTCTGGTGCACGAGATGGATCAAATCGAGGACGATACGGATGTCATGCAGGTGGAGATTCGCGCTAAGCTTTTTCTTATTGAAGATACACTTCCCCCTGTCAATGTGATGTTTCTCTATCGCATCATCGAATTGACTGGTGACATTGCCGATGTAGCTGATCGAATCGGGCGGCGCATCCAGGTTCTGCTATCCCACTAGATTCGATGGAAGACCAAGTACTGTATTTGATACTAGCTGGCCTGTTCGGCCTGTTCATGGCGTGGGGGATTGGTGCCAACGATGTTGCTAATGCGATGGCAACGTCGATTGGATCTGGGGCATTAACCATCCGTCAAGCCTTGTTGGTTGCAGCGGTATTCGAATTTAGCGGTGCTGTTCTTGCGGGTGGTGAGGTAACGTCGACCATTCGAAGAGGCATTATTGACTCTTCCTATGTGGTAGAGGATCCGGAGATTTTAATTTTCGGAATGCTTGCCGCTCTTCTGGCCGCTGCTGTGTGGTTGCTGCTTGCTTCGAGGAAGGGTTGGCCGGTCTCAACCACGCATTCGATCATCGGTGCAATCGTCGGCTTCGGGGTAGTGGCACTGGGTGCCCAGTCCGTCTCTTGGGGGCAAGTGGCAATTATTGTAGCCAGTTGGGTTGCCTCACCGCTCACTGCAGGGATCATCGCTTACGGCATATACAACTCTATTCACTGGCTAATACTGATGCGGCCGGATCCCCTCGAGCGAGCACGGCGTTACGCTCCGCTCTATGTCTTTGTGACAGTTACGTTGATTGCCCTGATCACGATATTCAAGGGACTTACACATGTTGGGCTTACACTGACGACGCTGGAGAGCTATACGATTGCGATCGGAGCTGGCCTGATAGTGGCGTTGGGTGGACGCTGGTTTGTGATGCGAATTCAAGTGGATGAGAAGGCGGATCGCGAGTTTCGTTTTGCCACGGTGGAAAAGGTCTTTGCAGTGCTCATGGTCATCACTGCTTGTAGCATGGCGTTTGCACATGGTTCAAACGACGTAGCGAACGCAATCGGTCCGGTTGCTGCTGTCATCAGTATTGCCCGCAGCGGACTGGTAGAGCAGTCTTCGCCCATTCCGATTTGGGTTCTGATTCTTGGAGGTTTTGGAATCGTTTTAGGTCTCGGGACTTTCGGCCGTCACGTCATTGCGACGGTCGGTAAGCGCATTACCGCACTGACGCCCACCCGTGGACTTTCTGCCGAGTTGGCAGCCGCGTTTACCATTGTATTTGCATCGGGTACTGGCATGCCTGTATCTACGACACATACCCTAGTAGGCGCCGTGTTGGGTGTGGGAATGGCCCGAGGTATCAGTGCAATTAACCTGGGTGTGGTGGGTAGAATCTTTATTTCCTGGGTAATCACTATCCCGGCTGGGGCAGCGCTGTCCATCATTTTCTTCTATCTCCTCAGGTTTCTCTTTGGAGGTGCTGGATAAGCTCGAGTAGGTTTAGATGGGCTCGGTTAGACTAACCGATTCTTTCCTCCTGCCACCGCTATGGCACTGTAAATTGCCTGTAACAGCCCGACATCACACTCCGTTTCCACCTTCTCAACAGGGCAGGTAAACGATCGTAAATGGAACACATAATTATGAGACACATCATCACTATTCTGTTGGTTCTTTATTGTCTTTTTACCGCGCCGCTTTATGCGCAGACAATTCAGGTAGGGTCTGTAAATGTTTCCCAGGAAATCATCGAGCTTAAGGCACAGATTGCCTTACTTGCAGATCGCCTAGCTCAGATCGAGCAGAGCGAGGCGGAACGGCTTACAGTTGAAGCAGAGCGGGTTGTCATTGCTCCACCCCCGCA
>DBZY01000004.1:8243-8552 GCA_002311835.1 Proteobacteria bacterium UBA1148 | reverse complement strand
GAAAACGAAACCTTTTAAAGCCATTGCGGCTAATGTGATGGGAGTGACGACGGCTTTGGAGGCTGCCCGAGCGGTTGGCGTGGAGCGCTTTGTCTATGCCTCCACCATGTACGTCTATAGTGCCGCTGGCTCGTTCTATCGGGCAAGCAAGCAGGCCGCAGAAACTATTGTAGAAGCTTACGCCGAGTCCTTTGCTCTTGATTACACATTACTTCGATACGGATCACTTTACGGTCCTCGGGCACAGGCGTGGAATGGGCTTCGAGGTTACGTAAAGCAAGTTGTCGAAGAGGGCCGGCTGGATTACCA
>DBZY01000004.1:7543-7997 GCA_002311835.1 Proteobacteria bacterium UBA1148 | reverse complement strand
TTGCAGGAAAAAAAGCCAACGTCAGTTTTTCTAAAGATGAGCGTACCGAAGAACACTACCACATGACGCCCTACCGCTATACACCTAAGCATGCCAAGAAGCTCGTGCCCTCGGAGTTCGTCGATCTTGGACAGGGAATCCTGGAAGTTGTTGAGGAGATCCACCAGGCAGGCAATAATGATTAATCGTCGGAGACGACGATCGGCCTGTCTGTTGTAGGTTTACTGAGTGTGTTTGGTAGTCTATTTGCCGGGAAATAGTGACGAAATACTATGGCTGAGTTGATTCTCTACCGAGGTAGCAAGCGAATAACCATTACACCGACCTGCGATACCTGTTATCTCTACAGGATAGGTTCGGGAATGGTTGAGGGCGGCGATTTTATTGATCTCAACGACGGGAGTCGACTCAATACATTGGCTGAGGAGATGCGCGATGACTATTCGCGATGGAT
>DBZY01000004.1:7293-7439 GCA_002311835.1 Proteobacteria bacterium UBA1148 | reverse complement strand
GACGATAATCACTACCAAGGATGACACTCCAGCTCAAGTTAGAGCCTGGCGACGACTCGGATCGGATATTCGTTTTCTTGCACGTGCTACAGGCGTGCTGGTCATTAATGCGGTAATGAAAAAGAATGTGGTAAGTCACCAAAATG
>DBZY01000004.1:4734-7270 GCA_002311835.1 Proteobacteria bacterium UBA1148 | reverse complement strand
GATATAGGGTTTCTGGTACGGACTATAGGCGTTCTATTCGTCAATGCAGTAATGAAAAAAAATATGGCGAGTCCTCAGGTCGCCGTGCGGACCTTCTTTTCTATATATCCGCAGATGTTTTCGACAGAAGGTATGGATACTAAGTATGGCGATTTTGTTGATAAGCAAGATAACTATGCAGTCAGTATTTTGACCGATGGTATGCATCAGCAACCATCGCTCGCAGAGTACGCGAGGTGGTGTCGCGAGGCGGAGAGTAGAGGGTTTGGGGTTATTGACCGATACCTGGCGGTTTCCGACCTTGTCTCTGGACTCTACTGGGCGGGTCGGTTGTGGTGGTTTTTTTTCCAGCAGCGCGATCAGGGCTATTTTTTCAGAGACATGGATATCTCGGGCCTGATACAGACCGAGCTTTTGTTTTCCATCAGTCGGGTCATGCGCCTTTGTGTAGTAAAGGGAGCGTTGCGACGGTTTCTCGAAATTAACCCTGTTCGCGAACTTGTCTACTACCCGTGTGAGTACCCTTTAGGCCGCATGATTTCTTGGGTTGTGAAATCACACGATCGATTAATATTGCGAACCGGTTTTCAGATGGGGATTGCTTCGCGACGGCGTCTGGAGCAGTTCTTGGCCCCCGGGGAGGGCGAGCTGAACCCTCCTTTCCTCAAACATGCGCCGATACCAGATCGAATACTGGCAGAGGACGAAGCGGCGGCGTCCATCTATCGTTATGCCGGTTACCAGAACGTCGAGGTCATGGATACGATCTATCGTTATTTGTATCTCGAACGATTGAACCCACAGAAGCGTTTAGGGTGGGAACTGATCGCTCCGGGACTGCATGATGGCGCCATGATGTTGGCGCAATTAACCAGTGAGATTACAGCTCACCCTAATAACACCTATTTGATCAAGCCCCATCCTCGGGCCGACAACAGTTACTTGGCGCGGTGGTCTATGATGGACAACTTGAAGGTATCCACCCAGTCAATAGCAGAACTGCTGGCTGTAGTCTCGCATGTTTTCGTAACCTACAGTTCAGTCGGAGTCGAAGCGAAGCGACTGGGGGTGGCGGTCACAGTCATTAATGTGCCGGGTAGGGTAAATACTTCACCTTTGTTGGATTGTCCGGGCTAAAAGCATCAAAGCCTTCTACCTGCGCTGACGGTTTCAATCGTTTAAAATAGTCCCGCTTGATTGAGCTGGTTACTACATCAAGTCCACGTCTGAAATTATCTTGAATACGCAACCTAAGCATATCTGTATCCAAGGTCTGGGATTCGTCGGTGCAGCGATGGCGGTGGCCGTTGCCAACGCCCGTGCCCAGGACGGTAGTGTTCTCTATCGAGTCACGGGCGTTGATTGTGAAACGCCCCAGGGCCGTGAGCGGGTTCAAGCATTATGCCGAGGTGAATTCCCATTTCCCACCACTGATGCCACATTGCATGAGGCGTTGGGTCGTGCCTATAGCGCTGGGAACCTGTCTGCGACGACTGACGAGTCCGTGTATGCGTCTGCTGACGTGGTGGTAATCGATATCGCACTCGATATTCATTTTCTGGAGGACGAGCCGCAACTACAGATGGCAAGCCTCGAGCAGGCTGTGAGGAGTATTGCCCAGAAGATTCCCGAAGGGTCACTGGTAGTGGTTGAGACTACCGTGCCACCCGGGACCTGCGAAAAAGTATTGGTTCCCTTGTTGGGAGAAGAGTTGCAGCGCCGTGGTCTGGACGAAAACACAGTACATCTGGCGCATTCTTTTGAGCGGGTGATGCCTGGTGCTGCGTATTTGGACTCCATCACTCGTTTCTGGCGAGTCTATGCTGGAGCCACCATCGAGGCGGCAGACAGGTGTGAGGTGTTTTTGGCCAGTATCGTCGACGTTGAACGTTTTCCTCTGATGCGGTTATCGTCGATGACTGCATCAGAAACGGCGAAAGTAATGGAGAATACGTATCGGGCAACCAACATCGCGTTCATTGACGAATGGACAAAGTATGCTGAGGCGGTCGGTATTGATCTTTACGAGGTAATCGATGCGATTCGTGTGCGACCGACGCATTCAAACATCCGCTTTCCGGGACTCGGTGTTGGGGGTTACTGCTTGACCAAGGATCCCGCTTTCGCACCAGCTGCTGCGCGCCAATTATTTGGCGAGGAGAACTTAAATTTTCCGTTTTCGCAGCTTGCTTTGCAGATAAACCAGGCTATGCCGGCACACACGGTTGCGCGACTACAGAACTTGCTGGGTGGCAGCTGTAAGGATGCATCGGCCTTGGTGCTCGGGGTCAGTTATCGACAGGACGTGGGCGATACGCGTTACTCTCCCGTCGAAACACTCGTGCGAGCTTTGGAGGCAGATGGTGCCCAGGTAACCTGCTTTGATCCGTTTATTGATTACTGGCCGGAGATGGATCGGTTTCTTCCATCACAACTGCCGGAACCCGGGCCATTTGATACCGTAGTATTGGCAACGCCCCACAAAGAGTTTTTTGATTTGGATCTACCAAAATGGCTGAATGGAGCCCGGCCTGTG
>DBZY01000004.1:3360-4659 GCA_002311835.1 Proteobacteria bacterium UBA1148 | reverse complement strand
TGCTCGATCGTGATGCTGTCTTGGATCTCGGTATCGGTTTTGAAGCTATTTACCATCTTGGCGCCATTATTGGTGTGAAAAACGTGTTGGCACGACCATTTGATGTGCTGGTCGACAATACTCGGATGTTGGAAAACGTCATTGTGCTTGCTCGACAGCAAAAGAGTTGCTCGCGCCTGCTATTTGCGTCAACCAGCGAAGTGTATGCTGGCACGCTGAAATACTTTGACCTCGCAGTGCCAACGCCGGAGAGCGTCGCCTTGGCTGTTACGGCTTTGAATGAGCCGCGAACCAGTTATATGTTGTCCAAGATTATGGGTGAGGCGATGGTACAGCAGGCGGGGGTACCGTTCACTATCTTCCGGCCACACAACGTTTATGGACCCCGGATGGGTATGGCCCATGTGATCCCAGAGCAGTTGAAGAAGGCTTTCGAGGCCAAGCCGGGTGATCAACTGGAGGTACGCTCACCCGATCATACCCGGGTGTTTTGCTATATCGATGATGCCGTCGAGATGTTGTGCAAAATGTTGACCACCGACTCCTGCGTCGGGCAGACGCTGAACTTGGGCACCGAGGCGCCGGAAGTGACTATTCGTGAAGTAGTACAGACCTGTATCGCTGTTACGAATAAGGATCTTGGCGTGAAGGATTTAGCGCCTACGTCGGGGTCGCCTGTCCGACGAGCACCAGATATGTGCCTCACAAAAAATTTGCTGACCTATGAATCCAAGGTTGGTCTGAATGAAGGTATCTCAAGAACCTGGGACTGGTACTGCAAGCAGGTATTTGAAAACAGTGGGCCCAGCGCAAGATGAACGACCCACTATTTCCCCCCAGCTTCGTTTCAATGGTGCGCGATATTTTTTCTACGAATGAATTTATCCCTTTGCACGCACCACAGTTCAAAGGCAGGGAAAAAGAGTTGGTGCTCCAGACACTGGAGTCGACTTTTGTATCCTCCGTCGGTGAGTTTGTTGATGAATTTGAAACGCGACTGGCCGACTATACTGGGGCAGGTTTTGTAGTTGCGACGAGCAGCGGCACTGCCGCACTGCATACTGCGCTGCAATTGGCTGACGTCCAGAGCGGAGATGAAGTAATCACCGTGCCGCTCACGTTTGTCGCTACGTGTAATGCTATCAGCTACTGTGGCGCCGAGCCGGTATTCGTTGATGTCGAATGGCAAACTTTGGGACTCTGCCCGGAGAGTCTTAGTAACTTTTTAGAGGCCCATGCACAGGTTCGCGACGATGGTCTGTGTTGGAATAATACCTCCGGGCGGATTATTCGTGCTTG
>DBZY01000004.1:2591-3257 GCA_002311835.1 Proteobacteria bacterium UBA1148 | reverse complement strand
GAAGTATAATATTCATCTGATCGAAGATGCAGCGGAGTCACTAGGAAGCTTGGTAGGTGACCTCCACACTGGCCGCACGGGTTGTATGGGCACGCTTAGTTTTAATGGCAACAAGATCATCACCACCGGCGGCGGTGGGGCACTAATTACGGATGATGAAGCACTAGCACGCAAAGCAAAACATTTAACAACCACTGCCAAGCAATCTCACCCTTGGCTTTTTCTGCACGATGAGGTGGGATTTAACTATCGCCTTCCCAACATTAATGCGGCGCTAGGCTGTGGCCAGTTGGAGCAATTGAATGAGTACGTCGATGCCAAGCGGGCGCTGGCGTTGCGGTATCAAGAGTGGATTGATACGTTTGTAGATGTGGCGTTCTTTTCTGAACCTACAGGTATGCGCTCCAATTATTGGCTCAATGCACTTTTGTTGGAGAATCGTGAGGTGCGAGATGAATTTTTGCAATATACCAACGATGCCGGTGTCATGACCCGACCAATGTGGACGCCCATGCACACGCTACCTATGTACCAGAATTGCCATCGTGATGATTTGACCACAGCGCAGGCCATCGAGGCTCGCCTGGTGAATGTTCCCAGCAGTGTGCTTCGGTGAGTGGGCGACGGACAATCTGCGTAGTTACGGGCTCTCGGGCGGAGTACGGG
>DBZY01000004.1:860-2361 GCA_002311835.1 Proteobacteria bacterium UBA1148 | reverse complement strand
GGATGCATTTGAGTCCTTGAAGCCCGACGTCGTGCTCATGTTGGGCGATCGCTTCGAACTGCTGGCAGCGGCCAGCGCTGCATTGTTTGCAACATTGCCGATTGCCCATATTCACGGTGGTGAGGTCACCACAGGGGCGTTTGACGAAGCGATTCGTCATTCCATCACCAAGATGTCTCATCTGCATTTCACGTCTACCGAGACTTATCGCCAGCGCGTTATCCAACTGGGTGAGCACCCGGACAGAGTGTTCAACGTTGGCGCGCCAGGCCTGGATAATATTCATAGACTGGAATTGCTGGATCGAGATGCTCTCGAGGAAGCGATCGGACTAGTATTGGGTAGCCGCAGCCTACTCGTGACCTGGCACCCGGTGACCCTGGAACCGGGTAAAACGCAAGAAAATTTTCAGGCGCTGCTCAATTCGCTAGAAAGTCTGGATGATGTGAGGCTGATTTTCACCAAAGCGAACGCTGATACAGAAGGACGGGTCATCAACCGAATGATCGACGATTTTGTAGCGGCGCGAGGAGACACGACAGTCGTGCATACGTCTCTTGGGCAGTTGCGCTATCTTTCGACCCTTAAGCACGTGGATGGGGTAGTGGGCAACTCTTCCAGTGGTATCATAGAGGCGCCAAGCCTGTGTACCGGTACCGTTAACATAGGTGATCGTCAGCGGGGACGAGTCAGGGCCGCCAGCATCATCGATTGCGATTCTAATGAAAAGAGTATCACGGCTGCGCTCGAGGCTCTATTGAGCTACGAATTCCAGGCAACGCTGAAAGATGTTGAAAACCCCCATGGCGGCGGTGATGTCTCAGAAAAGATAGTGGAAGTATTGCGCGCATACCCGTTGACCGGCATTCTCAAGAAATCGTTTTACGATTTACCCCGGGTAGGGGTTGTGCATGATTCACCATAAAAAAAGGACGGACCTGCTCGACCAAAATGGCTATGCTGTTAGCCTTGAGCAAAGGGAAGCACTTTATGGATTGCCAGGTGAAGTCAAGTTCTGCTCGAGGTGTGTGATATCTAACCAGCGCCCTAACTCAACGGTTGAATTCCAGCACACAGCCAGCAGCAAAAAAGAGACCATCCGATTCGATAGCATAGACGTATGCGATGCTTGCCGATTGGCTGAAATAAAGCGCAAAGAGATTGACTGGTCTCAAAGAGATGCGAAGTTGCGGGCGCTTTGTGACCGTTATCGAAAGACTGGTGCCGGATACGACTGTCTGGTGCCGGGCTCAGGAGGTAAAGATAGTTTCTATGCAGCACACATGCTGAAGTATAAGTATGGTATGAGTCCGCTAACCGTCACCTGGGCACCACATCTGTACACGCAATGGGGATGGGAGAATTTCCAGGCTTGGATCAACGCAGGTTTCGATAACTACCTGGTGACACCAAATGCCAGAATTCATCGTCTTATCACTCGGTTAGCGGTAGAAAACCTGTTTCATCCCTTCCAGCCGTTCATGTTTGGGCAGAAAGCGTT
>DBZY01000004.1:0-712 GCA_002311835.1 Proteobacteria bacterium UBA1148 | reverse complement strand
CAAGACACCCAATCATCTGAGCGTGATTGGGCTTACTTCACTGGTGATGATCCCTCGAAAATCTACCTTGGTGGTGTATCTATCGATGCATTGCAGCGACATTTTGGTGTACAGCCAGTAGACCTTGAGCCCTACTTGCCCATCAATCCACAAACACTCTCTGACAAAGGGGTTGAGGTGCATTACCTTGGCTATTACCTACCGTGGCATCCGCAAGGTGCTTACTATTATGCGGTGGAGAATGGCGGTTTTCAGGCCTCTCCTGAAAGAACCCCTGGCACCTACAGTAAGTACAACAGTATTGATGACAAGATTGATGATTTTCACTACTACACAACTTATATCAAGTTCGGTATTGGCCGGGCTACTTATGATGCTGCACAAGAGATTCGCAACGAAGAGATCACGCGAGAAGAAGGCATTGCACTGGTCCGAAAATACGATGGAGAATTTCCAGATCGATTTGCGGATGAGATTTTTCAATACTTGAGTGTTCCGGAACGCGAATATCCGGTCGCCAGTCAGCAGTTTGAGCAGGCAATAATGGACCGAGACTATTTCGACGGTCTTGCTGATTCTTTTCGTTCTCCGCACCTGTGGATGCGAGAGGGCAAGAACTGGCACCTCCGTCAGACTGTCTGGTATGACGTAAACTGTGCGTAACGTTCGGTTGATTGCGCGGCTGGATGTCAAAGCGCCTAACCTCGTAAAA
>DBZY01000024.1:962-5787 GCA_002311835.1 Proteobacteria bacterium UBA1148 | reverse complement strand
GCTGGATGGTGCTTAACCGTTCTGACTTTATTGGGTGGAGGGAACACCTTATCGAGTACTCCCTTCCACCGGGCCGGATTCTCTCCAGTACGCAGTTCATGCACATAGGCCCAGTCAAGCACAGCCTCAATGCGCTGTCGTACCCGGGTTGCCGTCTCTGTCTTAGTCGCCCAGATGGGTTCCAGAATAGCCTTCACATGAGAAAGCGTCACATCAGCGGGGTGTAACTTACCAATTACGGGAAAAACATAATCCCGAAGTGTATTTCTCCATTGCTGCGTGTGTTTGGCATTCCGCCAGCCTGACTGTTTGGAGACGATCAGCGCCTCGGCACAGGAGGCAAAGGTCTCTTTGGATCCTACCCTCTCATCAGTCGGGCGCAGGACATCAGCCGGATCAGCTCCATCGGCCAAGAGAATACGCATCGCTGCAGCCACCTTGCGGGCATCGGCCAAAGAACGGGAGTGGGTGGCCCCCAGCCCGACCTCTCGTGTCCTGCCTCGCCGGCTGTAGCGGAACACCCAAGCTCGGGAGCCGCTAGAACGCACCCGCAGGTACAGCCCTCCCCCATCGGCATGAAACCCCGGAGGCAGGGTTTCCACTTGGCGGGCAGACAATCGATTGATTTTGACGCTCATCAGCCTTGTTTGGCCGATTCACACCTCATTCCGGTCTTACTAGCGGTCTTATTGGAAGACGTGGATCCGGCTGTATCTCCTAGGACATCCTTGCACAATAAACCTATATATGTTATTGATTATACACTATAAACACAGACTTGTGTGGACATCCTAAGAGATGGTAACGGCGGACACTCTCTCCGCCACATTACACTCCAATCTGGATAATTATTCCCGGAAAATATTATGCCAATGCTATCCAAAAATTCTCCAATCACATTTCAGGCTAAGTTACCCGAAGAGGTAGATGTCGTGATAATTGGAGCGGGAATTATTGGCATTTCTACCGCATGGTTCCTAATGAAAGATGGCCTTTCAGTATTGGTCTGTGAAAAAGGTCGAGTCGGTGGCGAACAATCGACCCGCAATTGGGGATGGGTGCGGCAAATGGGACGAGACGAAGCAGAGCTGCCCATTATTGCGGAATCATTAAATATCTGGGACAGTATTGCTGGTGAGATTGGCGAGGATATTGGTTTTACCAGGAAAGGCTTATTATTTCTAGCGGAGAACGAAAAAGATCAAAAAGATTTCGAAGAATGGATGGAAATTGCAAAACGACATCAGCTTGATACTCGAATTTTAAGTGCCGCGGAATTAGGAAAAAAACTTAACTACACTGAGCATAGATGGAAGGGTGCAATGTATACCCCGAGCGATGGCAGATCGGAGCCATCTATTGCCGTTCCTGCAATTGCTCGGGCAGCTCAGCGAGCAGGCATTAGAATCATCGAAAATTGTGCTGTACGCACAACAGAAACTCAAGCAGGTGTGGTATCGGGTGTTATTACAGAGCTGGGGACTGTCCGCGCGAATGCGGTGGTTTGTGCTGGTGGTGCCTGGTCGTCCGCGTTTCTAGCTAATCTTGGCGTGACCTTTCCGCAATTGTTGGTGAAAGGCACGGTGGTACGGACTAGTGCTGTTTCAGAAGGATACGCCGGTGGTGCGGGGTCATATAAATTTTCCTTCAGACGTCGCCAGGATGGTGGCTACACACTATCGTTAGGAAATTACCTGGACCATTCCCTATGTGCTGATAGCTTTCGATATTTCACCGATTTTCTACCGGCACTAAAGATGACGTGGTCTGGTACAAGACTTCGTTGCGACGACGGCCTGCTCAAAAGATTGTTCCCTACTCGCAGGTGGGAAGGAGATGAAGTTACGCCTTTTGAACAAACAAGGGTGCTCAATCCGACACCTAACCTGCGGGTAGTCAGAAAGATTCAGCAATTAATGGCAAGTAATTTACCGATATTGGCAAAAGCACAGATCGAAGAGACCTGGGCCGGAATAATTGATGCGCCACCGGATTTTGTGCCCGTGATGGACGAAATCCCGAATTATAAAAATTTGTTTCTCGCCTCCGGTTTCAGTGGGCACGGTTTTGGAATCGGCCCGGGCGCCGGAAAAGTTATGGCAACTTTAGTTCAAGGGAAGCAAATAGATTTCGATCTCAGCCGATTTCGATTCTCTCGATTCAGTGATGGTAGTCCTCTCATCCTCGGTCCAGCACTCTAACTACAGATTGTGTGATATTTTCACTGGCCGAGTTAAAACCATCCGGTCAAGCCCCGCCTTCTAACTGGTGTTCGCGGCGGTGGTGGTCATTCTCGCGAATCTCCTCGCCCTCTTTAGTCAAATCTTCCATTCCGGTCAGGTTTTTTTCTACAACAAGGCGCTCTACAGCAGTCAACCAATGCTCGTAATAACGTTCTCCAGTATCGAACTCACCCCGATCTTCCGCCTCTCGCAACACGGCGCCAAGACGATCAGCCCATTCTTTCCACGTTAGCTCTCCAGTCTCCGCAAGCCTAACGACTACCGCAAAAACTTGAGCTTGCCAGGGCTCAGCAAAAACGGGTCCCTCTTCATCACGTGGAAGAAGACGAAGCTCAGCCAGTCCGTCCGGAATAATCATGCAGTAATTTATGAGTCGGCTAAGAGATAGTCATCCCAAAGATCCACATAGATCCAATCCCTTGGGTTAGCACGGGCGCCCCAAAGCTCAGATGCCCTAAATATGACGGCATAACAATGCTGTGGTTTTGGGTCTAACCCGTGTGCAACGGTATCCGGAAGATCATAAACACCATGATCAAGATGTATGGTTCCCCGACGTCCACGCACATACCGGGGTACTCGTGTATGCCCAGTAGGGTGTTCATTCTTGACAAGCACATCGTCACCCACACGAAACTTTGGCGGTATAGTGTGATCCACTGCGTCTCGAACAAACGGCTGAAAGTCTGCAGCTGGGCTCATTGGACCATCGGGGTTTCTTAGCTCCTCCTCAGTAGCGAGCCCGTCCTCAACCAAAAGCTTCTCAAAGCGCCACAGCCATCGACCGAAGTAGGACGTACTTAAGTACAGATCCGGGGGCATGCTTTCAATAGCAAAACGCCGCCTATCGACCGGCCATGGACCGTGAAATGCCTGATTTGCTGCAAATACCAAAGCCTCCCATTCATATTTAAAGGGAGGCTCATCAGGATCTCGCACGGGTAACGTGAAACCGCCCATACCACCAACATCATGCATTCCGTTCATTGTCTATGCCTCTCAAACAGGAGATTTCAATCTTTCGGCTCCAATCATCGAGTCCCTAGTCACCAGAGCCTGAAGTTGCCCCTCCGTCATACCATCCGTACCTTGCGGCCTCACAGGAATGACGATGTACCGCACTTCTGCGGTACTGTCCCACACCCGAACTTCCACTCCCTCGTCCAACTCCGTGCCAAACTCTTTGAGGACACCACGGGGATCGATCACTGCCCGAGCACGATATGGAGCATCCTTATACCAGGTCGGTGGCAAACCGAGTATGAACCATGGGTAGCAGGAACAAAGGGTACAAACGACCAGGTTATGTACCTGTGGTGTATTAGCAACTGCGACCAGATCACGTCGCCTTTCGATACCAAGCTCTGTTGCTGCAGCATTAGCATCACTGAGCAGTCGTTCCCGAAATTCAGGATCAACCCAACTTCGCGCCACCAGTCTCGCTCCAATATGCGGGCCCACTCTCGTCTCATAGAACTCGATGACTTCGTCAATTTCCGTGGGATCGATGAGGTTCTTTTTGGTGAGAACGGAGACTAGCGCCTTAGCGCGCACGCTGTAATCAGATTGAGCGTATTCCTCAACTTCCTGAGCACCTACCTGGCCCGTTGCCGTTGCCGCAGCCGCGACCGCGGTGGAAGCGGCCAACGAGGTTTTAGCCAGAAACTCTCGACGGGAAACCTTATCTTCTGTCACGTGCTCCCCCTAGATCTTAGACAGGTCAGGTGCATATTCTAGTAAGTTGGCCCACCTCCCGCCACTACGTACGGGTCAGAAATTGAAAATTTGCCACAAATCCGTGAAATAATAGATAACTTACCTAATTATCCGTCCGATATGCTCATTCATTAGGGTTATTGGCTAGTTTGCACACTTCTTTGCCAGTCTTGATGTCTCGAAACACGTCAAGACCATTTTCAGTTCTTAAGGATTCATAGCGGTTCTCAAGTTCTGCTTCGTCAACGAATTGAAGCAACGATTTTTTGTAATCCCACCCATCTGGAGTCGCGAGGCTCATCGTTAGTTCTCTTTATATAGGCACCCGTTCTTCTGTTCCGTTCACTCTCGAACAACCAGCACATAGAAACCTCCCCGATAGAAGTCTTTCCGCCTTTTTCGCTAAATGGGTGTTTCCCGAACTCTACCCATTCACACGGTGTGGTTGGCCCTTGGCGCTGGTCAATCACTACAACGTCATTGGCTGCCCTGCTGGAATTAGAGGGTCCTAGCAGCTCCTTTTTCGGTTGAAATTGAAGTCCGTTGGCTTCCAGTTTCTCGATGTAAATACCCACAGCGTCAGGTGACATAAAACCGACTCGCACTAACTCTCCATCCGTACACATAGTTGCGTTGGCACATCATTTTGAAAGGTATCCCACCCACCCTTATAAAAAGCGTCAATCGAATCACGTCTAGCAACCACCGAANNAACAAGAAGAAGAGAAACCTTGTTCTCAAGGTTCTGGCGACGCAAAAACGGAAGTGGCTCAGACAATAAACATCGTTACTAAGAGAGTAATGCTTAATACAGATACCACAACCCATATCAAAACGGTGAGACTAGCGAACCTGTTTTTTTTCCA
>DBZY01000024.1:445-875 GCA_002311835.1 Proteobacteria bacterium UBA1148 | reverse complement strand
TCTTCTCTATTTCTCTGTTTTGACGAAGCTCTGAACTTTCCAATGTAAAAGAAAATCCCGAGTGAGAGGAGAATTATTGCTCCAAAGAAAAGATTATTAAAATCCACTAACGACTTCTTAACTTAGAGAGCAATCTCAGCATTTCTAAATACAGCCATATCAAAGTTACCATCAAAGCGAAGGCTCCAAACCACTCCATATATTTAGGCGCGCCCTGCTCCGAACCCTGCTCTATAAAATCAAAGTCTAAAACTAAATTAAGAGCGGCTATGGCAACAACAAAAAGGCTAAAACCAATACCAAAAAGACCATTAGAATGAATAAACCCTATACCGCCAGAGCCGAACATATTCATCACAAAGCTAATTAAATAAAGAACTCCTATCCCCATAGTGGCAGAGACAACCATAAGTCTGAAATTTTCAGTAGG
>DBZY01000024.1:0-256 GCA_002311835.1 Proteobacteria bacterium UBA1148 | reverse complement strand
TCAAAAATGGCGGAAATCCCGCCCAGGAAGAGTCCTTCTAAAACAGCATAAACAGGAGCGGTTACGCCCGCCCATTCTTTTTTAAACATAGTTATGAGGGCAAAGACGAGCCCCCCAATTGCCCCGCCAATTGCTATTGGCATCACCGCTGCCGGATTTCCATCTTGAAAAAATAAATTCCACGTGTATGTAGCGCCTATAACAAACAAGGATAATAAAATACCAGTCTTATTAACCGTGCCTTGCAGCGTCATGC
>DBZY01000109.1:1748-4421 GCA_002311835.1 Proteobacteria bacterium UBA1148 | reverse complement strand
CTCTCGAAGGTGGTCGAGGTGGACGGCAAGCGGCGAATCAAAGATGGTCCCGATAATGAGTTCCGGTGTTTCTCGGCATCGCAAGAGGCTCAGTATCCCAACGTCTACAATGCTCGCAAGCACAACTTTGACCTGTTGCGGACAGAATCGTGGGATGCGACCCTGATGGCTCACCTGTTGAACGTCAGCATGCCCGACAACCTCGGCATCTGTCGGATTCACGTCGCTGGGGATTTCTTCAATCGCAATTACATGGAAGCGTGGACGATGGTGGCACGGGCTAATGAGGACCGATTGTTCTACGCCTACACCAAAAGCCTGAAATACTGGCTTGACATGGTAGACGACATCCCGTATAATATGGTGATGACGGCATCCTACGGTGGACGCGACGATCACTTGATTGCCACCAAAGGACTGCGGTCTGCCACGGTGGTGTTCTCGGAAGCGGAAGCGGATCGGCTCGGAGCAGAAATCGACCACGACGATTCCCATGCGGCACAGCCTAGCTTGCGGAATGACAGTTTCGCTCTGCTGCTGCACGGAACGCAACCGGCGGGAACGGAAGCGGCGACGGCTTTGAGAGAATTGAAGGGCAAGGGTTCCTATTCCAGAAAGAAGGCGACGGTATGAGTGTGAACAACTTCGATATGGTAATCAACATCAGGGCGCTGTTTCCAGAGGCCCAAGTTGAATTGGACAATGACGGCCAAATCATCATATACACAGGGTGTTATGACAATGGCGAGGATGGAATCTGTCTGTGGCAGGAACCCGAAGACTTTCAAGAAAAGGAAACGACATGAGCAGCACGACTGTGGTCAACTGTATCCAATGCCACCAACCTCAGCACATCGAGGCGAGAACTGCGGATCTCGATTCGTGGATCGGCGGCGAACTGATTCAGGTCGCCATGCCGTACTTGACGGCGGATGAACGGGAAATCCTCATTAGTGGGGTGTGCGGGACGTGTTTCGACAATATGTTCGGGGGCGAGGAATGATCGACTATACTAAGCGACTTTACGTTTACTGGAACCTCCACAAGAAAACGTGGAGTGTGAGACAGAGCGGGAAGGTGGTGGGCCACGCCAACCTTATCCACCTGAAGGACTGTCGGTTTCTGGTGGGCAAGGCCGGGCAGGCACGGGTTCGGCGTGAGAAGAAAAAGAATGTCCACGCTGGAGTATCGGGCTACCTTGCAATTCCGCCGTTCCCGTCGTCGCTGGGTTGTTACGTGATGTATAACCCCTATAAGCACGACACGTTTGTTCAGCGGGACCACCAGTTCCCGGCTCCGGTGACAGAATCAGAATTCGCCAAGATGTATATTCTGAACGGTAAGCCGGTGGTTGGAGCCGTAAAACCTTGTGGGGTGACAAAATGAAACGCGACACAATGCTAGTGCTGGCTGCATGGGTATATGTAGCCGGTTACATCTTCGAATTGTATATGCGATACTTCTCGCATTAGTTCGGGTAAAACAGGCGGTCCTGTTGGGCGTCTCTCCCAACCCATACCGCTTATTGCGAAGGGGGCGGCTTGGGAGCCAGTCAGCAGATCTGTCAAGACCAAAATGGGAATTTTAAAAAAAAAGATTTCGACCAAATCAAGCTAAAGTTGCTTGACATTTCCTGCCGATAATGTATAATAGAGACATACAGTTGAGTTGGTGAGTGTTTCACCGACAACGAGTTTGGACCGCGATAGGAGATCAGAGACATGAGTGAGAAGAAGCAAAGAGCAGAGGCGATTTCGGCTACGGCGTTTGTCGAGGCATACGTCAAGGTTCACCAGAGCGGCGGCACGATTGCCGACGTTGCCGACGAGTTGGGTCGGACGGTTGAGCAAGCGCGTCAGAAGAAGAACGCGCTGACCCCTGCCCTGTCCGAGCGTGGCATCAAGCTGCCCAAGCTCAAGCGGCAGGGTCGCAATGGCTCGTCCTACGACGAAGCCGCGCAGGTCGCTGGTGACTACCTCGCCAATCTGATGGCGGGGAGTGACGAGGCCGAGGCCGACGAGTCCGAGTCGGAATTCGCTTCGGAGTAACATCCGTCGCGGAGGCGGGGTCGTCCTTCGGGACGGCCCTGCTTTTTTCTTGACTTATCCTTCCACTTATGTTACTATGTGTAAGGACAGAAAACTAACTTTTGGAGTGATGAAGATGAACGAAAGAATCGAAGCGTATGACGGAGCGAATGAAGAGGGACAGTGGGTGTACGACTCGCAGGGAGTTGCCACCGACAAGGGATTCGGCCACGTCTCGAAGGACTGGTATCCCAAGACGACCAGCTACGACGAAGGCATGGAACAGCTTGAATCGGAGCGAGGCCACCGGCAGGACTATCTGGTCCCGATTGCCAATCTGGATTTCGGCATCGAGGACGTGAAGGGGAAACCCCGATTCGTGGTCGTTGTCGAGGACCAAACCTTTGTTCCTAACAACCATGCTCTCCAGCAGATGACAGCAAAGTTGTGCGAGGGCAAGGGAACGGGCTTTACTCGCTGGCTGACTGAGGATCAGGTCAACGCCAAAGAGGAATCACGTTACAAGCGTGACCGGCAGGATGCTGAAGTGATCGACGCTATTATCAGTAATGGCTTCCGTCGAATCCGTGAGGCCAAGCCTGATACCAGCTACAAGATTCGTACCTACGATGATGGTACGATGCGA
>DBZY01000109.1:1130-1729 GCA_002311835.1 Proteobacteria bacterium UBA1148 | reverse complement strand
AACCGCTGGTACTTGGAGCAGATCGAGGATATTATCCCGAATGGCCGATTGAGCCACTGGCGGGGTAACGCCGACACCATTTTCGGCAACGTCCTCATTCCCGATACCATCCGTGAGGAAGCGGATTCCGATTACGGCGGGATGATCTCTATTGGCAACTGCGAGATCGGCAAACGGAATGTCCTGTCGATGCCCAGCCTGTTCCGTGCAATCTGCATGAACGGTTGCATCTGGGGACAGACCAAGGGTAGCGAGATTCGGGTCCGTCACATTGGCGATCTTGATCTTGATGACCTTTCCAAGCGGATTCGCAATAACATCGAGACGCAGATTCCTCTGCTTCCCGCTGGTATCGAGAGACTGCTGGGTGTTCGCCTGATGGAGAACGATGGTGTTCCCATGAAGTCGATCATCGCTGGGGTTGCCGATCTGGAGAAGTTGCAGAAGCGTGAAGCGACTGCCGTTCTCGAAGCATGGGTGATGTTTGAATCCAAGACTCCCGGTGAGAGCCGGAACCTGTTTGGGGTTGTGAACAGCGTGACCCGTGCCGGTCAATTCCTTGGGAATGAGAACTGGGTGAAGTTCGATCAGCTTGGTGG
>DBZY01000109.1:0-1036 GCA_002311835.1 Proteobacteria bacterium UBA1148 | reverse complement strand
AAGCGGTGCTTGCCGTATAGAAAGGCGGTTAGCATGACTACCATATTTTGTCTATTCGTTATAGCAGGGACTGTAATCTTCATTATACCTTTTATGTTACCAGAAGACTAAAGACCCCCGCTATATTCAGCCCGTCCCGGTTCGCCGGGGCGGGTTTTTTTATTTTGGGGTTGACACACTTAGAGGTTGGGGTAAAACGGGGCGTACCCTTGTCGCACAAGAGCTAGCCCGCTCACGCGACGAGCAACTCAGGTCAGTGAAATTTTAAGTCAGCACCATTATATACAGCAAAAAACAAGCGGCATCCATTTGTATTAGGTGAAGAAGCCAGTTTCGCTAAAGGCGTTATAGTCAGCGGGCTGAGTCAGTATAATAAAAATCCCCGGCAAGGAACTACCCCTACCGAGGACTTATGAAAGAACAGGGTATTAATGTATTAACTAATGTAATCCGTTCTTCCTGTGCTACATGTGTAAGTCAGTAAATTATCTAACGCACCTGTTGTAGCGCCTGTAATGAAAGAGAGAATAATGTGACCAGTGCGGCCTTTGGAACAGGTATCTATTGTGGTGACTGTAGTGGTTACACCCACAGTGACAATAGGGGGGAACTATATTATGCAAGATCGCCCCGCCCCCATTGATAAGACCATATGTACCCCTCTTTAATACACATAGACCGTCAATTGTAGTAATACTATAGCCACCCTTGGTAAAGGTGACCGTACAATTGTAATCATTCCTACTCATATAAATAGGCGGGTCAATCAGAATCCAGTCTGCGGCATTTGCCACAGCAGAACCACACATCATAAGTAATGCGGCGATAATCATCTTAGCGTACATCATGTACCTCCAGTGTTAATGTTGTAATAGGTAAACTTTCCACATTCTTTGCGCTCATATGCGAAAGTCAGTGATGTTGTGTTTCATGGTGTGAATTAGAGGAATATGACTAACGCATCCAGTATTTCACCTTACCACCCTCTCCTTTCTAATAAATATAGAAGAATTGTGTGTTTTTGTCAATACTGACC
>DBZY01000080.1:27231-35946 GCA_002311835.1 Proteobacteria bacterium UBA1148 | reverse complement strand
CCGGTCGAACCTAACGAAAGTCACGACGTCCGCCATTATCTAACTTAGATAATGGCGGAGGGAGTGGGATTCGAACCCACGGACGGGACAAGCCCGTCACTTGATTTCGAATCAAGCCCGTTCGACCACTCCGGCATCCCTCCACGGGCGAATCTAACAGCTAGGTTCTAATGCAGCAATCTTGCGGCCCGGCTATGGAGCCGCCCTAGCGGGTAATCGCGGTAGCGGTAATGTGTCCGATCCATACGGCGATCAGGCAAAGAGAAACCGATAGGAAGACATTGAGAACTGCCGAGAGCCAATAACCCTCTCTGGCAAGATTTAATGTTTGGAGGCTAAAGGCCGAGAACGTTGTGTATCCACCAAGTACGCCGATCATAATAAAGTCACGCGTGTTGTAGACGGCAAGAATTCTGCTATCCGTTGGCATGACTGTCGCGACGAAACCGATGATCAGAGAGCCGAGAATATTGATCAGGATGGTTCCCCACGGCAGTGTCTCGCCAAGTAGACGGGCTACTACGCCGGAGCACCAGTAGCGACTCATGCCGCCGACAGCGCTTCCGATCCCGATCCAGACATAACTCATCACGGACGTAGGGTAACATCGGGTTAGGTGGGTCTAGGGGAAATTTGTTGGACACCAGCACTGCACTCGAGAAAATCGCCAGCATTGTGGGTAACCGTGGCGTGGTACAGGGCGCAGACACTGAGCCATTTCTACGAGATGAGCGAGGACTCTATTACGGTGAGGCCGCGTCGGTCGTGCGCCCGGCATCAACAGAAGAATGTGCACGCATCATCAAAACTTGCCAAGAGGCGGGGATTGGTGTGGTCCCTCAGGGCGGTAACACTGGGTATTGTGGAGGCGCGACGCCGTTCGATGCAAATAAACAGATTGTCCTAAATATCTCTCGAATGAACCGTATCCGGGAAGTGGATCCAGTCAATTTTTCGATGACGGTGGAGGCTGGCTTAGTCCTATCAGAGGCACATTCAGTGGCGGAGGAACATGACTTGATGTTCCCGCTCAGCATGGGATCTCAAGGATCCTGTCAGATCGGAGGAGTTCTTTCGACCAACGCGGGCGGCGTTTCGGTGCTCCGTTACGGAAATGCCCGAGATTTGGTGTTAGGTCTGGAGGTCGTTCTACCAAATGGGGAAATCCTCTCTGAGCTTAAGGGTTTAAGGAAGGACAATACTGGTTACCATTTGGAGGGGTTATTCTTGGGCGCTGAGGGTACGTTGGGGGTGATTACGGCGGCGGTTCTGAAACTCTTTCCGATCCCGCATAGTCGTCAAACCGTATTGCTGGGAGTCGCCACGCTTCAGGCGGCTTGCGATCTTCTCCAGAGTGCGCGATGCAGAAGTGTTGAGCGGGTTGTTTCAGCGGAGTATTTGTCGCGTGCATCTTTGGATTTAGTCATGATGCATATCGAAGGTGTCCACGATCCGTTTGATGAGCCTTTAGAACACTATTTGCTGCTGGAGCTCGCCGGTGCAGAGACCGAGATTGAATTGCGGGGAGTTTTGGAGCAGATCTTCAAGGCAGGGAGCGAGGCAGGCGAGATTGTTGACGGGGTTTCGGCAGAGTCGGGCGCGCAACGCAGCGCGTTCTGGACGCTACGAGAATCTATTCCAGAAGCAGAGCGTCGTGACGGCGGATCAGTCAAGCATGATATCTCGGTACGAGTCTCTCGAATTCCAAAGTTCCTCAAGGAAGCGGAGCGCATCCTGGGTGCGATTGCCCCACACCGGCTGTCTGTATTTGGTCACGTCGGTGATGGCAATCTTCATTGCAATTTACTACCCCCTATTGGCAGTACGCTTGAGTCGTTTAAGGAAGGCCCTGCTGGAAGGCTCTCAGATGCAATTCATGAGCTTGCTGTCAGCCTTGGAGGTAGTTTTAGTGCTGAGCATGGCATAGGCGTTTTGAAACGTGACGACCTTAAAAAATATCAATCTCCCGTATCGGTGGGCCTCATGCAAACCTTAAAACATGCTCTGGATCCCCAAGGCATCATGAACCCAGGCAAGGTAGTTTGATGATCGTCGATAGCTCTGCTACCAGTTCTTGAGCAGATTTTGTGCTCCAACACAGCCTGAGGCCCTTATGCTAAGCTCACCGTCGCTCAAATCAATACGGACTTTTGATGGCTGCTAAACCGATTTATAAAATAATTTTCGTGAACCAAGGGAAGGTCTACGAAATCTACGCCCGCCAGGTTAGTCATGGGGGGTTGTTCGGTTTCGTTGAGGTAGAGAAGCTGGTCTTTGGAGCTCGTTCCAGCGTTGTAGTGGATCCTTCAGAAGAACGGATACAGACCGAGTTCTCCGGCGTAACCCGGACATATCTTCCGCTCCACTCGGTTCTACGCATTGATGAAGTCGAAAAACAAGGCGTTAGCAAGATCACTAACGCTGAGGGCGACAATGTCACACAGTTTCCGGTCCCGATGTATACGCCTCCGGGTAAAGGCGGCGATCGCGGTGGGGCTGGGGACAGCTAGCGCGTGACACTCCGATTCGCTTCTCTTGGAAGCGGAAGCCGTGGCAACTCGTCGTTGGTGGAGTCGAACTCCACTCTTTTAATGGTGGATTGCGGCCTTACACTCAAAGCTGTTGAAGAAAGGCTGCACTGTCTCGGCAAGCATCCTCGGGATGTTGATGCGCTGTTGGTAACCCACGAGCACTCCGACCATATCCAGGGCGTAGCGCGGTTTGCGCGACGGCATGGTACTCCAGTCTGGATGACGCCTGGGACAGCTTCTAGTCCCGCTGCTCGTAAGTTGACTCATATTCATACATTCAACTGCCATCGGCAGTTGGAGATCGGTTCTATCGATGTGCAGCCTTTTCCGGTGCCTCATGATGCGCGGGAGCCTTCACAGTTCATGTTTCGGGCAGGTGGAAGGAAACTCGGAATTCTTACGGACACCGGGCACATCACCTCGCACATCAAGAAGTGGCTCACACGTTGTGATGCGGTAGCCTTAGAGTGTAACCATGACCTCGACACATTATGGAGTGGCCCTTATCCGGAACGCTTAAAGGCACGTATTGCCTCACCACTAGGACATCTGAATAACGGACAGGCCGCGAAGTTTCTTGGCGAGATTGGACACCCAGGGTTACAGTGGGTCATGGCGTTGCATCTCAGTGGGAAGAACAACACCCCCGATCTGGTCCGCGAATCATTAGCCGAGATACTCAGTCACACGGAACAGGTCCTGCATGTGGCGACCCAAAATGAGCCCAGCAATTGGGTGCCCATTGACTGAACTCGATAATTGCTTCTTATGGAATATGGGCCTCGGGGCGAGAATCCGGTATCATAATATTGCCTTTCAGCGCTTAAAACCAAAGCACTCACTGGATTCATGATTATGTTGCAGCTGGCCGGACCCGCGGCCGAGACTGCCTTTCGTACTAGTAAGTTGTGTGAGCAGCTTCGGTTGTGCTCAAGCGCGATTCAGGCCGTATCCGTACATTTTCTCCACTTTGCACACACCGAACGGCCGCTGGATGGAGCTGAACAAGTCGTCCTTGATGCTCTTTTGAGTTATGGGACACCCGTCGGGCTTGTTCAGGGCGAGTATGAAGTGGTTGTTGTACCTCGCCTTGGAACTATTTCGTCCTGGGCATCCAAGGCAACAGACATTGCTCGCAACTGCGGTTTACCTGTGCATCGACTTGAGCGCGGCAGGGCCTACTCCTTAAAACTCCAGCGCCCACTCTCCAATGCGGAGTTCGAGGAAATTTTCCCACTTCTACATGATCGCATGACTGAAACTGTGTTGACCGAACTGCCTAGCGAGAGCGTTTTGTTTGCGCAGCACGATCCTCGTCCGTTGAACAGGATTGACTTGCTGGGAGAGGGAGAGTCGGCCCTCTCAGCGGCTAATCAGCAGCTCGGGCTAGCCCTTTCTGACGACGAGATTCGTTATTTGGCCGAGCAATTCGGTGTGCTTGAACGAGATCCCACCGATGTTGAGCTCATGATGTTCGCTCAGGTAAATTCCGAGCACTGTCGTCATAAGGTCTTCAACGCTACCTGGGTGATTGATCAGCAACCGGCTGAGAAAAGCCTGTTCCAGATGATCAAAAACACCCACACGCACGCACCAGAGGGTGTCTTGTCCGCTTATTCAGATAATGCAGCGGTTATTGAGGGGCCCATATCGGCGTGGTGGGCGCCCGATTCCGACTCGCACCTCTACCATCAATTTGAGGAACCCACTCATCTAGTCATGAAGGTGGAGACGCACAACCATCCGACTGCGATTTCACCGTTTCCAGGCGCAGCCACGGGTTCCGGTGGTGAGATTAGAGATGAGGGTGCAACTGGTAGAGGGGCTAGACCGAAAGCTGGTCTGATGGGATTCACGGTCTCTCATCTGGAGCTTCCAGACTGGTTGCGCCCTTGGGAAAGCCCAAAGTTGGGCAAGCCTGATCGGATCGCCTCTCCACTGCAAATTATGCTGGAGGGGCCCATTGGCGGTGCTCGTTTTAATAACGAGTTCGGTCGGCCAAATTTAGCGGGCTACTTTCGAACCTGTTTACTAGATGCGGCCGGTGAATGGCGTGGTTATCACAAGCCAATCATGATTGCTGGGGGGTTAGGAAATATCCGCGACGGACATGTGGACAAATGCGTGGCACCGTCTGGAGCGAAACTTGTGGTGCTCGGAGGTCCAGCGATGTTGATCGGCCTAGGTGGAGGTGCCGCTTCTTCTCAGGGTAGTGGTACCAGCGAAGAGGAACTAGACTTTGCATCAGTGCAGCGTGGTAACCCCGAAATGCAACGCCGAGCCCAGGAAGTCATCAATACTTGTTGGGCTCTAGGGGAGAATAACCCCATTCTTTCCATTCATGATGTTGGCGCAGGCGGACTCTCCAATGCCGTGCCTGAAATCGTTGATCAAAACTGCTGTGGTGCGGTTCTTCAGCTGCGAAACGTTCCTAACGATGAGCCTGGCATGAGCCCGATGGAATTGTGGTGTAACGAGTCTCAGGAGCGTTATGTGTTAACAGTAGGTGCAGATGACATCGAGGGATTTGCCGAGATCTGCGATCGTGAGCGCTGTCCCTACGCTGTGATTGGTGAGTTGACTGAGGAACGCACGCTCAGAGTTCTGGATGAGGAATTTGGCAATGAGCCTGTTGCCATGCCTATGGATGTCTTGTTCGGCAAACCGCCAAAGATGAGCCGCGAAACAGTATCTGGCGACACCTCTGTGCAGGCTTGGGATGATCAGGATATAGGGCTTGATGAAGCGGTGGAGCGTGTACTCTCATTTCCTGCAGTAGCCGATAAGTCCTTTCTCATCCATATAGGCGATCGGACCGTTGGTGGGATGTCTTCGAGAGATCAGCTTATTGGGCCCTGGCAGGTGCCGGTGAGCGATGTTGCTATTACAACCTCTAGCTATTCTGGTTATACCGGCGAGGCAATGTCTGTGGGCGAGCGCACGCCGGTGGCCATCTACGCTGGCCCAGCTTCAGCGCGTCTTGCAGTGACCGAAGCGATCACAAATATCGTTTCTGCAGATGTCGAAAATCTCGCGGATGTAAGGTTATCCGCAAACTGGATGGCCGCTGCTGGTCATGGAACAGATGACTATGCTCTGTTCGAGATGGTTAAAACGATCGGTGAAGAACTTTGTCCAGCATTAGGTGTAGCAATCCCTGTTGGAAAAGATTCCTTATCCATGCAAACCGTGTGGCAGGCAGATGGCGAAGAGCGTACGGTCACGGCGCCGGTGTCTCTCATTGTCTCGGCGTTTGCTCCCGTGGCGGATGTCCGCCGAACGCTTACTCCGCAATTCAATATGTCAGAAGGTGACACGGTCTTGGTACTGATAGATCTTTCCTGCGGTAAGCAGCGTCTCGGAGGTTCGGTGCTGGCACAGTGCTTTGGCCAGTTTGGGGGTCCGGCGGCAGATTTGGACAGCCCAAAATTGCTTGCTGGATTTTTCCAGGCTCAGCGTGTGCTTCGCGAAAAGCATCTGCTACTCGCATATCATGATCGATCCGATGGTGGTTTGTTCGCGACACTAGCCGAGATGGCCTTCGCCTCCCGTACTGGACTTGAGATACAGATACGTGCAGACGTGTTCGATGTGTTGAGGTATTTGTTCAATGAAGAACCCGGCGCCGTTGTACAGGTTAGGGTTGGAGATCTGCAATCTGTACAGGGCATTTTTGCCGAGTACGGGTTGGAGGAGTGTCATGTTGTCGCACGTCCTGCATCCCATACAGATATCTTGATCGAACGGAATGGTAAAGCTCTCTATAGAGCGCCACGTACAAGCTTACACAGATGTTGGTCAGAGCTGACTTACCGAATGCAGAGTTTGAGAGACGACCCCGAATGTGCCTTAGAGGCCTACGATGTTTTGCTCGATGAAGGAGATCCGGGCTTGAATGCAAGTTTGACCTTTGAATTGACTGATGCCGAGAATATATGTCGGGCCCGCCGCCCAAAGATTGCGATTCTTCGTGAACAAGGTGTCAATAGTCATCGAGAGATGGCTGCTGCCTTCACACGGGCAGGCTTCGATGCCTATGACGTACACATGACGGACTTATTTTCGGGGCGCGTAGGCCTAGATGACTTCCGAGGTTTGGTGGCTTGTGGCGGATTTTCCTACGGTGATGTGCTGGGTGCTGGTGAAGGTTGGGCAAAATCGATTCTCTATAACGATGCGATCCGCGATCAATTTTCCGAATATTTTCACTGTGAGGATAATTTCATTCTGGGTGTCTGCAACGGTTGTCAGATGCTAGCGTCATTGAAAGAACTGATTCCGGGAGTGGATCATTGGCCCAGGTTTGTGCGCAATCGATCGGATCAGTTTGAAGCTCGTTTATCGCTTGTTCGAGTTGAAGCCAGTCCATCGATATTGCTAAACAGCATGATCGGATCGCGTATACCCATTGTGACTTCCCACGGCGAGGGATGTGCTGAGTTTGCATCCGAAGGCGCGCTTGTATGCTGTGACCGTGAACTCGCGTGCGTACGTTACGTAGACAACCGTGGTGAGACTGCCGGCCAATATCCAGCAAATCCGAATGGCTCTCCACGTGGTATCGCTGGTCTAACGAGTCAAGATGGTCGGGTGACGATTATGATGCCGCACCCTGAACGAGTCTTTCGTACTGTGCAGTATTCTTGGCACCCAATTGGGTGGGGTGAGGATTCGCCCTGGCAGAAGCTCTTTGTAAATGCGCGCGATTGGATTGATTCCACTCATTGACTAGTGATCGGTCCGACGTACTCCAGAGAACACCAATTTTGACGCTAGGGAAAGGCTCAAGGTGATGTTACGCAAGATAGCCGCTTTCGGTGGCATCACCTTGGAGAGGCGGTTCATGGTATAGATATATTGAGCCATCGGGCAATAGATCCCTTAGTGGAAGTGGGATAGCACTGCGCGGTTGACGGCTATGAGAGCAGCGACTCTCGTAGATAGTTACTAGAGCAAGACTGGAAAATAAATGGCTGAACAAGTAATCGTTATCTGTGGGGAAGAATTGGCGAAGTATGGCTTTCCTGATAGGCATCCGTTTGGACCTGATCGCCACGATGTTTTTATAGATGAATTGGAGCGCTCACCCTATGAGGCACAGGTAATTCGGCGTCCTTCCCGGTTAGCAACTCGGGATGAAATTGAGAGCTTTCATACTGCAGATTACGTGGAACGGGTACGCGAGTTATCGGATCTCGGATACGGTTTTCTGGATGCCGGGGATACCCCAGCCTATCCGGGCGTATACGAGGCGGCTGCGCATACGGTTGGAGGCACGCTGGAGGCGTTGACTGCCATTATGGAGGGCGATATTCCTCGAGCTTTTAACCCTATTGGGGGGCTCCATCATGCGGCACGGGACCGGGCTGCGGGATTTTGTGTCTTCAACGATTGTAGTGTCGCTATTGAGGTTGCTATGGGTTTCTATGGCCTTGAACGGGTAGCCTACGTCGATATTGATGCCCATCATGGTGACGGTGTTTTCTATGGTTTCGAAACGGATCCTCGGGCGTTGTTCGCCGATATTCATGAGGATGGTCGGTTTCTCTATCCCGGAACCGGTTCGCGCAGTGAAACGGGCAAAGGCGCAGCTGAGGGGACAAAGCTCAATATTCCTATGTCACCTAGCTCTGACGATGAGGCGTTTCTGGAGGCGTGGTCTGAAGTCGAGGCTTACTTAGAGGAGACGAAACCCCAGCTACTGTTAATGAATGCCGGGGCAGATTCTCTCGCCGGTGATCCCATCACCCACTTGCAGTACAGCGAAAGTGCTCACGGCCATGCTGCGGTTCGGTTGAGAAGATTTGCTGACCGTTTCTGTGATGGGCGTATTCTTGGCATGGGCGGTGGCGGTTATAACCGCCGTAACCTCGCTAGAGCATGGACCAGAGTTGTAGAGGGTTTTGCTAACCCTATCGACAATTCTCTGTAAGGGCACAGTCTGCTCATCTTAGCGTTACAATTCGCAGCCCACATAAAAAGCTATCCTTTTGCATTGAGTGCTGGCGATGTATGACGATGACTACAAAATACAAGGATTTGATCAGCCGCTGTTCGAAGCGATGGAGAACGAGCGGAGGCGTCAGGAAGAACACATTGAGCTTATTGCTTCGGAGAATTTCGCAAGCCCGAGAGTGCTAGAGGCTCAAGGTTCGGGATTGACAAATAAATATGCCGAAGGCTA
>DBZY01000080.1:26741-27021 GCA_002311835.1 Proteobacteria bacterium UBA1148 | reverse complement strand
TGTTCAATATGGTATCAATGAAGAGAGTGGGGAGATTGATTATGGCGTGGTCAGCGACCTCGCACACGAGCATCAGCCCAAGGTAATTGTTGCTGGGTTCTCTGCCTACTCGCGTGTTGTGGACTGGCAGCGTTTTCGTGAAATTGCTGATGATGTCGGAGCATATTTGATGGTAGATATGGCTCACGTAGCCGGTTTAATAGCTGCGGATCTTTATCCTAACCCGGTATCGATTGCTGATGTTACGACGACAACAACCCACAAGACACTGCGTGGACCA
>DBZY01000080.1:22014-26663 GCA_002311835.1 Proteobacteria bacterium UBA1148 | reverse complement strand
AACGACGACAACAACCCACAAGACGCTGCGTGGACCACGGGGCGGGATGATTCTTGCTCGAGAGAACCCTGAACTTACTAAACGTCTCAATTCACTGGTATTTCCGGGTACCCAGGGTGGTCCACTGATGCACGTGATTGCAGCGAAGGCGGTCGCTCTGGCGGAGGCGCTGGAACCGGGGTTCAAGGATTATCAGGAGCAAGTTCTCAAAAATGCACATTGCATGGCAGAGACGCTTATAGACCGTGGCTATAAAATAGTGTCTGGTGGAACAGATAATCATCTCGTGCTGGTAGATCTGATCAAGCAGGACATCACCGGTCAAGCAGCAGAGGATACCCTCGGTCGTGCGAACATTACCGTTAATAAGAATGCTGTGCCGAACGACCCACGGCCTCCTCGTGTCACAAGCGGTCTTAGAATTGGCACGCCTGCTATCACGACACGTGGGTTTCAGAAAGCGGAGACAGCTCAACTTACGAACTGGATAGCCGATGTGCTCGATGTGCTACGCGACAAGGGTGAGACAGACGCTGTCGTGGCACGGATCCGTGGCGATGTCCTGAAATTGTGTGAGCGTTTTCCGGTATACGCGTAGGGCTAGGGCTAGTTAAACGGGGCGCCTCGTGCACTGTCCATTCTGTAATCACGAAGAAACCAAAGTTATCGATTCTCGTTTAGCGGGCGAGGGTTGGCAGATACGTCGTAGGCGCGAGTGCCTAATTTGTAGTGAACGTTACACGACGTTCGAAACAGCCGAGTTGGCTATGCCTCATGTTATTAAGCGCGACGACCGGCGTGAACCTTTTGACGAGGCTAAGCTACGTAACGGCATCGAAACGGCATTGGAAAAGCGCCCTGTTAAGAGCAAGGATGTAGAAGAGAGTATTGAGCGGATCACGCATAGCCTACAGACGATGGGCGAGCGAGAAGTTACAGGCCGATTCATTGGCGATATGGTGATGGAGGAATTACGCGGTTTGGATGAGGTTGCCTACGTCCGTTACGCCTCTGTTTATAGAAGCTTCCAAGACGTTACTGAGTTTCAAGAGGAAATCGAAAAACTTCAGTCACTCTCCAACCTAGTTGATCGTGAGCAGATGTCTTTGCTGCCGGACGATGAAAACGAATGACTGTTCAGCCAGATCAGGTCTATATGGCTCGAGCGTTGCGTCTAGCGGGTAAGGGGTTATACACGGCGGACCCGAATCCCCGCGTCGGTTGCGTGTTAACTAAAGCGGGAGAGATTATTGGAGAGGGTTGGCATGTGCGGGCAGGAGAGTTCCATGCAGAACGAGTGGCGTTGAAGCAGGCGGGCAGCAAAAGTCAAGGTGCGAATGCTTTCGTCACGCTCGAACCGTGCAGTCATACTGGGCGCACAGGACCTTGCGCTGATGAATTGATCGAGGCGGGGGTAGTCAGGGTTGTGTGTGCTGTCCTCGATCCGAATCCAAAGGTTGCTGGCACGGGAATACGTAGACTCAAAACGGCCGGGATAGAGGTTGTGCTAGGTGTACTTGAGCAATCTGCGGTTGCGCTTAACTCGGGCTATTTCTCACGAATGACGCGTACAAGACCCCTGATTCGCAGCAAGCTTGCTGTTAGTTTGGATGGGCGAACAGCCCTTGCGGGCGGTGAGAGTCAGTGGATTACGGGGGAAGCGGCTAGGGCGGACGTACACCGCTGGCGGGCGCGTTCTAGCGCAATCGTGACAGGTGTGGGAACTGTATTGGCTGATAACCCTTCACTAAATGTCCGACTAGAGGATGTGGATCGGTCGATCGTACAACCGGCACGGGTCGTCATCGACGCCCAGTTGCAAACACCCTTGAATGCAAAACTTCTATCCTTGTCTGGCGATGTCATTATTTTCACGACACATGATCCGGGTCCTAGTCGGCAGGTGGCCATGGAGAAGACAGAAGATCTCATGCGCCAGGGGGTTGCTGTTGAGGTGGTTTCTGGTTCGAATCGATGTGACCTGAAGCAAGTCATGCAGCGTCTGGGCGAATTGGAGTTCAACGAACTTTGGGTGGAGGCAGGATCGACATTGAACGGCGCTCTACTAGAGATGGGGCTTATCGACGAATTTGTTATTTACATCGCGCCTCATTTGCTCGGGACCGATGCTCGGGGAATGTTTGCCATCGAGCCACTCACGAGTCTTGAGCGCCGGATTCAGGTCAAGTACGAAGATATTCGGAAGGTTGGGGACGATTTACGGATTGTTGCATGTTTAGCGGAATCGTAAAAGGAGTTGGACGCATCCTAGAGCGAGCGGATGCCGGTGGTGACCAGCGTTTGACCATCGGGGTCAAAAGCGTTGCCCTGCCCGAGTTCCATCCAGGGAACAGCGTTGCAGTTAATGGGGTTTGCTTGACCGTGGTCGTTTGTGACTCCGAGTGCTTTACGTCGGACGTGTCAGTTGAGACATTGTCTATGACTACGCTTGGCGATTTAACCGAGGGAGATTCGGTTAATTTAGAAAACGCCTTGCGGCTGGGAGATTCATTGGACGGACATCTGATGACAGGGCATGTGGATGGCGTTGGGCGAGTCAAAAGTGTGGAGGAAGCGGCACGCTCAATAATGCTCCGAATCCAGGTGGACGAGGTGCTAGTACCATATATTGCTCGAAAGAGCTCTGTGGCGGTGGATGGGGTCAGCTTAACGGTCAATGCGGTGGAAAATACTACTTTTCAGGTGAATGTTGTCCCCCACACAAGGGAAATGACTGTCATTGCCGGGTACAGGCCCGGTACCGCTGTTAATATTGAGGTCGACATTGTTGCGCGTTATTTAGAACGGCTAGTTCAGTGTGGAGACGGGTCTGCAGGTATCAACCTAGAGTGATTAGAAAGACATGGTTACACAAGTCACGAATAAATCCGCTTGGTCGGGGCTAAATAGCACCGAAGAAATTATTGCAGACCTGCGTGAGGGCAAGATGGTCGTTATTATGGATGACGAGGATCGCGAGAACGAAGGCGATCTAATTATGGCGGCTAGCAAGGTGCGTTTTGAAGACGTTAACTTTATGGCTCGATACGGTCGTGGGTTGGTTTGTCTAACGCTAACTGGTGAGCGTTGTGAGCGGTTGTGTTTACCGCTAATGGTAAGCGACACGAATCAACGGCGTGCTACAAATTTCACAGTTTCTATTGAGGCGGCCGAGGGCATTACGACTGGAATTTCAGCTCATGATAGAGCGCGTACTATTCGTACAGCCGTTGCTCCTGGCGCTAAGCCTGATGATCTTCGCCAACCCGGACATGTTTTTCCATTGATGGCTCAGCCCGGAGGCGTTCTTACGCGTGCTGGGCATACGGAGGCGGGTTGTGATTTAGTCAGGTTAGCTGGCTTTGAACCTGCTGCCATGATTGTAGAGATCCTCAATGAGGATGGCACGATGGCTCGAAGAGATGATCTCCGGCGTTTCGCGCAACACCATGATTTGAAGATTGGCAGTATTGCGAAGCTGATTAGGTATCGGCTTTCAAAGGAAGAGTCAGTAGAGGTTGTCGCCGATCTTGAGGTTAAGACTGAATTTGGACCATTTCGATTAGTTTGTATGGAGGATCATATCAATCAGGCAGTGCACGTTGCGCTAGTCCGTGGTAAGCCTGACGATGAGATCCCCACATTGGTTCGAGTGCATCTTCAGGAAACTCTAAGCGATGTCGTTGGGGTTCAGGATCCTAGATTGGGTTGGCCATTGCGAAGTGCGATGAGACTGATAGCTGAGGAAGGTTGTGGTGTCATCGTGATACTTCGACAGGAGGAGTTGCCCAAAGATCTCATGCGAGCGGTGAGGGGGCTTGAGACACAACGCGATGATCTTGTGACACGCAGAGACCACACGGCGGAACTAAAAACATTCGGGATCGGAGCACAGATTCTTAGAGCACTTGGTGTACGGCGCATGCGCGTCTTGAGCGCGCCAAAGAGTATGCATGCGATCTCGGGATTCGGTTTAGAAGTGGTTGAATATGTTTCTTCTGAAGAAGTTTCTGATGAAGGAAGAGCTTAGGGGTGTTATGGCTGAACGCGTGAATACAGTTGAAGGTGAACTCAATGCTCGCGGTCTAAGATTCGGCGTCGTAGCCTCGAAATTTAATGATTTCATCGTTAATCGTTTGGTGGGTGCCGCAATAGACACCCTGATAAAGAAAGGGGCAGATGTCGGCGACATAGAAGTCGTTCGAGTTCCTGGAGCTTTCGAGATCCCATTGGCTCTAAAGAAACTGGCAAGTTCTAAACGTTACGATGCGCTGATTGCCCTGGGTTGTGTCATTCGGGGAGACACCCCGCATTTCGAGTTCGTAGCAGGTGAGGCGGCTCGGGGTGTTAGTGAAGTTAGCCTGACTCATGAAATTCCAGTGAGTTTTGGGATCCTAACAGTGGACGTGATGCAGCAGGGAATCGAGAGAGCGGGAACTAAGGCAGATAACTATGTGTTTGATGGTGAGGAATATAAAAAACCCCGCGATAAAGGCGTAGACGCTGCTGTATCGGCTATCGAAATGGCGACTTTGCTCAGGCAGTTGGAGCACTGAGTGCTCCCAGTGATGAGTGGCCAAAATGCTGGAGCAAGATAGTAGCTTAATTCGTGCACGACACGGTGCACGTGAGATGCTCATCAAAGCATT
>DBZY01000080.1:0-21996 GCA_002311835.1 Proteobacteria bacterium UBA1148 | reverse complement strand
TGTACCAATGGCAGCTTGCAGGCCACGGTGAGGCGGAACTGGCAGAGCAATTTGCGAGTCTACCGGAATTCGAGCGTATCGATCAGGCTTATTTTCGGGAACTCCTGCGCATTGTGTTGGGTAACGTCAAGCGTCTGGATAGAGCGATCGGAGATCACGCGGATCGTAAAGTTGAGCATGTGGATGCCGTTAGTCGCGCCGTATTATTGCTAGGTCTAGCCGAATTAAACGAGCGAGATGATGTTCCAACTAAGGTCATAATCAATGAAGCCATAGAACTCGCCAAACGTTATGGCCCTTCCGGCTGTTTCAGATTCGTTAACGCTGTTCTTGATGGGACAGTAAAAAAAATAACAAGCAGAAATACCGCTGATTAGTTTGATGAGCCAAGACGAGTTTCAAATCATTGATCGCTATTTCACCCGTCCGATTGAGGATCAGGATGTTTTATTGGGTATCGGTGATGATGCAGCCGTCTTACAGGTCAATGGACCTGTGGTCATTACGACAGATACGCTCGTGGAAGAGGTCCACTTTCCGGACACGCTCTCCGGTGATGCCCTCGGCTATCGAGCTCTAGCTGTAAATCTTAGTGATTTAGCAGCGATGGGAGCAGAACCTCGTTGGTGTACCTTAGCGTTGACGTTGCCGAGCGCGGACGATATTTGGATCGAAAAATTTGCAGAGGGGTTCTTCAATCTCGCGGATCGCTATGGCGTGAGTCTGATAGGTGGCGATCTGGTTCGGGGACCACTCACTGTGACAGTGCAACTAGTTGGCACCGGTCAAACAGGTCATTTGATGACCCGTAGCGGCGCTCAGGTTGGCGACAACATTTATGTTACGGGTTCTCTTGGTGACAGCGCGGCGGGTCTGGCGCTTTTGGGCGAGGGTAAGAATGATGCGAGCGCTGCTCATCAAGCGCTCAAGAATCGGTTCTTGAGACCGTCACCGCGGGTGGCGGAAGGGCTTGCTCTGGGTGGTCTTGCGAGTGCGGCAATCGATATTTCTGATGGATTGCTCGCAGATCTTGGACATCTCTGCGATTCTAGTCGCTGTGGGGCGGTTATAGACGTGGAGCAGTTACCGTTATCTGCTGAACTTCTTGCTTTATTTCGCCTTGAGGCCGCTCAGACTTTTGCGTTGAGCGGTGGTGACGATTATGAGTTGTGTTTTACGGCATCGCCGGCCCAAGCGCGGGCTATTGAGCAGGCGTTAGAACTTCTCGAGACCAAAGTACATCTGATTGGTCAACTTACCGAGGAGCCGGGGGTTGTCTGTCGACGCGCAGGAGAACCTTTCAGAACTACCTCAAGAGGTTATGCGCACTTTGAACATGGCCACTGATTCTATTTCGTTCACTCTACTGAGGCGCCCCATTCATCTACTAGCTTTGGGTTTTGGGGCTGGGCTTGTGCCGAAAGGACCAGGTACGGCAGGTACGCTCATTGCGATTATTCCCGGATGGTTGATGATGCCACTTCCTCTTGTGGTGCGGATGGCCATAGTTGTTGCTTTGTTTGTGTTCGGTGTCTGGATTTGCGGAGAGAGTGCCCGTCAGCTTGGAGTACACGATCATCCTGCAATCGTATGGGATGAGATTGTTGGTTTTCTGGGGGTCTCTATAATCCTGCCGCCAAATCCTGGCTGGTGGGCGGCAGCAGTTGTTTTGTTTAGAATTTTTGATATCGCTAAGCCTTNNCGTAGACTGGGCGGGGGGGTAGGCATCATGTTGGATGACCTGGTGGCAGGCGTTTTTACTGTGGGTTGCCTGATTTTCGCGCAAGCACTTATGCCGTAGCTCAATACGATTAATGATAAGAAGGAAGAGGAACCTGTGGTTGTTAGTTCCAAGGGGGGCTGTCACTTAACCAGCGCCAAAGAGGTACTTTCTAGAAACGTTTACTCTTCAGGAGTTTCAAACGAGGACGGTTTGGCCTCTACGGTCTTGTTCAATAGGATTTCGACCTTTTGTTCCGCTTCTTTCAAGGTGGCTTGGCATTCGCGAGTGAGCTTTACGCCGCGTTCGAAATACTTCAGCGTTTCCTCCAGAGAGAGATCTCCACCCTCCAGCTTTTCGACCAAAGTTTCAAGTTCGGCCAGAGACTTCTCAAGCCCACCCACGCCTTGGTTTTTTTTCTCGGCCATTTCTTAAGCTCTTTTGTGCTAGGACGCCACGGTACACAGCGCCTCTGAAGTGGTCAAACCTATCTGCAGGAAACTTTGGTTGACAGTCTCAGGGGCGCAGACTACATTAGACTGAGTCTAAAACAGTTTCTCGGTCGTTTGAGACCGAGGAAGTGCAAAGCAACCCCAGATTCATCATGAGGAGGAAAGAATGAATTTAAAGGAGAGCCATACCGAGCAAAATCTCAAGGAGGCGTTTGCGGGTGAATCCCAGGCAAACCGACGTTATCTTTACTTTGCTGCGAAGGCTGATGTCGAAGGCTATAACGATGTAGCCGCCGTATTCCGATCAACCGCCGAGGGCGAAACAGGCCACGCTCATGGCCACCTTGAGTATCTCGAGGAGGTGGGTGACCCAGCTACTGGGCTTCCTATCGGTGCAACCACTGAGAATCTAAAGGCCGCTATTGCCGGTGAGACCCATGAGTACACTGACATGTATCCCGGTATGGCCAAGTCAGCTCGAGACGAGGGGTTTGAGGAGATCGCGGATTGGTTTGAGACATTGGCAAAGGCTGAGCGTTCTCACGCGAACCGTTTCCAGAAAGCTCTTGATCACTTGGATGACTAAAACTTAGCCCCGCTTCGCGGTATTTGTCTTAGCAGGGCGTCAATTCCAAGTGACCGACACGAAGTCTACCCCCCGCGAGGGGAGCCTTGAGGCACCGATTCGTCATGCCATTGACTGGCGGGACCCTAATTTTAGCGACCAGGTATCTTTGGACGCTGAACTTGAGCGGGTTTTTGATATTTGCCATGGTTGCAGGCGCTGTTTTAGTCTCTGCAACTCGTTTCCGACGTTGTTCGATATGGTGGACAAGTCTGAGACGGGTGAAGTCGACTCGGTCCCGAAAGAAGCGTATTGGGATGTTGTGGAGCATTGTTATCTCTGTGATATGTGCTACATGACAAAATGCCCCTACGTCCCTCCTCATGAGTGGAATGTAGATTTTCCTCATCTCATGTTGAGGGCAAAAGCCAAGGCGTTTCAGGATGGTAAATCTAGCTGGCGTGATAAATTACTGAGTGCCACCGACACAGTGGGTAATCTGGCGGGGATTCCGGTAGTTGCCCAGACTATCAACGCTATTAACCAATCTAAGGCTGGCCGCCGGTTTGTCCAATGGACACTAGGCGTACATAACGAGGCACCGGTTCCGAAATATCATTCTGATACAGCGCGGCGACGGTTGAGGCAGAAGGTGGAGTTACAGGAGGCAAAGGCTGTTGCGGCAAACGGTACGCGTGGAAAAGTTCTGATTTTCGCAACATGCTACGGGAACCGGAATTACCCTGATTTAGTTGAGGATTTGAACTATGTCTTTGAGCATAACGGTATTCCAACCAAACTGGCGGCAAGAGAACGTTGCTGCGGCATGCCGAAGTTTGAACTCGGGGATCTGAAAACTGTTGAGCGTTATAAGAATGACAACATTGAGGAGCTTTCCAAATGGGTGGAGAGAGGCTGGGATCTAGTCGCGCCGATCCCGTCTTGTGTTCTGATGTTCAAGCAGGAGTTGCCATTACTTTTTCCGCACGATGAAAAGGTTAGGATGGTTGCTACCGCCTTTTTCGATCCATTCGAATACCTGATGCTTCGACACAAGGCTGGCAAACTGAAAACCGTATTTCAGAAGAGCCTTGGTAAGGTGAGTTACCAAGTTCCATGTCACCTTAGGGTCCAGAACATTGGGCTAAAGACTCGTGACATTCTGGAACTAATCCCGAATACCCAGGTGCAGGTCATCGAACGGTGCTCAGGCCACGATGGTACTTATGCAGTAAAGGAGGAATACAACGCGATTTCTAGAAAGATTGCACAACCAGTCGCCCGGCAGGTTAAGGACGCACAGGCTGAGCATTTCACTAGCGACTGCCCGATGGCAGCCGAACAGATTGCTTCGATAGTGGAGTCAGCGGAGGCTACCCACCCGATCCAACTGTTGCGCCGAGCGTATGGCATTTGAGCTTGGTGTTCAATATGGACACGGAGCGGCACTTATGAGAAAGCTACAAGCTTCGGATTTGATGAGTCTTGAGGAGTACCATGAGGCGCGCCCGGAATTTCGCGAGCGCGTGCTTGCGCACAAGCAGGACCGTCAGGTCGCCGTGGGTCCGAACGCGACTCTCTACTTTGAGGACCAGCTTACTGTTCAGTACCAGGTACAAGAGATGCTAAGGATAGAGCGAATTTTCGAATCCGAAGCAATCAACGAGGAGCTGGAGGTGTATGTACCACTCATTCCTGATGGCTCGAATCTCAAAGCGACGTTTATGCTGGAGTTTCCAGATCCGGAGGAGCGTCGGCGCGAGCTCATGTGCCTTATAGGGATTGAGGACAAAGTCTACGTGCAGGTGTCTGGTTTTGACCGGATCTATGCGATTGCCGATGAGGATATCGAGAGAGAGACAGACGAGAAAACATCAGCAGTGCACTTTGTACGCTTTGAACTAGCTCTGATCACGAGGAAGGAGCTAAAGGATGGTGCTGAGCTGCGCATTGGCATCGATCACCGAAACTACCGTCATTTCGTAGACCCTATTGCCGCGGTAGTTAGAAATTCTCTGGTGGCTGATCTCGATTAGCTTAACCTCCGGGCGTTACAATCGGGGACCCTCGTTCAATCGAGCACAGCGGCTAGCTTGAGGCGAGGGCAGGACAGATGAGTAAAAATTATCGCGCTGCCGATATAGAGGTCTTAAGCGGCTTAGAGCCTGTGCGTCGTCGCCCGGGCATGTATACCGACACCGCACGACCAAATCACCTCGCCCATGAAGTCGTTGATAACAGCGTCGATGAAGCTATTGAGGGTTATGCTAAGCGTATCGATGTGAAGCTTTATCGTGATGGTTCACTCGAGATTTCTGATGATGGGCGCGGCATGCCCGTTGATATCCACCCGAAAGAAAAAATTCCGGGCGTAGAACTGATACTCACAAAGCTTCACGCGGGTGCGAAGTTTTCAAACAAGAATTATCGCTTCTCAGGTGGGCTACACGGTGTCGGTGTTTCTGTTGTAAATGCACTTTCAACAAAACTGGAAGTACGGATTCGACGTGAAGGGAAAGAATACGCCATGAGCTTCGTCGGTGGGAAACGTCGTGGCAAGCTTAGCGTTATAGGTAAGGTTGGCAAAGCCAATACTGGGACGACGTTGAGGTTCTGGCCGGATTCACAGTATTTTGATAGCCCTAATATCTCCTTGCCCAGTTTGAAACACGTATTGAGAGCTAAGGCTGTCCTTTGTCCTGGGTTAGACGTACGTCTAGAGGTTGAGAAACCTAAGGAAAAAGTGTGCTGGCAGTATAGCGGAGGGCTGGAGGAGTATCTTCTGGAGACGTTAGATCTTGGGAGATGGTTGCCAGAGCAGCCCTTTGCCGGGAGTTTACAGGGGAAGAAAGATGCTGTGGATTGGGCGCTTGTATGGCGAACAGACCATTCGACACTAGTTAACGAAAGCTACGTCAATCTCATTCCCACTTCTCAGAATGGTACGCATGTTAATGGGTTACGAGCCGGTTTGACGGAAGCGTTGCGGGAGTTCTGTGAGTTTAGAAATCTTCTTCCGCGCGGAGTTAAGCTTTCACCCGAAGATGTTTGGGAAGGCGTGGCTTTTGTCCTCTCTGTAAAAATGGAAGACCCGCAGTTTTCGGGGCAAACCAAAGAACGTCTGGGGTCTCGGGAATGCGCAGGTTTTGTCAGTGGTGTCATCAAAGATACTTTTGCATTGTGGCTTAATCAGCACCCAGAGACAGGGGATGAAATCGCTCGTGGGGCCATTAACAATGCTCAGGCGCGGCTCAAAGCTTCAAAAAAAGTTGTACGTAAGCGAGTGGTTGCAGGTCCAGCATTGCCAGGTAAGCTTGCGGACTGCACCAGCCAGGAACCGGCTCTGACGGAACTATTTCTAGTGGAAGGAGATTCAGCGGGTGGTTCGGCTAAGCAGGCACGGGATCGAGAAACTCAGGCTGTCATGCCTCTGCGTGGAAAGATACTGAATACCTGGGAGGTAGAGCCAGCTGAATTATTAAGTTCTCAGGAGGTGCACAATATCAGTGTGGCGCTCGGCGTCGATCCTGGATCCGAGAAGCTTGACGATTTGCGTTATAACAAAGTGTGTATTTTAGCAGATGCAGATTCAGACGGATTGCATATTGCAACGTTGTTATGCGCACTATTCCTGCGTCATTTCAGAAGTCTGGTGCTAGCGGGCCACGTGTTTGTGGCAATGCCACCCCTCTATCGTATCGATATTGGAAAGGAGGTCTTTTACGCTTTGGATGATGCGGAGCGAAATATGGTCTTGGATAGAATCGAAGCAGAAAAAAAGAAAGGTAAATTGGTGGTGACCCGTTTCAAAGGGCTCGGAGAAATGAACCCGGCACAGCTCCGGGAAACGACCATGGCACGGGAAACTCGTCGGTTAGTTCAGTTAACGGTGATAGATAAGGATAAAGCGGATCAGGTGTTAGATATGCTACTCGCCAAGAAGCGTTCCGCTGACCGCAGGGCGTGGCTCCAGGAAAAGGGCAATCTGGCTGACGTTTAGGAGACAGTCTTCTAGTAACTCTAACTTAGGAAGAATAGACCATCCTCTATGCAGGTGAATAAATGAAAGAACAGGAACTGAACTTCGAGGGAGTCGAGCGAGTCCCGCTCGCGACTTTCGCGGAGAAGGCGTACCTCGACTACTCAATGTACGTGATCCTGGACCGTGCGTTGCCGCACATCGGGGATGGATTGAAACCGGTACAAAGGCGAATTGTCTACGCTATGAGTGATCTTGGAATATCAGCGTCTGCGAAACCAAAGAAAGCAGCCCGTGTGGTGGGGGATGTTATTGGCAAGTTTCATCCCCATGGCGATTCCGCCTGTTATGAAGCGATGGTGCATATGGCTCAGCCATTTTCATACCGCTACCCTATTATCGATGGCCACGGTAACTGGGGTTCTCAGGATGACCCCAAGTCTTTCGCCGCCATGCGCTACACGGAAGCGCGAATGACGCGCTATGCACAAGTGTTGCTTGCGGAACTCGGTCAAGGGACCGTTGACTGGGTTCCTAATTTCGATGGAACTTTACAGGAGCCCACTCTGCTTCCTGCACAGCTACCGAATCTATTGCTTAACGGTACTAGTGGTATTGCCGTTGGTATGTCGACCGATGCTCCACCGCATAATATTCGCGAGGTTGTCAGTGCGTTAATTAGACTTCTAGATCAGCCGGAAATTACGCTCGGCCAGTTAATGAAACATATCAAAGGACCTGATTTTCCAACAGGTGCTGAGCTAATTTCTTCGCATGCGGACATCGTGACAATTTATAAAACGGGTAACGGTAGCCTAAAACTTCGAGCCTGTTACGAGATTCAAGATGGTGAAATCATTATTACGGAGCTGCCATACCAGGTTTCCGGAGCGAAGGTATTAGAGCAGATTGCAACCCAGATGCGGTCGAAGAAGCTACCTATGATGGAGGATTTGCGCGATGAATCAGATTATGAGAATCCCACTCGGCTGGTATTGACAACCCGGTCGAATCGAGTGGATACCAATGCCCTTATGGGCCACCTCTTCGCAACCACAGATCTTGAGCGTACGGTGCGCGTAAATCTGAATGTTATCGGTCTTGATGGGCTACCTGCTGTCTTCGGGCTGAAGGGTTTTCTAGAGGGGTGGCTCAAGTTTCGTATTGATACTGTCAAGCGTCGTTTAAAACATCGGTTAGATCGAGTCATCGAGCGGCTTCATATTTTTGATGGTTTATTGGTCGCGTATCTCAACATTGATGCAGTGATCAAGATCATCCGAAATGAAGAGAGCTCTAAGGCTGTGTTAATGCGGCGTTTCAAGCTAAGCAATACTCAGGCAGAGGCTATTCTAGAGCTCCGTCTACGTCATCTGGCGAAGCTCGAGGAGATGAAAATTCTCGGTGAGCAGGAAACTCTCGCGGAGGAAAAGGTATATCTAGAAAAGACTCTGCGTTCAAAGGCACGCTTAACAAAATTGATAAAAGAAGAATTGTTGGTGCTTGCAGAAGAGCACGGGGATGGGAGACGTACGGTAATAGTTGAACGTGATGCAGCACAGGCAATGGATGAGTCAAAGTTGGTGTCCAGCGAACCTGTCACCGTCGTATTATCGGAACGAGGCTGGGCTCGAGCCGCTAAGGGTCATGAGGTGAGTGTGGAGGCGCTAAGCTATCGCTCCGGTGATCAGTTTTTGGCTGCGGCCGTTGGCCGAAGCAACCAACTGGCGCTGTTCATGGACAGTACTGGCCGGGCCTACAGTTTACCGGCGCACACGCTACCGTCGGCTCGTGAACAAGGTGAACCACTTTCGGGGCGGCTTAAGCCCCCCGATGGAGCAAGTTTTAGGGCCGTACTCATAGGGACAAATAATGACCGTTGGGTATTAGCTTCTTCGGCAGGCTACGGTTTCATTGTGAGGCTTGAAGACCTCCACTCACGGAATAAAGCTGGAAAAACCGCCTTGACAGTACCGAGGGGATTCACAGTTGTGCCGGCAGCGAGGATCTGCGAGGGCAACGAATACCTCGCTGCGGTATCCAGTGATGGCAGGTTCCTCGTGTGCACTCTTGATGAGCTTCCCGAGCTTCCGCGCGGTAAGGGGAACAAAATTCTCAGCCTTCCTGGAAAGCTGGATCTAAAGATGGTTGCGATATGCGTCTTTACTGAGGGGCAGTCTGTAAGGGTCGTTTCTGGACAACGACATATGTCACTGAAACCGGCAGATCTCGATGAATATTTTGGATTACGAGGGCAACGTGGATTAGTGCTGCCACGAGGTTTCCGGAAGGTTGACCTCCTCATCGTGGAGTAGTGTCAAGTCTGAGGTAGAATCCATTTTCAAACTTGGCATCTTGAGTCGGTCATCATGATTGGAGGCAATCGAAGTGCATCTTTTATTAAGCAAATCAGTTAGTAGCGTCCTGTGGGTATTGGCACTTACGTTGCTGTATTTGAATACGACATTCGCGGAGACAATCGCAATAATTGGAACTGGTGAGGTTGCCCATGCGCTTGGACCGGAGTTTGCCATTTTGGGTCACGACATCGTATACGGATCCCGGAGCCCAAACCGAGAAGAAGTTCGAGAACTAGTTGCGCGGACGGGAGGGAGTGCGTCTGCAAGTGGCCAATCAGAGGCAGCGGCTCAGGCAAATATTGTGGTGCTAGCTGTTCCCTGGAATGTGGTTGAGGCGGTCGTGGCTAACCTAGGAGATCTATCAGGAAAAATTATTATTGATCCAACGAACCCACGGATGGTCGGTGACGATGGTCTAAGAGACTATTCGGTTGATCCTTCAAATGGTGAATGGGTTCAGCGGTGGGCGCCCGAGGCGAAGGTCGTTAAGGCGTTTAATACCATGAATTGGGTCACGATGGTGGATCCTGCCTCCACCGGGGGTCCCGTCACAGTTCCAATAGCTGGCAATGACGCTCAGGCAAAAGCCACGGTTGCAACCCTTGTTAAAGGTCTCGGGCTTGAACCCATTGATTTGGGACCGATTCGCTACGCTCATGCAATAGAGAGTCTGTATATTCTTTGGGGTAACGCGAGAACGTTGGGGACACCGTTTAATTATCATTTTCGGCTGGAAGAGAACTGAATATCGTGGTCTGGGGTCTCTATGAGGTAACTGTGTGTCATTGATGGTTAGGCGATGATTGTTTTACTTAACCCTCCCGGTTCTTCACGAACCAGCCGTGGGACTAGATATCCGGGAAGTCGATGTTGCAGTTGAGTGACCAGTTCCCGAGCATAAGGTTCTTCGACTTCAAAATGTGCAGCTCCGGCTACTGGATCGAGCAGATGCAGGTAGTAGGGCAGTACACCGCAGTCGAATAAAACTCGGCTGAGTCTTTCTAGCCGACCAACGTCATCATTAATCCCGTTCAATAATACTGATTGATTCAATAACTGTGTTCCAGTGGACTTTAAGTCCTTTAAAGCAATTCTCACGGAATCATCAATTTCGTTGGCATGATTACAATGGACAACTAGCACCGTGCTTAGTCTCGTTCTAGATAGGATGCTGAGCAGCTTCCTACCCACCCGCTCGGGGAGAACTATAGGAAAGCGGGTGTGGAGTCTTAGCGTCTTTACAGAGCCAAGTTTTTCTATCTCATCGACGAGCTCAGTGAGGCGGCGATCAACCAGGCTGAGCGGGTCTCCCCCTGAGAGAATGACTTCTGTAACGTCCTTCGCGTCCCGGAGCATTTTTAAAACCCCGCCCCAGTGATCCCTACTCGCAATCTGATCCGAATAAGGGAAGTGCCGGCGGAAGCAGTAACGGCAATGGATTGGACAGGCCCCAGTTGTCACGATTAGGGCGCGGCCAGAGTATTTCTTTAGTACCCCGTGTTGGGCCAGACAGGTTTCCTGGAGAGGGTCACGGGTGAAGCCCGCAACCTTGCTCTGTTCACGTTGTTTTGGGAGTACCTGTAAAAGAAGAGGATCCCGAGGGTCTCCCTTGCGCATTCTGGCTACAAAAGAGCGGGGCACGAGCAACGGGAATTCCTTTGCTGTGGGCTCGAATCCATCGACAGCAGCCGCATCAAGCTCCAAGATGCTCAGCAATTCGGCGGGTGTGCGAATTGCTTCACGAAGAGACTGCTGCCAGTCAACAGCTTTAAATTCAGCTAGTTTGCGGGAGGCTAGTTTGTATATTGCCATGAGAAAAATATGGATTGAACGCAGTTGGGTTCGTTTCCTGGTTACTTGAGGATATTATCCCTCGTCTTGTTTGCTACACATCAATCAGAACAATCGGCAGATCTATGGCGAGTTATAACACTAACGAATTTCGTGGAGGACTAAAAATTCTCATTGATAACGATCCTTGTTCAATTATCGAGAACGAATTTGTGAAGCCGGGGAAAGGCCAGGCGTTCAACAGGGTGAAGATCCGCAACCTCAAGACGGGGCGGGTTGTCGAGAAAACCTTTAAGTCTGGCGACTCTGTGGAGGCTGCTGATATACATGAGCAGGATATGCAATATCTCTACACTGACGGGGGTTTCTGGCATTTTATGGTCCCGGATACGTACGAGCAGATTGCTGCTGACGAAAGGGCGGTAGCCGACGCTAGGCAGTGGCTGAAGGGAGAAGACACTTGCCTTGTGACGCTATGGAATGGTTCGCCGCTTCTAGTCACCCCGCCAAATTTTGTTGAGCTCACTATTATCGAGACGGATCCAGGTGTGCGGGGTGATACGGCTCAGGGCGGTATCAAACCCGCGACGCTAGAATCTGGTGCGGTTGTTCGAGTCCCGCTGTTCGTAGAGCAAGGAGAAGTTATTCGTGTTGATACCCGAAGTGGCGAGTATGTTTCTCGGGTGAAGGGCTGAGTCTACCGCTTGGGCTGCTTCTGTGGGTGAGCAAAGCTTATCGCCTCAGAGAGGCTTTGTAGCCCGGTTGCCACAGCAAACAATCTGTCTAACCCGATAGCTACTCCAGCACAATGAGGAAGTCCATGAGAAAGTGCGGCGAGGAAATCCTCATCCAGAGGAGGTGCATGGAGACCGACACTGCGTCGCTGCTTCCTTTCGGTCTCAAAGCGCGTCCTTTGCTCGGCTTCGTCTGTTAGTTCATCAAATCCATTCGCCAATTCAATACCCCCTAGAAACGTTTCGAATCGGGCTGCAACGGGAGGTGTTGTTAGTTTGATGCGGGCGAGTGAGGCTAAGTTCTCAGGAAAGTCATATATGAATGTGATGGCCTTCGGGTCCAGGCGAGGGATAAGCACCGCCCCGAATGCAAGCTCCATAAGAGCGTCGTCCTTAAGGTTGCCTGGAATGCCCACATCCAAAGTTTCCAATCGTTCTTTAAGTACATGCGCATCTGCAAAAACGTCGACGTCAAGGAATTCAATAAAAGCATCGCGATAACTTATCCAGATCGTTGGCGCTACTGTCTGGTACGCTCCTATCACCTGTCTTAGAAGTTCCTCGACCTCTTTCATGAGGTCTTTTTCGTTCCAACCTACTCGGTACCATTCTAGTAGGGTGAATTCCGGTTGGTGCCAGCGGCCGAGTTCCCCATCACGGAAAACCCGTGAGATCTGATAAACGTCTCCATACTTAGCGGCCAACAGGCGTTTCATTGCCAGTTCTGGTGATGTTATTAAGTAGAGTCGCTCACAGCCAAGAGATCGGACTTGCGCTGTAGCAGATTCAATTTGTAGGTCCGTTGTTCCAGCGTAAGACAGCGTGGGTGTTTCCACTTCCAACAGATCCCGCTCGGTGAAAAAGGATCGAATCGCCGTCATCATGTCTGCGCGTGCGCACAGTGTTTCTCGCGAGGCGGTTGGTCGCCACGAATCTATATAGCTCACATGTGTGTACCGGTTTCTGAACTCAGCTCGCCCAGCGCTTCTCCCATGTTAATGCGCTGACCCGACTGCAACTCTCTTCGCCAGATTAGCCGTTCAGGTGGCAGAATGAGGATCACAGTAGAGCCTAAATTGAACTGTCCGATTTCTTGTCCGCGCTCATAACGACGCTGAGGTGTGCTGTCGTACCACACTTTTGGCTTATCGCTTGCGATTTCCCCTAGCCACTTCGTGCTAATACTGGAAACGTTTAGTGCGCCCACGAGCACCATAGCCAGTGTTCCTATGGTTGTATCGAACCAGCATACAGCTCTTTCATTGCGGCAGAAGAGCTGTGGCACAGCCGATACCGTGTGTTGATTCACGCTGAATCGTTTTCCAGGGATGTAGCGCGTTCGATTTAGGGTTCCCGCAAGCGGTAGGTGTACGCGGTGGTAGTGATTCGGTGCTAGATACAAGGTTGCATAACTTCCCATCATCAAACTAGTCGCCTCACCCTGTAGCTCTCCGAGGAGTTCATTGATCTGGTAGCCCATACCTTTTGCTTGAATCAGCTTTCCCTCACACACGGTGCCAAACTGCGTAAGGTAACCGTCTACGGGTGAGATAACGGTGTGCTCATCGCCGGCAATTGGTCGGGAGTTGGGCTTTAGGCGGCGCGTAAAGAAAGCGTTAAAACTTTCGTAGGACTCTGCATCACTTTTCTCTGCTTCGTTGAGGTCAACGGCGTAATGGGCTGTAAACCAGCGAATCAGTGGGTTTTTCACTGCTGGCCAGGTGCACCGAGCTATGTGATAAATGAGTGTTGCCAGGAGTCGGTGGGGCAGTAGATATTGTGCCCAGACCGAAAACGCGAGCCTCATAAAGTCTGTGGGTCTGAAGAACGCAACGGATTGTTGAAGTAATGTTGCCGAATCTTCAAAAAATCAGCGGCGATGGTGGCTGCATCATGCGGTGCGCTGAATACCGCAAGTAGCTTCGTCTCGGGCCCCACAACATAAATGGTGGAATTATGAGTGACGTTATAAGGTTGCCCATCGGGTTGATGCTGAATATGTACGCTGACACCGAGTGCCTTGAGCCAGGGGTCCATAGCCTCCCGTCGACCTGTGACACCTTGGAAATTCGAATCAAAGTTAGCCAGATAATTGCTAATCTGAGTGGGATTGTCTCGGTCGGGGTCCACGCTGATAAAGACTACTTCAGGCGGTGAAATATGTGGGGTGGACCAGTCTCTGTGCATGGTTGCGAGGATGCTTAATGTGAATGGGCAAATGTCGGGGCAGTGAGTGAAGCCGAAAAACAGAAGGCTAAACTGATTGCTAAGTTCCGCAGATGTAAATGTCTGGCCCGTCTTGTCAGTTAGCTGGATATATGGCAACGGGTCCGCATCATTCAAAAGGGTAGCGACAGTTGGCGAGGGGAGCCGACGCTGCTCATCAGGGAACAGGAGCATCGCGCTGGCTAGCAGCACGAGTCCGACCACGAGTACTCTCAATATGGTTCCAATCACGCGTGTGATTATCTCACAAGGGGTATCATTCGCGGCCCATGAACGTTTGTGAGCTTAGAAAATCGTTGAAGAATGGAGAATCTTCGGAGTCATGGGTTATTGCTATCAGCCATTTCTTTAAGTCTTACGAACTCAACTACGGTCACGGTACGGATAATTCATTAGACGAGGCTTATTGGTTACTACGTGCTCAGCAAGGGTGGGGGCCGGAGTCTTGGTTGCAGCCTCCAAATCTGGATCTGATCGATTCCATTGTCGAACTTGCTGGTCGACGGGTGATCGAGCGTAAGCCTTTAGCCTATCTACTGGGCGAGGCCTGGTTTGCTGGGCTGTGTTTCAACGTCGATGAACGCGTTTTAATTCCCCGTTCGCCTTTGGCAGAGGTAATCGAGCGCGGTTTACGGCCCTGGTGTTGGTTGGAGGCTACGGATCGTGTCCTAGATATTGGCACCGGAAGTGCCTGTCTCGCAGTGGCAGTTGCCCACTACTGTCCTGGCATTTCGGTTGATGCAACTGAGATTTCTGATGTTGCCTTGGAGGTCGCAAAAGCCAATGTGGATCAACATAAATTTGAAGATAAAGTCCAACTCATTAAGTCTGATCTATTCTCAGCGGTTGAGGGGCGGTACCGGGTGATTCTCTCAAATCCGCCCTACGTACCGCGTAAAAGGTTAGAAAAGCTGCCTGTGGAGTACAGCCATGAGCCCATGCTGGCGCTCGATGGCGGGATCAGCGGGCTTGATTTGATTGATAGATTGCTTATTGGTGCCGCCGATCATCTGACCTCTAACGGGGTGCTCATTGTTGAGGTCGGCGAGGCGCAGGAGGCTTTTATGGAGTCGTATCCGGTGTTACCGGTCACTTGGCTTCAGTTTGAGAGGGGGGGTGACGGCGTCTTCATGTTGACGCGTGATGAATTGACTGGATACTTAGAAGGCTAGATCTTTGGAGAGGGCTGGAGTGCTTGTCGGAGCGACTCTTTGGTCGTGATAGTTAGGATACTTCAACGGATGGATTAATATGGCTGGCGATACGTTTGGAAAATTGTTCACGGTAACTACCTTTGGCGAAAGTCACGGTCCTGCCATGGGAGGCGTTGTGGATGGCTGTCCGCCAGGGCTTGCGCTTTCCGAAGCCGATATCCAGGCGGATTTGGATCGACGCAGACCCGGTCGCTCCCGTCATGTTACTCAGCGGAAAGAACCAGATCAGATAAGGATTCTCTCTGGTATCTTTGAGGGGGTGACTACCGGAACCGCCATCGGGCTGGTGGTTGACAATGTGGACCAACGCTCTCGTGACTACAGCAAGATAAAGGATACCTTTAGGCCCGGGCACGCTGATTACACGTATCAACAAAAGTATGGTATCCGTGACTACCGCGGTGGTGGTCGTGCGTCAGCTCGTGAGACCGTTATGCGGGTGGCGGCTGGTGCGATTGCTCGCAAATATTTAAAAGAACAGTTAGGCGTTCAAATTTACGGTTATTTAGCCCAGCTTGGACCACTTGAGCTCGGCGCTCAGGATATTGATGTTGTCAATGACAATCCATTTTTCTGCGCAGACCCAGAAAGGCTCGATGAACTCGAGAAATTCATGGATGACCTGAGAAAGGTGGGGGACTCTGTCGGAGCAAGAATCAACATCGTGGCTGCCCGAGTACCACCCGGTCTTGGTGAACCCGTATTCGATAAACTCGAAGCGGCTATTGCTCACGGTATGATGAGTATAAACGCCGTAAAAGGAGTGGAATTTGGGGACGGTTTTAAATGCGTTGCTCAGAGAGGCAGCGAACATCGTGATGAGCTGACCCCTGAGGGTTTTGCGAAAAATTCTTCTGGTGGCACCCTTGGAGGCATTTCTTCCGGGCAAGATATTCTGGTGAGCATCGCGCTAAAGCCTACATCGAGCATCCAAGTGCCTGGTAGTACGATCGACCGTTCCGGCAGTGCTACTAAAGTCGTGACGACGGGACGTCACGATCCCTGTGTCGGTCTGCGTGCGACACCTATTGCGGAAGCGATGCTAGCGTTGACACTGGCAGATCATTATCTTCGCCATCGTGCTCAGAATGCTGATGTGCAGTCTGATACGCCAGTTATCGGGGTTGAGAAAAAGGCCTAATCGAATTTTCGAATGATTTTCAGGGGCAGTTGTGTCCAAAACCTATGATATTGCGATTGCGGGCGCCACTGGCGCTGTTGGCGAAGCGTTGTTACAGATACTTGAGCAGCGCAAGTTTCCGGTGGGCACACTCTTTCCACTCGCTAGCGAGCGTTCGATTGGGCGCACGGTAAAATTTTGTGGAGAAGACTTGCAGGTCCAGTTGCTGAATGATTTCGATTTTAGGCAAGTACAACTTGGGCTATTTTCTGCCGGTGCCGCAGTATCTGCAGAGATTGTTCCGCGGGCTGTAGAGGCTGGTGCCGTTGTTATCGACAATACCTCCCAGTTTCGTTATGACGATGATGTGCCCTTGGTTGTGCCAGAGTGCAATGCGGGGCGGATTGCCAATTACGTGCAGCGCGGCATCATTGCCAATCCCAACTGCTCTACGATTCAGTTAGTGGTCGCATTGAAGCCTATTCAGGACGCCGTAGGTATTGAACGGATTAATGTTTCGACTTATCAGGCCGTCTCTGGGGCTGGGCGCCGCGCGATAGAAACGTTAACTGTACAGACTCGTGCCGTTCTTTCTGGTGATGATCCGGTTACGGGTCCAGACGCCGAGAAGTCGGTGGTTTTCAACGTGGTGCCCAAGATTGATCGTTTGTTAGACAATGGATTTACCAAGGAAGAAATGAAGATGATCTGGGAGACACAAAAGATCCTGGAAAGTGCTGACATTATGGTAAATCCCACCTGTGCTCGGGTTCCCGTCTTTTGGGGTCACTCCGAGTCAATACATTTGGAAACTCGTAGGAAGATTACAGCTCCCGAAGCCCAGAAATTGTTAAATTCAGCGCCAGGGATTGTTGTATTAGATGGTGAGAGCCCTGGTGCTTACCCAACTGCGGTCACAGAAGCAGCGCATCGGGATGCGGTGTTCGTTGGGCGGATCCGGGAGGATTTATCACACCCGAGGGGCCTTAACCTATGGGTGGTATCGGATAATTTGCGCAAGGGCGCGGCATTGAATAGCGTGCAAATTGCCGAGATTTTGGTAAATCAATTTATGTAATGTATTTTTTATTTTTAAATTAAAGCTGTGATAGATAGTAGTTCTTCCGTGATACTAAGGGCTCTCTGGGGTGCAATAGGATTATTTTTAGTACCCCTAGGAGCATGGGCGTTGGGGTTGGGGAGCATTGAGCTCAAGTCCGCCTTCAATCAACCTTTAGAGGCGGACATTCTCCTAGTTTCGACTACGCCAGAAGAAGTAGATGAGCTGCGAGCGACGCTTGTCGCAGCTGCTTGGACCGAGACGGGTTATTTCAGCGGTCTTCAGTTCGAAGTAACCCAAGATAATATGGGCCAAGATGTCATTCGCGTGACCTCTCAGGACCCCATAACCGAACCGCTTGTAGCTATGCTCGTGGAGGCTAATTGGTCACAGGGCCGGTTACTTCGCGAGTACACACTTCTGTTTGATCCACCGGTTTTGTCATTGATACCGCGGTCGGCGGATACTGCAATGCCCGGATCAGCCGTAGTTGAGAGTTCTGAGACCTATTATGGCCCGGTGCAACTTGGCGAGACCCTGTGGAGCGTAGCGGGGCGTTTTCGTCCCAGTGGCATCACCATGAATCAGATGGTGGTCGCGATATATCAGGTCAACTCGCAAGCATTCGACGGTAACATGAATGTGCTACTGCAGGATGTTTTATTGCGAATTCCTGAGGTTACTGAAGTGCTTCGGCGAACGGCGAGTGAGGCCACCCAAGAGGCGGTCCGGCAGACTGAGGAATGGAAGGGTGATCCCTCAGCGCAACAAGCACAGCTACGTCTCGTTCCGGTTGCGGATCAGATTGGGGTTGGAGTTGTGGCGAGTGGCGTAGCGGGAGCAGTTAGGGCAATAGCCGAGTTGGAGAGAGAAGATATAGCGCTGCGGTCTGAACTGGATGAGACGCGCCGATTGTTAGAATTGCGTGACGAACAGTTGCAGGAGCTCCAGACCCGGTTGAGTGAGTTGGAGGTTTCTGCGTTGAATGAAGAAATTCCCGCCACAGTGGTGAGTTTGGATCCCGAATCCGAGGAGGTCTCCACAGATGATCTGGAGTCGGAGTTAATCGTCGATGGTGGTGCTATTACGATTGGGACGGAGTTTGACCAGTCACCCCTAGTGTCCCGGGTTCTGAGCTGGGCCACAAATTCCTCGTTAACCAATCCTTACTTGATATTCGGCGGATTATTGGTGCTTGTAGTGACGGTTATAGGGACTGCCGTTTGGTATAGCAATCATCGTTTCATGGTCAAGTTAAACGCTGTTATGCGCACTATGGACTCCGAGAGAGAGGAATCGATCCAGGCAATGCGCAGTTCTCAACATAAACGCGAGCTTTCTATTACTGGAGAGATTACCGAAGGACGCGCCATTCTTGAAGCAATCGGTGATGGGAGTGATCTCGCGGGCAGCGAGGTAACCACCGAGATCGGTGTAAAACTAGATCTTGCCCGTGCCTTTTCTGATATGGGGGATCTAGACACGGCGCGCAGTATTCTTGAGGAGGTTATAGCCGAAGGTAACCCCTCTCAGCAGCAGGAGGCCAAGCTCCTCATCGGAGCCCTCTAGCAGTGGTTGCCATGGTGCAGAGCATCCAGCGTGTAGCCTTGGGGATCGAATATGATGGAACTGGTTTCGTCGGCTGGCAGATTCAGCGTTCGGGGCGCAGCGTTCAAGCGGTTCTCTCCCAAGCGGTATCTACTGTTGCAAATCATCCAGTCACAATTGCTGGATCCGGTCGTACGGATGCTGGAGTACATGCGAGCTACCAGGTCGCACATTTCGATTCTGAGGCCACTCGCACATCCCGGCAATGGGTTTTAGGAATTAACTCGAACCTGCCCAATGATATCGCCGTGAAGTGGGCTCAGGAGGTGGACGGGGAGTTTGATGCCCGCCGCTCAGCAATCCTGAGGCGATATCGGTATCTCATCATGGAGCGTGACACGCGTCCTGTGTTTCTGCGGCATCGAAGCTGGTGGCTGCGGAAAAAACTCGACTGTGGGGCAATGACGGCAGCAGCGACTACTCTATTGGGTGAGCAGGATTTTTCTGCGTTCCGAGCGGCAAGCTGCCAGTCACATACACCGATGCGGCGGCTCGTTTCTATAACTTTGCGGCGAGCTGACGGTCTTCTGCAACTCGAATTCACGGCAAACGCGTTTTTACAACATATGGTGAGAAATTTAGTGGGCGTTTTGACCGAGATTGGCCGTGGGGAAGCCGAGCCGGGCTGGGCGGCGGAGGTTTTAGCCAGCCGCGATAGAACTAAAGGTGGCGTAGCTGCACCACCCCAGGGTCTTGCGCTTATTGGTGTGACCTACCCAGACTATTATGATCTCCCACCTCCGGCGAGTGGGTGAGGCTACCAACCTGTCTAGATAGGCAGGGTACCCGAGTAACTCTCCGTAGCCTTTTTTAAAACAATAAGTTGTCTTGAAAGAGCGCTGCAGCAAGCCTAGAGACATTTGACTGTACCTGGAACTCCTTTTCGTTATTATTCGCTGCCCGGTGCAACGGTATGACTCATGAGCTGGTTTGATAATTTGATGCCTTCTCGGATCAAGACTGAGCAGCGAAAGCGTTCGGTTCCAGAAGGCTTGTGGGTCAAATGTACCGATTGTTCTGCCCAGCTCTATCGGGCCGAACTCAAACGGAACCTTCTTGTGTGTCCGAAGTGTGAATACCACATGCGGATTGGGGCTCGTGATCGTTTAGAAATGTTTCTTGATCCTGATTCCGGGCACGAGATTGCAGCGAATCTAGAGCCACAGGACCCCCTGAAATTCAAAGATAGCAAGCGCTATCGAGATCGCCTGACCCAGGCACAAAAAGATACTGGTGAGCGGGATGCCTTGGTGGCTATGGCGGGAACCGTAAAAGTCATACCCGTTGTTGTAGTGGCATTTGAGTTTCAATTCATGGCTGGTTCGATGGGTTCTGTTGTCGGCGAACGTTTTCGACGAGCAGTGGATTATTGTATTGAGCACAAACGTCCTCTAGTTTGTTTTTCTGCTAGCGGAGGTGCCCGAATGCAGGAGGCACTTTTTTCTTTGTTTCAGATGGCTAAGACAAGCGCCGCACTGGCGGAGCTTGGGGAAGCGGGGCTACCTTACATTTCTGTGATGACGGATCCAACCACTGGTGGGGTATCCGCAAGCCTTGGGCTACTCGGCGATATCAATATTGCAGAGCCAAAGGCTTTGATAGGTTTTGCAGGACCAAGGGTCATTGAACAGACGGTTGGAGAGACTCTTCCAGAAGGGTTTCAACAAGCAGAGTTTCTGCTTGAAAAAGGGGGCCTCGACATGATCGTTGATCGTCGTCACGCTCGCGATGAGATAGCGGCTCTACTTGCAAAACTCATGGATCGGCCAAAACCAGCTTGAACGTTCGGGATACGCGGTCTACAAGCACTTCCTCTCAACCATCGACTGTGGACGAGTGGCTTCGGTGGCTCGAAACGCTGCACCCAAAAACAATTGACCTGGGCCTCAAGCGGGTCAGAACCGTGCTTAATACGCTCTCATTACAGGAGCCTTCCTATCGGGTCATCATTATCGGTGGAACTAATGGTAAGGGTTCTTGTGTTGCATTCCTGGAAAGCATCTATCGCGAGGCTGGTTTTCATGTGGGTTCTTTTACCTCCCCTCATCTATGGCGTTTTAACGAACGGCTCCGCTTCAACGGTGCTGAGGTGCCGGATGACACGCTTATCGAACTGTTTGAAATCATTAACGAGGCTCGAGGAGAAGTTACGTTGTCTTATTTCGAGTACTCAACTTTGGCAGCCCTTCTACACTTTGTGCGTTCTGGTGCCGAGGTTGCTCTTTTAGAGGTTGGACTTGGAGGGCGTCTGGACGCCGTAAACGTAATGGATTCTGATGCGAGTCTAGTAACGAGTGTTTCCCTAGATCACCAGACGTGGCTTGGCACGACACGAGAAGTAATTGGCCATGAGAAGGCTGGAATTATGCGTCACGCCTGTCCGGCGATCATTGCCGACCGTGATTCTCCGATTAGCCTAATGACTCATGCAAATAGGGTGGGCGCGCTCGTCGAACAAATCGGTCGAGAATTTGATTACGAGCTTGATGGTGAGCAGTGGTGCTATCGAGGGCGGGGGGGTGGTTTGAGGTTGGGGTTGCCCAGGCCAGCTTTCGGAGGTGAGGAACAGCTGTCAAATGCAGCGGGTTGTTTGGCGGTGATCGAGGCTCTAAAAAAAATACTCCCGGTAGATTCGGGCGCTTTGTTTCGTGGCCTTGAAAATGCGCGACTAGGTGGGCGCATGGAGCGGCGAGACATTAACGCTGTTCAGTGGATTTTTGATGTTGCTCACAACCCAGCAGCGGCTTCGGCACTTGCTAAGGAGTTGAGCCAACATCCAGTCGCCGGACGAACCCTCGGCGTGGTTGCGATGATGGGTGACAAGGATTGTAGTGGAATTCTGGCTCCACTTATGCCGCTGATTGATGAATGGCTGGTGACGCAAACCGGTGAGGATCGCGATGCTCTGCCTACTGTGCTTGTTGAGACCCTGGGTGCGGGAGTGTTATCTACTGTATGCCTGGATATTGAGGCTGCTTGTGAGTTGGCGCGGCTAAACTCAGAACCCGGGGACCGAGTCGTGGTGTTTGGGTCATTCTATCTGGTGGGTCCCGCGATGTTGGCGCTTGGGCTATACTCCGCTCCATCGCAATCGAGCGAGCTTACTGCTAAATGGACCGGGGTTTGAAGGAACGACTCATCGGCGCCGCAGTCCTCGTGGCGTTGGC
>DBZY01000077.1:36192-38139 GCA_002311835.1 Proteobacteria bacterium UBA1148 | reverse complement strand
AGCTGATGCCCCTCGACCCGGTCTATATAATGGTATGCGTCATACGTGATCTCCCCTCCTCTCCTACGAAGATTCCACGCTGCAAAAGCAATCGATGCTCGAACATCAACTTCCCAATAAAGTTCGTAGTCCGCCTCCGTACGGTCTCGCTCTGAGTGTATTCTTCTGGATTCTGTGTAGTCGACCACCGTGACGGAATAATCTCCCCCGCTATCCTGATAGCTGTAGACACGCGCCGGGAAAGTAGCCCCATACTCAGATAAGTAAGTACTGTTCTCAATCTCGAATTCACCAGGAGTATGAATTCGGAACAAATCGTCCATGCTCGTGTACTGAAACCAACCCTGCGCGAGAACCGGCTCCACACACATCAGAATTGAGCCTACAAAAACCCACCGAACAATATGCATTTGCTGTTCCTACATGCTACGACTACAGGCAAATACTGCCAGAAAGGTAGTTCGTTGTGCACTGCTCAATTGTTAAAGGATGTTAATCCGGAAAAAGCCTGCCACGCAAAAATACAAAACCAAATCGATTTTAATCTGTTCAAACCCTAGCGTCTGATTTCGATCACAAGCAGCACTCTCAGCAATGAGCCAGTACTTGACGATACAATTACAGAGTCTATTTTAACTATAAGGAACGCGGCCTGGTCGAATTAAGACTCGATAATTGGTCGAGACGCGTAAGCAATCGTCGCGTCCACATATTTACCACGCGCGGAGTGAGTGCCATTACTAGGCCGGCAGGTACGCGATCAGCATCCATCCGTTGACGTTCAACCGTTCGCGCTAGAACCTCGTCACTCATAGCATCCCGCAACTCCAAAACGATGTTGGCCTCCCAAACCCAGGCAATTGTAGTAACAATGCTTCCGGGAACATCCGGAGGAACACCAGCAATAACATCGGTCAGGAATGCTCGAACCATAAGTACATCGCGTCCAAGCTCATCCGTTGGACGATACGAGCCGACATGCTCGATGGCTTCAGCGAAAGCTTCTGAAAATACATCACTGAGCCGAACTTTCATTGTTTCGTTGACAGGGAATACCGTCGTTTTCTCCATGGTCCTTACTGTTGTCCAGTTTCGCACTGGGACATCACGGAATTGGATGACACTCGGCAGTAGATAAACCTGCCTATAGCGCGCAAGGTCTAGATCCGGTTTTACCCAAGCGGCGCCCATAATGGATGGATCCAACCTATGAAGACCATCATCAGTTACTTCAGCGTTTGGACCAACCGCCAACATGAACTGTGCATCACTCTCTCCGGTATGCCAAAGAAATATCAGCCCAACAATGGCGGGCAAAATTACCGTCGATAATCTATCTCTCATAGGGTTCTCCGCACAAAACTTTCTCGTTTCCCCAGCACTGATCCTTTAAACACTTACCATCACTACCAATGATTGATTCTACTCCTATCAAACACATGTGCTGAAGAAAAAACGTAATAGAGCCCTACGTTCAGGCTCCTCTAAAAGGCTGAATTTTAGATACAGACTTATAAAAAAATTTTATAAAACAGAACGTTGTGTTAAATCACGCCTGGTTTGAGGCACATCTACTATATTTACCCAGTGTATAGCCCGCGAAGTAAAGGTTCGCCGTTGAGAAAGATCTGCCCCACCCACACCGAAGGTGCGCCACCTCTGGCAGGAGCCCCAATGATTGATACCTGATCTCCAGAGTTGAGAGTATCTCTAGTCCAACCATCGCGCGGAGCTAAACTAGAGGAACTTGAGAGTCCGGCCAACCAGCTTATAACCACACCGTCCTCCCCTGTCACATCAAAATAGATGAGAGAGTGTGGATTAACAAATCGAAAATCCGTGACAGTTCCCGTGATGGTAATCTCCTGAGTCAGGTCGTAAACAATGTTTGACCCATGATGACTGAACGAAGGAAACGAAAGAGATAGGAGCCCCACTCCAAACAAG
>DBZY01000077.1:35838-36043 GCA_002311835.1 Proteobacteria bacterium UBA1148 | reverse complement strand
CCTATCGATAGAGTAGTTACCCTCTTAGCTATCACGTGTACCCTATTACTAAATCCAATACCCACTACTGCGCAAAGATGGGTTTCAGAATCTATTTGTCCCGAGGATACCCCCGCCCTCTTCCATGAGTGTGCATTAGAAGTGGCAAATTCGTTCGACCCCCCCCGCACTTCCGACGGTTCACCGGATATGGGAGGAAACTGGC
>DBZY01000077.1:0-35792 GCA_002311835.1 Proteobacteria bacterium UBA1148 | reverse complement strand
GATTTTGGTGGTGCGTACGAAAGTCTTGAAGAACATCACGGGAACCTTGATGAAATTGGAGGGCCAGCCACAATTGTCGACCCCCCCGATAGGAAACTTCCGATGCACGCATGGGCGTTAATACAAAGAAACGAAAATCCACAACGATATATTCACCATAATGCAGCCTGTTTCTTATCCGGAATCCCAAATACCATGTATCACGGAGAGGAGCGTCAGTTTCTTCAGACTTCTGATTACCTCGTAATACTGTCTGGAAACGCGCATGGCTACCGCATTATTGCCTTGAACGACCGCCCTCCTGTCGGGGAAGACATACGCCTTTGGGATGGTAGTTCAATCGGACGCTGGGAAGGGAATACGCTGGTTATTGAAACAACAAACCAAACTGGGAAATCCTGGTTGGATCAACAAGGAGCTTTTTACACGGAGGAAGTCCACGTAGTTGAACGATTGACTCTCATTGAGCCTGATACGATCCACTATCAGGCTACGATCGACGATCCAAATGTCTATACCAGACCCTTTACGATTGCTGTTCCCTATAGGCGAAATACTGTGGAGGGGTTTGAGATGCCAATAAACGCCTGCTACGAAAATAATGAAACGCTATTGGGTATTTACCAAACCATCGGTTTTGACTTCTATCCCGGCATCAGTCCTGAGAAGGCCCGACAAGCTATTGAGGCACAGCCATGAACTCAGCCCCAGCATGCGCAGGTTTAGAATCAAGAGCAACCCCATTGAAATGGCCATACCTACCGCATGCAGACTCAACATCAATGGAAATCCGATAAGTGATGTAAGCACCCAATCGGAGAACGTGGTCTGTTCGAGCCATTGTAGGCTACTCATAGCCCTTCTTGTTCGCCAAGGCCTTTACACCACGCCAGGACGTCTGCTTCCAATAGGAAGCAGACGTAATGACTATGACCTAGATACGAAACCGCGATCTAAGTTTAGAAAGGACCTAAGTGCCCTTCCATATAGATCTTCCAAGCATTTAAGGGCAACCATTCATCATACATTCGCCAACTCTCATACTTGGGCAAGCTAACTGCAGCAGGAGCTACCCCTGAATCAAGTTCAGCACGCAGATCACGGAAGTACTGTAAGGTGTCGGCGACATCCTGCTTTGTTCCACCTTGTAGTGGATTAGGACTAGAATTGTGCGTAAAAATAATTTTATCAGTGTCCAGTGCCAAGATCTCCTCGAGCGTTCGTTCCAATTGTGCGACATTAAAGTCAGGCAGAAATAGGAAAGGTATACGGTTTGGACCCACTATATCAGCAATATAACCCACTCTTTGCGAAGTAGATGCCAGAGGTATGGTCATTCCATGTCCATGACTCGCACCAAAATGATGTAGCTCCACGGTTGTCCCGCCTAGTACGATATCCTTGCGAGAGCCACCCCAGCTTTCGTCTGGTAGCACCAGATTCGGATGAGGGTTGGCGCGCATCCAGTTGTAGGCGTCAACGTGAGCAATGATCGTGGCACCCTCATCTTTGAAGGCTTGTCCACCTCCTGAATGATCCCAATGATTGTGGGTATGCACGAGGTATCGAATAGGCTGATCTGTTACCGACTTGATAGCCGCAACAAAACCTTGCGCGTGCCCAGGATTGATCGGGTCGATCGCAATAACCCCATCGCTGGTGACCACGAACATCGAGATATAATTCCCTACGCCGTAGCTATAAACACCGTCCGCGACCTCTACAGGGCTTGAGTCTTGGCTTATTGCTGCGTTCGCTGCAACGAGGAAAAAGGCTACAGAAAATAGTTTTCTTAGACTGACCATTGTTTTGACTCCATGGTTAATGCGCTTCTATGAAGAAAGCATCTATTCTTCAAGTGGGATCTTATCCCGAACATCTCAAAAAATCTCTACGATTTGTTATGAATATCTCTTTATTATTGTACGACCGCAGCGTCTATTCACTTCCTTTCCCTTTGCACTGAGCCTATTCAGGCCTTGGCATGAATACAACACCGTCCTCTCTGACCGCTCTTGTCCAAGCTGCGGCCGGCCGACCATCTTTCATTGGGTGCCCGGTGATAGTCACTTTCGTGCCGGGCCTTAGATCACCTATGCGAATACCTCTTCTCATCAACGTACTCGGACCCTCTGCTTCAAAACCCCAGGTAGTTACCTCACCACTATCGCCAGTCACATCCACGAGCAGCCAGGAATGAGGGTTAGTGTATTGAAATTCTTTAACCACACCCTCCACCGTGACTTCTTTTTCCTCCTCAAACATCACTCCTGCATGATGAGCCTGTATGGGGGCAAGCAAAAAAACATAGGCCATCATCCCAAGCGATCGAAACCAGTTGTGTGCAATCATGCCTATACCTCCTAGCGGTCGTCTTCATTGCTAAAAGTGAAGTCAGAGTACTGAGTGCTACCTTCGTCGGTCTGAAAAACGTTATTGTTCTCATTTTCTCCACAGTGCCAGTATCGCATCCGAAGACTCTTATCATCGTTCGGGACCCGAGCGTAGTACCGCTGCACGTACCAGGACTCTTCCAAAATAGATGAATCATAGAACCAAGCGTGAGCGCGGATGGTACTCTCATCGACATTCTCCCAGATCTCTACAGTTTCCATCTGTTCACTCTGCCGCAGCGTATTGCGTCCCATGGCACGCGCCATGAGCTGGGTAGTATGGATTACTAACTTTTGCTCGTCCCAGAAACCAACGGAGTCCCCATAGTACAGTGGGTACCGCTCCATTGCGGAGGAATGGCTACGCCCATCTGTATAGATTCGGCGTACATTATTGACTGTCTCAGATGACAGCCAAGTCTGCTCTGGCCGGACAATGAACTCTCTAAGAAAGGGAATAGCGAGCCATCGTGGGAATCCTGGTGGACCACACTGACTGATATTCTCATCATAGGTGAGCGCCTCAGCATTACGTGTGACTCCTTCTTCCAACATCTCCACAGCTGCTGGGGAAAACTTCGGCGTAATACCGCCAGGCCCTGGGCCGAAAAATGAACCGGTTTGAGCAGCTATAGCGCCGTCCCTGGTATGGGTCCAGAGTCCAGACCAATCCGGTAACTGCTCAATTGAGGTAGGCGCCAACGGCTCATCTGCTGCTTCCTGCAACGTTAAATACAAATCCCACGCGGTCTCGTGCTCTTGCCCTAGCGCCAACATATGCTGCCACTCCACCTCAAACTGAATATCTTCCTGCGACATGGTCGGGGCTACGATCATTCCAACGAGTCCGACAAACATCAATCGCTTTATTCTTATCATAGCTTTCATCAATTAGTCAGCGCACGGGGATAGCGATGGGTCGCATTGGTGCTGCGTCCGCCCCCCGAAACTTTAATGAACCACCAATAAACGCGAACTCATAGACAGCATCTCTTGAAAGATCTTCCAGATAAACTAACTCAAGAATTGGTGTACCTTGCTGCGCCAGAAGATAAGTATGGACAGGAATATAGTCATCCTCAAGCTCTGAGGAGGATACCTCGAAACTCAGATTATCCAGACCAATGACAATAGCGCCACTTTCTTCAACCAAAAACTTAGCTGCCTCCAAACCAAGTCCAGGGTTATTAGCCATGTATGCGGCTGCATCCTCATAAACTCTCATGCGCCCAGTTCGGACTAATACGACATCGCCCTCTTCTAACTCCACATTCTGTATTACTAATGCATCAATCAGATCTTGACGACTGATGCGATAACCATCACTTAACATATCGACGTCTTTGGCAGCAGCAACATCAATAAGCACCCCTCTTGCAATAATCGGTGGAATCTCTTCTGCGCCAGTTACCTTCCAACCGCGATCACCAAGATATTCTTGAGCCTCATAACCATTCCATATTTTTCCGTTTAAACCGAAGTGATTCAACGTATCTATGTGGGTGCCCATGTGGGTATACATCGAGATAGCCGAGCCTGAGTAAGTGACATGCTCATTCATCTCCCGGCCAAGACCATTCGGATCATCGACTACCGTGCCATTAGGGGTATGGGTCATCCAGAACTTGTAACCAGGGTCGCCTAGGGCCTGAAAACTGGGCATGCCAACAAAATATTCCACTGATAAATCGTACACGGTACCCCCGTTGATTCTAGACAAGATATCGGCACGCGATTCAGGTGTAATGAGATTAAGGCGTCCAATCTCATCTGTTGCCCCCCAGGGACTAACGCCGACCTCCCTCATTTGAGCATGAGTAGTTACTGTTGTCGTAGCCAACAACAAACCGTAGCCACAGATCAAATATCCATAAACATTTAATCGATTAGTTTTTGTAGTCATAACGTCCCCTCGATCAATGAGCATCAAAAACAGCCTGATAGGTAACAACCTTAGCTTGAATTGCATCCAATTCAGCGTCAGTAGGATTGTTACGATCCTCTGGTAAAGGCAGGCTTCCAAACTTCATCAGACAGGCCATCAGAAGAAGGCGTGCCTTCGGTGCTGCCAGATTCCCACCTTCGATGAAAAGATCGTTAGCATTGGTTGGTGTAAATCCCTCGTTATGCCCTCGGCCCACGCGCACGACAGGCATACCTGTAAGTGCTGCACGTCTAAGCGCTGCGAGAGTTGGTTCATCGGCGCCCCCATAAGGCGCTTGCCCCTCAAGCACGAAGCCCGAAAGAGGAGAATCCGTGAGATTCTTTTCAATCCGTCCCAGAACTTCCACCACCATCTCAGGATCATCGGAGAAATCGTCCGGAAGATATCGAAGGTGCTTTATGAGAGTTACCTTCGGAATAGCGGATTCGAGAAGCTCACCCTGGTCGTTCTTTATGCCAACCTCGATCTCCCCCTCATGGCTGACACCCGTCACGTGGTTGGGGAGCATCGTCAGGTTCACCTCCGAGGTATGGGTATGTCTTTTGGTTGGTAGGAATGATAAGGCTATCGGGCGGATGCTCCCGATGATGCCTCCGTGACCACCGGTTGCAAGGTACCCGCCCGGACGATCATCGCCCTTCGTCACGTCACGTGCAGTGAATATTTGCTCCTCCTGGATCATTACGGCGCCAATCCGATCCTCACCGTTAGAATCCTGCCACACGCCCGATAGAATGTAGTCGACAGAATCCACAATATTGCGATCGCCATCGTTACTGAGCATTCCATGGGTTCGCTGAGAAGCATTACCGACGATGGGAATGATGGTATCAATTAGCAGCCCGAGCCAATAAGTCGTCTCCTCTATAGTTGGGCTACCTTCGAGCCAAATGGCTCCCGCGTATTCCTCTGTTGTGAGCGCTTTCTGTACCGCGTTAGTTAAACGCGCTAGTGTGAGCATAGTTGGCGCTTCTGATACCGGTAAGTAGGTAAAAAAGTCACGGCCCCAAACCTCCTCTGGAATAGCACCGTCACCAACATCAGTACGTTCGTTTGCAGGAAGCCCCTTTCTATAACCGCCCGACGGCGCGGGTCGATAGAAATCGAAGTCTGCTTTAGAGCTGAGAAGATTATTCCGCCCTCCCACACCAATACCGAACCGATCAATCTCTTCGAAGATACGTGAAGCATCCGGATAGAAAGGCACACGGCAGCTCTCTTTCGAGACGTCCACACCGTCAGCGCAATGACCATCCCAAGCTCTGCCATCAGCCTGACGCGCCATATAAGGCAAGGCATAAAGACCATCCTCTGGACTCAGCCGAACCTCGTAAACTGGAACGTCGCCGGACCCGCGGCGCTCGTTTTGGAAAACTCCTGTCTCAGGATCAACGTAGCCATCAGGCGGCGCATAAAGCTCTTTCATGTCTTCTTCCAGCGGATGCGCACTGAACACCTCTAAGTAAACGGTTACGGGCGCGGCCAGGCGCTGGGGCCGAACCGCATCGAATAGGATTGGCATACCGTCCGGATTGGTTAGAAGAGGTAACCCGTACTTAGCCCGAGCATAGTTGCTGGTTACAAGGGGCTCGCTGTTTTGAATCGTGGCGGTCGGCCCGGAAAAAATAGCAATCCTAGGCTTCTGTGCTAATGCGGGTAGCATAGTACAAAGGAGAAAAAGGGCGAGTAAGAAACGTATCGGAAAAACAATAAGCGACATCTATCTTCTCCCAGATAAAAAGCGCCGTGGCGCAAGATCATTTTTGTTGTGCAATTCTAATTATTTGGTCGGTATTAACATCCACGCGGATGCAACTCTTCGCTAATCTCCAAGCGCAAAGACCATCAGTATATTACTCCCGTTGGGCGCCCTGAGCTCGGGATACAGAGTGGCAAGGTGTGTAACGCCGGTGCTGTTGCCCCCGACGCCAACCGCCACGTATTGCTTACCGTCCACCGCATAACTCATGGGATAACCGGACACTGGGGCGCTGAGCGGCGTCTCCCACAGCACATCGCCCGTCGCTGCGTCGAACGCCCTGAAGTAGCGGTGCAGGTCGCCCGCGAAGACCAAGCGGCCTCCGGTTGTCAAGACGGACCCCAGCGCGGCCCGCTGGTCGTGAGTCCACAATATCTCCCCGGTCGTGGCCGACACGGCGGTGAGGCGGCCGACCTGTCCACCGGAACCTTGCATATGTTGAATCTGGTCGTAATCGACGCCGGAGGTGATCTCGTCCAACGGGACGACCTCAAAGATCGAGCAAGCATTGCTCACCGGGTTGTATAAAGCATTGGTAACGGGATTGTAGGCATTCGTCTGGAAGAGCTTTCCGCCTCGCATGCCTGGGCATACGAGTGGGGCCTCGCCGATCTCTCTCGGGATCAGTGACTCGTTCATCGTAATTGCGCCCGTCGATGGATCTATCTGCTCGTATAGATTCTGGAAGGCCACGAGTTGCTGGTGCCACAGGTACTCTCCGTCTTCCCGGTCCAGCGCCCACAAGATGCCTGGCTTACCAAGTAGATAGATAACCTTGCGCACCGTGCCGTCGATCTCGACGTCGGCGAGGATCGGATTGTCCTGGTGATCCATGTCGAAGTTGTCACGAGGTTGCATCTGGAAGAACCACTCGATCGCACCCGAGCCGGCATCGAGCGCCAGAATCGAGTTCGTGTACAACAGTGCACCGTCGCCGCTACCTTTATGGAGCTCCGGGTAGGGAGATGCACTCGCAGTCGTCCAGTAGACCAGATCCAAATCCGCATCGTAGCTGCCCGTCATCCAGAAGGACGCCTTGCGGCGCTGCTCGTGAGGTACTCCGCCCCAAGTCGCGTTGTGCTCGGCTGGGTCTCCCGGCCCGGCAACCGACTCCCTGCGCCAGAGCTCCTCTCCCGTGTTCGCGTCGTGGGCGCTAAGGAAACAACTCCGCGACGTGCCCGTGCCGCATGACAGACCAGCAAAGACCCTACCCTCGGCGGCGATGGGTCCGGACGTGTACCGCAATCGATCGTCGGCATCGCCCACTTCCATCTCCCAGACGACTCGCCCGGTACGCGCATCCAACGCGACCACATAGGCGTCTTCGGTCGTCAGGAAAACCTTATCCTCGTAGAGTGCCAAGCTTCGCGTCAGGAAATTGCCCATGCCCTCGGGCAAATCTCGACGGTACTCCCAAATGAGGTCGCCAGTTCGGGCGTCCAACGCCTGGACCACGCCGTGCGTGTGTGGTAGATACATGACACCCTGATACACGATCGGTTCCGGCTGCTGCAGCCCGCTCGCCATGGCCCAAGACCAAGCTAGGCGCAACTCCCCCACATTCTCACGGTTTATCTGATCGAGCGGACTGTAGCCGCTGCCGTCGCTCCCTCGTCGCCACCTCAACCAGTCCGCCGGCTCCGGATCCTGTAGGACGGCATCAGTCACCGGGATGAATGAAGCCTGTTGGGCATAGGAAGAACTGAATACCGCCGAGAGCATCAGCACAGGAATGAGTAGCGACGTAGCGCGCGTGACCAACATCATTTTTCTTCTCCTTCGTCGTGCCCGCCGCCGGGCTTGGACCGATCGGGCCGACATACTGAGTCTCCATTGTATCGCCGCCGCCGACACACGGCGATACAATGTCGTGACTAGGCAGCGAGAAGAAAACCAACGAGGGCCGACAATGAAAACCAGTCCAGTCAGAGTTTTCGTGGATCCGATCACCTTTGTCGGTCGCGCGATCGTGGTCGGCCTACTACTAGCAACTTCGATACCAGGGCTCGCACAGCACGATACCACCGATGTTTTTCTGCTCACGGGCGCAACGATCATCGACGGAGTGTCCGATGCGCCCCTGTCCGATCGTTCACTCCTCATTGACGGCGACACGATCAGTGCCATTCTTCCCGCAGGTTCCGCCGCGCCCGAAGGCGCGGAGATCATTGAGCTGGATGGCCAGTATGTGATTCCGGGGTTGATCGATTCTCACGTCCATTGGCTCGACTGGATGGGAGAACTCTTTCTGAATCACGGCGTCACCTCGATTGTCGCCATGGCCAACATTGACCCGGCCTTGCGCGCGAGAAGCCATGTCGCCGAGCGACTGCCCCGGATCTATCACAGCGGTGCCCGGATACCGTTCTCTCCTGACGACGATCAGGACAGGATTCGCGAACTTGTCCAGGAGTGGCTCGCCAAGGAGCCAGACATGGCCCATTTTCCTGACTACAACGACGTCTCGGGAAACGTGTTCGCGGTAGCGGCCGAAGAGGTGCACAACAACGGCTTTCTAATCTTCGGCCACGCGGAAAACGCACCTCAGGCTATCCGCGACGGCATGGACTCGGTGGAGCACGTCTGGGGCTTCACCCAGGCTGCCATGTCACGATCGGATCTCGACGCGTTTCGGAACGGCGAGTTTCTGACATGGGCCTCGTTCATGACCGATTGGAACCGGATGGATGAGATGATCGAGGACGCGGTCGAGGCCGGCGTCTACCTGAATCCCACACTGCTCTATGAATGGGGAGGCATGAGCGAAGACGCCGGTCAGCACGAGCTGGACGACTATCGTGTCATCAGCAACTCGGACCTCGTTTATTTCCCGGAGAACATTGCCAAAAGCCTGCTCGCAAAGCATCGGCAGATCAAAAACTTCTCTCGGCGCTACGAGAACCTTCCGTTCACCAAATATCTGCCGGATGAGGACAAAGCGGAGTTCCAAGCGGGCTATCAGAACGTGCTCGAATTCGTCAGGCGCTGGGCCCAGGCGGGCGGAAAGATCCAGGCGGGAACCGACACGATATCCGGTGGCGTCCCGGGCTTGAGCCTGCAACATGAGATGCAGATGCTCGTCGAAGCCGGCCTGACACCGATACAGGCACTGAAGTCAGCCACGCGTTGGGCGGCTGAGCTGCTCGAGGGAAAAAACGGCGCACGCGGTGTAGCTCGCGTTGGGTCGCTCGAGCCGGGCAAGCAGGCGGATCTCGTTGTGCTCAGCGCGAACCCCGTGAGCGATATCACCAACGCGCTCTCCATCGAACGAGTGATGAAAGGCGGTGTCTGGATCCAGCTCGGCTACAACCCAGAGTACTACGCGTTTACCTCCCCGTCGCGGTCGGTGGCTGGAGCCACCTTCGCGCCGGTGATCAGCTCGGTCACGCCTGCAGCGGTTAACGCCGGCGCCGGCAAGACGCGCGTCGTCCTCGAAGGCAGCGGATTCCTATTAACATCGCTGATTCGAGTGAACGGTATCTCGGTTGAGACCACAGTCATCAATCCCCGTCGCCTCGAATTCGATCTGCCGGCCGAACTGGTGGCGAGCCCGGGCCCCGACCCGTACCGGGCTCCCGGACCCCAACAGCGCATCGCCATTGTCGGCAATCGCTCGATCGAGATTCACGTCTTCAACCCCCCGCCGGAAGGGGGCACGTCAAACTCCGTGCATCTTCTGGTGCGCCCGAACTAAAAACGATTCCTCACCGTCCCACCCCCTGTGTTCAGGCTCTAGCCGCCCGGTGGCGCTACCTCGGGTTCACACTGGTAGGATCTGATCTCTGTCCCGGGGACTCTTAAGCTACCCCCCCAAACTACAGCCATACCGCTGTATTGAGACGCCGGGTCGATAGCGCCACACGTGATATCGCTCCGCCGTCACGGGCTCAGTAAAAGTATACGGGTCCCTGGCCGTAAAACCGTAGGTCAACTCACCCACCTCCCGATCAAGGGTAAAGCGTTCGACGATCTCCACGTCCTCGCTCTGAGGCGCTGCCACAAGACCACGAACCTTGAAGTAAGGCCAATTGATTCGAGTTGTTGTCACAATGAGAACGTCGCTTTCCCAGCGGCCCACTGAGTAGCCCAAGGGCGAGAATGGTTGTTCTACCGCGCTCGCACCCTTACCCATGTGGATGATCCGAACGTTGTCGTCGGACTCGATGCGAAGCACGATGTCACCATCATCACGCTCAGCAAACTCGACCGGGTGAGGGCCAATGTATGAAAGCGCTTCAGGCATTCCAGGGGTCACGCAACGAACAACAGGATCGTCGGTGATCGGATCGAACCCCTCGTAGAAAGCACGAGCCGTAGGCGTCAGCGGGGGGTCTACGATGAAATCTGGTTCGTTAGACTGCACCGTAGTCCACACGCGAAAGATATTATCTACCGGCTCGAACTCAGCCAGACCAGCATAATCGGTGCGGTGCACACCGAACGTCACGTTCGACCATCTCGATCGAGCTGATCTACGCATCAGTACCTCTCGGCCATCCGGCAGCAAGAGATTGTTTACCGCCAGATATTGCTCGCGTCGAGTCGAGGTCGTCCCCGCAACTCTGACAACCTGCCCAAGCTGAACGAAATCTCCTGTCACCCCGGCGCGATTGAGGCTATTCAAGTCCGCTCCTTCCAGGTCCCAGACTTGCTCGGTGCCGTCATCCTCCCGCACCCGGATGCCCAATCGTATGTGTGGATTTTGCCATTGGACGCGCACAACCTCGCCAACAAGCTCTTGATCAATGCCCCCCTCGATTTCCGCAAATGAATGATGCCCAGACGCTGTAAAAGGCGTTAGAAACGCGCAAAGAAAAGGCGCTACGAGCTTCTTCATAATTCCACTCTCCCACTCTAGATTCGCGTTCCCAGTCTTGTATGCGCCATCTCGTTAAAATCTATACCGCCCGTTACTTAATAACTGTCAGACTGCACCAGAACTTAATCAAAGTATGCATTAGAAGCTTCTATTTCAACTTTTCATCTATGCCCCGCGGCTCTACTCAGATACCACCGGGCTGCTAGTTCAGTGAACCTCACAGGCAAATGGCGTAATTGCCTCACCTAGCGCAAGCCAATGTCCCACAATGGTTGCAGGCTCAGTGAAAGTTGTCGGATCCGTTATAGTCAAGTGGTAGTTCAGACGATTTTGATCGTCACTGAGCATGAACCTCTCGATCATCTTTACGGCACCACTCTGAGGCGTACCAATATTGTCGAAATAGGGCCAGTTAACCCGCGTCGTCTCAACAACCAATGTGGTACCCGCCCAATGACCTACCGAGTAGCCCAAGGGCGAGGTCGGCGTATTGTCGGCCACCGAACCAACCATGTGGATAGTCCGTGCGAGATCGTAGAGCTCAACCCGCAGCCGGATCGTAGCACCTTCGTCCACGAATTCGAATGGATGGGGATTTATCATGATTCTAGGCATACCCTCTGGTTCACAGCGCGCCGCGAAGTTGTCCAGCGGATCCCACATTGCCCGGGCAGCGATAGCAGCCTCGGTAAACGGTACATGCAGTACCCGATCAGCCAAAGCAGGAATACTCCATACGCGGAAAAGTCCTCGATTTTCATGAGCAGCATTTACTGTCTCAGTCTCGTCAGCCTCCCACTGCGCTCTACCACCAAGAATCTCCCCACTCCAATATGGCTCACCATTAGCCTGAAGCACTGCTTCCGTACCATTAGCCAGTAGCACATGGGAGGCCAGAAACTCTTGAGGTTGGCGGTTCGATCGTCGGCCAACCATTGTCACTTGGTCACCGATATTGAAAAGTGTCTCAGTGATTCCCGATCGACGCAACGCGTAAATAGATCCGAAGCCTTCAATTTGCCAAAGTTCTCTTTCCCCATCTTCATTAACGACACCTAAGGCAAATCCGATGTGAGGATTCCTCCATATCACATCAACAAGCTCACCCCTTAGCTCTTGACGCTCATCGACATAACCTGTCATTGCATGATGAGCCAATGCGATAACTGGGAGCGAAAAAAATCCTGATGCGGCGACTATGAACTTCATTATTTAACCCTTAGCACAGAACCTAAAAAAATCTAGACACGAAAATTCCACATCCCACAAATTACAATTCTTCCAACATACGCGCCAACTCATCTACGCTGGGGGCCTCCGATTCCCGAGTTCCCAAGCTGAAGCACTGCCATGGAAGAATCTGCTCATCCGGCGACCAGACCCACACCCGTACGAGCTTCAGGGGCTCCGTATAGTTCACTGCGTCATCAACCAGAACCTCCACCTGCAAATCTTTCTCTCCGGGCTCGCGCCAGTACCGCTCCGTGGTTCGCGCTTCCCGACTGATTGGTTGCCCCATGTCGTTGACTATCACCCCACCCATCATGTGCGTTGTCTCAATGGTCAAGACGTCTGCCACCCAATACGCCACAGAGTAACCCAGCTCGGTATACGGCTGGTTCGCGGGTGGGGGGGGACCGTCCAGTGGTATGGAACGGGTTGTATCGCCCGCCTCAAAGCGGACTACGACCCCTTCGTCCTCCTGAAGGATTTCCATGGGATCGGGCGACCAAAGGATCGCCGGCATGCGCATCGGCGCACAATCGTTTCCTACTCTGGGGTCCGCGACGGCCCGGTCGAAGGCGTTGAAGGCTCGCTCTGCCTCCGCGGTGAACGGATACACGTCGGGCAGGATAACGGTCTCAGGTTCACCCACATAGACAGCGACATAAACGCCGGAGAAATCAACTCTAGGACTAGTGGATTGCGTGCCGGGGACTTGGGCGCTTACTTCCACATGGGCGATAACGCCCACGAAAATCGCCAGAAATATTAGCGCTCTCATGCTAACCCGCTCCAGAATGACTCTCTCTTCTCTCGGATTCTACCTAGATAGAGGAGGAAAATGGACAAAAGCGAACCCAGATAGCTGATAGGAACTACTACTGCTACCAACCTACTACATATTTCCAATCGAATACGCTTCTTGCTGATCAAACACATCGCATAACAGACAACGGACCAGATTCGCTAGTTATCGTCTGTATCTGGTTCGAAGGGTTCAAATACTAATAAACGATGGGTGTGACCGATAGTCTGCATGGCTATAATAGACTCATGCGTGCTTGCGGTTTCAAGGCTCGTTTGATGATTCTTATCACCCCACTCAGTGTCTGGGGTGTCGTGTTGCCTCAGGGCATTCCTCCTTCTCAGAACCTGCAGCAGTTCCAGATTGAGATCCTTGCGTTCACCTACAACGAGTTTGATCCCACCGAGGAGCAATTCAATCGCAAGCCTCTCCCGATAGTGTTTGATACCTTGACGACCAAATCCGTTGAAACTCCCCTGCCCGATAATGCTAACCACTACCAACAACTACTCGTTAGGGCACCAAAAACAAGCGCTCTACAAAATGAGTCCATCGAAGCTGATCTAAGCATATCGGAACGAATTCTTTCGTCACTACTCCCTATTGAAGAAGAACCTAATCTTTTCGAATTCTTCGAATCTGCCAATCACATCGAGCCCACCGACTCCCTTATGCAAGAGGCGCCGATAGATCCACCCTTCGAAGAACCAATTACCATCGAAGATTCCTTCGAATCATTCGACTCGCCAGAATCCGAGTTACTTAAAATAGTGCCGGCAGAGGAACCCTCCCAGTTCCGCCTCCTGAGCCCAGAGGAACTGGAGCTTACTGAAGCATACAGACGGCTGAATAATCTCAACGTATATACGCTGTTGGCCCATGGCGGTTGGGTTCAGGAGGGTTTGCCCGAAGAAGACGCGTTCCGTTTTAATTTGGCATTATTGGGTGTTCTGAACCCTACGGGAACTGTACAGCTGCACCTCAGCCGGTTCCTGCACGTAACAGTCGCTCTCAACTATCGAGCAAGACCGGGAACACCCCTCCCTCCCCAATTTGCCACCTACGACGATGTCCTGGAAGAATTCAACTTCCCCCCTGTATATGAGCTACGCGCAACTCGACGCGCTCGTAGCGGTGAGCTGCACTACTTTGACCACCCCGCATTTGGACTGCTGTTTATTATTAAGCCGTATACGGAAGCTATTGAAAATAATGAAGAAATAGATGATATATTAAATCTGTCCCGCGGACCCGCAGCTTAACCTATGCATTCAAAAGCATATCCAGGACAATGAGTTCATCTCACCGATAAAAGAATCGGTAGCTAGACACTCGCACAAAGGTCCGGAACCAGTCGGTCCAGAACAGCCGACAATCTGCCGAGGCCCTCGGTAATATAGCGCTCCATCTGACTATGGATATCTAGCCCCTCATCTCCACGACCAGCCGCATAATTCACTGCTAGCGCGCAAATGGCATAGGGCATGCCAAGCTCACGCGCTAGCACAGCCTCAGGCATAGCTGTCATGCCCACCATAGTGCAGCCATCTCGCTCTAGACGATTGATCTCCGCCACAGTCTCCAACCGTGGACCTTGGGTCACCCCATAGACCCCTGATCGGATGGAAAAACCAGCCGCTTTTACAGCAGCTGCAATTCTCTCACTCAGAATAATGTCAAAGGGCTCGGTGAAATCCAGGTGTACCAACTCGTCAGTGTCACTATCGCGGAAAGTTTGCTTTCGATCCCAGGTGTAATCGATTAGTTGATCTGGAACGGCCAACTCCCCGGGTGGAAACCCAGAATCAAGGGTACCGACAGCATTCAATGCAACACACTGGCGTACGCCGTGTTGATGGAGAGCCCAAAGGTTAGCCCGATAATTCACAGCATGAGGAGGAATGTTCGAATCCTCTCCGTGCCGAGCAATACAAGCAACTCGGTTACTGCCAAACGAAACCGACAAAACCGGGCTTGAGGGTAACCCGAAAGGCGTCTTTAAGGAGCTTTTCGAACCAACATTAAACGCCATCCCAGGATGGATACTTCCAATGATCAGTCCAACTTCCTGCGTCATAAAGAATTCACAGAGTAGAGCTCCCTCAAGCCACGCCAGTAACCTTTGTAATCCATGCCACAACCAAACACGTAGGCATCTTCCACTTCCATACCAACGAAATCCACGTTGATGCGCTTTCCTGATCTCTCAAGATTCTTCGACACAAGAACCGCAGAGTAAAGCTGTGACACACCGGATCGAATAAGCTCTTGATAAAGCGCTGCCAATGTAACTCCTTGATCAAGAATATCGTCGACTAGTAGCACCATGCGCCCACTCAACTCTAAATTGGGAAAAGCCCGCCAACTTAACTCTCCGCCCGTGAGAGACTGTTCATAACGAGTCACATGGATGAAATCAAACTCGTGAGGAAAATCGAAGCGGCGACAAAGCTCCACCGCAGTAAAGGCGCCTCCCTGCATAACGGCGAGAACAATCGGATTCTCGTGGGCCAACACTGCGGTCGCCTCGCTTGCTATCCGCTGAAGAGCCGCTGATACATCAGCCTCACTCGCGATCTGAAATCCCTCTCTGCGAACCTCAATGGCCTCTGCCACAACTGACGAAGCAGAAGTCTCTCCGGATGATTTCAATCTCACCCTTTGAGCTCCAAGCTCGGTCGCTCAGTTAACTGTGCCAGCTCTTGACGAGCTTCGTTCCACTCATTAGACAAACGCAGCGAATCCCAATTCTCACGCTGTTGGCTACGCAGCCGCATCAAGCGGAGCTGCGAGGAAGGGTTTACATATTCGGCCAGTGATTCAATTACTACTGGAATTTCTGCCTGTGCATTGCACACCAACACCATGTCGCAGCCGGCTTGAAGAGCTTGCATGGTGCGCGCCGAGCAGCTGCCTCCTACAGAAGCCCCCCCCATCATAATATCATCTGAGAAGACCGCACCCTGAAACCCCAATTCTTCCCGCAGCTCGTTCTTAATCCACCAAGATGAAAGACTTGCGGGAAGTGGATCTAGCTCAGGAAAGCTAACATGTCCTACCATCAGGGCCGGCAGACCAGCGGCAATTAGATGTCGATATGGCTCAAGATCATCCCAAAGCTCATTATAATCTCGACCATCCGTCGCACAATCTGTGTGGGAGTCACTCGTCGCTCCCGCATGGGTTGGAAAGTGCTTTGCTACAATTGCCATGCCAGCTGCGCGAGCCCCCGCAGCAAATTCAACGGCAAGTTCACTCACGATAGAGGCTTCAGAGTGTAGAGCACGATCACCGATCACTTCAGCCAATCCCAAATCTAAATCCACCACCGGCGCGAAACTCAACTCTATACCAATAGCTCGGAGTTCAGAGGCCATCAACCAGCCGAACGACCGAGCTACAACCCGAGCCCGCGTGGCCTCCTCATCGTACAAATGACCAAGAGCGCGCATAGACGGTAGCTCCGTAAATGCCTGACGAAAGCGTTGTACGCGCCCCCCTTCTTGATCAACTGCCACGAGCAATGGTGGGGAGCGAACCTTATGAATATCCGTCACCAACTCGGAGAGTTGCATTGGACTCTCATAGTTTCGAGTAAAAAGGATCACTCCACCAACCGCTGGCTCCTTTAACCACACGCGTTCTTCATCGTCGAGTACGGGACCCTTCAGATCTATCATTAGCGGGCCAAGAGACAATAATCTAATCCTTAATTTCTACGACAGTGCCAAAAGATACGAGATCGAATAACTCAACAACATCATCATTACTCATGCGAATACAACCTAGAGACGTGGATTTCCCCAAGCTATCCAAATGTGGGGTTCCGTGGATATAAATGTAACGGCACATAGAATCCACTAAACCGAGACGGTTTTTGCCAACTTCAGTCCCAGATAACCAGAGTATGCGCGTAAGCACCCAGTCCCAATTTGGATGTGCACAAGCAAGCTCAGCGGAATAAATTTGTCCGGTACTACGCCGCCCTCGAAACACAGTACCTTGTGGTTGACCGCTACCAATTTTTGCGCGCACGACATGTTGTCCACGAGGCGTCTGAAAGCTACCAGCTACCTCACCAGCGCCATATCTAGAGGTCGAAACTTTATAAGTTTTTAGCACCGCATCATTGTTGAGCAGGTTCAAACGCTGTTCCTTTAGACTGATGCGGATACGGCGCTCACTCATACTTTAGGATCTCCTCCACTATTTTTAAGATGATATCAGGGAGACGGTTTACTTATTTATAAATACACCCCACCTCGTTTTTGCACTGCACCCTCCTTACCAAATAAGCAAACGCTATATACCTTTAGACTTCTCAAAGAGGGCTATTGATTCAACGTGATGCGTGTGGGGAAACATATCGGCAATGCCGACAGCGATTAGCTGGTATCCAGCAGATTTGATTAACTCCTTAGCATCCCGCGCTAACGTTGCCGGATGACAGGACACGTAGGCGATACGACGGGGCGCTATTTGCGCCATCTGGCTCACGACCGCCTGCGCACCAGATCGAGGTGGGTCCAATACAACGAGGTCCCAAGCCCCACGCATAAAGCTCCACTCCAGTTGATTCAGATCGCCCGCAATAAACGATACGTTATCTATTTTGTTCAGGTGCGCATTGCCTGCAGCACGAGCCACCAGCCCACTCTCACCCTCGACGCCAAGCACCTCACCCGCATGTCTAGCCAAGGGAAGACTAAAGTTACCCAATCCACAGTACAGATCAAGAACACGATCGTTTTTTTGTACCTCAAGCAGACGTAACGTCTGTGTAACCAAGGCAGCATTAACCTCAGCATTAACCTGTAGAAAATCGGTGGGGGAAAAGTGTAGAGTCAAATCAAAGTCTGGCAGACTGTATGCAAGCTGTCCCACACCTGAGGGGTCTATGGCGCGGATCGTACCCGGCCCGGCCCTCTGTAAATAAACATCCAATTCCTGTTGCCGTCCTAGATCTCGAAAAATAGAGAGATCATCTTCCGTCGGGTCATTCAATACCCGGAGTACTGCAGCTCGGACATTCTCTCCTGCAGATACCTCTACCTGGGGTAATCTCTGCCGTAGTGATGTTTCACCGATGGCATCGCTCAGTTCTCCCGGCAACTTGTCCAACGGCTTGACGAGCACCCGACAACTCGCCATATCAGTCACGTAGCGGGTCGCACGTTCCTTGAACCCAACCAGTACTCGATCTTTCCCCTTCACAAATCGAACACCTAGCCTTGCACGTCGCCGGTAGTTCCATTGAGGACCAAGAATCGGTTCTAACCAAACTTCCGGTTCCACACCAGCAATTCGAGAGAGCGCTTCCTGCACGATCGTTTGCTTGAAAGTAACCTGCGCCTCATAGGAAAAATGTTGGACAGCACAACCGCCGCAGCGGCCGAAATATTTACAAGGCGGTTCTACGCGCTCCACAGAGGGTTCAAGTATTTCAATAAGATCGGCTTCGTGATACTGGCGGCGGCGGCGGCGAAGAGTTAGCCGAACCCGTTCACCCGGAAGTGCGCCTGGAACAAACACCCGCCGTTCCCCTAAATCTGCGACCCCCTGTCCATCATGGGTAAGGTCGACAATCTGAACATCTAGAAACTCCACATCACTTCGCATAACCAGTCAATCGCCAGGCCTCAAGAAACTCCTTCAGATGCGGGCTGTCCGATTGTCCTAATTTTGCCTCGATACACTCCAACTCGACACGCAACCGAGACTCATCAAGCAATCCTCTGTTCAGTTGAAAACGAAGATAGATCAGGTAGGTATTAAGCACATCCGTCTCACAGTAGTTTCGTATGGTGGCCAATTCTCCTGCAAGATAACGGTCCCAAACCTGATCGCCACTCATCCCAAGCTTGCCTGGAAAACCTAGGAGGATTGCAGTCTGCTCTAACGATGCGCGGGCATATGGCTGCCATCCCGATAACGCATCCATTAAATCTAGATGTCGCCAGTGCCACCGACTCAAATAATTGTTGTAACGAAAGTCACGATCGTTATTGCCTGTCTCCCAATAACGCTCTGCGTTCACGCTATGTAGGAGTGCTCGATAGTGAAGCACCGGCAGATCAAACCCGGATCCGTTCCACGAAACAAGTTCCGGGGAATAGCGGTCTAATCCATCGAAAAATTTCTGTACGATCTCCTTTTCCGAGGCCTCGACATCGCCCAGACTGAACACATGAATATCATCATCGGTTCTTAAAACCGCCGCAATCGCCACGATCCGCTGCTGCACCAAGGGAAGAAAATCGGTCTGGCGAGACTGGCGCTGCTTAAAGAACATAACTCTACCGACGGCCTCATCATCCAAATCTTCGATTCCATACAGCCGCCTCCCCAAATCCGTATCCGGGATGGTTTCAATATCAAAGACAAGGGTATTCAACGCCGCTAATCCGCTTTCATCAGGATAGCGATGGCAATAATCAGTCCAGCCTCATCACTGAGTGTTAAATGCCCACTCCCGATGCCGAGCCGTTCCCTCATGATCTGGCCGCGTTCCGAGTAGATGATCTGGGGCTGACCCCAGTCGTTGGGTATCATCCCTACGTCACGCACCCATATTCCTTGGGAGAAGCCAGTCCCCATCGCCTTAACGATAGCTTCTTTGGCTGCAAATCGCATGGAAAGAAACCGCACTGGATTCTTCGTTCGCTCAAAAAGCTCGCGCTCATCTTCCAGTAAAAGGCGGTTAGCAAAGTGCGCACCAAAACGATCCAATGTTTTTGTAATCCTGGATTGCTGTAGGATATCCGTACCAATGCCGAAGATCACAATCGACGTGCCTCCTGCATAAGCGCCTTCATATCTGCCACCGCTTTCTCCAGACCATCGAATATCGCCCTCGCAATAATAGAGTGCCCGATATTAAGTTCTACGATCGTCTCGATAGCAGCGACTGGCTGAACATTATGGTAATGAAGACCGTGACCTGCATGGACGGTTAACCCCAAACGATCTCCGAACTCAGCCGCTGCACGAATCCTTTCCAGCTCTCGTGCCTCTGCACCACCGCTTGACGCATCAGCATAGGCCCCAGTGTGAAGTTCGACGACTCCCACACCGCAATCCACGGTTGCCTTCAGTTGCTCTGGATCCGGATCGACAAATAATGAGACGCGAATGCCTGCCTCCTTAAGCCGATTGCTAGCCGCTACGATTTTCTTAACCTGTCCTGAGACGTCGAGACCTCCTTCGGTTGTAAGCTCTTCACGCTTCTCGGGAACGAAACAGCAATCAGCTGGACTGGAAGAGACCGCTATCTCTACCATCGGATCAGTGACCGCCATCTCTAAATTAACGCGCGTCTCCACGACCTGTTGCATCAGTTCAAGATCACGCTCCTGTATATGTCTGCGATCCTCACGCAGATGAATCGTGATGCTATCTGCGCCCGCTCGCTCGGCATGCAACGCGGCAAACACCGGGTCTGGGTAAGGCGTTCCTCGTGCCTGACGCACGGTGCCCACATGATCGACATTGACACCCAAACTGATCGGCGTTTTTTGAGTCATGGTTCCAGCCCTCGTCTATAGACATCCTTTAGGACTGAGCGGGTACTAAGCGGGCGTTCGCCCAAGTAGACCCTTAGCACACGCTTGAGCAACCGCTTCGCGGCCTTTACACTTTCCTCATCATCCAAGCGTTCCTCGCGAAGAGAAATTAGATCTCGCCCGGTAAAGATATCCGGACCATTGGCAGATGCCTTCTCAATGCTAATGCCATGCTCGGGTTTGAACCGGTACCGGCCCCCCGGACAGATAAGCTCTCCCGTTTCGATGTCCTGCTCGAGCCCGAGCCCATATCCCAAACCTGCCAGGAAGCGCAGCTCAAACAGCCTCAGAGCGCGCGACGTATCCAACAAATTTGATAGATCCGAAAGGCAGAGGCTATAGCAGAGATATACCGGAGGATTGGGATCACCGCGACCCATCAGCCGGAGCAGAAGCTCATTTAAATAAAATCCCGCGAATAAGCCCTCACCAGATAATACAATTGTTGGGGGTTTAACCTCTGCGTGAGTCAGTCGGCCAAGTTCACCGCGCCTAACCCATGACAGATATAGAGATGAAAAAGGCTGTAGTACAGCTCTTTGACCTGCCTGCAACCGCCTCGATCCTTGGGCAACCAAGGTGATAACGCCATAATTTTTCGTCAGGAAATCGATAAGCTGACTGGTATTTCGATAGGGGCGCTGATGTAGGACGAAGCCAGGCTCGAGCTGTACGGTTTCTTTATCGGTCATGGCAAATCATAACCAAGCTTCTGCAAGTCTCGTACACTGTCTGACCAATGCTCTCGCACCTTTACCCAGAGTTCCAAATGGACACGATCGTTTAAAAATTCGATGAGTTCCCGCCGGGCGGCTTGGCCCACAGTCTTCAGGACCTTGCCTCCCTTGCCAATTACAATCAATTTTTGGCTAACACGTTCCACCCAAATCACCGCATGAATAAGCCATTGGTTCTCTTCATTCCTACCCAGGTATTCCACTTCTACTGTCAAACCGTAGGGTACTTCCTGATGGACTGCAGAAAACAATTTCTCCCTGATTATCTCCGCAATCCTGAAATAGCTGCTGCGATCCGTCAGCACACCTGGTGGAAAAAGTGCGGGCCCCTGGGGTAGTCGGCCAGCAACCTCTTTGATCAGTCCTTCAAGATTTATGCCTTTGCGAGCAGAAATGGGCACAAAAGCCGATAATGGTAACTCCACCGACATGGACTCAAGTATAGGTAGCAATGCTGTTCTCGGACCGACCATATCGACCTTATTCAAAACTAGCAGTGTATCGTTAGCCCTGTCTTTTAGGAGATTTGCAAGATTACGATCCTCGCTCGTGAGTTTGCCAGCCTCAATAAGCATTAGGATTACATCAGCATCCGCGATAGTCTGATTCATCGTTTTCGCCATTAAACGATGTAAAGCTCGTTTTCGATTCCGTTTTAACGTCTTCTGCAGTCCCGGCGTATCCATGAAAACCGCTTGATCTGTCTCTCTATTTAAAATACCGAGAATCCGATGCCGCGTCGTATGAGGCTTTGTACTCACAATACTGATCTTCTCGCCAACGAGAGCATTCAGTAAAGTAGACTTTCCAACGTTGGGCCGCCCGACAATGGCCACATATCCGCTACGAAAATCGTCACTCATTATCACTGATTAGTTTCAAAAGCATGTGTTGTGCGGCATCTTGCTCAGCGCCTTTCCGACTCGATCCCTGCCCGCTGACGCTAATCTGTTTCTCTTCAACCAAGCACTGTATAACGAATGCCTGCTGATGCGGCTCACCAGATACTGATTCTATTGTGTACTGTGGCAAACCGAGGCCGTACCCTTGGAGCCACTCCTGGAGCCGCGTTTTGGAATCCTTGAGGCTTGCTGCATCGGGGAGCGTATTTAGTCTCTCCGTCATAAGCCGATTCACGCAAGTTTCTGCTGCTGCGAAGCCGCCATCCAATAAAACCGCGCCGACAAGTGCCTCTACAGTATTAGCCAAAACTGATGAACGTCGGGCACCTCCAGAACGCAACTCACCAGGTCCCACAATAATGTGAGGCTCAACGTCCAATTCTCTCCCGATATCAGCCAGTGTTTCGCCTTTGACAAGCGCGGCACGCAGCCGACTTAAATCACCTTCGGAATCATTTTTGTTTCGCTCATAGAGTCGCCTGGCGACTATGAAATTCAGTAGTGCGTCACCAAGAAATTCTAGCCGCTCGTTGTTTTTCTTAGATGCGCTACGATGGGTGAGGGCTTGTTTTAGCAATTCTTGTGCATTAAACCGATAGCCGAGCTGCTCCTCAGCCCAACGGAGTCGCGCGGTTAACGCTTTATCTGAATTTACTTTTCGAATGAGACTAAGAGCTAAGCATCTGCTAAAAATGAGGTTCTATTATCGTACTCGTTACTCAATACTTTTACCTATGCGGGCCCACCGTGGGCCTCCTTGGGTGGGCCAACGCCAACTCATCCAAATCCGTACTGCCCTACCAACCATACGATATTCGGGGATAAACCGGACTCTTTCAAAACGACTGTCCTGGCTGTTATCGCGATGATCCCCCATGACAAAATAGTGCCCTTCGGGTACCACGTAAGTTCCTCCTGGACTAAGTCTACCGCGAGTATGAAGCAGAGTGTGTTGCCGATCCCCGAACTCCTCACGACCCAGCTGCAACGCAGCGTTCTCTTCGTAAGCGCCCAACATCTCCAAAGGAACTATATTGCCGTTGATGCTCAGTTCCTTTCTATCCCGCTGATACGTCACCACATCTCCGGGGAGACCTATCACTCGCTTGATATAGTTGATGCTAGGATCGGAAGGTAACTTAAATACAACTACATCCCCACGCTCAGGCTCACCGATCTCGAATATCTTAGTGTTTACAACCGGAAGTCGGAGACCGTACGCAAACTTATTCACAAAAATGAAGTCTCCCTCCAATAATGTAGGCATCATAGAACCGGAAGGAATACGAAATGGTTCGAAAAGAAAGGATCTAAGAACTAACACCAGCAGCAGAATAGGAAAGAAAGAACGAGCATATTCCACTACAACAGATTCAGACTGGGTTATCTGATCCACACCTGACCGCCCAATAGCCTTCATTCTCTGCCCTTTCAGGATGAGTGAGTCGAAGGCCCAGATAACTCCCGTCAGAAAGGTGGCAACCACTAGTAATAGCGAAAAATCCAAAACTCTATCCTACCTAGATCTGTGTAAATAAATGAAGGTTAAGCAGGGACGTAGCAATCGACTCGACTATCCTCATCGAAAACTCACTAGTCCCGGGGCGGTGAGCCATCTAACTGTTACATTGGGATACATACGTTAGTTCTAGTCAGATCTTGGACTCACCACAACAAAAACAGTTGCAAGGCCATCCTCGCCGTGAGTCATGCGATAGTCGGTCATGCGAACGGGTACCGTCAGCGACTGATTTCCTGGCAACGCATTGGCCGAAACCTCTTGGGGTACAACATAGCTGGCTCGATCACCCACTGGCACTATGGACACATCGCTTGCGATCAATCCGGTTGGATCATTGAGTGTGCTGGATTGATTCATACCATTGAATCCAAAGAGCGCCATCATAGCGACTGTAGCCGCAATGCCAAATCCGAGCGCTGGACGCATAAATCGGTTAGAAGTCATCGCCTCCTCAAGTCCCTGCCGGATCGGCACCGGGACTATTCCCAACTCCTTCTGCACACGACGACGTAAAACATCCGGATCTGGATCCAGGATTTCGCCACGTAGTGCAGCGCCAATGGTGGCATAAGACAAGGCTTTCTGGCGGAACTCTGGGTCACGCTCCATACGTCGCACCAAAAACTCGCATTCCTCTGCTGATAGTTCATCGTCTGCAAAGGCCGATATCTGATCCTGAGCCGGTTCTGTCATAGTGCTCTCATAATAGTGGGGTAATGCGTTTGTCTATAGCTTCCCGCGCTCTAAAGATTCGAGATCGCACAGTTCCCATGGGGCACTCCATGACCTGGGCGATATCCTCATAGCTCATCCCCTCAATTTCGCGCAACAGGATGGCGGTTTGGAGGTCTTCAGGCAAGTCCTGGATAGCGCTATTTACTGTCTGCCTTATCTCCTCAGATAACGTTAGCCCCTCCGGGGTATCGGTATCCTTGAGTTTCGCGAAAACTTCATGCTGCTTGGGATCCTGTAGATCCAAGCCATAGCAGACTGGTCGTCGCCCTGCTGTGACCAGATAATTCTTAGCGGTATTGGTGGTAATACGGTAGAGCCAGGTGTAGAAGGCGCTGTCGCCTCTGAACGAAGGCGCCGCTCGGTAAGCTTTTATAAAGGCCTCCTGTACCACGTCCAATGCCTCCGACGGATCTCTCACATACCTCATCACTAGCTTGAGTATCCTGTGCTGATACTTGATGACTAAAAGATCAAATGCCGAACGGTCCCCGTGCTGGACCCTCCTTATCAGAGCCAGATCGGCCGCCTTTGCGCTGGTCGGCCGATTCCCGGTGATTTCTGTCTTGCGACTCTCCATAGACCTCATAATGCACCGAAAGTTCTATCCTGAGCAGGCATTTTACTCTCGACTTTGAGAAGCTGCCCAAACTAGACTCAGTCTAACAGCGACCACTCTGTAACATTACGTGAAAAGCTCAATAAGAATAGTGACCTCGAGTGTCTGGCACCCCTCTCCGGACTAAGTTGAGCGATTTGCCCGGATACGGTCAAGGAGCTTTACTAAGCCAGGGTCGGGAGGAGTGGACCGCCCTACAAGGTAGGCATGAATATCTGGATCAGGCAGATCCAAAAGGTTACTAAAACGACGCTTGTCCTCCGACGACAAAGACAAATAAACCTCCTCGACAAAACTACCCAAAAGAGTATCGAGCTCCCTCATCCCCCGCCGGCATCGCCAGCGAAGCCTCGCAGCCTCAGTATCCAGGACTAAATCTCAACGGGGACACTAATGATCCCGGCGTGCAATCAACTTCTTGATTTCTGAGATCGCTTTGGCAGGGTTTAGATCCTTCGGGCAAGCCTGGGTACAGTTCAAAATTGTATGGCATCGGTAAAGTTTAAATGAGTCCTCGAGTGAATCTAGACGCTCATCTGTAGACTCATCTCGGCTGTCCACTATCCACCGATACGCCTGGAGCAGCGCTGCCGGACCTAGGAACCGGTCTGAGTTCCACCAGTAACTAGGGCAAGCAGTAGAACAACACGCGCACAAAATGCAGGCGGACGGATTATTAATCTGTTCCTGATCCTCCTTCGACTGCAAGCGTTCTTGGTCTGAGGGGGGCGGTGTATTCGCTTCAAGCCATGGCTTCACCGAAGCATACTGTGCGTAAAAGTGTGTGAGATCAGGAACAAGATCCTTAACCACAGGCATGTGGGGCAGCGGATATATCTTGACAACACCACCAACCTTTTCCGCCGACTTCAAACAGGCTAGCGTGTTAACTCCGTCGATATTCATTGCGCAGGACCCACAGATGCCCTCTCGGCATGAGCGACGGAAGGTTAACGTTGGATCAATCTCATTCTTAATCTTGATGAGGGCATCCAGAACCATGGGCCCACAAGTGTCCATATCAACATCGTAAGTGTCGAGAGTTGGATTGCTTGTTAAGTCAGGATCGTAACGGTAAACGGAAAATTTCCGAATATTGGTTACATTATTATCTGCTGGGTAATTCTTCCCCGGTTTGATTTTTGAATTAGCTGGAAGGCGAAATTGCGCCATTATAAAACCTCTATCATTCCTCGTTTAATAGGTCCGCGCCTTAGGGGGAATAGTCTCAACGTCATCTGTGAGAGTATTCATCCGTACCTCACGATTACCAAAACGTGCCTCCCCGTCCTCGTTCACCCACACGAGCGTATGTTTCATCCAATTCGTATCGTCACGCTCCGGATAGTCCTCCCGAGCCTGAGCTCCACGACTCTCAGTTCGATAGGCCGCAGACTTAATAGTACCCATAGCCTGAAGTAATAGATTTTCAAGCTCAAATGTTTCAATAAGATCAGTGTTCCAGATCAAAGAGCGGTCAGCAACAGACACATCCGAAAATGCATTAAAAATCGGCTCCAGTAAGTCGATTCCCTTCTGGAGAGATTCACCAGTGCGAAAAACGGCCGCATGATTCTGCATGACACGTTGCATCTCAAGTCGTAATTTAGCGGTCGAAGAACCCCCTCTCGCATGACGTAAACGATCGACTCTTTCGACGGCCATTTGACCGGCATTTTTCCCAAAAGGCGCAAATTTGTCGCCCGAACTGATCAATTCACCACAACGAATCGCCGCTGCACGCCCAAAGACAACTAAATCGATTAGAGAGTTAGATCCTAGGCGATTAGCTCCATGCACAGAGACACAAGCCGCCTCCCCGACCGCCATCAGACCGGGTACAACATACTCATCTCCAACATTATCGGAACTTACAACTTCCCCATAGTAGTTCGTAGGCACACCACCCATGTTGTAGTGCACTGTCGGGAGTACGGGGATGGGGTCCTTCGTAATGTCAACTCCCGCAAAGATCTTTGCTGTTTCAGCAATTCCTGGTAGGCGTTCCTCTATAACATCCGTACCTAGGTGTTCAAGATGTAGATGTACATGATCCTTGTCGACGCCAACACCTCGTCCTTCACGAATCTCGATGGTTATTGAACGGCTAACGACATCACGTGATGCCAGATCCTTAGCGTTAGGAGCGTAGCGTTCCATGAATCGCTCCTCACTAGAATTCGTAAGGTAGCCGCCCTCACCCCGAGAACCCTCCGTAATTAACATACCTGCCCCATAAATACCCGTAGGGTGAAACTGAACAAACTCTAAGTCTTGGAGAGGGAAGCCAGCCCTCTGCGCCATAGCATTTCCATCGCCCGTGCAAATGTGTGCCGAGGTACAAGAGAAATAGGCCCGTCCGTACCCGCCAGTCGCAAGTATCACTATGTGAGAGCGAAAGCGATGCAGGCGGCCTTCCGCTAAATCCAGCGCGACAACACCCCGGCAACCCCCCTCTTCTATGATCAAATCGATAACAAAGTACTCTACAAAAAACTTGGCATCGCGCTTCAAAGACTGCTGATACAAAGTATGCAACATCGCATGACCTGTCCGATCCGCTGCCGCGCAAGTTCGCTGGGCCGTTCCTTCCCCAAAATGGGTCGTCATGCCACCAAATGGACGCTGATAAATACGGCCATCTTCGGTCCTGGAAAACGGCACACCATAATGCTCTAGCTCTACGACCGAGGCTGGAGCTTCCTTACACATATATTCGATTGCATCCTGATCTCCCAACCAATCTGATCCCTTTACAGTGTCGTACATGTGCCAGCGCCAATCGTCCTCACCCATATTCCCCAATGCTGCGCTGATTCCACCCTGCGCAGCCACTGTGTGACTACGCGTCGGAAAGACCTTAGTGATACATGCTGTTGTAAGACCCTGCTCTGCGAGACCAAGTGTTGCACGCAACCCTGAACCACCGGCTCCTACAACGATCACATCGTAACTGTGATCAATAAACTCGTAGTCTTTACTCATCGCTTAACCTGGAGTTCCCAATGAAATCTTAAGGACTGAAAAAACACCAACTACCACTACTACAACATGAACAAAAGAAGCTGATATAAGAATGATTGACTTTAAGATGGTGTCATGAACATAGTCTTCAATAACTACTTGCACACCAAGTTTAGAGTGATAACTCAACATGAGTAGAGTGAGAATGAGTAGAGCGCTATTCATTGGTGCTTGAATAAAAATAACTACTAATTTATAGCTAAAATCACCAAGACTAGCGAAAGCAAAGACAACCCAAAGCCCTAGTGGTACCAACGCCACAGCGGTCAGTCGTTGCGCCCACCAGTGTCCAACGCCCTTGTCCGCTGCATCTAATCCCAAAAACCTATTAAATGAACTGATAAGACTCATCTCACGCCTTTTAGATAATCACTACCAGAGCGTAACAAGCGGATGCAGCAAATGTGAATAGAATCACAAGCCAACCGCTTACCTGATATTGCACACGCTCGAACCCGATACCTAAGTCCCAAACCAGATGGCGAACACCATTAGCCAGGTGGTAGAAAAAGCAGAAGCACCAACCGATGTAACAAACCTTTAATAGGCTGCTACTGAGTAATACGCGGGCATCCGAGTAAGCGGCTTCTCCAATCGCTACCACCATCAACCAGCATGCTAAAACCAGTGCGCCTAGGGATAACGCGAGCCCGGTCCCACGATGCAGTATCGACAACACCATCGTTATTTGTGGACGATAAACCTGCAAATGCGGCGACAAAGGCCGCTCGACCTTGTCCATAGTATTCTGTTTCCTTAGTTTAGGTAATATGGAAACGGTATGAACGCATCCGCTCCCACTAGAAATCAATGCAGCGCCCCCCCCGCTCCCAATCACCGAAACGGGTGGGTTCCAATCCCTTCGGACCCCCAACCTCTCGCAGCTTCTCCGATGGAGTCTTGTCTGAATCCGTTGAGCGCTGGTGCTCTTTAACCATCTCAGGTTCTGTATCGGATGAAACCCCGATCCCGCGTTCCGTATCTATCTCGTGCGACTCGCTCACCCGCCAAGTCTGCCAGAAACGGGAGTTTTTCGCATCACCAAACCTTTTTCTCGACCCGATTACGGAGAACTCCCGAGTTATGGACTAGAATTATATCGTGCTGACTCAGACTCCACTAACCCTCTGCCCACTCCCAAGTATTTGCTTCATTGAAGCAACTGGGCCGGATACAGAAACTTTCCTCAACGCGCAACTGAGTCGAAACGTCGAGGGAGATCCACTCAGCCGCTCACCTCTTACAGCATGGCATGATTCCAAAGGTCGGGTGCTGGCGCTGTTGCGTGCACTACAAAGCAACGGAAAATGGCTACTCATGACCCACGGAACCCACCCGGGTGTCCTGATTCAACAATTGTCGGTTTTTATCCTACGTGACGATGTACAGCTACAGGATGCATCGGCGAAATGGTCAGGGGCTATTGCACTAGGTGAAATCGATCGTTGGCTTAAGGACCATAACTCAACATTAGGGCCTAACCCTGGAGACGCCACAGTAACGAATGGGATGTTCGTCATCAGAATGAACTCGGCAACGGCCTATCTGGCTGTACCCGAGGACGCATTCCCGACAATCAAATCTCAATTTTCAATGGCGGGTAGAGAGGAAGGTGAGCTTGCTGAAATTAGGCTGGGATTAAGCAATCTACCACCAAACCTAGCAGAACGTTTTTTACCCCAGATGTTAAATCTCGATCAACTGGGTGCGTTATCGTTCGACAAGGGTTGCTACCCCGGACAAGAAGTGATCGCACGCATTCAGAATCTTGGAAGTGTTAAACGCAGATTGTTTCGCTTTTCTGGCCTGTTACGCGAAAAACCATCTATTGGCAGCGGGTTGATCGATCCCGCCGGAATCAAGGTAGGCGAGATTCTACGCACCGCTCGAGCTAATGACCAGCGCGTAGAATTTCTGGCGGTGGTTAAAACCGATACGGTCTATGAACACCTAGTCTGTAGCGAAGAACCGGGCGCACAAATAACTAAAGAAACTCTCCCAACAGAAGTCTCTCTCGCCACCACTAAGCCTCAGGCTTGAGGTGCGGGAAAAGGACTACGTCTCGAATAGAGGCGGAATCGGTCAAGAACATCACCAGTCGGTCGATCCCAACTCCCAGACCAGCTGCGGGGGGCATCCCATATTCCAGAGCACGAATGTAATCTTCATCAAAGTACATCGCCTCATCATCACCTAACGCTTTCGCCTTAGCTTGTTCACGAAATCGCTCAGCTTGATCCTCAGGGTCATTTAGCTCCGAGAATCCATTCGCGATTTCCCGTCCAGCGATAAACAACTCAAAACGATCCGTCAAAAAAGGATCATTATCATTGCGTCTCGCTAAAGGAGAGACTTCTGTGGGGAATTGGGTCACAAAAGTAGGCCCCATTAAATGCTGCTCGACGGTTCTCTCAAATAATTCAATCTGAAGCTTGCCAGCACCATACTCTAATTTGCACTTGATGCCCTCCTGCTCACAGATACGGCGAAGGCAATCAATATCTCGTATACCACTCCTCAACTCCGAGTTATGACGCAAGAGTCCTTCCTCGACGGTCAACACCTCGAAAGCACCTCCAAGATCGAAGCTCTTACTCTGATACACCACCTGATCCGTACCGAGGACCAGACGCGCTGCTTCACGAATCAGCGTTTGCGTGAGCTCGAGTAGGTCCTCGTGGGTAGCATAAGCCTGGTAGAGTTCCAACATAGTGAATTCAGGGTTATGGTGTGTCGAGATCCCTTCGTTACGAAAGCTGCGGTTAATTTCGTAGACTCGTTCCAGCCCGCCGACCAGCAAGCGTTTTAGATAGAGTTCAGGCGCCACACGCAGAAAGAGTGGTATATCTAACGCGTTGTGGTGAGTCAAAAACGGCTTTGCCAAAGCCCCCCCGGGGATCGGGTGCATCATCGGCGTTTCTACCTCGGCGAATCCCAGAGCATCGAGAAAGGATCGGACAAAGCGCACGATTTCCGTACGTTTCGTGAACACCCGTCGAGTATCCTCGCTAACCATCAGATCAACGTAGCGTCGTCTGAGCTTGAATTCCTGGTCAGAAATACCATGCCATTTTTCTGGCATAGGTCGGAGTGACTTTACGAGCAGTCGCAACTCATCCACACGAATAGAAAGCTCTTCTGTCTTCGTCTTGAATAACGTTCCGGAAGCGCCAACTATGTCGCCGACATCCCAAGACTTGAAGGACTGGTATACCTCAGGCGAGACACGATCACGCTCGACAAAGAGCTGGATCTGACCAGACTGGTCCTGAACTTTAACGAAGCTGACCTTTCCCATCACGCGTTTAGCCATCATTCGACCCGCCACACGCACCGACGGAGAATCTGTTTCGAGTGCCTCTGTACTGTGCGCCCCATAAGCAGACTGCAGTTCGTCGGCCACAGAATCACGACGAAAGTCGTTTGGAAAAGCCCCTACGTCACGCAGTTTAGCCAGCTTTAGGCGCCTTTCTGCGATGAGTCGATGCTCAGATGTTTCTTTTTTTTTGATTGGCTCATTCATCTCTTACAGGCCTTGCTTCAAACTCTCCTCGAGAAAAGCATCAAGGTCACCGTCAAGTATGGCGCTAGGATTCCCACTTTCAAACCCCGTTCTCAAATCCTTTATCCGAGATTGATCGAGCACGTATGACCGAATCTGGCTCCCCCACCCAATATCAGCTTTACCTTCTTCAAGAGTATCCGCCTGCTCACGGCGTTTTTGCTGCTCTTGCTCGTAAAGTTTAGCCTTTAGCTGTCCCATGGCCATTGCACGGTTCCTATGTTGAGACCGATCATTCTGACATTGCACAACGATTCCGGACGGCATATGCGTGATTCGTACGGCCGACTCAGTTTTATTAATGTGCTGCCCCCCTGCACCGCTGGCACGATACACGTCTACCCTAAGATCGCTCGGGTTGATCTCAATATCGATGTCATCTTCGATTTCAGGAGATACAAAAACGGCCGCAAATGAAGTGTGGCGACGATGACCGGCATCAAATGGGGACTTTCTAACTAGTCGATGAACGCCTGTCTCGGTTCTCAACCAACCGTAAGCATAATCACCACGGAACAGGATAGTCGCACTTTTAAGACCTGCGACTTCCCCAGCAGACGCTTCTAATATTTCCGCCTTAAAGCCTCGTGACTCTGCCCAGCGTAAATACATTCTAAACAGCATCTCGGCCCAATCCTGAGCTTCTGTACCACCGGACCCTGCCTGAATATCAAGGTAAGAGTTATGCGCATCCATATCGCCAGAAAACATGCGGCGAAACTCTAAACGCTCGACTTCCCTCTCGTTTTTAATAACCTCTTCGGCGACATCCCGAAAGGTATCTTCGTCCTTCTCCTCTTCTGCGAGCTTGGCGAGTGCACTCGCCTCGGCTAGAGAACCTTCAATCCTGTCGAGAGCCGTTATTACTGACTCCAAAGATGCGCGTTCCTTACCAAGAGCCTGGGCACGCTCTTGGTCCTTCCAAACGCCTGGATCTTCTAGCTCGCGTTCTACCTCCTCAAGACGCTCGCGCTTGCCTTCATAGTCAAAGGTACCCCCTTAGGGCACTACAGCGCCCCTTAAGGTCTGAGATCTTAGGATTAATCTGGCTGGGTTCCATCTATTTTTACCGCCGGGGAAGGCACCAAATGATAGCGCAATCAGGCCCCGCTCACAGAGTCTCGGTCACACCTGATGCTAACGGTTCGATATGCTCTACGATAAGCTGCACGGATGGTGTAGCAAAGTAGTCATTAATATCTAGCCGGTAAACCAAACGCAATGTATCGCCTTCTTTCCATCCCCCTGAAGAACAACGGAAAGCAATAGCATCCAGTGATTTATCATTTCCAAAACTCCTGACCGTCATTTTTAAATGCCCGCCGGGCAACGTCCGCTGTCGTACTAATTTGAATGAGCCCTCAAAGAGGGGCTCAGGAAATCCCTGCCCCCAGGGTCCTACATCGCATAACAAAGATGCGACCTCTAGCGTAATATCCCGAACATCAAGTTCACCATCCGTAAGAATGCACTCCGCAAGGTGTTCTGGCCTCAACTTCACCTTTCCCAAAGCCTCCATGGCGGAGCTAAACTGAGGAAGTCCGTCGCGATCAAGTGTTAGACCAGCAGCCATGGCATGCCCCCCAAATCGACTGATAAGACCTGGGTGTAGTGTATCTATATCTGCCAAAGCATCGCGCAAATGAAACCCGTTAACTGAGCGCCCAGAACCTTTAAGTAACCCCATTTCCGTTGCTGCAAACGCAAACACTGGACGGTGATAGCGATCCTTGAGTCTGGATGCTACTAGCCCTACTACCCCTTCGTGCCAATCTTCCCGAAAAAGACAGACAACAGGAGCTAGCTCACTAATATTGACCAGAGCTTCGGTGTCCATAAGCTCGGTTGCTTCGGCGCCCATCCGAGCTTCTATCACTCGCCGTTTCAAATTAAGTTCGTTAAGCTGGGTCGCTAGCTCAAAAGCCTCGTCGGGTGATTCGGTCATCAAACAGCGAACACCGATAGCCATATCATCCAGGCGCCCGGCTGCATTCAGTCGTGGGGCTATCTGGAAAGCCAACTTCGTACTAGTGAGTTCGGAGTTTGCAACATCTGCAACCTGACAAAGCGCTAATAAACCTGGACGGCAACGCCCTGCTTTCATCCTAGCAAGACCCTGGTCAATGAGAATCCGGTTACTGTGATCTAGGCTCACCAAGTCCGCTATGGTTCCGAGCGCCACTAGATCAAGGTATTGAGGAATAACTTCCGGCTTACCGAGTCGACGCCCGAGAGCAGCTAGGAGGTAGAACGCCACACCGACGCCAGCAAGATTCTTGCCAGCAAATGACTCACTGACCAAATTGGGATTAATGATGGCATTGGCAGCAGGCAATTCTTCGCCCGGCAAGTGGTGATCGGTAATCAATACATCCATGTTTAATTCACGTGCCGCGGCCACGCCCGCTATGCTAGTGATGCCGTTATCTACCGTCACAATGAGTCCCGGCTCTTTAGCTACTAATAACTCGACCACCTCCGGCGTCAACCCATAACCAAGCTCAAAACGATTTGGAATAAAAAAACTGACGTCTGAGAAGCCGAAGGCCTTAAGGCACATGACCATTAGCGCCGTACTAGTTGCCCCATCAGCGTCAAAGTCCCCGACAATTACTACGCACCCATCTTGATGTTGCCAAAGCAGATCAACACCTTTCTTGAGCGCACTAAACTCCCCCACGGGGCGCAGCCGTCCAAGTGAAAGATCAAGTTCCCCAGGAGATTGAATATCTCGACGTGAGAAAACCTGCTGAAGGACACGGTGAGTCCCATCTGGCCACAACCAAAACTCTGATCCTAGAATTCGGGTGCGTTGTTCAATACTCGGCATCAAAGCACCAAAGCCCCCGAAGGTTAGCAAGGTTGCTTATAATCGGACCTAGACCGAAACAGGAGTTACTCATCAAATTCACCAGAGAAACCTCAGAGGCCAATCTAGTCTCTGCTTGGGAAACCGGGGCCGTACGTATTGGCGAGGAGTGGGTTAGAAATAATCTAATTCTTTCGGCTAAGGAAGTGTTGCACAACTGGGTTGCGTCGGACCCCGAAAATCTAGAAATTACCGAACTTGAACCTGCATTAGCGCTAAACCCCGATGTAATCATCGTCGGCACTGGTGCTTCATTAATCCTACCGAAGATTGATCTTATGACAGAAATTGCCGTGCACGGGATCGGTCTTGAAATCATGGATACCCCCGCAGCCTGCCGAACATACAACGTTCTAGTTTATGAGCAACGCGCCGTGGTTGCCGCACTCTTTCTTTCGTAATAAGGCGTTAATCAGAGAGGCTCTATCTGGGCAGATAGCCGCTTGGGTCGACAGGGGCGCCGTTTCGCCGGATCTCAAAATGAAGCTGTGGCTTTCGGCCTGGACCCATCCCCATATTGGCGATAACCTCACCCTGTTCCACCACATCTCCCTCAGTCACAACTAATCGGTCGTTGTGCCCGTAAGCGCTAAGGTAAGTATCGTTGTGCTCAATGAGCACCAGTTGCCCGTACCCCAAAAGACGGTCCCCCGCATAAACAACACGTCCCGGCGCCGCGGCTCGAACATCCTGCCCGATCTCACCGCCAATACCTACTCCGTTACTTCCACTGCTTCCCAACCTGTAAGAGCTTACCAACGGCCCTTGAACAGGCCACTGCCAGTTGGGAGTCAACACAGTTGATGATGGTTCCAGTGCTGGAAGCACAACCGCTGCCTGTGCTCCACCGGCGGGTATTAGAATCAGTCGCTGGCCCACAAAGATGAGATCAGGATTCTCCAACTGATTCCATCGTGCTAGATCCCTAGTGTCCAAACCATGACGCCAAGCAACCATCTGAAGGGTGTCACCAGCTCGCACAACATGTATCCGGACCGAGTAATCCACGATCGTTGGCGTACAACCCACCGCCAACAAGGACGCTACTAGGATAAGAATGTGCATTCTATTAAGTCGCACCCTGTGCTACTAACTCCGCAATCGTAGTAAGACGTATAAGAGCGCCACCAAGGCTATGGAAATCCAGCCTATAAGGTCCACATGCTTACGCAGTTTTCTCTCCATAGACCCCCCTCCCCAACAAAGCAACCCGGCGACAAGAAAAAATCTTCCGCCTCGCCCCACGAATGAGGCCAGCACAAAAACGGGTAACAACATGTGTAGTGCGCCAGCTGCGATGGTAAATATCTTGTAGGGA
>DBZY01000056.1:6559-8634 GCA_002311835.1 Proteobacteria bacterium UBA1148 | reverse complement strand
GATAGTTACAACAGCGTCACCGTCAAACGCGGCTGGGCTGTGATGGCCCAAAGCAGGCTGAGTTGCCAATAAACCCACGGTCGAAATAAATATACTTATCGCGAATACCATGACGCAACCTCACATTTTGCACTTGTAGCCCACCGTAACAGGCTCGCTTCGTTTGTTAAAAACGTCCCTCCGGTGGCAACTTTCGATAATCTCACTCAGCTATTCTAATTAGTCTCCAAGCTGCCCCCGAACCGCACCAGGACGAAAATCAGCATTGTGGATATTGACGTAGTAATCCGACGGAGACGCCAGTATTGCCGCTACATTGGTAGCATCAGCTGTCGTAGAGCCTATCAGGGTGCCAGTACCACCACTGGTGTCCACATTGAGAGGTACGGCAACACCGCCTCTCCCACCTGCAGCACCGCTGTGAATATGCATAGCTGCAGGATCCGCTATATTTGAGTAAGTAAAATCCCAAGAAATCAGACCAGTGGCATCGTCTATTGTCAGGGTACCGCTTGCCTGCCCGTCTTCATCACCGGGACCCGGCACCGACTGATCACCACCCATTGTAAGCTGGAATGTTATGACCTCGCCGCTACTCTGTAGTGGCAGCAGAAACAGCCCCAAAAGACTCACTCCAGTTATTGTCGCTAAATCCAATCGAATGTTCATGATGCTTCTCCTTCCTACTTCTTGTTGTGTTTCCCACACGCGAAAACCAAAACCTAGAGTCTGATTCTACTCAGTTCGGGTTCTTAGGTGTCTCGAAAAAATAAAAATTAGTTGAAATCGGCATGAAATGGAAATTTTTGTTTAGACTCATTCTAATCTCTTGCAATTTAGTGCACGTTCTCGTCTCAAGATCGGTAAACTTAGAAACAGAAAATAGCCGGGGGCTTCGCAAAAACTTTCCACATTACTTACCTCGAGCTAGCGCTGAGAAAATAAAAAAATTCACGAGAGGGATAAGATAATGAATAGGCAGATTCTAAGGGTTAGCTTTCTTTTTGCGGTCACCGCAACAGCAATAGCTACTGGGGTAAGTGCACAGAACGTTTCGTCTGAATTCGTCGTATCAGGAGCAGCAGCAGAAAAAATCCTCGACACTACGACGATCAATCTCGCAACCGCTGAACGTATTACCATGACTTGCGAAAGACTGGCCGAAGAGCGTGGTACAACAATCAGCGTTTATGTCATTGATAATGATGGCAACGATGTCTACATGCACCGTATGGATGGAGAACGCTGGGTGAATACCGCCACCGCGGAGATGAAGGCACAAACTGCTCTAGGGATACGTGGCCCCAGCAAAGAACGGATGAACCGTGTGATCCGAAATCCGAGTGAAGAATGGCAGCAGATTGAGCTTGGCGTGTTCTCAAACTCCGGAGGCCTTCCTATCATTGTAAACGATCAACTGATCGGTGCGGTCGGTGTTGGTGGGTCTGCGCCGCGCATAGCGGAAGGCTGGAGCGACGAAATCTGCGCTCACAAAGCGATGATCGAGGTCCTGGGGCCGCAACCACCCTTAGTTGAAGATATTTCGCGCCCACAAACGCCGATGGTTGCTCCTGTGCCGCGATTTGTAGTGGAGTCGGCGCCTGCATCAAGCCTTCCACCCGAATTTGTTGTTTCGGGGGCTGCCGCAGCGCAAATTAGGAATGGCGCTCAAATCTCCGGAGATGCGGCAAGAAGAGTCGCTATGGCCTGCCGCGAGTGGGCAACCGAACACGGAGAAACAATGTCACTTGTCATTCTGGATCCTTCCGGTGTTCCCGTTCATGGCGAACGGATGGATGGGCAAGTCAACAGTAATATCCAGGCCGCTATGTTGAGGGCTCAAACAGCGCTGCAAAGTCGAGACCCGACATCGGCACGCGGTGCGGGACTACAAAACAGACCATACGGCCTACCACGTTCTGTCCTGCTATTTGAGTGGCATACCGAGCCGGGCGGGCTGCCGATCGTCGTTGATGGTCAGATGATCGGGGCTATCGGTGTCGGCGGCGCTAGCAGCGGGGATGAAGTCTGCGCTATTACCGGGCTCCAATCAGTATTCGGCGACCGCGTTGCGG
>DBZY01000056.1:832-6446 GCA_002311835.1 Proteobacteria bacterium UBA1148 | reverse complement strand
GCCGTGATGATCAGCGCAGTCTATCCAGCGTGGGCGCACCACTCCCACGCGAACTACGTAGAAACAGAGTGGACGATTCTAGAAGGTACCGTACGGGAAATACACTGGATGAACCCGCATAGCTGGATTTATCTTGAAGTGATGGATGCTGATGGCGCAACTAAGGCATGGGCTCTAGAGGGGGCCAGCATTACCACGCTCAGAAGGGATGGCTGGACTCAGGATAGCGTCGAGGTCGGTGACAATCTCTCTCTGAGGTGCCATCCGCTTAAAGACGGCTCTCGAGGCTGCCTCCTCGGCTATATAACCATGGACGATGGTTCGGAAAAAGAATTCGACTAAACGGTTGATACGAACTCCCTTGGAGAGAGGTATGCGCCCAACAAAGCTAGCAAAACTCATATTTGTGACATTGCCCATGATGTTTCCGGGGCTTTCTCTCGCACAAGGCTGGATCAAGTATGTCAATGAGGCTGAACGATTCATTGTCAATTTTCCTCGTGAACCTGATATACGGGAGATCGACTACATTTCAGAACAGGGTGCTACATTCCCGGCACACATCTACAGCGTCGACGATTCAGAAAGCCGCTATACGGTTACCGTTGTTGACTACACGGTAGCTGAGAAAGTACATGAAGAGCGGTGTACACACCTCGGATACGTGTGTGATGGATTTGAGGCGGGTTCGGATGTGCGAGGCTCTATTGCCTTTGCCGCATGGAACATTCGTCAGCAGGATAATGCTGAAATCACCTATGACGCCTACGCAGCGGTGGATGGAATTCAAGGGCACCAGCTGCAAATTACCCACGTGGATGGATCGCGCAGCTTTATTGGAATCCATTTACACGCACGCCGGCTCTATATTTTGGAAGGCACCGTACCAGCAGACTGGCCGCCACCGGGCCTATTTCAACAATCCCTAGGCATCCTAGACGAAGACGGAAAGCGGATCCGATATCGATATGACTCTAATGACAATAGAATCCGCATGCAGACGTCTTATGAATGGGTTGGTATAGAAGACCCTGAAACTGGAGAGCCTCAGACCCAATAAAAAGGTAATCGTGCTACTGCCGCAAAGACCCGATATGCAGGTAAAATCTGCTTTGCAGGAAAACCAACCCTAAATTAAGGAGAAACCTTGAAACTTGTTATGAATCCGCTCAGAACGCCGGGTATACGGCCGGCCTTAAGAAAATTTCACAGACCTGTCCTCGTGGGTGCAACTATCTCACTAAGTTGTTTAGTCTGCCTTACTCTCAGCGTCCGGTTCTCAGAGGCTCAAGAAGTATTGCCCAGCGCCTTTGAGGGAATCTGGAGCACTACAGTGACCGCGATCACGCATCCAGACTGGACCATTGATGATCTTTTTGCCTGCAATTGCACAAGAGAAACCTACGAATATCTTGATCAACTCCTGCATGATCCGGCGAATAATCATTTATCAGCAGCAGATATTCAGCAAGCTATCCGAGAACGTAACCTAGCAGGCATTACGGGACTTTTTACCGAGACTGCCAAAGAATACGCATTAACCTATGATCATGCTGACGATCCGTCCATCCAGTGTGAATATTTTGGGGTCTTCCGGACTGTATTACATAACGATCCAATACTCATTGAGCAATATGCGGATCATATTTCAATCAAAGGGGAAGATATGACGTCGGATCGTATCATCTATACAGATGGCCGCAGTCACCCTGAAAATGAAGCACCCAGTCCACTAGGACATTCTATTGGCTGGTACGAGGGATCTACTTTGATCGTGGAAACTATAAACGTAAGCGCTAATATTGCGGAAGACAACTTACCTATTCATAACTCTGACGAGGCTAGAAGTGTTGAGCGCTACACTCGTAGTGAGGATGGTAGCAGGCTCCATATGGAGTTCACCTTGATCGACCCAGTTATGTTTAACGAACCACTGATACTTGAACGCACTAGACTCTTGACGCCTGAGGTTGATTTATTGGATGCCCCCTGTGAGTCAATATCCGGAGAATTCTAAAGTGAGGACTGCAAGATGACAGGCAAGAACTTAATCTTAATCTGTGGCGCACTGCTGGTTTCAATCCCCGCTCTGGCCCACCATAACCCCGCAGCGCACTACCTGGTTGACGAGCGAATGCAAATTACCGGTGTTGTAACCGAATTTCGCGCAGTTAATCCGCATGCAAGAATTTACTTCAACGCAATAAATGCTGAAGGCGCACAAGAAGCCTGGATGGCGGAGGGGGATAGCATCATAAACCTTAGGCGAGCCGGTTGGACAGACGATCAACTTAAGCCCGGGGATCGTATTCGTATATTAGGACGACCATCGCGAACCGGTTCGAACCTGGTGGAATGGACATTCATTACTCTACCTAATGGAACAGAGATAGGTGGCGGAAATGGTCAACAAGGGGAACGGCTGAGAATAATTGAAGCCCGCCTAGCAGAATTTCGTCAACAACGGGTCCAATAGGGCGAGCCATGGTCTCGAGGCGCCAGATCCTGGCGAATGCAGGCCGTGTGTGCCTACTTGGGGCGATTAAGCCGTCCAGGGTAATTGCACAGAACGGGCTGATGCAAAGGGCCATCCCAAAAACAGGAGAGTTACTACCAGTCATCGGGCTTGGGACCTATCGCACCTTCAACGTAGGGGATGATCCCAGTGAACTCGATCCACTAAAACGAGTCACAGATCTTTTCTTCCAGCACGGAGGAACAGTCGTAGACTCGTCACCAGGCTATGGCCCATCTGAAGCTGCTTTCGGCTATGTAGCACGACAGATTGACTTACCTGACAACCTCTTCGTCGCGACCAAGGTCCGTGCTGAAGGGCGAGATCAGGGCATCAGCCAGATGGACGCGTCACCAAAAAAAATGGGCGTTTCACAGATTGACCTAATGCAGGTTCACAGCCTAACTGACTGGAGAACTCAACTACCTATCCTCAAAGAACGGAAAGCACAGGGAATCTACCGATACATAGGGATCACCGCGTCACGCGAGGAACTTTACGAGGACTTCATAACCATCATGCGACGTGAACCGCTGGATTTCATTCAAATCAATTACAGCGTAGCCGAACGGAAGGCAGAAGAAACCATCCTCCCACTAGCGATGGACAGAGGAATGGCAGTTTTTATAAATCGTCCCTTCGTTGCAGGAGTCTTGTTTCCCTATGTGACAAAAAAGGCCCTACCCGACTGGGCGGCCGAGTTTGATTGTGAGAGCTGGGGACAATTTTTCCTCAAATTCGTGTTGTCACACCCCGCTGTCACCGTTGCACTGCAGGCGACATCAAGTCCGGAGCACTTAGTTGACAATCTACGTGCAGGTCAAAGTCTCCTGCCTGACGAAGAACTGCGCCAACGTATGGTAAATCTCATTGGACTGACCGGACGCCCTCCCTGGAACTGATCAGAAGAGCGCGACTACCGCATTTATGAACACGCGTGGGACGTTAAGCTTCCTAGCAGAAAATAGCTCGGCACCTATTTATCGCCCCTCCGTAGGTGGCGCCAAGGCACGACTAGATCTCTCAGGTAACTACTTGAAACGCGAGGTAGAGATTCTGGACGGACGTGACCTTCTAGAGGCTTTTAGCGTTCACGAACAAGGGTTTCAACTGGTAAAACACAAAAGTGCTGTTAACGACATCTACGATATGGGTCAACGCACTCAATTGCACGACGTAGAATGCTGTGAGCTTGTTACAACAGCCACAGATGCCACCTACACACACGTTTTCGATCACACTCTGCGTTCGAGTGATAGTAGCCGCCGTAAAGAAAAGCGTAGCCGCGAACCTACTACCGTTATCCATAATGACTATACCCCACGGTCAGGCCCTCAGCGCGTGCGTGATCTTATGGGAAATGAGGCCGAAACACTGCTACAGAGCCACTTCGCCATAATCAACGTGTGGCGCCCAATCAGAACCGTTGACTCTTTTCCTCTAACTATGTGTGATGCTCGAACAGTTCAGCCTGAGGTTCTTATTCGAGCCGAACGCCGCGCCAAAAACCGTATCGGAGAGATTTACGTTGTGCTCTTCGACCCGAAACAACGCTGGATCTATTTTCCTACCATGAAAACAGATGAAGCTTTACTGATTAAAACATACGATTCACGGGAAGATGGTCGGGCTCGCTGGTGCATTCATACGGCATTTGATGCTGATATCACAAAACCAAATGCGAGACCACGGGAGTCAATCGAGACCCGCGTCTTTGCGTTTATCGCTCCGAATCAAGCACAGCCTAAAGTGGCTGGACCGTAGGCTCGAGCACAACCACTGGAATTTCGCGGCTTGTTTTCGCCTGGTAATCGTCATACGGTGGGTATAATTCCGCCATTTTCCCCCAAAGCATCTTGCGTTCCTCATCCTCAGAGATACGCGCATTAACACGTAAGCATTCCCTGCCAACATGAATTTCACAACTGGGTGTTTCAAGAAGATTCAAGAACCAAGCCGGATTTTTTGACGCACCGCCTTTTGACGCTACTACAACAAACCCAGCGTCCACCTTTCGGTAAAGTAGAGGCAACATACGGGACTTACCAGATTTTCTGCCCATCGTGACCAAGAGTAGTGTCGGTAACACGCCCGGTCCACCTCTTGATGTGGAGTCCCACATATGACCTTTCTCAGGATCTTCAAGGTAAAGCTTTACATGATCTGCTACCCAACTTGGTAGTTCCGCAGGGATACTTTGTTCACTCATTAGATCCATCTCCCGAATATTTGGATTCTGAGACGACGCTTAGAAAGGAAAAATTGGATATATAAATTGTCCAACTTAATCTCCTGACACCGCTAAGGCATAGCTTACTTATACCAGACACCCTTAAGGCATGCGTAGTTTTTCGCAGCAGTCGGCGATTCAAGCTCCTCTTCAAATAACGCTAAGCATTCTGGAGCATTAAATCCGGTACGACGCAAAATTTCTACATGCTTTTCAATTTCAAATCGGCCTGGCTCATATTCATGCCTTGCCCCACTAGGCTTGATGAAATCTCCATTCAACAAAACGCCACCGTCTTTAAGAGCACCAGCACAACTTCGATAAACTACTTCGATATTCTCCTGACTACCAAGATCATGCAACGACCAGGTAGAAATAACAGCGTCAATAGGCAAGGAGATATCTTCCCACCACCTATCTTTCACGAGATCAGCCTGAACGTAGGTCACTCGAGAAAAATATGATTTCAGTCTTTGTTTCGCAATATCAAGCATCGGGCTAGAAAAATCGACACCGTAATACTCAATTTCAGGCATCCTTGCGAGGATATGGTTAGCTAGGTACCCGGGACCAATCCCAAGTTCAACAACACAACTACTAGAGGAAATTCTAGACTTTAACTCTGAAAGAATAAGATCAAATAGTTTTACTCGTTCAGGTGTTGGTATGAAACGATCGGCCCACTCCGAAACAAATTTCTTATCATGGAATTCATGATGCGCGCCAACAACCTCTTTCATTTTCATTATCCTATATAGAGGATCTATTACTTCTCCGCATATATAACCGAAACAGAATCAAGGCAACAAGTATCTTTGTAAATAATGGTGGTGATGGGTGGACTTGAACCACCGACCTGCGGGTTATGA
>DBZY01000056.1:435-754 GCA_002311835.1 Proteobacteria bacterium UBA1148 | reverse complement strand
GGCTGAGCTACATCACCATATATAGTTTTTAATAAAAACAATAAGTTGATCTGACCCTGCTCTTTCTGATCGCCGATGATATCGAGGTCTTTCTGAGATCATTGCTAATGTTGTGGTAACAAAAAACCCTTGATCAAACGTCACTAGGCTAAACGCCCTCTCACCACGCTCATACAACAATTGCAAACAAGACGGCTAAAGAATATGAGCCAAGATCCGCCGGATTTTACATCAGGGACAACAAACTATCAGGCCTCTGGGTACGCGTAGGCCCAAGAGGAAGAAAAGTATACGGCACCAGGTTCGCTAGTGAAATAGC
>DBZY01000056.1:0-379 GCA_002311835.1 Proteobacteria bacterium UBA1148 | reverse complement strand
CTAAGGTAGTATGCGCCCCCAGTAAAATCATGTGCATAGCCTCTTCTCTTACATTCTTATGTTATCTACTACCTTGATAATCATTCTCCATTAATACAGTGGTAACGATAACTGGTGCTCGGCGTCTTACACTTGGCGTATTGATACTACTGAGCATAGTGCCGCTTAGCGCTAATGCAGCCGACGGAGTTGAAAGTGTAAATAGTTATGTAGAAGAAAAGCATAGTGCAACTGATTTTCGAGCTAGATCACAGAGCGTAAATGGTCAGCGCTCTACTTCCGGTTTTGATTTCATTGTTTCGCTTGAAAGCGAAGATGTCAGTGATGCCGGAACGCTAACTTTAGAATATAAAGACTTGCCTGTGACACAAGCATTGCT
>DBZY01000108.1:4968-5144 GCA_002311835.1 Proteobacteria bacterium UBA1148 | reverse complement strand
CTTTGAGCAGCGCACCGGAGTTGGGGCATTAATCAACACCTCTTTTAATCTTCACGGAGAGCCGATCGTTCTAACCCCGGAACACGCGATCTCCACCATGGATAGATCTTCTCTTGACGCACTGATCATGGAAGATATTGCGTTACTTCGGCCAAAAAATTGAAGGCGAAATCCTC
>DBZY01000108.1:1877-4722 GCA_002311835.1 Proteobacteria bacterium UBA1148 | reverse complement strand
AAGTAGGCGAAGAGCTAACCGAAGCCCTAATTGCGTTTACAAGTTTCGAGCAGATTTACCTTGCACGAACTCGCAAGTATGTGTTGGGAACTGATCAACTCAATATTTCTGTGAACGGAGCCTCTGCTATATGACACTTTTTTTGTTCAAGCCCAGTAGCATGACAGGGTTTGGATAGTGATCCTTCTTATAGGCCGACGGCAGCGACCCATGGCGGACAAACTCAGATACGTATGAGTGCCTTGTAAGGAATCACCCTGCAACCAGCTACTGTTTCCGCTGGGCTAACAGCCTCGCCCTTCGCCAAAGCGATAAGATTCTCAAACAAGGGTATCCCCGCAGTGACAGTTGCCACTGCACTCCCACTTGGACGGGGGTTAATTTCCAAGATGTGGGGATGGCCGGAGTGGTCATACATTACGTCGCAATCATAGAGCCAAGACAGGGAAAAGATTTGTACCAAGCGGGCGCCAAGGGCGCTTAACTCAGGGGCATCCACAAACAGATGCCCTTCATTAGGAAGTTCTGAGTTTATCCGCCGACGCGGCACGATATGAACGGGCCTGCCGTGCCAAGCTAGCATGTCGATATCAAACACCGGCGTCACCAAGCGTTCCATAACCAGGAGAGGGAAGCTGAAATTCTGCTCCTGGTTTTGCAAGGTCTTGAATGCCGAGTGGCTAAAATAACGCTCGCGGCTGGCCCGAGTACCTTCGACCCGGCCTCCTGTCCCGCTTATTTCGGCCTCGTTAGTGCTTATCACTAGCACATTACGTCCACCCCGCCCTACCGCAGGTTTGACCACACATTGACCAGTTTGAGCTATGATTTCATTGACTGCATTGTCTAGCTCGGCGGGGTCCTCAGCATTAAGCCAAATAGGGGTAGGAATCCCTGCCGCCGACAGCGCCGCGTAACATTTCACTTTGTCAGCAAAGATGGACAATGTCGCGTGGTCAACACAGGCTAGTGTACAGCCGGTCTGCGTAATGTCATCCCGCCGAGCACTCAAACTGAGCGCTTCTTCATCTGAGTAGGGAACCAGCAAATCAACATGAGTCTGTCGCAGAATGGCGAGCACCGCCTCAGCATAGCCAGGCTCATTGCCACGCGGCACCGACCAGAATGCGTCTGCCAATTGACGGGGGACATTGCCTGCACCGGCGTCGACTGCCAAAACACGTAACGTGCGTTCTCGCGATGCCTTTAGTGCGGTGATAAGGAACGGCACCATCTCGCCCCCGGCAGACGTCAGCATGATTGTAAAGGGTATAGCTAATCCTCGATGCTGTCGGGCTGAATGGGTTCGTCAATAGCAATATCGACTAGGACGCGACGTCCCAAAACGGAATCCAACTTATCAGCAGGCATACCGCGCCGGTTTGGCATTGGGCGTTTGACGGCAACATTGTCGTGTGTAAGCAGCGTGCCAATAGTAATTGGCTCTTTGGCCACTAAGCAGCGTAGGTAGATAGCTCGGGCATCGTGCAGCGGTGCTGGTACCGTCTTACCCTCCACTCCTAACATGAGCTGAGTTTGGCGGACCTTCTCAACCATCAGTCGGAAATCCTGTGGATTCAGCGATATAAGATGGTCAAAGCCAGATCGGTTCGGGTCGAGCGAAAAGTGTTTTTCTATGCAGCTTGCGCCCGCGGCAACTGCCAGCACCGCAGCTTCGGTCCCCAGAGAATGATCGGAGAAACCACAATCCACCTCAAAGCGTCGCTCCATCCAACGGATAGCGCGCAAATTGAGGGAATCGGGTGGTGCTGGGTATATCGACGTACACTGCATAAGCGTGGTGGGAACACGTCTCCCAATGGCCGCGAGCGCCGTGTCGATCTCGGCCTCATCGGCCATGCCAGTAGACATTATGATGGGACGGCCCGTATCCGCAACCGAACGAATTAGGGTGGTGTGCGTCAGGAGTCCCGAGCTGATCTTGTGAGCGACGGGGCACAACCGATTAATCCAGTCAAGCGTCTCCAAATCCCCTACAGTGGTGAAGCAGGAAATCTCACGTGTCCGGGCATAATGGAATAAGTGAGAAGTCTCCTCCGGGCTGAGACTACTCTCTGAGAAAATGCGATGGCTCTCAGTCCCTTTCACATAGTTTTTATCTGGATCAATAGTCTGCAGTTTTACCGCATCGGCGCCAGCTTCCTTAGCCGCGTCGATCATGCGCCCACACGTCTCAGCATCACCTTCGTGATTGATTCCTATCTCAGCGATAATGAAAACGTCTCCGGGCGACGACACCGGTAACATTGCATTCCTCTTAGCTATTTGTGGTGCAGCTGACAAAGAGCGGAGGTCGTTAGGCAACCGAAGTACAGACCAAGGCAAAAAATGTCCAGACATCGTTATTCATGGGCCATCAGCTCTTTTAACCCAATAATATCTCCAAAACTGGTCGATTATTGCGGGATTCTACAACATGTTCAAGGTGTGAACTCCTATCGCGCATGGCGCTCTCAATGGCGTAGCACAGAGGGAAAAATTCTTTGAGCACGGATTCTGTGGGGGACATCTGGAATCCTTCGTCTCTAGACTTTCCAGATGCGTATCAATAAGAATCGCCGGAGCCAGACCGAGGCCAAGGAGGAGTTCTGAGGCAACCGGATTTCAATCTACACTACGTCTGGAAAATGCAGCCAATGACCACATCAGCCAACACCAGACTCGACAATCAACACAGCCATGTCGCGAGCTGATCTTCCCGTACTTTGGACTCGTTCCATCACAGTTGGAACTATTGTGGACCCTGCGTTGCCGGCGCCCCTATAATTCCAAAACATTTTCGTTTCGCTAATGTGGCGTTTTCAGGGGAAACGGTCCAATCTCA
>DBZY01000108.1:0-1820 GCA_002311835.1 Proteobacteria bacterium UBA1148 | reverse complement strand
CAGTCTTTGGCCGTCAGCAACACATCTAACGGTAAGATTACAAAAAGCCATTGCGTTTTACCGTAGAAATATGAAGGATGGTTCCCTAACAAAATGGACCCGTAGCGAATATAATTAACTAGTCCCGATGCTATTGGGTTCAATAGTTTAGTCGCTTTTCAAAGTCGACTGCATGCAAGCTATGTGCGAAGTTTTCAGTGTTGATGGCTACGGGAGTTTTTGGCCTGGCTGTCAAAAAATGATCGACCGATATTACTCGGTGCTTCGGCATGCACTGGTCAATCCGTCGGCGGAGTAGTGTTAGCTGGTGTAGATCTCCCTGTACAAATTGTGCGCCAACGCATGTATTTCCCGCTTCTTAACTATCACATAGAAGATGGTTGCAAAGTTCGACCTTTTGCCACCTTTCTACCCATACCAGATGCCAACCAGAACTACTCCATATAGCGTTTTTTATAAATCACTGATAGCGACTATAGTCGCATGAATTATGTCAATGTCCTGACGCCAGGGTTTAACTCACCCAACGGGCGTGCTTTTTTATTTCCATTGGCCGTGCACCGCCACCTGCTTGCTAATTGCGGATATAGGGTGCATCTACACAATACTGTAACCTCGACACTTCTGGACTGTGACACTCTCCTTGTCGATAGTAAATTCTATCGTGATCGATGGCAGAGGGACACCTCTGCTGTTATCGAAGCATTGGAGTACTTTAGGAAGCGAGTTTCGCTACTCATTTACTGCGATACCACTGACTCAACGGGCAGCCTGAAGGTAGATGTGCTTCCAATTGTCGATTGTTATGCTAAGGGGCAATTGCTGAGAGATCGTTCTGAATATCGCACCACTCATTACGGTCACCGGATTTATACAGACTATTATCATCGCCACACCGGGGTCGTTGATGGTGTGCCGGACTGGTCGGAACCTATAACCGAAAATGCCCACCTTAAAAAACTTGCAGTCTCTTGGAATTCAGGCCTTGCTGACTACTCGCTTTTCGGGCCTGTTCGGATGTCACTTTACAACCACTTCCCAGTATCGAGTCTTCTGTCTTTCCCCCGTCGAACAACCTCTCCCAACCACCCACGCCCGATGCAGTTACACGCCCGCATGGGTACAATGTACGCGCGTGCGAGCGTCAGTTATCAGCGTCAACTGATCCTTTCGCGACTTGGTCCTCTCGCAGCCACCAGCAAAATCGGCCGGAGATCCTATTTAAATGAACTTTCCCGATCTCAGTCCGTTGTGTCTCCGTTTGGTCTAGGAGAAATTACCCTTAAAGACTACGAAGTATTTTTATCTGGCGCCTGCCTGATAAAGCCAGATATGAACCATCTTGAAACTTGGCCGGACTTGTTCCGACCCGGCGAAACCGTTGCTTGTTTTGACTGGAATCTTGCTGATTTCGATAGTGTACTTACTTCTTTGTATGACGATTCCACGGCCCGAATCGCCATTGCTAAAGCGGGCCAAAAAAACTATCTACAACATCTTTCTCCAGACAAAGGCCCTTTACTCTTTGTCAAACATTTTTCGAATTTGCTCTCGAAAACAAAAAGGAATTAAGGGTGGCACGGTTTAGCTTTCTCGTTCAACACGATCCGGCCACCGGCAATTTGCGTCTTGCTGAAAATAACCTGCGACCGAGCATGCGCAAGTTTGCCATAGGAAATTACGAACTGCTGATTCTCGGACATCCCATTGTAGATGGGGTGCGCAACGATCTGTCTGTTCGTGCAGCTTTTGTAAGGGCATCAGGCTTGGCAGACTTTGCCCTATCTCTCGATGGTGGTTTTCTCATCCTCTTACACAAC
>DBZY01000026.1:1370-4552 GCA_002311835.1 Proteobacteria bacterium UBA1148 | reverse complement strand
TCGGCCCTCTTCTACCTTGGCTCTACGCTCCATGGCGGCGGGGCCAACTCCACGACCGGCCAGTGGCGGCGTGGCATGTTCTTCGGCTTTGTCATCGGGTGGCTACGTACAGAGGAGAACACATTTCTCACCGTGCCCATCGAGGACGTGAAGAAAATGCCGGTGCGCTGCCAGGAACTCCTGGGCTATAAGGCCCACGAGGGCATAGGCGTGGTTGACGTAGGCAGTCCGATGAAACTGTTGGCATAATCAACCGGTAAAGTAGAATGAATATTGTGATCGGTTGAATTTTGAATCTAATGACAATTGGGAGGATAAAGACGATGAAACAGAGCATGAAAAATTGGCCTCAGCCTAGGGCATTGTCTCGCCGCAGTTTTTTACGTGGCTTGGGTGCTGCCGGTGTCAGTATGGCGATGGTACCTACCGGGATGCGGTTAGCCCATGGCGCCGAGAAACCGACTTACTTTACTTGGGGCGGTTATGACGACCCCAATTTTTTCGGTGCCGGAGACATCGTGACCTCCGGGCCGTTTGCCGAGAAATACGGTGGCCCTCCGAATTTTGCCATCTACGGTGACGCGGAAGAGGGGTTGACCAAAGTTAAGGCCGGGTTTGTCGTGGATGTGATGCATCCTTGTAGTGCAGACACCATTCGATGGAGCGAGACTGGCCTTTTCCAGCGATGGGATGCCAACCAACTTGAGCATCTTAACGACCTTTTCCCGCCGCTCAGAGAGATGCATGGGGTCAGTGATGACCGCGGTCAGTGGCTTTTGCCGGTAGAGTGGGGCGCCACCTCGATCACCTATCGGACGGACCTGGTTGATATCGACCCCGAGGAAGAGTCCTGGAATATGCTTCTTGATCCGCGCTACAAAGGCAAGATTGCTGTGATCGATAGTGCGGCAGATACCTGGTGGTGTATGGCGATCCTAGCGGGTGTCGATCTGAATCAGCCACTTTCCGATGAAGATATCGAGAAGACCAACGTAATGATGAAGAAACTGCGTCCACAGGTCCGAATGTTTACCAACGACATGACATCACTGGGGCAGGCCCTTGCATCAGGCGAGGTCGTGATGGCCATCAGTTGGAACGAAACACCCATGGGACTCTGGTGGGAGGGACACCCAGTCCGTTTTGCAAGCCCCAAGGAGGGTACTTTGACCTGGTTTTGCGGCCTCATGTTGCATAAGAATGCGCCCAACTATGAAGGTGCCCATGACATTGCAAACTCCATGACATCCCCGGAGACCGGAAAGTACATGCATGAAAACTGGGGCTATGGCCATTCCAACGAGAAGGCGTTTGCCATCTCCGATCCGGATACCCTGGCGGTGCTTGGCCTCGATGTTGATCCGGTTGCCTACATGGAGGCTGGCATTTTCGGTATTCCACAATCGGATGCGGTCGAGACGCGTATTAACCGCGATTTCGAGGCAATCAAGACCGGCTTCTAGTGTCTAGGTCGAGAAGATGGCAGGGGTGGGAGATTCCTATACTCTGCCATCTTCCAACCCTCATTCCCGAGACTTAATGGAACCGGAGCTGCGAGTGGTTGGACACCGCAGAGAGTCATCGTTTATTAAATAAAACCAAAGCTAAGGTCTTTTGATGTTGACTCCCGAGGATCGGCGGATTGGCGATGTTTGGGCATTGTTGCCGAGTAGTATTTTTGGGTTCAAAGGAGATCAGGTTTGAATGTCTGTCTACCGACGTGGTCTTGCCTAGCCTGAAATGTTGCAAAGAGCGAGTCGCGGTCTGCGCGCTCTAGCGCGACGGGTTTGGGAGGGCGTCAGTGATCGTTGAGATAGAACCCCAATCGGATAAACGATTCACCTTGCGCGAACGATTTCTCCGCAGCGATGGCATGCGGGGGTATCTGCTGTTGTCTCCGACTCTGCTCATTGTGGCGGGCATCATGATTGTTCCGTTTCTAGGCTTGATCGTACTGAGTCTTTGGACCCAGACCGGATATAACAAGTTCGATACCACGCTAACGCTGGATAATTTCGTCTGGGCGTTTTCCAATGAGATGTATCGAGCACTGTTCAATCGTTCCGTAATTGTATCGGGATTAACAACCTTGTTTACGGTTGCGTTGGCTTATCCAATGGCGTATTTCGTCGCATTTCATGTACATCGAAGGAAGCTTCTCTGGATCATTTTGATGACGCTCCCGTTTTGGACGAGTTACCTTTTGCGGGTATTCGTATGGAAAGTGATCCTTGGGTACAACGGCGTGATCAATTCCGGCCTTTTATGGCTTGGCCTTATACAAGAACCGCTTACCGTTCTGCTCTATAACCCAAGTGCAGTGGTGATTACGCTGACCCACGCTTGGGCGGCGTTTGCGATATTGCCAATTTATGTGTCGCTGGAGAAGATTGATCGATCACTCGTCGAAGCAGCGACAGATCTTGGTGACGGTTTAATCGCCCGTTTCTTGAGGGTCATCCTGCCGCTATCACTACCGGGCGTCATAGCGGCCTCGGTCCTGATTTTCATCCCGACAGTCGGTGATTATGTAACCCCGTCGCTGGTGGGTGGTTCAGATGGGTACATGATCGCGAATGCGATTCAGTTTCAGTTCGGTCGAGGCAATAACTGGCCACTCGGTGCAGCACTCTCTCTTTCAGCCATGGGCATTGTCACTTTGATCACGGTGGCCTATTTCTGGGTGACACGAAAGCTAACGGAGCGCATTGCGTGAACGCGATTGCCGAGCCCATCCGAACAAAGAAGAGAAGCAAGACGCTTCTGGTCTACGCGTTTTTCTACCTCAGCTTTCTTTATGTTCCGGTTCTTTTCCTGCCTCTGTTTTCATTTAACGACTCAATGTACATCTCATTCCCGTTTCGCGGATTCACTCTAGAATGGTATCGGGGGATGCTGGTGAATCAAGCCATGCATAGTGCGCTGTTTAACAGCTTGCGAGTCGGGTTGTTCGTATCTGTCACGAGTACTGTGCTGGGTATATTTGCGGCCAAAGCCGTGACGCGGTACCGCATACCTGGAAGGAAGCCAGTCATCGGCATGATCATGTTGCCGCTGGTGATACCAGAGATCATCGTAGCTGTGGCGCTGTTGATCTTTATCCTACAAGCGGGTGGCAAATTGTCACTGTATTCGATTGCTCTCGGGCATATCTTGCTCTGCGTGCCCTTTGCGATGGCAGT
>DBZY01000026.1:0-1255 GCA_002311835.1 Proteobacteria bacterium UBA1148 | reverse complement strand
GGATCTAGGGGAAAACGGCTGGTGGACGTTCTGGCGGGTTACGTTTCCTATCGTACTCCCCGGGGTCATTGCAAGCTTGCTCTTGTGTTTTACCATTTCTTTCGATGAATTCATTATCGCGTTTTTCCTGGGTGGTACAGACCCGACTTTGCCCGTATACATGTGGAACCAACTGCGGTTCCCGAAGCTCTTACCAGGGGTATTGGCGCTTGGCGCCTGTATTTTCTTTGTGTCATTTCTAGTGATAGGCTTTGCTGAGTGGATTCGGCAACGCAATGATCATTTGTTATCGCGGACGGGAGTTGAAACCGCGATTCCATCGCAAATAGCCGGAGGAGAATAATTGGACCGCAGTTATATTCAGATCCAGAACGTATCAAAACTGTTTGGTTCAATTCGAGCAGTGGATCAGGTATCGATCAATATCGGAAGAGGGGAATTTTTCTCACTACTTGGACCTTCGGGGTGTGGCAAGACCACATTGTTGCGTTTACTTGCCGGTTTCGAGATGCCGGATCGGGGCGAAATATTCATAGACAACGCGCCAATGGGCCAGGTTGCAACACATCAGCGTCCAACCAATATGGTATTTCAGAGCTATGCAATTTTTCCTCACCTGGATGTTCGGGCCAATGTTGCGTATGGGCTACGGCGGAGCAAGCTGGATAAATCAGCTGTTCGCTCTCGGGTTGAAGAAGCACTTTCGATGGTGAAGTTGTCTGGGTTTGAGAGGCGGCGCGCGACGGAGTTATCGGGTGGGCAACGACAGAGGGTTGCATTGGCAAGGGCTCTTATCATGCGCCCCAAGGTACTGCTGTTGGACGAACCGCTTGGCGCCTTGGACAAAAAACTCCGGGAAGAAATGCAGGTCGAATTGCGTGCTTTGCAACAGCAGGTCGGGATTACTTTTGTGTTCGTGACCCATGATCAGGAAGAGGCGCTGACGATGTCGGACCGAATTGCTGTGATGGATCAAGGCACTATTCTTCAGGTAGGACCGCCAAGAGAGATCTACGAACGACCCGGGTCGCGCAAGGTAGCTTCCTTCATTGGACAGATGAATCTGCTGGAAGGGATCGTTACCGGAGTTGAGAAAGAGTTTATTCGGGTGGATACTCCAATGTTTAAGTCGATCGAGATGTCGCGGCGAGAAAGCGCAATCAGACATGGCGATGCGGTAACCGTCGCGATTCGCCCAGAGAGCCTCACACTCTCAACCAAACCCCAAGAGGGTGCAATAACAGTTACGCTTCGG
>DBZY01000041.1 GCA_002311835.1 Proteobacteria bacterium UBA1148 | reverse complement strand
TCATTGGGATTGGTTGGAAAGGGACCCGGATCTCGCTCAGCGTCTCTCGTAAGCTGCCATGCCTGTTCACCGCACCACGGCCCTCGGCCCACTGCTCCAGTGCCGCGAGACACGCTGCCCCGACCGCCTACCGATTACGCTTTTGGTACTCTTCGAACAATTTTTCCGGTGCGCCTCTGCGCGAGCCACTCGTACCTCCGTCGGGGAGTAGCCAGGCACTATAGAGTGATCGCCTCGTTAACGGCAGAGCAAATCTCCTCTATTGCTTTCTTTCCGTCACCGATGATGCCGTCGAACATCATGAAGTCGTGAATCTGGCCTGGATAGATAGAAAGGTTAACGTCGACGCCATCTTTTTCGAGATGTCTGGCATAAGCCTCGCACTCGCTGTGCAACATGTCATGGGTGCCGATCAACATGAGTGCTGCCGGCAAATCTGAGAGAGATTCCGCCAAGTTTGGAGACATCCTTACATCTCCGGCCTCTTCAAGCGAATTCAAATAGTGCCCTGCTGCCCACTGCACGAGCGTGGTGGTGAGGAAATGCCCCTCCGCATATTCTTCCTTCGAGGGGTATGGGGTCGGAATATCCGTAACCGGCTGTAAAAGGACTTGGTATTTGATATTGGGTTGTCCCTCACGCGCTGCCTGTTGGCATACCGCCGCCGCCATCGTAGCACCCGCGCTGTCCCCCGCCACAACTAGGCGCGACGTATCCACCGCAAGCACCGCCCCATTCGCCGCAATCCACGAAGTCGCTGCCATGCAATCCTCATGCGCGACGGGAAACTTGTGCTCCGGCGCCAAGCGGTAGTCCACGGCAATAACCACAAAGCCGCCGGTTTTTGCCAGGGAGCGGCAAAATGAATCATGCGTTTCAAGATCGCCGATGACCCAGCCCCCGCCGTGGAAATACACCATCACAGGCAAATCGTCCTCATCACCGGGACGATATATTCGAACGGGTATTTGCCTGCCTGGAACCGGTAATTCCATATCTGTTATTTTATGCAAATCGGCAGGCGGCGACGCTGCAATGCTGGCAATTTCGCGAAACAGCCTTCTGGCTTTCGCGACGGGGAGAGACTCAAACGTTGGCTTATCTTTGATTCTGTCCAGAAAAGCCCTGGCCTCGGCATTAATGTCCATAACCCCCCTCACAAAAGACAAGCAACAGCAGCAGTGCCGCGGCCATTAGCTATGACCAATTTCCACGAGATTATGTTATCTTATATAGGGATTATTACAAATATCAACTTGCGGAGGAACAAAGCGATGAAGGTTGGGGTTTTTATGATGCCAAATCATCCTCCCTACCGGGATTATTTTGAAGGTCATGAGCATGATTTGGATTATCTCGAATTCGTGGACAAACTTGGCTATGAAGAGGCTTGGATTGGCTGTCATTTCACGATTCCCAGGGAGCCGTGCCCCGCGCCGGATTTGCTTGTCGCCCAAGCCTTGATACGCACCAAAAATATTCACGTGTCGCCGGGGGGTTATATGCTCCCGTTCCATCATCCCGCGGAACTGGCCCATCGCATTGCGTGGCTGGATAATATTTCGAAGGGAAGGTCGTACATCGGCATCGGATCCGGTGGCGTTACGACTGACTGGAAGATGTTTAATGTTGACGGTATGAGCGGGCAAAACCGTGAAATGACCGAAGAATCTTTAGAGATAATGATGCGATTTTGGCAAAGCGAGAGTGAGTTTGAGTATGAGGGAAAGTACTGGACCGTTCGTAGGCCCTCGGACGAAATTCAAGGAAACTTCACGTATCACATCAGTCCATTTACAAAGCCCTACCCACAAATGGCGATTGCCGGACTCAGCCCAAGCTCGCCAACACTGGAACTGGCAGGCCGCAAAGGCTTCTTTCCGTTGAGCCTTTGCCTGGGCAACACTTATTTAGCCAGCCATTGGGAAGCAGTTACCAAGGGTGCTAATGAGGCTGGGAGAGTTGCGGACAGAAATATTTGGCGGGTGGGACGAGACATTTACATAGCCGATACCGACAAGGAAGCTAGAGACAAGATAATCAATGGCTTTATTGGAGACCATTACAGGGAATATTGGTTACCTCTTATGGCCGCGTATGGGGCGACAGGAGCACTCAAGCATGATCCCGACGTGCCCGACTCCGATGTAACTGTTGAATATGTTGTTGAACATTGCATGTGCGTTGGAAATCCCGAAACAGTCGAGCAAAAGATCGCTGATATAGTGGAATCGTCAGGTGGTTTTGGTTGCCTTCTGGTCATTTCATATGATCATCTGGATGACATGAATGGCTGGCGCGAGTCACAACAAGTGCTCATCAAAGAAATAATGCCCAAATTTAATTAGAGTTCTCTCCAAGTTGCGTCTTCTCAGCTTTTCCATTGGCCACACCGGTTTTGGAGCAGCTAAGGCGTTAACTAAGTTTAAAGGAAACGTAGAGATTTCGGATGGAGTGTCTGCCCAACGACTTTCTCGTGATTCCTCCAGTCTGTGCTGGTGGCGATTTTGTCATAATTGGTGGGTCGCCTGGTAGATTTCCGGGAGCAGGATTCGAACCTGCGACCTTGAGGTCAACACTTCAAAACCCTGATATCCACCGCCTGCCGGTCACGCGTTTCATGCAAGGTTAAGCGCTGTCGGCAATTAGGTCGTGGACTCATTATCT
>DBZY01000017.1:7734-9674 GCA_002311835.1 Proteobacteria bacterium UBA1148 | reverse complement strand
GTCCTAGGCCTCTAGACGATGGGGACGTTTTCTGCAAAATCGGCTGCATAAGTCGCAGCTCCAAGGTAAGTGGTGGAGCCAGGCGGGATCGAACCGCCGACCTCTACAATGCCATTGTAGCGCTCTCCCAGCTGAGCTATGGCCCCGAATTGTTCGGGTCGCGAGCGTACTGAGCGCCCTCTGATGTGTCAAGAAACCTATTATGCACTCAGCTGGTTGTCAGCTTTGATTTAATCATCCCATTACCGTCTAGCTAACACAGCCGCTGCTCATATTTCACCCCCAGCCGCCCGCGCAATGGAATCTCCACGACCGATACCAAAATAATCAAATCCTAGCCGCCGCATTAAGTCTGGGTCGTAAAGATTACGCCCATCAAAAATAACGGGCGTACTCAGTGCATTTTTAATGGCATCGAAATCTGGACTCCTAAACTCCTGCCATTCGGTCACGATAACCAAACCGTCTGCTCCATGGATAGCCTCTTCAGCTCTCTCACACAGCGTGAAATCCGGACGATCACCATCAAGCCGCGCCGCTTCTGCCCCAGCCGCCGGATCAAATGCCTGCACACGGCAACCTGCGCCCCAGAGCAACCTCATTAGAGTCCGGCTTGAAGCCTCACGCATATCATCTGTATTAGGTTTAAAGGCGAGCCCCCAAAGCGCTAAGACTTTACCAGCGAGTTTTCCATTAAAGTAGGCATGGATCTTGTTAAACAACACTTCCTTCTGATGCTGGTTTACACCGTCCACTGCCACAAGTAACTCAGAGGGATAGTCAGCCTGAGCTGAAGACGCTGCTAGAGCCCGCACGTCCTTCGGAAAACAAGAGCCCCCGTAACCACAACCGGCATAAATAAAACTGTAACCGATCCGTGGATCAGATCCGATCCCGATGCGAACTTGCTCAATATCGGCACCAAGACGTTCAGCTAGATTGGCAATTTCATTCATAAAACTGATCTTTGTGGCCAACATTGCGTTCGCAGCGTATTTGGTAAGTTCAGCTGACCGTATATCCATCGTGATTACGCGATCATGACTACGATTAAAAGGCTCATAGAGTGTCCGTAGCAGTTCCTCAGCACGAGGACTGTCCGTACCAATAATCACGCGGTCAGGTTTCATAAAATCCTCAATGGCAGCGCCTTCCTTAAGGAATTCAGGATTTGAAACAATATCGAACTCAAATGAAACCCCCCGCTGGTCTAGTACCTCTTGTATTACTGCCTTCATTTTATCTGCAGTACCCACAGGTACAGTGGATTTATTCACAATAACCCGGTAATCAGCGAGATGTTCGCCAATGGATCGTGCCAATGTTAAAACGTGCCCTAGGTCCGCGGAGTCATCTTCATCTGATGGAGTCCCCACGGCAATGAATTGAAAAAAACCATGATTGATACCTGCTGGTATATCAGCAGTAAAATCGAGACGGCCAGCATCGCGCCCCCGCTTGATGACAGCTTCCAAACCTGGTTCGAAGATCGGAACCTCTCCACAGTTCAGGCGTTCGATTCGCTCTGCATCAATATCCACACACAGAACATCATTGCCAACCTCTGCTAGACACGCCCCTGTTACAAGACCTACGTAACCGGAACCAAAAATCGTTACTCTCATATTGCACTCAATGATTGCTTGGGGGCGGGGCAAGCATAGTACATAACGCCCGTGAAGTTAGACCTTGGTCACAACGTATTTGAAAATCTTAAATCTCATCAAGATTAGCGTTGACCGAGACTCGATCCGCCACCTACACTCAGATGTGTGGGCGATTAGCTCAGCGGGAGAGCGCTCCCCTCACACGGGAGAGGTCGCTGGTTCAATCCCAGCATTGCCCACCATTTATTTCAAGGCGTAAAATAAAGATACTCTATAGACCGGAGAGATATTTTTTCTCAGGCTACGCCTTAGAGCTGCTCTTCATGAAAACCC
>DBZY01000017.1:0-7600 GCA_002311835.1 Proteobacteria bacterium UBA1148 | reverse complement strand
GCCTCATCCCATCGTTCCGGAAAAAATTTTGGTAATAAATTCTGGTCGCTAATAAACTGTTCTGCTAAACGTCTTGAGCCCAAAGTGGCAATTCTTACTTCTCGCTAATTTAATCCGCCCCCAGCATCTTGAAAGCCAGACAATGCATTAGCTGCTGGGCCCAACTGACTACTCAACATATCCATCGCCGAAGAACCACCTGCATCTTCAATCACCTGTAGCGCTAGCAACACTTGTGCACGGTATATTGGCGTCATTCAATAACTAATCGCCGTGGCTGCTGCGCCTCCCATGATGACACATAGAAAAACACGAACCCAAGACTCTCGTAGTATCTGAAAGGTATTTTTCAGAGTGAGTTCAGATGATTCTTCTGGCATTACCTATTTCCTCTATGCGTGACTCCGGCGTAGTTATAACTATGCTGGAATATATTTATTATCGCATACCCAAACGCAGACCGAACTTTTGACCACGGGGAAGATTGTCTTACGTCACAACATCCAACCACTAGCAGATGTGAATGTTCTTGACGAACCTGTCAGTAGCTATTTTATATTCCTAACGGAATGACCCCAAACCTTCAATATCTACAACCTCAGCAATACTACTCTAGGTCTAGCGCACGAAGTTGGAAAACTTTTAGCTATAAAAAAACTTAAGGGCATACGAGTTTTACACAGTAGGCGTGGTATGGATTAATTTTTTACCAATAAAGACCCACTATTGATCAATAACTTGCTCTCCCAGTGAAATCATAATGCAGCAATAATTTGGCTCTGTACCTGCTCCGTAAGATACGGGTGCATTGGTAAACTTATAACGTGGTTTGCAACTTCCTCGCTAACAGGAAAGTTTCCCTGCCCTAGCCCAAGAAATTTAAATGCTGGCTGTAGATGCAAAGGCAACGGGTAATGTACCGCGGTAGGAATACTATGGGCTTTCATTGATTCTTGTACCGTATCCCTATCTGACACTTCAATAGTGTATTGTGCAAAGACAGAGGTGTTATGAGCTTCAATATAAGGCGTCCTAACTCTTATAGGTGATTTCCTTCTTTTCAAATCATTTTCTATCAGGTCTGTGTACCGCTGCGCTATTCGTATTCGCGCCTCTACCTCAGAGTTAAAAATCTCCATTTTTGCTAGGAGCACAGCGGCCTGGATTGAATCCATTCGACCGTTGATCCCAATACATGTATGTTCGCGTAGCTCATTTTGACCATGTATCCGAATTGCACGAAAAACTTTATTAAGCTTTTCATCATTCGTAAAAAGAGCCCCTCCATCCCCATAACAACCAAGAGATTTCGATGGAAAAAATGACGTAGCACCAACATGACTAAGCGTACAAGACTTACGATTTTTATACGTTGCCCCAAAACTCTGCGCACCATCCTCAATGACTGGGATTCCGCAGGGATCAGCAATGCTATTGATTGCATCAAAGTCAGCGCACTGGCCATAGAGAGAAACTGGCATGATCGCTTTAGTCTTGTCTGTTATAGCATCGCTCAGTAATGCCGGATCCAGGTTATATGTTCGTCTATCAATATCGACGAATACAGGTTTTGCACCCAAAAGGGTTATTACCTCGCCTGTTGAAATAAAGGTAAACGGCGAAGTAATCACCTCATCGCCTGGACCTATGCCATAGGCCATTAAAGCGATCAGTAGCGCATCGGTACCACTAGACACCGCTATACAGTGTTTAATCCCGACATATTCAGCCAAGCATTTTTCTAATTCGCATATTTCTGGGCCAAGTATGTACTGACCATGATCTAGAACCGCATGTATCCGGGCATTGATAGGGTCACGGAGCTGACGATATTGACTTTTAAGATCAATGAAATCCATATCTTTTGCCCATGAAACAATGGAATATACAGCTTAACGCTATAGGAGCCGCAGAATAGCTTTCCGAGACTTGTTGTTCTCTAAAAAACGGATCCCCGTCTGATTAATTTCCAAATGAATCAACGGCGGCCACTGAGATAGAAAGATTATAGAGGATAGATGTGACGCTACTCCACAAGCTAAGTTGCTGTGCCGTTGATTCCGTATCCATTGGATACAACAACAGTATCTCCAGACCTAATTGAATTATTCATTGTTCGTCTAAAAAACCTTGACCCAGAATTAGACACTACTCCACCATTGGCACGGACAATATATGTGCGGTTCCCGTCTGCGCGGGCAGTCATACCACCACTAGCTTCAATATAGTCCCTAGAATCAAGACCATCTTCATAAAAATGCGAGGTGGCATACTGCACTTCACCAACTCACAGTAACCTCTTGGGTTATTTCGGGGATTAATAACGTATCACCATATATCGATCATAACAGAGGGGAGCAAGGTTCAATCCGTTTGAAACCCAAGCCACCATTCAACAGTTGAATTTGTGTTGCCACCAGCCACACCATCGCTGAGATGAATATAAGCTAGTCCTATGGATGCTATTCCTACGTTAAACCGTCTGTTATGGGAAACCGAAAGCTCTACAACTTCTTGTCGAATAGAGGACAGGGGGCTTTGTTTACCATAGTCTGCTCCAGTACGGTTTATTTCCATATATTTCGCTAACAAGTTCGTGCTATTACCACGTGAATCTATAAGAGTAGATCCAATCGAAGAAGAAAGACTATCACCATCTACTCCATGACCAATAGAGCGTCCTCGATATCGATATCCTGTCGTATGCATTGAATGGTTATAAGCACAACCAGGCTTTTTCTTAGCACCACCAATACCGCCTTCTCGACACATCGTATCCGCCCATTCAACATGAGACCTATGCTGTAGATTCATACCGGGCACAGTTCCCCAGAACTCTACCCCTAACTGTCGAAGCCAAGATCCTATTTGTGGGCCACCCTGCCTAGTATCCTCTCCAATCCATTGAAGGTAAGTGGCATATGAATACTTGCCCACTGGAGAAACCCAGCGTAGGTCTATACCGGCCAGCTGATTACCAGGCTCCTCACCTAAAGCAACATTCACACCTACATTATCGTGACCAAGCAAGAGATCCATAAAGGTGTTGGCATTACAGGGTTGGCCAGTTCCACACCATTGAGCAGTACGCGATAGTCCAATTTCTAAACCGTCTATTGGCTTCGCTGTCATCCTCATCCCAAATAACAGCGCGTCCTGGATAACACGCTCATCATCCAGCCGTTCAAAAAATGAGGTTAGAGACCAGGGGCCAATCCATCGAAGCCAATTGGAACTGAACGGCGTCGTTAAATTTCGCTTTATAGATAACTGAGGGCCTGGACGAGCATTGGTTGATAAGATCAAGTTACCATCCCAACCTGGGCCCCACCATCTTTCTGGATAACCAAATGCCAGCATCCAATTGCCTACCGCTGCGCCAATATAAGAACCATCTGGNNAACGGGTTCAACACTCTTCGACCTTGCGCCTTAATAGCAAAACGCTGTCCCAACCAGGAGATACTTCCACCCACTTCTCCTTCCGCACGTGGTGTATCTTCGAAAGTTCGTGCAATTGTTGGCTGACTTGATCCTCTGACAAAGCTTCTAGCCTTAATATTATTAGTTCTAGATTCGTCACGCACCCTAAGTTGAACTCTTTGCAGCGCCTGAGAAATCATAGGATCACTCTGAAAGACCTCTACACCCTCCAAAGCAGTATCAATATCTCCTAAAGACAAAGGCCAAGTGGTAAGAGGCACTTGAATCAGACCAACATCCCCAAGCAACTGGAGGTCGCTTCTCATGAGCATATCACCAGGCGCAAGCCAAGGCTCACCTGAAGCTGGCTTATGACTTAGACAGACTACGACAGCAATTGCCGTTATACACAGAAAGTCCTTATTTATGTGAGAACATCTCAATATCTAGCCTCGATTTTTTCCTAATAGGCGCGTAAGTTAATAGTATTAGATGCCTTCTCTTAGCAGTTCTAACAGTTTTATTTGCCGACATCGACTGTGTCCCAATCGCGCTACCGGTCCAGCATTAAAAAAAATAACCCTATGCTCTCCACTTACGAAACCGCACAAGCGCCTCCTCCAGAGGCGGAGGTCCGGCTACATTCTCATCTGAGATGATTCCTCCCACTCCAGTTGCCAAGCGTTTACCAAGCTGCACACCCCATTGATCGAAAGCATTTATGCCCCAGATCACGCTCTGAATAAACACCTTGTGCTCATACAGCGCAATGAGCTTACCCAGGGTATCAGGATCAAGGCGCTCGAACAGGATTAACGAGCTTGGATGGTTGCCAGAACATGCTTGATGAGAGTCATTATCTGACTCAGCTGGGTCTCCTGACGCCAACGCCCAACTCTGGGCAAGGCAATTAGCGGCCGCCAGATCTTGTTGCTCCTGACGTCCCACGCCCGAGTTTACTGGGAGCAAAAAATCCACGCTTACTTTGGCTGTGCCTTGGTGAAGCAGTTGATAGAAGGAGTGTTGTGCATTGGAACCAGGCTCACCCCAAATAACCGGGCAAGTCTCGCATTCCACGGGCGCGCCATCTCGTTGCACACGCTTGCCGTTGGATTCCATCTCCAGCTGCTGGAGATAAGCTGGCAACCGGCACAGGTGGTGATCGTAAGGCAGAACCGCATGACTCGGCATGCCAAGGAAATTGCGATTCCACACACCAGTCAGCGCCAATAACACCGGCAAATTATTTTCCGAAGGAGCCTGCTCGAAATGACAATCCATTGCGTGCGCCCCACGAAGCAGCGCCTCAAAATGCTCCCAACCCACAGCTAATGCCAGACTAAGGCCCACAGGCGAGCACAACGAATAGCGCCCCCCAACCCAATCCCATAGCGCTAGCCGCCGTTTCGGAGCGATACCGAAGGCATCCATGGCAGCGTGATCCGTTGAGACGGCTACGAACTGAGTCGCCACAGCTTGCTCTCCTCCGCACACTAGCAACCATTCTCTAACCACCTGGGCATTCGTGAGTGTCTCCAGTGTCGTAAAGCTCTTAGAGCACACCACAAAAAGCGTAGTCTCGGGACTCACTTTCTCTAGAACTCTGGAGACCTGGACACCATCCAGATTTGATACAAAATGCACGCCCAACCCAGGCTTGCGGTAGTCGCTGAGCGCCTCCACAGCCATGACCAATCCTAAATCTGATCCTCCGATCCCAATGTTGACGATGTCGGTGATGGGATGGCCCGTGTAACCTTTGAGCTCTCCCTCATGAAGGGCGTCGGCCAATTGCTGCATTTTGGCGCGTTCGGCTTTCACCAACCGCATCACGTCCTCGCCATCAACCGTTAGAGGACAGTCGGCAGGGCGGCGAAGTGCAACATGGAGCGCGGCACGGTCTTCAGTATTATTGATGTGCTCGCCATCAAACATGCGCTTGATCCAAACTGCCACCTCGGTCTGCTTGGCAAGCTCAAGCAACAGCTCCAGAGCCGATGAATCCAGCCGCTGCCGACTAAGATCCAACCATACCCCCTCCGCCTCTGTGGAAAATGCTTCTGCGCGATCCGCATCTTCCTGGAAAAGGGATGCAATAGTCCGTTGAGAAAACACAGTGGCGTATTTAGACAACGCGCTCCATGCTGGGGTGCGAGGGCCGTAAGTTTCTTCACCCATTTTCGAAGCCTATAAAAAGCACGTCGTACAGTTTTTTTTCAACCAAGTAACCACCTATGCTCTTCTACAAGACAATCTTGTAGTACTCAACATACCAGTCTACGAATCGTTTGACGCCTTCTTCTACAGGAGTCGTTGACCGATAGCCCACATCAGTGGCTAAGTTCCCCACATCAGCCCAAGTGTCAGGAACATCTCCGGACTGCATGGGTAACAAATTCTTTTCGGCCTTGCGACCCAGGCATTCCTCCAAAACTTCGATATACCTCATCAGCTCCACTGGCTGCTGGTTGCCAATGTTGTATAGACGATAAGGTGAGCAACTAGTTGCGGGATCTGGCTTATCACTATTCCACTGGGGATTTGGTTCTGCAATGTGGTCTAGAGCACTAACAATACCGCTAACAATGTCATCGATATAAGTAAAATCTCGACGATGATTGCCAAAATTAAACACATCAATGGGCTTGTTTTCTACAATGTTCTTCGTAAAAAGAAACAACGCCATATCTGGTCTACCGAATGGTCCGTAAACGGTAAAGAACCGCAACCCCGTGACTGGCAATTCATAAAGATTTGCATAGCTGTGAGCCATAAGCTCATTGGATTTCTTTGTAGCGGCATAGATGGACAGTGGATGGTCAACGTTATGATCCACTACAAAAGGCATTGTGGTATTGGCGCCATAGACAGAACTAGAGGAAGCGTAAACTAGGTGTTCGACATGATGATGGCGACACCCTTCTAGCACCGTCATCGTCCCTATTACATTACTGTCCAGGCAAGAAAAAGGGTGCTCGGTACTGCGGCGAACCCCGGCCTGGGCGCCGAGATGAACCACCCGTTGGAAATTCTGAGTGGCAAACAAATCATCCATGGTACGACGATCTGAGAGATCGAGCTGCACAAATTCAAACCGCGCCTGCTGCCTGAGAAGCTCTAGTCGCGCATGCTTCAGACTGACATCGTAGTACTCATTGAGATTATCAAGACCAACCACCTCATCACCACGAGCTAACAGTGCCTGCGCAGTGTGAAAGCCGATAAATCCAGCGGCTCCAGTTACTAGGATTTTCACGACTAACCCCTTACTTTATCTTGCTCTGAGTTAGAAAAAGTGAAACACCGCTTCTACATTTAAAGTCAGCTAGCTTGATTGCTAAATAGCGAAGCACTAATTAACAGGCTGAGCATAGAAATCGAAAAACATCCAGAAAAGCACTGTGGACACCACAAGCGTTGCCAGCATCACAGGGAAACCTTTTCTAAACCAAAGACCAGGGGTAATCGCCAGACTTGGATCGTTTTGATCACGCGCTAAACGCTCTGAGATCGTTACAATAAAAACGTTAGCCGTCGAACCAATATGGGTTCCATTACCGCCCAAGCCTACACCCATAGCCAAGCCCCACCAAAGTGGCGCTACGGGAATACCCTGCGCTTCCATACCCAAAATAACCGGAATCATGGCTGCAGTAAAAGGAATGTTATCGATTGCCGCTGACAGAAACGCGCCCACCCACATCAGCAATATGGTTGCGAGTAGCAAGTCAGACTGCACAAACGGTGTTATGCCTTGCCCTACAAATTCTAGAAACTGGCTATGTTCCACACCACCGATAATCATGAACAAACCCAGGAAAAAGATTAAAAGTGTAAACTCCACGTGCTCCAAAGCGCGATCCATATGCACGCTGCGGGACACCATTACCAACCCTGTCATACCAAGAATGGCGACAAACCATGGCTCCCAGTGAAGCGCGTTATGCGCCATAAAGAGCCCAACCATAATTATCAGTATCGCAATAGATGCTTTCCAAAGCCTTGGGTCTGCTACTTTTACTTCATCCATATTGGCTTCAGCCGGAGTCACCGCGAGCTCTTTCTTGAACAAAAACTTCAAAAGGAAAAGACATACGAACCATGACACTAGTGTTATGGGAGCCATGTGAAAAGCGAAGTTGTTAAAGGTTATATCAGCAGCCGAGCCAATCATTATA
>DBZY01000100.1:2075-30207 GCA_002311835.1 Proteobacteria bacterium UBA1148 | reverse complement strand
GTGGTCTAAGCCCGTCAAGTAGACGGGGTTGTTTCTGTCGGGCTGCCGAGGATTTGAACCTCCGACCTTCGGTCCCCCAGATTGATGCACCTCAGAACCGATGAACTGCGAAAACGCCCGAACACCCTCTCTGGCCTGCCTCATCTTCGGCAGCCTCTTGCAAACTCGGAATAGAAATGGAAAGCTTCAGCGCATGCGGTTTCTTATACAATCGCGAGAGCCTCTAGAATTTGTGATATCTGCGAATCTCGCTCTCAGGGCCTTCGGACCCGCCGCTAATCCAAACAGATACTCGCTAGCTCAGAGAAAAACTCCCTCGGTGGATGGGCCTCAATCTGCCGTTACCGCCTAATCCGCAAGCATGAAACCAGCGCCCTTCCATCTAGAAACTCCACAGAGCCTTGAGGAGTGTGTAGCGCTTCTGGCGGAGCATGGAGATGAGGCGAAAATCCTCGCCGGTGGCCAGAGCCTTGTCCCTCTGATGAATCTGCGCCTCGCCCAACCTTCGGTTCTCCTTGACATAGGCGGCCTAAAAGCCCTGAATTTTGTGGAAGAGAACGAACAAAGCTTTCGAATCGGTGCGATAACTCGTCTAAGGGACTTGGAGCGCGACGCCAACTTTGCTAAATCCCAGCCACTCCTTGCCGAGGCACTCCCCCATATCGGTCATACCCAAATCCGGAACCGAACAACAGTCGGCGGCAGTATCGCCCACGCTGACCCAGCAGCGGAGCTACCAGCAGTTCTTCTTGCTTGCGGGGGTACCGTAAAAGCAGTCGGCCCGAACGGCGAGCGGAAGATATCGGCAGACAACTTCTTCCATTCCTATTTCAGCACCGACCTAGAAGAAGATGAAGCGATTGCCGAGATAGAGCTTCCTCGTTGGAAACCTGCATGTGGTTGGTCAATCCAGGAGATCAGTAGGCGTCACGGCGACTTCGCGCTCATCGGTATCGCATGCTGTGTCACATGTGACGACGAAGGTGTAGTTACCGACGCTAATGCGGCATTCTTCGGCGTCGGAGAGGCCCCACACCTTGTCGAGAGCGCCTCATCTCTAGTTGGGACCAAAGCCGACGACGAAACCCTCCACCAAGTGGCAGAAGCAACTGCTGCTGAACTGGATCCGCCGACGGACATACACGTTTCGGCGGAGTATCGCAAACACGTGGGTGGTGTTCTTGCCCGTCGCGCTCTCTCAATCGCCTACCAACGTGCAACCGGAAACATCACGTGACCTACACGAGTTCTATCGGCATTCGGGTCAACGGAGAGGTCGTTGAGAGAGAGGTAGAAGACCGCCTTACGCTCGCGGACTTTCTGCGCAACGAACTGAGGCTTACAGGAACACACCTAGGGTGCGAACAAGGATCCTGCGGGGCGTGCACGGTTCTAGTTGATGGTTCAGCCATACGGTCATGCCTCACCTTTGCCTCCCAGTTAAACGGGGCCGAAGTCACAACGGTCGAGGGCCTCGCCAGTGAAGAGGACCTCCATCCCCTTCAGTCTGCGTTCCTCAGGAACGACGCCTTGCAGTGCGGATTCTGCACCCCTGGCTTTCTTCTGACAGCTGCCGAAATCCTTAGCGAAACTAACGACTTAGATGAAGGCACGATTCGTGAGGCGATCTCCGGCAACATCTGCAGATGCACTGGATATCAAGGCATCATTGATGCCATCGTTGAAGTCGCCCGGTCAGGATCGGAAAGATGAAGGCCGAGGAGTTTGTCCGGGGTCAAGGTCGGTACCTCGCTGACCTCCCCGACCAAGACTGTCTTCACGTTGCATTTGTCAGAAGCCCTCATGCACACGCGAAAATTGGGGAGATTCGAGCACCAAAGTCAAGTGCGCTCATCACGATGTGCACAGGAGTCGATCTCCTAGCCGACATCAACCCATTCCGTGTAGTCGCCCCAGGGCATCTGGACTACGAGTGGTATCCACTTGCCCACGATCGTGCTCTTTTCGTCGGTGAACCCGTAGCAGCCGTAGTAGCTAAAACCCCATACATCGCCGAAGATCTCGCTGCCGAAGTCGAAGTCGAATATGACCCTCTAGAGGCTGTTACAAACCTCGACGAATCGATGGCCGGCGAAACCGTTCTCCATGCGCAACTGGAAAACAATATCCTCTTCAATCTGTCTGTTAATGAAGGTGCCACCACAGACACATTTGCTGCAGCACATCTCGTTGTAGAGCAAGAATTCGAATACCCGCGACAGAACGCACTGCCACTCGAAACACGAGGGGTATTGGCCCGCTTTGACCCCAGAGACCAGCGCTACACGGTCTTCACCTCCACGCAGATCCCCCACTTGATCCGTTCGGCGCTCTCGCAGATCCTGAACGTCAACGAAGACGCCATCCGTGTGATCAAACCCGACGTCGGAGGAGGCTTCGGCCTCAAGGGCCAACTCTTTCCTGAAGAGGTCGTCCTTCCGGCACTAGCTCGGAAACTCGGCCACCCTCTGAAGTGGATTGAAGACCGACGAGAAAGCCTGATAGCTGGCGGGCACGCCCACGAGGAACGGCTTCATCTTTCGGCTGCCTTTGACGCTGACGGAGCCCTTCTCGCAACCAAGTCTCTAATCGACGGCGATTCCGGGGCTCACTCCACCTTTCCATTCGGAGCAGGATTGGACCCTCTGACTGGTGCGCTCAACATCTTTGGCGCATACCGCCACAAGACTGCCGAATTTACGGCTCGTGCATTCGCGTCCAACAAAGCCCCTGCGGTTAGTTACCGTGGAGTCGGCCAGATACAAAGCGTTTTCGCTGTTGAGAGACTAATGGATATCGCGGCGGATCGACTCAAGATGGATCCAGCAGAGTTGCGCAAACGTAACCTGTATACAAAATCTGAGTTCCCAGTTACTTCGCCTGGTGGAAATGAATTCGATACTGGGGCGTATAGGGAAACTCTAGAGATCGCACTTGATCGAGCTGACTACCAGGGCCTCCGAAGGGAACAGGAAACTGCCCGCAGAGAAGGTCGGCTATATGGCATTGGACTAGCAACCTTCAACGAAGTTTCTGGAGTCTCAATCTTCGGTTACGACGGAGCTTCAATCAGGATCGACCCCGACGGCCAAGTAAAGGCGTTTCTTAGCACCGGATCTAGCGGACAAGGACATGAGAAGGTCTATGGCCGACTGGTCGCAGAAGCTATTGGTATCTCCCCGGAACTTGTCCAGGTTCTAGAAGGAGATACTGACTTCTGCCCAGTGGGTGCCGGAACGTATGCAAGTCGCTCAATGGTCACTACAGGGAATTTGCTTGAAAGTGCCGCTCGGGAACTGCGTGACAAGATCCTTATGATCGGTGGACTTCTATTGAGCCCGGATGGGCTGATTCCACTAGAACACGTGAATAACGAGCTTCTGATTGCTGACGGCGTGATCAGCCTCGTCCGTGATCCAACAGCAACGGTTACCTTTGAAGCGGTCGCCCAGTTGGCCCACATGAAAGACTTCAACTTCTCTCTTCCGCAAGAACTAGTGCAAGCGGGTCTTGAGTCCACACACTACGAACAGCACAAGACTGTCTATTCGAACTCTTCCGCCGTAGCTGCAGTAGAAATCGATCCTGAGACAGCTCAGTTGTCTATCCGTCGCTGTGTGATTATCGGTGACTGCGGGCGAATCTTTGACCCCCCAACCGTCGATGCTCAACTCGTGGGCGGGGCTGCAATGGGCCTCGGCTGTGCGCTCTTTGAGCATCTCAGATACGACGACAACGGCCAAATACTTACCGCCAGTCTCATGGACTACTTAGTTCCAGTGTCGACTGATATCCCACAATTTGAGATTGGACACCTAGAGACGCCATCAACTTTCTCGGCAAACGGTACTAAGGGAATGGGGGAAGGGGGCACTATGGCCATTCCAGCAGTACTTGCAAACGCCGTTGCAGATGCTCTCATGGAAAAGGGCTTGCTGCTTAACAAGATTCCACTTTCTGAAGAATATATTTTTCAATTGCTTCGGACCGTTTAGAGATGATGGTTAGTTCTATTATGAAAATACTCTGTCAATAGTTATAGATATGCTGTTTTTATTGCTTGATGTCTATGTAGTAGTTGAGAGGACTTTACTATGCGACACTCATTGAAGGCACTTGTAGCGATTCTGATCATTTCTATGGTTGCAATCGGTTGTAGTTCTGAAGCGGACGAAAGTGCTGCTCCAGCTACAACCGCTGCTCCAGCTACAACCGCTGCTCCAGCTACAACCGCTGCTGCTGCTCCAGCCGAGCCGATTGGGGTCGCGATGCTGATCGGTGCTTCTACTTGTGCGGACGAGGGTTATTTCCTCACGCATTGTGAGGGCCTCGAAGCGATCGGTGCCATGGATGGAGTGGAGTGGACTGCTCTTGAGGAGTTCATTCCTGTTACCGAGGAATTCACACAACTCGTTGAGCAGTACATCGCTGAGGGTGCCGATGTTGTGATTGATCCGGGGGCAGTCGGTGACCTCTTCCTGGATGGGTGTTCTGGTATGGGGGTTGTCTGTTTCCAGACGTATGGCCTTCCGGACGCTGACGGTAATTTCGCGGATGATGTCGTGGCCTACTACCCACGGCATTGGGAATCCGCTTACCTGTCGGGTGTCGCTGCTGGACATGTAACAGAGACCGGCCATCTCGGATACGTGGTTTCGTTCGATGTTCCGCTCATCGTTGCGAACGCCAATGCGTTCCTGATGGGCTGCCAATCCGTCCGAAGTGACTGCATGCTCAGCACGGTGACGATCAACTCGTGGTTTGATCCGCCACAGGAAGTCGAAGCCTCCAACGCTTTGATCAACGGCGGCGCTGACGTTCTCTTTGGCTTCATCGACGATGCTTCGGTGATCGCGACGGCAGAAGAGCGTGGTGTCTGGGCTGTCACGATGTTCAAAGACATGCGCCGCTTCGGCGAGAACGCCTACCTCACTTCGGCCCTGATGAACTGGGACGACTTCTACACAGAAGAGATCGGAAAGGTTCTCGACGGCACATGGACTGGTGGACGCTTGGAGTTGTTCGACCTTGGTGTAGGCCACGACATCGATGCGTTCGGAGCCAACGTGCCCGCAGACGCGCAAAGCGCTGCGATGGACGCACGTCAACAGATGCTCGACGGCACCTTGAACCCGTTCGTCGGACCTCTCTACGACACCGACGGAGAAATGAGGATTGGAGCAGGAGAAGAACTCACCGACGACTTCATCTACTCCAAGTGGGATTGGTACATCGACGGCGTCGGGTGAGGTTTAACTCAAGAGAGTGTTTCGCGGCCAATAGGCCCCGTATAGGCGACACTGGTGCGGGGGTACTCCGAGATCAGGAGTTCCCCCGGGCCAGTGTCCCGGGGTGAGCCGGGCAATAGACCCAGTTTCGAAGGATGGTCCTGTCGCTGGAGAATCATTTACCTACTGAAGGGGATATAGGCAATGATCGTCGAGGACAGCGCCCCACGGTCGGCGATCGTGCCCCTCATGGAAATACGCGAGGTCACTAAACGGTTTGGCAGCCTGATAGCGGTAGACCGCGTTGATCTCGACATTCATCCAGGTGAAGTCCACGCAATCCTCGGCGAGAACGGCGCGGGCAAGACAACACTCATGAATCTCCTCGCGGGTCTCCTCAAGCCTGACTCAGGTCAGATATCCCTTGATGGATCAGAAGTCACCATCTCTTCGCCGCGAAAAGCACTTGAACTAGGGATCGGTATTGTCCACCAGCACTTTCGTCTTGTAGAGAACTTCACCGCTGCCGAGAATCTTCACCTCGGCTGGAACGAAACACCGCGACTCGCGGGGAACAAGGATCTGGTTGACCGAACACATTCCTTGGCCAAACAGTTCGATCTTGACGTTGAACCCAACGCCCGTATCTGGCAGATGTCCGTTGGTGAACAGCAGCGCGTTGCAATCTTGCGGACACTGTCACGCGGCGCCAGAATCTTGATACTAGATGAACCAACTGCAGTTTTAACCCCAACCGAAGCCGACCGACTATTTGAAATGCTTCGCGGTCTAGCAATCGGGAGTAATCGTGGGGTGATTTTCATTTCGCACAAACTGGACGAAGTCATCTCTGTCTCCGATCGGGTAACAGTCCTCCGGGCAGGTAGTCGTGTCAGCACATTGAAAACCGTCGACTGTAATCAAGAATTACTAGCGAAAATGATGATCGGCCGACACTTAAACACACAACCTGCTCCACCTTCTGCGGCTTTGGGGCCGGCGGTCTTGGTCGGAAAAGGAATCTCAGCCAGAAATGACCGCGGAGTTCCTGCACTAGAAGATCTTGACATTGAACTCCGATCAGGTGAAATCGTCGGAGTAGCAGGCGTTGCCGGAAATGGACAACGAGAGCTGTCTGAAGTGCTCACAGGATTGCGTCCTGTAGATTCCGGCCAGATTTTCATGGGCGATCAAGAGCTAACCGGCGCCTATCCAGTAGAATTTCTTCGTGCTGGAATAGGCCACATTCCTGAAGACCGTTATTCATCTGGCCTTGTCACCTCCGAATCAATAGACCACAACGCCGTTCTTCGCGCCTTTCGGGACCCACCAATCCGGCGGGGCCTATTTTTAAGCCCAGCAGCTATTAAGAGCTACGCACGACAGTTGGTCGATGCAGTCAAGATTTCAATTAGAGACCTGGGATCTAGTGTTCGAACACTTTCCGGTGGAAACGCACAGCGATTGCTGACAGGGCGTGAGATTGCTGCTGCATCGAAGGCACTCGTGGCCGTCCACCCCACGAGAGGGCTTGATGTCGGAGCGGCTGAGGCGGTTCGCCAAGTACTACTTAAGGCCCGAGATTCGGGAGTTGGGATTCTTCTCATCTCTGAGGACCTTGCAGAATTGCTCAGTCTGTCTGATCGTATTGTCGTGATATTCCAGGGACGATTAACCGGCGAGTTCAACAAATACGAATATGACGTCAATACCCTTGGCCTACTAATGGGCGGCCACCCAGCAGAAATAGGTTAGGGATATTTCAATGCCAGAGAAAATGGCCTCTTCGAAACAAGATAAACCAATTCTACGATTGAAAGATCTTGCAGATCGAAATTTTCGCGGTTGGAAGATTGAGTTAAGAACAGATAACCCGAGACGTTGGTTATATCGGCTTTCTGCGATCTTGCTAGGAGGCGTAATTGCTCTGATTGCCATTCAACTCAGTATTGGTGAAGGAAACGCTTTTGAACGGATTCTGAAAGCAACCATCGGCAGTAGGAAAGGGATAGAAAACGTCCTCGAACTGGCAGCCCCCCTGATGGCAACCGGACTTGCAGCGGCCATTGCAATAAAACTCGGAGCCTGGAATGTTGGCGTGGAGGGACAATTCTTCATGGGCGCTTGGGCCGCAGCAGGTATTGCCTTCGCCCTAGACGGTCTTTCTGGCCCACCGCTCCTAATACTCATGTTTGTGGGCGCTATTGGAGCTGGCGCTATTTGGATGCTTATTCCTGCCCTCGCACGCGCCTATCTGAACATCAGCGAAATCCTCACCACCCTCATGCTCAATTTCGTGGCAATGGCCTTCCTTGCGTACTGGGCGACAGGACCGTGGCGGGACCCCCGCTCCCAAGGTGCCGTCCTCGCAACTCCTAAACTTCCCGAACAGACAAGACTTCCAGTAATCTCAATTGCCGGCGTTGAAATACGTTTTGGTATCGTCATCGGGTTGGTTTTGGCGGTTCTCCTTACGGCCATATTCCGAAAATCAGTTTTCGGATATATGGTCGCAACGGTCGGGGCCAGTGAACGCGTTGGAGCATATGCTGGCATAAAGGTTCGCCGACTCCTAGTAACAGTTCTCCTCGCGTCCGGCGCTACTGCCGGTCTCGCTGGGGTCACCCACATGACCGGCGGGGCAATCAACCGATACTCGACCTCTCTGTCAAGTAATACCGGCTACACGGGAATTGCTGTCGCCGTTCTCGCCGGGGGATCATTCCTCGGCACAACCGCGATGGCAGTGATCATAGGAGCGATTATTGCTGCCGGTAATTCGTTACGCATCTTGGGCGTCGGGTCTGAGTTGGGTCGATTTGGACTAACCGGATTCATACTGTTGGTAGCAGCGGTGGGTGAAGGGCTCTCCCATTACCGACTCGTGCGACGAGAGCCAAGAGAGGTGGCAGGCAGCGCTCATACACCACTTTCTGTGATCACTTTGACAGAGGACACTAATATTTAAATGGAAATCAATCTCTGGCAAGAAACTCTGCTTCAAGCGATTGTTCTTGGCACTCCCCTATTATTCGTAGCCTCCGGTGAGCTACTAGGACAGAAAGTAGGAGTTTTTAACATTGGCATAGAGGGCGTAATGCTCATCGGAGCCGTGGCTGGTTTCATTGGCATGCACGAATCCGGCAATATAGCAATTGGTGTTATAAGTGCTGCATTGGGTGGAGCACTTTTTTCATCGCTGTTTGCACTTGCAACAGTCATATTCCGTGCCAACCAGGTTGTCGCTGGATTTGCTCTATGGCTTTTGGGCTTAGGATTGTCGAGCCAAATAGGCCGTAGCTACACCGCTATTAGAGCTAGCAGTCCAATAGAGCACTGGAAAATTCCATTACTACATGACATCCCGATCTTTGGTCCCATATTATTCGAGCATCTGTGGGCCGTATATCTAGCATTCCTTTCCCCCTTCGTTATCTGGTTTATTTTGCAGAGAACACGCCATGGGTTGAACATCAGGGCAATCGGTGAGGACCCAGCCGCTGCCGACACGACCGGTGTTGCAGTGACTACTTGGAAATTCCTCTACGTCTCTCTCGGTGGTGGCTTAGTCGGCTTGGGCGGAGCCTTTCTCTCACTCGGCACCTCACGAACGTTCACGCCGTTTATGACTAGTGGCCTTGGCTGGATTGGGCTAGCAATAGTGATGTTCGCTGGCTGGCAGCCGCTGCGATTAATCTTGGGCGCGTACCTCTTTGGTGGACTTCGAGCTCTAGATTTTGCTGCGCAATCGGCCGACTGGAACATTCCATCAGAATTTCTTACCATGCTCCCCTTCCTAGGTACGCTATTGGTACTGCTAGTCAGCGCATGGCGATTCAGAAATCGTCCAGGTGCTAGTGCCGCACCTGCGGCACTAGGAATAGCCTTCTTCCGCGGCGGGTGAAAGGTTGAGGATGATTACAGCCATTGACATTCATACCCATCCTTCCGATGCCTGCACCCACCGGCGCCAAGGCGAGTGGCTTGAGCATGCCGAGCGCTATTTCAAACAGCCACAAACAGAGATCACGCTTGATCAGCAGGCCGATCTCTACCGAGAGCGTGAAATGTTGGCTGTGGTCCTTGCCCTCGACGAAGAAACCGTTACAGGACGGCCTCCTGACTCCAACGACGAACTCGCGGCTGCTGTGGTGCGTAACTCAGATGTCCTAATTGGCTTTGGTTCAGTCGACCCCGCGAAAGGTGCACTAGCAGTGAGGGAAGTACACCGGTGCGTGGAGAATCTCGGACTCCGAGGTATGAAGTTCATGCCTCTCACCCAGGCCTTCTTCTTGGATGACCCAGCTGTACGACCCGTCTTTGAGGCCTGCGCCAACTTGTCTGTACCTGTAATGATTCATACCGGTACAACCGGTATCGGGGCGGGTGCACGCGGCGGAATGGGTATCCGGTTGAAGTACGGTCGACCAATTCCCCACTTAGACGATCTCGCTGCAGAAATACCTGAGTTGACGATAATTGGAGCCCATCCGGGTTGGCCCTGGTGCGAGGAGCTGATTGCGGTCATGTGGCACAAGACCAACGTATTTATGGACCTCTCAGGCTGGGCGCCGAAATATCTACCAGAATCCATAGTTCAAAACGCGAATACCCTTCTGAAGGATCGAGTTCTCTTTGGGTCTGATTTCCCTGTGTTCCATCCGGATCGATGGATGTCCGAATTCGCCGAAGCCAACTTTCGCGATGAAGTGAGGGACGGGATCCTTCGAGAAAACGCTGCTCGCCTACTTGGAATTGATCTTGACGCTTGTGCGCCGGGAAACCCAATTTCATTTACCTAGACGAATGAAGAGTTCGATTGCATAGGCAACCCACCACTAAACCCGTAGAAACATGTCAGTTGAGATAGAGCGGGACCTTCCGGTTCGCGCGCGTGACGGAACCATTCTGAGAGTAGATGTCTACCGTCCTGACAATTCAGGTGCCTGCCCTGCCCTCTTGCTCCGCACTCCCTATAGCAAAGATACTCCCCAGACAATTGGTTATGCGCACCCTATTTGGTACGCACGACACGGTTTCCTGGTCGTCGTCGGCGATACCCGGGGAAGGTTTAAGTCGGAAGGAAACTTCTTCCCACTCCTACACGAGGCCCAGGACACCCTCGACACTTTGGACTGGATGCGGAAGCTTCCGGGAGTTCGACCAGACCGCCTAGGAATGTACGGGTATTCCTATTCAGGATGGACACAGTTACTGGCAGCGACTCATGACGATTCTCGTCTCTCTGCAATCGCCCCTGCATTTTGCAGTGCCGGACTCTACGAACTCTTTTTCACTAATGGAGTACTCAACCTCGCCTTTGCTCAATCATGGACTCTCCAAGTCGCCCTAATGGAGGCACAGGTGCGCGGTGACCGCTCAGCCTGTGCCGCACTTCAGGAAGCGTTGGGAGATATCCCCGGTATCTACTCACACCTTCCCGTAGATGAAATGACGGTTCTTCGCACAACCGGGCTATCCCCCTTTTACTTTGAGGTAATCCAGCATCCGGAGCGCGCCGATCCTTATTGGGATTCGCTTCGAGCTAAGGACCAACGCATCGCCCAACTAAACGTCCCAACGCTCCATATCGGGGGTTGGTACGACACCTTCATTGCCCAGTCCACAGAAACCTTTCAAATAGCATCAGATCGGCCAAACCAACACCTACTTGTTGGACCTTGGTATCACATGCCTTGGGCACAACAGGTCGGCGAAATTGATTTCGGCGAAGACGCACGCAGTGAAATCGACCATATACAAAACCGATGGTTCGAACACTGGTTGCAGAATGAGGGTGACCGACCATCGGATCTTCCTGCAGTGCGGCTCTTCGTCATGGGAAGAAATTCTTGGCAAGACGAGGATAGTTGGCCGCCTAGCAGATCCCGACCGTTACATCTTTTTCTTCATAGTGACGGCCTAGCCAATTCGTCAAATGGCGACGGCACTCTAGGGCGCAATCCCCCGACAGATGAACCGGAGGATATTTTTGTTTATGATCCGAACCTACCTGTGCCAAGTTTAGGTGGCAGTTCGTGTTGTTTTCCCGAGCTCGCGCCCATGGGACCACGCGATCAGCGATCCATCGAAGTGCGCAATGACGTTCTGATATATACCTCAGAGGTATTGAATTCCCCGATTGAGGTCATCGGCGATATCCAGATACGTCTCTTCGTGGCCACCACTGCCGCAACAACTGACTTCACAGCGAAGCTTGTTGATGTATACCCAGATGGCCGCGCGATTAATATTGTCGATTCGATCTTTCGAGTCGGATCGATAGCAGATCAAGTCCTAGAAGTGTCAGAGACTATTGGAGTAACGGCGATTGTCTTCCAGGAGGGCCACAGGATTCGATTGGAGATTTCTAGTAGTAACTTTCCCGCATACGAACGGTCACTGAATTCAGTGGGCGCTAGAGATCAGTTTGATAGTCAAGTGGCCCTGCAACGAGTATTCCACGATGGCGATCGAGAATCTTCGCTAATCCTTCCGACAATTAATTGAGTATCGAAACACGTCCGAAACAGCCTAATTAGCAGGCAATCGAAGGCAAGTACACCCCTTGAGGTTTCCGGTAGGTCCCGCGACTCATCAACGAGAGAGGTTGTTCGATTCGCAGTCCGTGCTCGAGGCACCACATCAATAAATCGGTTGACCTAAGAGGAAGGAGAAACCCTGGTCCACGAATACGGTCAGTTGCCGCAACTAAGGCCATGACAGCGGTGGAGTTTCGCCCTACGGTATGTCCACTGAAGCCAATATTCGTCGTATACGCCGTAACCCGACCACGGTGCTCAACTAAGCGAGCACTACCTGCTGAAATCGCATCTTGCAACTCCCAACTTCTACTGAAGCCGTGAATGGAGCGGCAGAGTTGATCGCACGCTTCTAGGTCTGAGGTTTCCACCGTCCGGACATGGTGATCTGGCACTTCCATCCTGCGCAGTGTTCCCTTGATTGCAGCCAACGGCTCACGAATTTCAAAGCCGTACTTGAGATACAGGGCCATGGACCTACCGTGGTAGGCAGCTTGAACTAGACGAATACCAGGCGCTTCACGCCGATCCGAGCGTTCCAAGGCATCTGCCAGCAATAAGCGGCCCACACCCTCATTCTGGACCTGTCTTCGGACTGTGATCGGACCCAGGCCCACAATCTCCGCGCGCTCGTCTAGAAAGTTACTTCCAATGATTTCTCCATCGCGCTCAGCGATTGCACAATAGAACCCCGCATGTTCCAGCATCACCGAAACAACACGAACCGCTGCTTCCACCGAGGGGAAATCGGGCTGAAAGTTGTGCTCTTCCGCTACAGCGCGGAACGCGTCAAAACATATCTGGGCACATTCTTGAGTATCTGCTATTTGTCCCTCACGAATACTTATTACCATCCAAACGGCGCCTCGACCAGCTTCTTTAGATCACCGGAAATATCTGTTTCGGAACTTTCAAGCTTCAAATATACGAGTTACGACAAGGCATCAAGATCCGCATGCCCATAAGAGAACCCGCCATTAGGACTAATTAGCTCACCGGTCATGTACTCCGCTTCATTAGAAGCAAGGTAAACCGAAAGAGCACCAACTTCCTCTGGGCGACCAAATCGTCCAACAGCAATGCACTCTTCCAACAGGCGCAATTCTTCAGCAGGGATCATCGCACTCAGCGGAGTATCAAAATAACCAGGACGGATAGCATTGACCGTCACCCCGCGAGAAGCTACCTCGCGGGAAAGGGAACGCACTAGCCCATCAATGCCTCCCTTAGCCGCCCCATAATGTGTTTCATACGCCACGCCGGTGGTTGAAACAATTGACGAGATACAAATTACTCTGCCGAAACCCCTCTCGAGCATTCCAGGCAAACCATAGCGCGTACAGAGAAACGTGCCATCGAGATGAATCCCTAGCATCTCTCGCCACTCCGCAAATGTCATCTCCTCAAATCGAACAATGGTAGCAATCCCAGCGACATTCACCAGGATGTCGATATTGCCGACCTCAGCCTCTGCCTTTTCATATGCCGCTTTGACATTTGCTTCATCGGTCACATCAAGTTGAATCGCCTCAAATCGCTGATCTGGGAATCTCGAAGAAAGATCATCTGCGGTAACTGCTGCAGCTTCTTCGAGAATATCTGTTACGGCAACGGAAGCTCCCTGGCTAGCGAGACTCCCAGCGATGGCTGACCCCAAGCCACCCCCAGCACCTGTAACCAATGCATTGCGTCCGGTGAGATCAAACATTGTCTTCATTCCTTCCCACACTGTCTCGTATCCCTCGATTATGCCAGAACATCTCACAGCCCTCAAGAAACAGAACATAATCCAGAGGATTACTTAGCCGATGGTGTTAACCGTACTGATTTATCCATGAGGGCCACCAATATCAAGTCGACCAGAGCGTTGGGTTCAGGTATCGCTTGACGGATTCAAAACATAGCCACTCCGAGTACCCAGATGTCTTCCATTGCTCACAACCACATCTCCATTAACAATCACATGAAGAACACCTACCGAGAGCAACCTCGGATTGTCATAGGTCGCTCTGTCTACAATCTTCTCCGGATCAAAGAGGCTCAAATCCGCGTACCAGCCCTCCCGAATCGTCCCTCGACGATGGAGGCGGAATTTTCTTGCCGGAAGCGATGTCATTTTTCGAATGGCCTCTGGGAGAGTAAGGACCCCTAACTCCCTGACATAACGGCCAAGGACGCGCGGGAAGGTCCCATAGAGCCGAGGGTGTGGCTGTCCTCCTTCACACGGAAGTCCGTCGGACCCAATCATTGCGACTTCATGACGCATTACTGCACATACATCCTCTTCGGTCATGCCGTGGCGCACAACCACTGTGGCGGGATCAGTCTCCGTGATACGGAAAGCCATCTCATCAAACTCCAACCCGTTGATCTCGCTTAAGTCAAGAAGAGAGCGACCTGCGGAATCCGGGTAGGCCGACGACGCAACGACAACAGATGCGGCCTCATCAGACCTAATCCCCTCCCTAACGACCGTGTGAAGAAGCGTGCTAGAGGCCGTGTAGGGATAGACGTCAGTTGTCACATCGAGACTCTCTGACCGCGCAGAATCAATCACAGCAATTGATTGTTTGACCTTCCCCCAGTTTTCACGGCCGAGTGCTTTGTGATGTGAAATATGGAGACTGCAACCACCCCTCCTGCCGATTTCGATGGCTTCCTCTACAGCTTGTACCAGTCCGCTGCCCTCATTCCGAATATGACTCACATAAAGGCCCTCATCCTGAGCAATCGGCTCAATCGCACGTATCAATTCTTGAGTTGAGGAATACCGACCAGGCTCATAGGTCAGACCAGTCGACACCCCCAGGGCACCCGCGTCCATCCCCGCAGAAAGATGCCGGTGAATCTCCCTCAACTCTCTCCGCGTCGGCTTTTCTCTACTCGACCCCAGTACAGCTCGTCGAACCGCCCCGTAGCCGATAAGGATTGCCACATTGCACGAAGGATGCGCACTATCGATACGTGCCCTATACTCACCTACATCCTTCCAACTGGGAGGCCTTTTGGATCCAAGAATCCCGCTCTCCAGCCACCGATCATTAATTGGCGAACGAGGAACTGCGGCCCACCCACAATTTCCAATGATATCGGTAGTTACTCCCTGAGAAATCTTATGGATCATCTCTGGATCTTCGAGAACTGCCAGATCATCATGAGAATGCACATCAATAAAACCCGGAGAAACAACTAGATTCGTTGCATCAATTTCTACTCGACCGACATCCTGGCAGTGTCCCACGGCCCCAATTAGATCACCATTGATTGCAATGTCAGTCCTGATGCCCGCCGAGCCGCTGCCATCAATTACTGTGCCATTTCGTATTACAAGATCATGCATAGTTGTTCACAGTTGCGTCAGCCAGTTACTGAACGTCGGGATAAGGGGTTCCCTTACTCGTCTGCGGGTTACGAACTTGCACTAGTGAAGTTTTGTAGTCAGTTCGGGGGATTGTCCCTGTCGCCACTACAGCCACGTCTACCCGAACGCCCAACCTCATCCGGACAGTCGCTTCGATCCGTTCTGAAAGAACTTGAGCCTCACTTTCTTCCAGATCCTCGTTGCCTTCGACCTCTAGGGGAATTGGATGATCAAACTTCACCTGACCAATTTCTTCCTTCCAGATCCGCATGTGCGACGAGAGATGATCGGAGTGTTCGTCGAGAATGACATCACGAATTGCCGAGGGGAACACATTCATCGCTTTGTAGATCAACATGTCGTCGCTACGTCCGATGCAGCGGATCTTCGGCGAAGTTCTGCTACATGCACAGGCGATATCAGTGACCACAACGATGTCACCTGACCTGAAACGAAGAACCGGAGTGGCTTCGCGGTTAAACGTTGTGTAGACAACTTCACCAGTTGCTCCCTCGGTCCAAGGGATCTGGTTCTCAGTATCCGGATCGATCAATTCAATTGCTACGTGCCGTTGAGCACAAAAATGCATTCCGTTCCCCTGCCCGCACTCGGCCCACATCCCAGCCATTACATCGCTCAAACCCATTGCCTCACGCAGATGCGTTACCCCCCAGGCCTCGCTGATCTGTGCTCGGATCTCCGGCTGACCCATCCCGGGTTCCCCACCGCCAATTAGCTTCTTCAGACCTAGCGAACTCGGTTCATAACCCATCACTTCACGACAGTGTTCTGCCAGGTAGACCTCGAATGAGACGGTCGCGGTCAGCGCTGTTGCTTGCAAAGACTTGATAGTTTCCAACGTTCGTTCCGTAGACATGCCACCGGCCCAAACAACATTCGCACCAAGTTTCCTGAGACCATCGGCGTATGGAAGCCCGCCCCCCACCATGGGCAATCTAGTGAGGTGCGCGATGACATCTGCCGGTCTGATCCCAGCCGTAAAGAACATGTTCGCGATTCCGTCATTCCACCTTGCATGATCACTTGCAGTTAGCGCGTAATGGACTGGCCTTCCTGAAGTTCCTGAAGAGGAAACCGTCTGAACAATCTCTGAGGTTGGCATTCCCTGGATTGTTCCAAACGATTCACCCTCTGATGGACTCTCCTGAGCAATCCGAAGATCTGACTTAGTTGTGAGAGGCAGCGATTCAAGGGCTTCGATGGTTTTTACTGATTTACGAGAGGCCCCCAACTTTTCAGCGTAGAACGGTGAACGATGGGCAAGCCCGGAGACGAAACTCTCGACTTGAGTTCCCTGCCACGCTTCAACTTCGACCCAGGGGAGTGAATCCAAATCTTTATCCCACAGCTCCTCTGTCTGGTTTGTCACTCTTCTATCCCCTTCGCACTCTGGCTTGGTGCAGGACCTCGCCTAGTCTGGATACGTTTGTACCAACTCCCACTTCCTCGCTAGTCGTAATAAGCCACGGGCGCTCTATTTCATCAGTTGGATTTGGGGGCAACTCATTTAGGGCCTCTGTTGTCAAACACCGGACTCCGGGTTCTATGTAGCTCGTTGAGACGTGCACAATCGCGGCTCCGAAATAGTTGATTATTGGCCGAATGCGAGTAGGAATTTGTCGTGCTGTGCCAACGAACATGAAAAGATCAGGTTCGAGGGGTCCGAAAGCTCGGATCACATGGATCAGCACTTCCTGTGCCCATTCCGATTGCTCCTGGAGCACCAGTTGATCTTGAAGTGCCTGATCGTCCGGAACAACGATCGCAACACCAGCTCGATCATCTAGAACTGTTTTGATCCGTTTGCAAGCCTCTAGATACACATTCAGGACCGGAGTGTCGATAACGGTTTCAGGTAAAGGCAGTTCGACAAGAGGCGCTCCCTCCGTACTCTGGATCAAGGCTTCAAGCGGTCCAAGTCCGGGGGAAGAGGCTTGCCGGCAACCCACAGCGACGTTGTAGCCATCCCCTAGCGTGACTGCGTCAAGGCTGTAGAGATTTTGGGCATTCCGCAGAGAACGAGCAATCGCTTCTGGCTCGGTCCAAACTGCAATGTCTGAAATCTGCTCAATAGCGGCTGCATGGCGTTGGATCCTTGGGACTACGGCTGTCTCGCTGCCGTCCCGTGATTGCAACGCGTTAATAAGGGAGTGTTTGCCCATCAACGCTTCCTGCTGACACTGGCGACTCAGATTCTAACTACTGGTGTCTCGGCGACCCCTTCGGGCCAGGTGCCAAAATATTTTAGCGCCTCAGGATTGGGCGACAGTTTGGACCATTCAGAAATGAACTCGTCCCACGGCTTGCCACGTTTGAGTCGGGTTTGACGAGCCGAGTCCCGTGTTTCCTCCGTAGCAGTCTCGTCCAGGATCAATGAGTCTTCCTCGTAGCGAATCTGGTAGACCTCCTTTGCGGTCCAGCTCGAGATTTGGCCGTTCTTCAGGTCGTTGAGGACTAGGTCTGGATCACGTTCAAGAACATCTCCATAGCCTCCACCGCCCGCTGCGAGTTGGACGATCAGATCTCCGCTGTAGCCAATTCGAGTCAACCTCGTGAGGTGTTCCAGTAGATATTCACCTTGAAGTGCTCGGTCGGCAGCGACGGAGACGGCATCTTCGGGAAGGTCTTGATCTCCTCGATTCATCTTCTCCCAAAGATCCGTCCCGCTTACCCAGATTCCGGGGCTAGCACTCGATGGGTAACCACCAAACAGTCCCGAAGCAACGGAAATGTGTGTGCTCTTACCGATCGAACTCCAGAACATGGTCGGGACGTGACGAGGGGCGATAGCAGTCTCTGTGCCAAGTCCGCCCTGCCACTTACCGAAACCGCCAGAGTCTCGGCGCAAATGGTAGAAAAGCCGCAGAAACGGATACTCGTCCTCGTAGAACTCAGCGTCTGGTGCCCGGCCCGCGTGTGCCCATGGGAATCCATAGGCGTTTACGCCATCCATGTCGGGCCTGGCTCCTTGACCCTCTGTATTCAACGTGCACCCATCAAGATCGGCATAGGGCATTTCGTGCTGACTGGTTCCAGAGAAGATGATCTCACTGCCCATATTCCCATTTGGTGCACCGATTTTGTCTCGATCTTCACTATCGAACATCATCTTTGATAGCGCCAAAGTGACCGAAGTCATCACAATGCAGCAGAGCGGGGGGCTGTTACTTATGGCTGCGTTTGGAGCGGCATTGAGGACGCTGCCCTCGGGAATGTCCCATTCAAAGGGAGCAAGGGTTCCATTTGATGCAGGAAGGTCATGAAACGGATAAGCAAACAGAAAGATTGCCGCGTGGGCAGCAACTATGTGTGGAAAGGCGTTGTAAGAGGAGTCGTTCTCCGGGGAGGTACCGCTGAAATCCATGTGGATACTGTCATGTCGTTTGGTCGCAGTAAGCATGCCGCGAACAAGGGCAGGTTCTCTCCCAATAGTGTCGGCAAACGCAACGGCTCGATAGGTCCCGTCATTCCAGCGAGCGATGCGTCGGCGAGCGCTTTCCTCCGCTTCCAAGACCAACTTACGCAGTAGACCCCGGACGAAGTCATTGCCCTTCGCTACCGCTAGTTCCTGAACGCGCACTCGTAACCGATCAGCGCCTGTCACTCGGGCTCGGGTATCGATCTCCTGCATTCGGGGCGAACGATCGATAAAGTTAACCATCATGTCTAGAAGATCACGCTTAATCCGGTAATCCTGTCCGATCTTTATCGGAGTTAGCTTCATTCCCTCATCGGACCGACTGCGAGCAAGGATCGGCATTCCCCCAGGCTCAATTGCTCCAGTTTCCGGTTGGTGAGCTAACGCCGCAGTCCAGGCAATTAGCTCACCTTCGTGGAACACGGGCATAAACGCCATCTGGTCTGGATTGTGAATACCTCCGTATCGCGCTTCATTTGTATAAAATATATCTCCTGCTTCTACTCGAACTGTAGGGTCAGAGTAGTACTTGTGCATAACATATTTGACCGGCAGACATCCCGTTACACAATGGAGATAAGTCCCTGCAGAAGCATTCGCTAGATCACCATTTGCCGTATATATTGCAACAATTAGATCTCCAGCTGTCAATAAGTTAGTTACACCGCTACGAACAAAGATCTCACGTGCTTCATCAAGAATATTCTTCAACTTTTCATCATAAATCTCATAATCTCCTGGCTCCAGCTGTTCCACCCAACTTCTCTCAGCCTCGCCAACTGGTTCTGGTTTCAGCCACTGAACCATGGTTGCCGTTGAAATCTCAATAGGCCTTACACGCATATATTCAGGAATTTCAGGTCCATCTAGAGAAGTCTGATCTAGCGACATGACGGTTCTTTCACTAATTGTTGAATAATCAAATTAAAATTGTTATCAACTGTAAGTTCAAATCCAGGATCCAATACGGTAGTTGTGTACTCCGCCTCTATTACCGCTGGACCGATAATCTGGTAGCCCGGTTTCAGTAGCGATTGCCCATATATAGGTGTGTCTAGAAAGTCGGCTGCCTCAGTCCAGTAGACCGATCGTTCTCCAGTAAGCGCTGTATCAACTGTTGTCCCATCGGGCTCCGAAATTTGCAGTTCCCATTCTGGCTCAGGCATGGATGCGGTAAATACAAAGTTATGAACCTCTACGCCTCCTTCAGGAAAAACATTTACTGGGCTGAAGAATGCCGCATAGTCACCCTCAAATGCTGAATAAATAGCCATCACATCATCAGTACTATGTAGACGCAATAGCGGTGATTCAATACGGTGGCTATGAATCTGTCCACCATACTTGATGTCTAACTCAAGTCTCAGATTTGCCAGTTCCGGGTTGTACCCTTCACCCCGTAGGTCCCTTCTGGCTTGGGCTTCCAGTTCGTCGACAACCGAGTTGAATAGTTCAAACTCCGCTGTTGGGGCCTTCGTACCGGCTGCAAGTAGTTCAACTCGTCTCGACAGTTCATAAATATGTGCAACTGGCATCGTGGAAGAACCCCACGCACAAAAGACGGGTGAGAACGGACACACAATCATCCTCTGAATCCCGAGACGGGATCCATACCCGACACAGTGGGTAGCACCCGCCCCGCCATATGCGAGAAGAACAAAGTCCTTAGGATCGAATCCACGAAGGAATGTCTCTCGAGCAATCACGTCGGCCATATTCGAGTCGACCGTCCGCTTAATACGCGCAGCTGCCTCTTCTACCGAGATTTCGAGTGGATCCGCAATCCTGGACTTGATTGCCTCATAAGCAAGCTCGCGATCCAGCATGGCCTTGCCCGAGAAATAACTCTCCGGGCTGATGTAGTTCAAGACGACATCGGCGTCGGTAACAGTGGGCTCAGTCCCACCCAACCCGAGGGCGGCCGGTCCCGGCAGCGAACCGGCGCTTCGAGGTCCCACCTCGATTCTGTTACCAACCGCTTCATTAAGCCAAGCGATAGAACCTCCGCCAGCACCGATTGATTTAACCTCAAGCATGCTTTGGTCAACCCAGTAGCGGTCAATGACCGGCCGGAACTGGTAAGCGCGGGCCCTTCCATCACTGATAACCCCGACTTCGAAACTCGTTCCTCCCATATCGGTGACAATTACGTTCCCGTCGCCTCGGCGCTTTCCGAGCGCTGCTCCTCCTATCAATCCCGCAACCGGGCCACCATTGAAGGTCGCTGCTGCCGATGTCCTGTAGACCTCAGCCATCCCTCCTGAGTTGTGAACCAGCATGATTCCTTTGGGATAGCCATAGCTCCGGAGTTCATCCGCCATGCCGGCAAGCTCTTCCCACATTGACTGATGCAAGTAAGCATTGAGAATACAGGTGTTTGTTCTCGTATATTCCAGACGTTTTGGCACTACCTCTGACGAAAGCATGATTGGCATCGCTCCGAGGTATTCATCTGGGTACTCGGATTCAATAAGTTCTCGTATCCTGATCTCGTGAGAAGGATTCAAATAGGAGAATAAAAGCGATATAACAAATCCTCGCGCACCTCGATCTACCACCTTGTGCAGTTCTGTGAGGAATTGATCTTCGTCTAGTGGACGAACGATCTGACCAAAACTATCAATTCGTTCCTTCGCTCCAAGTATCATTCCCGCCTTAACTAACGGATCAGGCTTGGAGATTCGGGCAACATTACGGATCTCTCGTACAACTGCCGCGTCCATCCAGGCAGCTCCACGAGCAATGTCGAGAACATCTTCAAATCCGGCTGTTGTCACTAGGCAGAGCTTGGGTCCAGACCTCTGCAGAAGCGTGTTCATAGCCACCGTAGTTGAATAACGAATAGTGCTCGTTTCAAGAAGGAGTTCACTTGTCGTCAATCCAAATCGTTTCGCTGCCTCCTCCAGACCTTGCCTAAAACCCACTGCAAGGCGAAAGCCAGTAGTAGGTGTTTTGACGGCAGTTGAATCGCCTGTAGCGCGGCGGACGTAACAGTCAGTGAACGTTCCACCAATGTCAATGTCAATAACAGTGCCAAGATTTGGTTCTGTTGTCATTGAGCGGAATCCTTTGAGGACCTATCGGCAGAGTTCTCATCGGTGAACATAGTCAGATCTAGTTCAATGTCGTGCGTTAGCGGATGGCCCGGTGGAAGCATTTCAACTTCCAATAGTGCTCCACATCCTGGGCAGTAGAATTCGACGATTCTCGACCATGTTGCGTCATATGAGAAATTCAGAACGCCCTCGATGAGCGGTTCCCAGATTTCCTTTGGGTCGCGTTGAGCGATTAGGCAACCCTTTTTGTAATTCTCCGCGACCGGGCCAAGTGTGTGCTGGCAACGACGGCATTCCCACTCCAGTGATTCCGTGTTAGCCACTAGAGATTCTGTGATCGACCGCTTCATCAGCTCCCTCCAACTTCTTGCTGACCAAACACTGCCTCGCAGTTGTCGCCAATAGTCAGGGTGACCGCTGGAGGCACTACCAGTGTGCTGTCCACGCTTTCAAGAATCGCGGGTCCTTGGACTTCGGCGCCTCGCGGTACCTGATCCCAGTCGAAGACAGGAGTGGCTAACTCTCCTGTCCTCCACTGAATGATTCGACTCGATGTGGAGGAAAGACTTCCGCTAGGGCTAGAAGGCAATGGAGGAGTAGGAATTGACTCCGTAGCTCTCAGTCTTATTAAGAGGGCACCGTTCGAAACCAATTCACCTACTAGTTTGTCTGAAATCTCTTCACTAACATCACCAAGCTGTACGGCTTGAATTTCTCCCGGGTGTTCTGGTACCTCGAACTCAGCTTCAAGCGAAAGAACTATTTTTCCTAAGTCGATCGCCTCACCCTGCATATCACGGTAAGCACGACGCTGAAGATCTTTCAACTCGGAGTCGAGCTGAGGACCAGGTCTTGCTTCGTAGGAATGCGAAATTGCAAGCGTTGATAGCCCAAAGGCACTAAATACAGGATTAGACGAAAATACGTATGTGGAGCCCACACCAGTCACAGAGGCGATTTGTTGTGCTAGATAGCCACCTGCGCCGCCGAACACGAATATCGCACAGTCTTCTGGTTTGTGTTCGCTTTCAGCGATGGTTTCGAGGAGTGCTTGAGCTATTCCGTAAGAAGCTGTGTCGATGACTTTCCAGGCAGCTTCATAGATAGAAAGATCAAGTGGATCTGCAATTTGGTGCTTAACTACCAGAGCGGCAGCCTCAAGATCGAGTTTCTTGCGACCTCCCAGGAAATAAAGAGGATCCAAGACACCGAGACAAGCTATTGCGTCGGTGACGGTGGCCTGGTTGCCGCCTAGACCAAAAGCGGCAGGCCCTGGCTGGGCCCCTGCACTTTGCGGTCCAACGGTTAGAACACCATCGGCTAACTCTGCGATTGAGCCCCCGCCAATCCCTATCGAGTCGATATCCACCGCTGGTAGCGCTACCGGTACATTCGCTATAGAGGGTTGGACACGGTAGATCCACCGGGAATCGTTGAGGGTGCTGATATCAGAACTGGTTCCGCCTACGTCCAAAGTGAGCACATAGTTCAGATCAAGCTTGTGGGAGTACGCAGATGCGCCAGCAACCCCACCGGCAGGACCGGATCCCCAGGTTCGCAGTGCGGTGGTCTTTGCTACCCGAGCAGTCCCAGCGTCTGCCGTGGCAACCAGAAGCGGGTAGCGGTACCCATCCAAACGAAGTTGATCCTCTACTCGATAAAGCACCCGACTCATATCATGGTGCAAGTATGCGTTAACTATTGCCGTATTAACCCGAATCACATCACTGTTACTAAGGGTTATCTGATTCGAGCAAAGTACCGGGACAGCCCCTAGGTAGTGTCGTGGAAAATCGTTCGTGATCGCCACGCGAACGGCTGTTTCACGCTCCGAGAGGTCGGCTCCCGAATCTAAAGCCACAACCAGAATTCTTGCACCTCGTTCAAGGAGCTGGTGAACGGCTTCACTGACTCCTTTAGCGTCAACTCCTCCAGACCCCTCATCAAGACAAACAATAAGTTCCTCTTGGAGGGGCAAATCTTCAGGGAGAGTATTGACTACTAGCTCCGCTAGACGCGAACCAATCAGAAGACCCACCTTTGGTCCTGACCGATTGATCAGTGTATTAGTACTGAGCGTAGTGGAGAAACGAACTGTCTCGGTGTTCTGGAGCAATTCGGGTCGTGTAACCCCTAGGAAGGTTGCTCCTTGATCAATACAGGCAAGAATCCCTGCTGTTAGGTCGTGTGGTGTCGTCTCGACCTTGGTACGAATAGAAATCGTCTGATCGGTGATGAATCCGTCAGTAAACGTTCCACCAGTATCAATATTTATTGTGTAGCTCATTTTGGCAGTTCACTATTCGCTATTGCATTCTGGGGTGGCGACGGATCTGGTCTACGGTTGTCAGTCCACCGAGATACTTTTACAAACCCTTCTGGAATCTCGAGTGATAGTTCACCGGGCTTGAGGGGTTGAACCTCGGCTCTAAGACCAATAGATCCACTGATTGCTTCCCGAACCTCCAAAAGGACGGCTTCGCTACGGTTGGGCAGACACTCAACTCGCACTCGAACGGATTCACGTCCATTAACAACCTCAACGGTGCCTCGATAGTTCATCACCCCGGGCACACCGAAGATTGCCGCATCAAATTGGGTTGGCCACACATTCATTCCCTTGATCTTCATCATGTCGTCATAACGTTGAACCCCGCCTGCACGAATGCCGGCCAAGGGGCGATCGCATGAGCAGGAACCCGGAGCGACCCACTGAACACGATCACGGGTTCTATAGCGAAGAAGAGGAGACGCTTCAGCAGTTAGAGGAGTAACAACCAATTCTCCCACCTCTCCGTCTTGAACGTCTCTACCTGTTGAAGGGTCAATTACTTCGCAGTAGGCGGTCTCTGGCGGGAAATGCAAGACGCCCAATCGGCCGTCTTGGAGGACACCGCCGGGACAGGTCCACGCCACAGCGCGTTCCGTACAACCGTATTGCTCATAGAGGGTTGCATCCCAGAGAAGTTCAATCTCTCTCGCCCAGGATTCCTCATAAGACTCACCTGCAACGATTAGAACGTCCACACCAAACTGTTTTGGATCGAGCCCAATTTCGGCTGCTGCCACCGCTATCCGTTGGACATAAGACGGCGTTCCAACTACCACATCTGCTCCAAATCGCCGGAGGAAGTCAATCTTCCGGTCCGTGGAGTACGAGCCAACTGAAAAGACGTTGGCCCCTAGCAGTCGTAGTCCCCCGTAGTACCAAAGTCCCGCAGCGGTTGTACCCACCGGCAGAGTTAGGAGTACACGTGTTCCGGGTCGGATTCCACTCCACCAAAATCCCGTTGCTTCCATTTGGACAGCGGCAACTTCATCGTCTGCGTTCATCACGTAGACCTCGCGACCTTGTCCAGAGGTGCCGCTCGTTTCGACAAGGTTCCGCACATCAGCATGGTCACAAGTAGTGCGGGATCCGTAGGGCGGGTGTTCTTCACAATCCGCAACCACTTGATCCTTGGTGGTAGTTGGTAGAGACCGAAATGTTTCAGCCGATCGCTCAGTTGGCAAACTTCCTAGGTGGTCCGCATAGAAAGGATTATTTACCGACAGATTTTCAGCTATCCTCCAAGCGGTCGAAAGTTGCCACTCCTTGAGTTCCACCGGACCATCAGGAGTTCCTGGGTGCCAGCTACCCAAAAAGGTATTATGTGGAAGAGACGGAGTGGTTGGCGCCATTTGGAGTGCTAACTAATCGATCCCGAGAGCCTGCTGCGCAGCGCCACCAAGGAACAAGTCGATTTCTTCTTTCGTAAACTCGACCCCAGATGCCGTTGCGTCGGAGAGCGACCGAATGATCTCTACCCAGTTAGCGTGGTTGACCTTCGTGACCGTCCGAAGCGCAGGCCAATCAGTACCAAACAATACTTTTCCGCTACCTGCCCGAGAGAGCAAGGCCCTCAGTTTCCTTGGGAAATCCTCTGGTTCCTGAAGGTACTTTGACTGCCAATAGGCGGTATCCACGTAGACGTTGGGGTGATGCCAGGCCAAACTGGCGGCCTCTTCCCACCATGCCATACCCGCATGGGCAAGAACGAATGTGACTTCCGGAAAGTCATTTGAGGGCTGATCAACGTAGATCGGTCGAGTGGGTTCGGAACAGGCTGGAGCGATCTCTTGCCCTGTGTGAACTACAACCGGCAGATCCAGTTCGGCACATTTTTCATATACTCGATAGCATGCTCTATCTCCAGGGTTGACTCCAGTGCACCATAGTTTGAAACCTCTGAGACCCCATTCGTTAACAGCTCTTTCTACAAACTTCGCGGAGTGTGGCCGCCGCGGATCTATGCCGCCATACAAAATAAGTCTGTCTGAGTATTTCTCGATTGCCTGATGGTAGATCTCGTATCGTCTTTCCAGAGATATCTCATCATCGACGCCTGCATACAATGCAAAATCAATCGCTATCACTACTGCCTTATCGATTCCCGCTTCATCCATATCGGAAATCAAGAGGTCGCCTGTTTCATCAAACCAAGTTTGTTCAACCCGCTCCCTTACAAAATCAGCCGGACGGTTTGAAATTGAACACCCGTAATCCACAAACGCATTAACCCACGCACCTGGTGTGAGTCGAGGGCCATACAAGTGCGTATGAGAGTCAATAATCACAGACATACCTCCTTATCAATAATCGACTGTCCAACATACCATTTTCGCCTATTTCGTCTCCTCAGACTTCATGATCAGCGGTATTAGTTCTTCGCCGAATCTGCTGATCCTCTCCATGCGACCTCCAGGTAACAGAGTAAATGTCAGTTGATCGATCTTCAAATCAAGAAGCGGCCTTATCTTCTCAATGCAGCGTTCCGGAGGTCCTGCTACAGCAATAAAATCGACAAACTCATCACTAATCTCGGTGGAGTGCTTAGCGTGCCGAGAAAGATGCTGAAAAAAATCATACTGCTGGAGCGCTCGTTCAAATTCCTCACGGAATGGCGCCACGGATTTCGGTAACTCCTTCCACCTCGCCAATAATCTTGCCTGACTAGTCGCCCACGGCCTGACATCTTGAAGAGCCCTTTCGGTGTCGTCAGCAAGCGAAATGCCAAACCAGAGATCTACAAAGACATCATCAAGGCTGCGCCCCGAGGATTCCGCCCCACGGCGAACATGATTGATCTGCCATTCGGTTATTCCCGGTTCTGCCCCACCCATCACCACCACCCCGTCGGCTACCGCTCCTGCTAGTTGAAGCATGCGCGGCTGGCTAGCGGCAATCCAGATCGGAACGGGTTCACCAGCTGTCAATAGCCGAGCTGGAGTCTCATTGATCACAGTTTCACCACCGTCGAAGAGCACTTTTATACATTCCACATCTGCTCTTAACTGGTTAACGGTTGCGGGCCGGACTCCAATGGTGTGCACCGCGCTATCGCCGGCTCCGATTCCGAGAATGGCGCGACCATCACTAATTTCGTTCAAAGCGACCATCGTGTTCGCAAGGACAGTCGGATGACGGGTAACTGGGTTCGCAACCCCAGGGCCCAGAAAGATCTTCTCGGTCTTCGTTGCAGCCAAAGCGAGGGCCGTATAAGCGTCCTTGGAAATCATTTGAGACTCGCCGAGCCACGCCAGGTCGAATCCCACTGCTTCTGCGTGGGAGGCGATATCTGGAAAACGGAGAATAGGTTCCCGGGGACTGAGTACCATCATGAAACCAAATCGCATAATGGTCTCCTCCTCCATTTCTTTCTCGCTAAGACTCCGACACAGCCATCTCACCAGATTCTAAGCACGAAACTCCATAAGTTCTGATCCGAGCTGTCAATAGGGAAACCGTACCTATGTCTCTCAAACACCATTATTGGATTACGACATACAGGATTCTTGCTTCTTGTCTGCCCCAACCGTTTTCCAGCAATTACAGATTAACATTTATCTGGCGAATGAATGCATGTTGACCCCACCCACGCCGGAGTTATGGCATACTCCTATCCTTGGCCCACCTTCAACTTGTCGTGGTCCGGCTTCCTGACGCAACTGGCGCAGTATTTCAATTATTTGCGCTAACCCTGTTGCACCCATGGGGTGCCCTCGGCTGATTAGACCTCCATCAGTATTTATTGGGATCGATCCATTAATGCCGGTCTCACCCTCTGCGACGAATCTTGCTCCACCGCCCTCAGGAGCTAATCCCATTGCCTCCATACGAATAATCTCAGCTGGGGCAAATGCATCATGCAGTTGAACGACATCAATATCTTCCGGAGCTATTCCTGCTCGCTCATATAACTCGCGGCTCAACCGGGTCACAGTTGGATCAAGCACTTCAAGATTCTCGTCATCATACGAATCAGTTCCACAGGCCCATCCAGTCACACACACCTTCCGTTGAGAGCCTATATATTGCCGTGCTCTAGTGGCAGAGGATAGAATAACGGCCGAAGCTCCGTCACTAGTGGGTGAACACTGGAGAAGTGTTATAGGGGTGGAAATCATCCGGGATTCCATTACTTCCTGAATCGTTACCTCTTTACGGTATTGGGCATACGGATTTA
>DBZY01000100.1:0-1834 GCA_002311835.1 Proteobacteria bacterium UBA1148 | reverse complement strand
GAGCAGGCCTGTTCAATATTGACAATTGGGATACCCGTTTCACCAAACTGGGTAATTACCTCTAGCCCAGTACCTATAGGCGCATAGGCGCGTCCGCAAAATGCTGCCTGGATATCACCAAACGAGACATTAGAATCTTCGAGGCAACTTCCAATTGCCACTCTAGTTAACTCTCTAAACGATTTATCTGGGAACCGACCGAATGGATGTAGACCGCCACCTAATATTACTACTGAGCTCATCCCTACCACCTCATCAGATGAGGGTGAATACGAGACCAAGTCTCGGGCCACTATCAGTTTCTACTTGCTGAGTATCTAGCCGAACCCGACTTCCAATCGACACCTCCAGATCATCTGTAGAAATACAACGCAGCCGGTAGCCATCAGTTAGCTTTACTTCAGCTAATGCGTACGGTGGATCAATCAGACTTCGCTCTATCTTTTGATGTACCACGGTAAAGGACTCGATAACCCCATCAGGGTCAGTAATGAATGTCTCCAACATATCTTCCGAACAGCGTGGACACTTCCCTCTTGCTGGGTGCAACCGAAGACTGCAGCTACTGCAAATACTTCCACGGACTTCAAGCCTTCCACCTGGCCCCATCAAGAAACGGTCGTGATCCAGAGGTTGTATAAGATTCATCCCATGATTACCTATCTGCCGAGCTGAGCTTGTGTGAGCCAAGTGGTAGTTCAAGTACCGAAATCAGACCTTTCCGTGCCAACTTAATGACCTTTGCAGCCTGCAGCACTGATGCTGCCGTAGCATCATCACCTGCAACCCCACCAGCGATGTGTAGGTCAATCGGAGGCCGACCATCAATATTGATAGCATCAAATGAATCGGATACCCCTGAATGGGCTTCAAATCGAAGTGAGAGCACCTTGCCGTCAGTAGTCCTCGCCTCAAGGATCTCGATCAATCCACTCACTAACTTACCTGACTCTGCTAGGACTGGCTCAATATTCTGAGTCCACTTTTCAAGCTCCCAGTTAAGTCCCGTGGCGATTAACCGCGCGCTCTCCTCGAGTCCTACATGCCCGAGGCTTCCTCTACTTGCTAACGCTTCAAATTCTTGTACAGAAAGACCCAGTCCAACTTTAGTTTGAAATGGCAGCCTCCGACTGGTTGGATTTTGTACACGCCTTACATGAATTGATCGAATGGAATGACTTACAGAAGCCATAGTCAAGGGAAGCCGATCCATCATTAAACCAGGATTGACGCCAGTCCCAACAACCGCCAGACCACGGCCTTGAGCAGATCTATTTAGCGCTTCGCTAAGGGCTGGATGTCGGAAGAATGGAAACGACAGTTCCTCACACGTACTTACCACGTTAAGCCCCAAAGCAAGAGCTTTCTCGATCTGTGGAGCAACAGACTCTAGGTATGACCCAGTGGCGTGCAAGACCACCTCTGCAGCGTTCGCAGTCTCAAGACTAGAAGAGATCACTATGTCGCTGGGTTCTAGGTCGTGATCACCCAACCTCGTCCCAGCAAGGGAGCTATCGATGTCGACGACCCCGACAACGTTCAAGTGAGGATCCTGGTGTGCCGCCTTTAGGATCTCCTTGCCTATGGGGCCGAGACCCTGAACGAGGACGGCAATCGGCTTACTAGTTAGGTCAAGCATGCAGGCCCAGCCGGATCGATCAGAGTTTTGTCTCTCGGCCAGTTAATATCAGCCGTGAAAAATACAATATCAAATCTGAGACTCTCGTATATGTAGTTGGTTCCTTAAGTTCTCAACATCGGCGGTGGTGAGGACAAGTAACGGAGAATTGGCCCTGACCTGAGGTTCTTGTTGTCGGGCTGCCGAGATTTGAAC
>DBZY01000104.1 GCA_002311835.1 Proteobacteria bacterium UBA1148 | reverse complement strand
GTTGAGTCTATGGGTGTCTTGCGTTTGGAAAAAGGTCATTGGGTTATTGGACGGGAGTCCGATGGCCGTACTAACCCTTACGATATTGGGCTCGGTCGTATGGTCAGTTCCAAAAAATGGTTTATCGGCCGAGAGGCATTGGACCTACCTGCCATGTCAGAGCCAAACCGTCGCCAGTTGGTAGGTATTCTTGCTATAAATTCTGAAGAACGACTACCCTATAGTTCACATCTCGTATCCGATGAGGATCCAGCTAAAGTTGGGCGTTCACAAGGCTGGATCACGTCGCTCGCATACAGCCCAATTCTTGGCCACGATGTAGCACTGGCGTTGCTTAAAAATGGACACGATCGGATTGGCGAACAACTCGTCGCTTCAGCACCGATAGCGGACCAGCAAGTCGGGGTTGAAGTTGTTTCACCTCATTTCTTTGATCCAGAAGGTAAACGTCAATATGCATGAGACTACAGCACTGCGACACGGCCTAGAGGATACGTCGATAAGAAACTTGGTGGCAGAGGAAGAATCGAACGTACTAATTACCCACCAACCGTTTACCGGCAAATTACTAGTCAAGGGAATCCAATGGGATTCTATACTCGAAGACTGTATACAGACGGTATTTGGTGTCTTACCCGAACAGGGTCGAGTTGTTTTGGGCGATCCTTGGTCAGCTATGTCTTGGGGAACCAATGAATACCTAATGACCACTAGCAATACATCGGCAGTTCAAGAATTCTCAGATGTTAATCAACCATTAGAAGAAAATGACATGTCTCTGGTTGATCTATCCGCAGCCTACCAGTGTTTTCGAATTTCGGGATCGGCTTCTATTGATTTGATAACCTCCTGTTGCGTCCTCGACGTCCAGAATCCTGATTTCTCCGTTAACAGTGTAACCGCATGCCGTCTGGGCCCTTATCGCGTCGTCATACATCACGTTTCTGATCCAGCTATATTTGACATGTATATCGAGCGTAGTCTCGCGACACCATTTGTAGGTTATTTAGTTGCGAGCGGCTATCCTTTTAAAGTTTCTTACTCAGAACCTTAAACGGAGTTTGAAATGAGCAACGAAGAGCTGATTCGCGCAGCCCACACCAATCCACTCACTTATCTGACGGATACCGAGGCAATGCTTGACATGAAGAAGCTACGTGCGTACCGCCTCGGACGGGTGCGCGCCGCTTGATCGTGGTTTATATTGTATAAAAAAATACTTTACCTAAACATGATTGAAGGAGTTGCCATGAGTATCGATAGACAAAAGGCTCTAGTAGCTGCAAAGGAAGACGGTAGTTCGCCGTCTTGCGTTCGATAACTGCCGTCCTCGGCATTTCGCCGAGCCATGTCGTCCACACCTCGTCAACTGCTGCAGGAATTCTTTGAGACACCGCTCGCGAAGAGCGCGCGATACAACCTGAGCGCGTCCGCCGGCGAGCCGATGACCCGGGACCAGTTACTTGCTCTGGAAGAAGGCATCGCCGCCGGCATGCTGGAGACTTCGCTCGACTATCCGCGGCGACACGGCTCCGCCGCGCTGGTCGACGCAATCGCCGGGCACTATCAAGGCGTCAACGATGATGGTGTCGCCGTTACCAGCGGCTTGGATGACGCTCTGGGTTTACTGTTTCTCGCGTTGGTCAAGCCCGGCGAACGCGTCGTGGTGCTGACACCCTCGTACCCACCTCATCTGCTGTTGCCCCACAGTCGCGGGGCGCACGTAGTGCCGTGGGAGGCGCGGCCGGAAAACGATTGGGTACCGGACCTCGACGAGCTTCGCGAACTCGTCAAACCGAAGACACGGTTGGTGCTGGTGACGTTTCCACAGAATCCAACAGGTTTTATGCCGAGTCAATCCTATGTAGACACCCTCGTCGAGATTTTGCGAGAGCGTGAGACCCTGTTGATCTCGGACGAAATCTACTCCGGGCTACCGCATGAGAGTTCGAAAGGTGTGAACAATCTGTCCGATCACTACGAGCACGCAGTCACGATGCATGGTCTGTCAAAAACCTATGGACTGCCCGGTTTGAGAGTGGGCTGGATCGTTTCGAGAGACCTAGGAGTCATGCGGCGCATCCGTAAAGAGTGCGAACTGTTCAACTGCTATGTCGCACCGCCGGTGGACTTCCTCGCCAGACTCGCGCTTCGTCATGAGGCGACGATTCTGAACCGCAATTCACAGTTGGTGAGGGACAATCTTGAACTTGCGACGAAGTTCTTCGCGCGCCATGACAACCTCTTTCGCTGGCGCGCGCCGATGGCAGGTGTGTTGTCGTTTCCCCGCTGGCTTGGTCTTGGTGGAACCCGGGTGCTGAGCCAACAATTGCTGGAGCGTGAATCGCTTGCCTTCGCACCGAGTTATTGCTTCGGGGCGGGTGACGACCACTTTCGCTTAAGCGTTTCACGACGGAGCTTTGCCGATGGGCTGGAACGCTTGGAACATTTCCTTGCGACGTGAATTTTGAAAGGGCCCGTCGCGCATGCTGATGACAGTCTCAAAGGCGACCCAGAGCTAAGGAAATTGGCAACAGAATAGTCAGCGCCAGCATTTACCAAAACATTGGACCTCACATAGTCTGTCAGCCCCTCCGTGAATAAAGTCTTTCAGCTAACACAAACCGTACGCTTTTGAATTGTTTTAGGTTCACTCTTCACCAACGCGTTGATTAGGCAACGGCGGTCTGGGTTTAAAGGGTTCGAGCGATTGAGGTTTGTCATTTATTCTCAGCGCCTTCTGCTGACGCGGTAGACCACTCTCTAGTCGGCCACACGATCGTAGCTTAAGTTAATTGCTATTTCTGATTTTGTATCTCTGATACAAAGAGAACATTTCCTAACTTGAATTCGTTACAAGCTTGCTTGATATTCTTCTGCAGCTCTGGCAACCGCATCTGCGTCAATATCAAATCCAAAACCTGGACCTGCTAGAACCGGCAACCGCCCATCAACCAGACTCAGTTGAGGGCTTGAAATGACATCAGAAGCTAAGAGGTGATTCATATATTGATT
>DBZY01000019.1 GCA_002311835.1 Proteobacteria bacterium UBA1148 | reverse complement strand
CGGTGCCTGAGACTCTATCAGGAAATGGTACATAGAATGGGGGCTTTACACCCGACTAGACGAGACAGGGCTCTAAACTATTGATTACACAGGGCTCAGGCTGTCCAATTGCGGCGCCATGAAATTGACTTGGGCCATCGCTTTTCTAATCAGCATTGGCGCCGTCGTTGCTGTCGCAGCTGAGCCGACCACCCTCATCGGCACCGTCACCCATATCCGCGACGGCGATACCATCGAGGTGAGTGAGATACCGATCCGGCTAAACGGCGTGTCCGCGCCGGAGTTAAATGAGCCGTTGGGGGAGCGGTCGAAAATATTCATGCGCGATCTCGTTTTAGGCCAGCAGGTTCGTTGCGAGCTAAATGGTGAAAAGACTTATGACCGCTTCGTCGGCACTTGCTATCTCGGCGGCAAAGACATCGGTATCTTGGTCATCGAGGCGGGACTGGCACTGGACTGCCCGCGTTATTCGGGTGGTCGCTATGCGGTTAGTGAGATAGCTACGGCGCGCGAGCAGATAAAACTGCCATCTTACTGCGAATGACAACCGGCTATCACAATATCATCGATGGGATTGCAAGAGGGGACGCGGGAATAGTCCACAACGCTGCGTCATAATTGATTTCTGTCCAGTTCGCCCCGATAGATGCAGTTACTGGCGATTTGTAGGGTAACGGCTCGCAGTGACGGTTCCTCGTGCGCCCACACTCATGTCCGTGAGGGCGCGTCGGGCTTCCTGCCGTTGTTTCTCGTACCACGCCGTCCAGCATTCGGGATGTAGCCATAGCGATCTAAAGCTTCGCCCTTTGAAACATAACCCTCCAGAATGTCCTCTTCTAATGATGTCACTAGGCGCTCCGAAACTCTGCCGTACCCACCCCCGCCGCAGTTTGTGATACGCACTTTATCTCCACGCCGGATCGCGACATTCCCGAACTTAGAAGGTGAAATCTTTCCTGATATTTGACACACATTCTGCCATTCCCCCTCTCCACAACGCTGAATGAGCAGCGAGGCCTTTCCTCCGTCTTCACCTCCGAGAAGACCCCATGGAGCTGTCTTGTGTCTGTCGCCCATGTGACTAATTGTTATCTCGTCAGAACAGCACACAAGTGTTTTCGTGCTCCCGAGCCCGCCGCGAAATTGTCCTGGGCCACCCGAATCATCGACAAACGATAAATTCTCAACCAGCCACGGGTAACGTGTTTCGTATACCTCCACCGGTACGGTTCGGCAGTTCCCGTTTATGCAATTGCAAGTGTCATGCCCGTCTGCAAACGGGCGCCCTCCCCAACCCCCAAGCATAAAATCATAGCAGACGTAATATTCTTCTGTAACAGGATGGGTACCTCCAAAAAGGAAGTTGCAATGGGTCCCTGCGTCTGTGGCAAAAGCACGTTCAGGAAGACGGGTTGATAAGGCACCGACAACAGCGTAGCACAGACGAAGATGAGTCTCCGTGTTTCCACCAACCTCTGGTGCGGGATAATCCACGTTGGCGATGGAGCCTGGTGCTGCCAAAACACGTACCGGCCTAAAACAACCGGAATTGCGTGGGATTGATGGATCCGTAAGATGCAGAATGGCGTTAAAGGCAGCGGACGACGAGACACCGAGAGTAGCATTTATTGCCCCTGGCGCCTGTGCGTCGCTCCGCCCGAAATCTACAATTAGCTCATCGGCCTGAACAAAGACGTCGACAGCAACGCGGTAGGCCGTGTCGCTGAGTCCATCGTCTTCCATAAAGTCTTCAAATGAATACTTTCCGTCGGGAATATCACTTATCTCGGCCCGCATTCGGTTTTCCGAATAATCCATTAAGTCTGAAACTAACTGAGAAAATTCATTCTTTCCGTACTTTTCAATTAGCACACTCATTCGGCCTGCACCGACCTCACAAGCGCTAATTAACGCACGATAATCTCCATAGTTGTGACGCGGAGTTCTTACATTCGCGAGTAACAGCTTCCACACCTGGTCCACATCCTTGCCTCCCCGCTTTATCTTGACGGGTGGGATACGAATCCCTTCATGGAATATCTCGGTGGCCTCACTTGCAAAACTACCCGGTACCATTCCACCGATCTCAGCCACGTGACCGATGGAGACCGCATATCCCATCAATTGACCATCAACAAAGAAAGGCATAAAAAAAGTGTGATCCGGCGTATGGAGACCTCCACGGTAAGGGTCGTTGTGAACAATCACATCTCCGTCTTCAAGGTGCTCTGACGCCATTTCCTGGACACAAGCCTTAATGACAACTGACATCCCACCGATATGGGCTGGACAAAAATCAGCTGCCGCACTCATATCGCCCTCGGCATCGGCCAAGACACAAGTGAAATCTAGCGCTTCATTGAAAATAGTGGAGTAGGAGGTCTTCATAAGCGTGATGCCCATTTCACGGCAAATCGACAACATCGTCGATTCCAAGATATTCATCGCAACGACATCCATTGCTCGCCGACCTGTTATCCGTTCACACCAACTACCAGGCCTCGTTGGTACTTGAGGCCGAGGTTGTACTGGGCCAATGCTGCACCCTGCTCGGCGGCCCTGCGGTACCACTTCACCGCTTCGATGGCGTTCACGGGAACGCCTTCGCCAAAGCGGTACATATCGCCGATTAACTCCTGGGAAGTTGAATGGCCCAGTACGGCAAGTGGTCGCCACTTTTTTAAGGCGGTAGCATAATCACCACGCTGATGCGCAACCCAGCCTTCCGCCCAGGCATTCGACCAGTCGTCCTCCCAATCCGCCCACGC
>DBZY01000070.1:7865-12265 GCA_002311835.1 Proteobacteria bacterium UBA1148 | reverse complement strand
AACACAAGGTTTCGGTCAACTCTGGCGGTTATTACTTCAGCGGAGTTTATGTTGCCGGGTTGTCATGTCGAACCCGCCACACCTTCCAGTAGAACAGCGAGCCCAGAGCTGCCAGAGACAACAATGAAATAGCTACGGAGATCTTAAGAGCCGAGGTGTACAAGAAATCCTCGCTGCCGGGGGCGTCAAACGTAGGATGGCCATAGGCATAAACACTTTCTAAAGGAGTGGTTACCCTCCAAAACCAGGAATGGGCCGCCAGGGAATGAGTCAATTGCAAAAGAGCGGCCAACGTTAAAAACCTTAAAGTCGCACTAGATTGGATTCGCGGAAGGAAATCCTGCATGGTGATCGACCCTAGCACCACCAAAAATACAAGAGGCAAAAGGAACATCCGTGATGGTACCTGTTCGGCGAAACTGAGCAATGGAATGCGAAGGTCGGAAATCCCGTCGGTGACGATTCCAAATGAGAATAGGACTACCAGCAATATTGGCAGGTCCAGAATTCGAAACCTAAATCGCTGAAGATCTGGCAATCCGTGAAAGCGTAAATAGATCCCAAAGAAAACAATGAAGGCAACTCCCAAATATCCGATGAACATATCGTGCTCATGCCACGATACATCGTAGATTGATGAACCCCTTGGATGTTCAAATGTGAACGCCTTAATCGTTGTCAATGCGTCTATAAAAGTCGTAAATGTAGGAAATCCCGATGCATATGATGGTTTCTCGGAGCCATGGAAGAAAATGGCTGGCAGAAATCGGAACAATCCCAGGAAAGCAGAAGAAGCCAGAATAAAAACCGTCGAGCTTAAAAGCTGCTGGTTAAATACACCCAGCAGCACCAAAAACAGGGCGCACCACGCGAAAACGTGGAATGAGCCTTGGAGAACGATGGTAACCAATACCAATGACAGCAGGATTGAAACGCCCAGCTTCCTACCGCGTTGGGACTGGACCAATTCCAGAACCAGATATACGAAAAAAGGTNNAAAAATCGTCGAGCTTAATAGCTGCCGGTTAAATAGACCCAGCAGCGCCAAAAACAGTGCGCACCAAACGAAAACGTGGAATGAGCCTTGTAAAACGATGGCAACCAATACCAATGAGAGCAGGATTGAGACACCCAGTCTCCGAACATGATGGGGCTGGACCAATTCCAGGATCAGCAATACGAAAATAGGTAGCAAAAAGTATCCAAGCCATGGGTGGCCGACGGAAATGTGGGCGGTTATGCTGCCGTTAAAATTAAATAGCAAGAACAGGAAGGTGAACGGCACCAGTGTCAAGCTGTACCTTCTCCTAATTAACAGGCAGCCCAGAAATCCCAGAGTGTACATCAGCAAAACATTGAATAAGGCGAAATGATCAGGGCGCAATACCGTCGTAAAGAGAATCTGAGGAGATAAAGGCACCTGAAGATTTGCCATGAACCTATCGGAGGAATAATAACCGACGGGTACTATATAAGGGGTGGTCTGGGTGGTGATTGATTCGCGGAGAATATTTACGTAGTTGTACCGCTCTCCCCAGTCGTGGAACCCTGCAGTATCGCCGAAATTGATGAAGAAGCTCCAGTGTAGGACCCCTATAGCAAACAGGGAGAACAGAGCCAACGTCGTGAATATTGCATACTTTAGATTCCGTTTTGGCGCTTCCGTGCAAAATATCCAGTCATTTAAGGTTCTCGCGACATGGCTCATATCCTCACCCTTTTTTATCAACGCTTAATCAGCGGCGTGCCACCGAAAATTGTCGTCACCAATGGGAGTTCCGCTCGCAACAATTTTATTAGCCGCCTGTGGAAAATGCCTGCTATTACGGGCGTCTATTCAGTGAAAATCGATGAGCCTAATCCTTCCGCTGGGCATTTCTTGGCTGTGTCGTCTGGCCAGCCTGTACTTCTAGCGAGACGAGAGCATTCGGTCTATCAAGACACAATATGTTCAATTCTAGGTATGCAGTTTCGGTGGCCCAAATCGCCGTCTTGACAGAGAATTCTGCCCTCACTACAATCGGAATCCCATAATCAGAATTAGATATTCAGCCCTTGATTCGCCTTGTCCAAAACATGATTAAGCTGCGAATTCCACGATGAATCTCTGCGCATCGTTAAGGTCGCCTTGATTGGGTTCAAAAAATAATTAAGTTCAAATTTAGTTAGGCTTATGCCGGTCCCATTCAATCGGAAATCTAGATTTGAAGCTGTTCATGCACCATAGGCCACGCCGAAGGTAAAGAGAGAGTTATTAGTTGATTTGGTCTTACGTTAGTCTTACGGTGGGGATACTCTTGGTAGCGGTCGGGCAATTAAGCCTCAAAGAGGGAGTGCTTCGTTCGCCATCCCTTTCTTCCGGCATTTCAGTGCTGTTCAATCCATTCGTTTTGGCGGCGATGTCGGCCTACTTCGTAGCCGCCCTGTTTTATATCGCTGCAATAAAGCAGATCCCGCTTTCCATAGCGTTCCCCAGCGTCTCTGTCAGCTATATTTTGGTCGCTTTCTTGGCTCATTGGATCTGGGGCGAACCATTTGGGCGAGCACAATTCCTGGCGCTGGCGTTGATCGGCGGGGGCGTCTACATCCTGAGTCGAGAGGCGTGAAACCCACGATCCTCACAACTGGAGTATCTGTTATCCCGGCCATTCATGTAGATTTTCCCGGTGGGTCCTATTCTGATGGAACCTGAGGAGTACGAACTGATTGCTGCCGTGGAGCAAAGCCATTGGTGGTACAGAGGCCTCAGGAACCACGTCTTGGCGAAAATCAGTGCGCGCTTAGAACAGGGCGGATACGTACTGGATGCCGGTTGCGGTACAGGCGGGACTGTCGCTGCGCTCAACGGACGTTTCCCCAGTGCAAAAATCCTTGGGATCGATTCCAGCCCGTTCGCCGTACAGCACGCCAAAGCGACAGCAGGAGGGCATCTCGCATTCGGGAACGTACATTCGTTACCGTTCCCGGATGATTTGTTCGACTACATCATCTCCCTAGATGTCCTATATCATGCGGCAGTGGACGAGAAGCAAGCACTCCGGGAGTTTCTGAGAACTGTAAAGCCTGGAGGCTTGGTTTTAGTCCAGGTTCCTGCGTACGATTGGCTCTGGTCAGACCATGATGTGGTTGTGCATACGGCCCGCCGATATACAGCCGGGAAGCTCCGGTCGTCCGCTGTTGGCGCGGGATTTGGGGTTGTAGAGTGCGGCTACAGAAACTCTCTCTTGTTTCCGTTGATGGTGGCGCAGCGGCTCATGAGCAAGGTATTTAGGTCAGATACCCCGAGATCCGCTGTGGTTCGCCACGGAGTGATTATTAACAGCCTACTAGGAGCCATACTCGGTGTTGAGAACATGCTCCTCGGGCGTGGGGTGAGATTTCCGGTTGGGGGGTCCGTGTTCGCCGTATTTAGGAGGCCATCTTAGAGAAATAATATTGTTTTAAGCTTCTATGTGCAGCTAATTTAGTGGTAAACTCATTTTACTTGCCAAAGAAAGATTGACCAAACAGCGAAATTGAGTAATCTTTGTCTGGGCCTTACTTGCGATGTCGGCGAAACAGGCCACACAAAAATGATGGGCCACGCGTTTGGATTCCACGCGTGATTCCGAAGAAAAAATCAAACTACTGTCCTAATGATTTGCCAATACTAAATCCGTGCTTGGCAGCGGGAATATGACCTAAGCGAAGGTACAATGAAATCATCAAAAGTCGTCCTACTAAGACCGCCTGATCCCATGGGGATGGTAGATGTGCTTAGTCACGTCCTTCCGACCAATCTTGGGTATATAGCCTCATATCTGTTGCGAGAAGGCGTTGAGGTTGAGATTTGGGACTACGAGCAGGAACGATTTTCAGCAGTGGAATTTCTACATAAATTGCAGGAAGCTTCACCGCAAGTAGTCGGCATCAGCTGCATGACACCGACGATAATCAACGGACACCATGTAGCTTCACTGGTGAAAAAACATTTTCCCAATATTGTGACTGTTGTTGGTGGCGCTCATTCCTCGGCGATGCCCGAGGAGACGTTGAGCGAATTCCCAAATTTCGACTTAGTCGTGAATCAGGAAGGCGAAGCTACATTCCTGGAACTATGTCAGCGGGTTTCGGAAGGCGGCGGGTTCGAAGGGATGATGGGTATTACCCGACGGGACGGAGAAGAATTTGTCCGCGAGGAGTCGCGCCCGTTCATCCCCGACCTGGATGACATACCTTTCCCGGCGCGAGAGCTATATCACAATCCAAATAGATTCCGGGGGCATTCCTCGCGCGGCTTCTCCAACAGCCTAAATAGCACTGAGATATTTACTTCTAGAGGCTGCCCGTACAAATGTACGTTTTGCGCGATCGTAGCCACGTTTGATAGGACGGTTAGGTTCCGATCGCCAGACAATGTT
>DBZY01000070.1:971-7777 GCA_002311835.1 Proteobacteria bacterium UBA1148 | reverse complement strand
GGACGGATCGAGGAGCTATGTGAAGGCTTTGGTGGACTGGGACTTAATTCGTGGAATTGTGACACGAGGGTTGATAGCGTAGATAGAAATATTCTGCAATTGATGAAAGAATCCGGCTGCACAAAAGTAGCGTTTGGAATCGAGACAGGTAGCGAAAGAGTAATCGCACTCAACGAAAAAAAGATAGACCTAGACCGCGTTAGGGCCGCGGTCCGGTGGGCAAATGAAGCGGGAATCAAGAATGTAGAAGGGAACTTTATTATCGGAAGTCACCCGGATGAAACCCTTGAAGATCTCGAGATGACTCAAAAATTGATCCGAGAGCTCCCACTAACATTCGTCTCTATCTCGATTATTGTGCCTTATCCTGGGACGCCGAATTTCACAACCATGAAAGAACGGGGAGACATATTCAGCGAAGATTGGTCGAACTACGTCATGTTTGGTCAAGACCCTGTTTGGCGCACCAAGCATTTTGAACCGAAAGACTTGCTACAACACCAGAAGAGGATGAACCGGACGTTCTACCTCAACCCTAGGTACATGACGCGCATGCTGCTACGAATACGTAGCCTTAGTGAATTGGCCTACTATGCCAAGATGGGAAAGGCGTTTATGAAATGGACCCTGGGAGGCAGCCCCGTTGAACCAGGATCGGAGATGGACCTTTCCGATGTAGATTTTCAACCGGCGGCAACAACTCCGTAAAAATATGCCGTTAAGCATTGTCATACCGGTTTTTAATTCCCAGGAAACAATTGGGCAGTTGGTTGAGCAACTATTCGACATGCCCATCAGTGACAGCCTGCAGGTTGTACTGGTCGATGACGGCAGTGTTGACGGCAGCCCTCAAATCTGCGAAGACCTGGCCCAACGTTTCCACGGAAGTGTCGTCTTCGTGCAATTAGCCAAGAATTTTGGTGAGCACAACGCTGTTATGGCTGGCCTGACCTACTCTCGTGGAGATTGGGTCGTCGTGATGGACGATGACCTGCAAAACCCGCCCGAAGCCGTTCAGTCGCTCCATGACGCGGCGCGGAACGGAGATTATGACGTTGTTTATTCAAGCATCGCTGATAAAAAGGACAGACGTTGGCGGATCGCAGGTAGTTGGTTCAACAATCTAGTCTGCACTGTGATGCTGAGAAAGCCGTACGGTCTATACCTCTCTAGCTTCAAGATCATGTCACGGTTTGCAGTTGATCAGATCCTAGCCTATCGCGGACCATTCCCCTACATCGACGGCCTACTTTTACAGTCGGTGAACAGGATTGGCACCATTCCCGTCCCGCACCAAGAAAGGCCCGGTGGAAAAAGCTCGTACACCCTCTTGAAGCTGATTGGATTATGGCTGAGCACTTTCACTAATTTCTCGATATTTCCTCTGAGGTTAGCTTTTTTCGTGGGCTTGATTGGGTTTGTCTGTGGGCTTTTGCTGGTAGGTAGCTTGATCTATGAGAGGCTTACGCAGTCATCGTTTCCCACCGGTTTCTTGATGTTGATGACCACATTGGTTTTTTTCTCCAGCGCAAACCTGGTTGTTGCCGGCTTGGTCGGTGAATATGTTGGGCGGATCCTACTCAACGTGAACGGCAAGCCGCAGTTCGTGGTCCGGAAAACGGTTTCTCATGGCGAGAACCAAGGGGACCTTGAGGGCGAGGCAATCTCTACCTCCCAAGTGGCTGGACGTTAAAACGAGATAACGCATGCGCTTTCTGATTGTTGGCTTCTCGTCGATCGTGGCTCGTCGCGCTTTACCAGCCCTTTTGCAGCTCCCGGACGTCGAGTCTATAGACATCGCGAGCCGGCGCCCGCTGGAACGGACGTCTCTCCCGGATAACTGGTCTGGCAAGATCTACGATGATTATCGGGAGGCCATCTCAAACAGTCAGGCCGAAGTTGTCTACGTATCGCTGGTCAACTCCCTGCACGAAGAATGGGTTGCCATCGCGTTGCGCAGCGAAAAGCACGTAATTGTGGACAAGCCTGCTTTCCTTTCTTTAGCCGCTGCAGTTCAGTTGATCGAAATCGCCACCAAGAACGATCTGTGTCTTGCAGAGGCGGTGGTGTTTTCATATCACCCCCAGATCGCGGCGTTGGAAAAACTATCTTCAGAGACTGGAGGCACAACCCGGCTCATTGCCACATTTACGATTCCACCACTGCACATCGACAATTTTCGCAACCATCCGGAGCTTGGTGGCGGCAGCCTGTGGGACTTAGGTCCGTACGCTGCGGCTGCAAGCAGGCTTTTCTTTGGGAGCCTCCCGGAGAAACTCACATGCAATGTGGTCAGTAATCATCCAGAAACAAATGTGGACACTGGTTTCTCGGTTCTCGCTTCTTACAACGGTGGACGAAGCTACGTTGGGCAATTTGGATTTGACACTGAGTACCAGAACTGGCTAACGTTCATTGGTCCCGGAATCGCGGTCACCGCCGACCGTATCTTTACCGCTCCTCCTAACCTCGAAAATCAGTTGGAAGTGAGTCGAAACAGCCAGAAGTCGAGGGTTCCAGTCAAGGCGGGAGACTCTTTCGAGCTCTTCTTCAGAAGCGTCATCAGCGCGATAGATGGGCGTTCCTGGTCAGGGCTTGCGGAGGACCTGATGTATGATGCACGGATGTTGGATAGAATGCGTGTTTCTGCACGTGCTTCCTAGATGAAAGAGGGTAGCTTGTGAGCATACGGGTTTGGGATTATCAGAGGGAGTACGAGGAATATCGCGACGAAATACTCGCCGCGGTGGACAAGGTATTTAGTTCCGGTCGGCTCATCCTCGGGGAGAGTGTAAAAAACTTCGAAAAGGAATTTGCCAGCTACTGTGGCGCCGCAAACGGAGTTGGCGTTAATAGTGGGACTGACGCCCTATTTCTTGGCCTGAAGGCGCTGGATATTGGCCCGGGAGACGAAGTTATCACCGTGTCCAATACCGCGGTCCCGACCGTGGCTGCAATCGTTTCGACGGGGGCGACGCCGACTTTCGTCGATGTCGATCCGGATAGCTGTCTCATGGACGTCCGGAAGTTGGAAGATGTGCTTACGGACCGGACAAAGTGTGTCCTTCCTGTCCACCTCTACGGCCAGTGCGCGGACATGGACGTGATCAACCTTTACGCCCAAGCCCATCACCTCAAAGTGCTCGACGATTGTGCCCAGAGCGCCGGGGCGCTTTACAAAGGCCGAAGGTGCGGTTCGCTTGGTGACGTTGCCGCTTTTTCCTTTTATCCGACTAAGATTCTGGGGGCCTACGGAGACGGAGGAATGGTGGTCAGTGACGCACCTGACATCACCGACCGGGTGCGAAGCTTGCGAATGTATGGGATGTCAGGTGAATACTATGCCGGCGAGCACGGATACAATTCTCGGCTCGACGAAGTCCAAGCTGAAATCCTCTTGACCAAAATGGAGCACGTGGAACGCTGGATCGAACGGCGCCGCGAATTGGCTAATGAATATGGCCGGCGCCTCGTAGGCAGCGGACTGCGCCTACCGCAAGAAGCCGAGGGCAACTACCACACTTATTACGTGTACGTCGTCCGGCATCGGCTAAGAGATTGGATCATTGAGGAATTAATGAAACGGGATATTTTTGTCAACGTCAGCTATCCTTATCCGATTCATACCATGCGCGCCTACAACTACCTTGGCTACAAGAGCGGCGACCTGCCGGTAACGGAGGACTTAACCAACACCGTCTTTTCTCTGCCTATGTATCCCACCTTAAGCGATGAAGAGCAGAACACTATTTGCGACGCACTAGAAGATATCCTTTCTTAAGCTGAAACCTGACTCCATATGCAAGAAAAAACCAACGATATCCGATGGTTCTTGGACCTGCTGAAAGTTAGTTATGAGCTCGAAGACCACGACCCCGCACCCTTGCTAGAATGGCTCGAACTGAAACGGCAGAAGCCCAGTTTCAACGCCCATTTGATTGGCGTGTCCGAGCTTGGAAGTTGGTATACCGAGGAAGAAACCGGAAACATACGACATCAATCGGGAGCGTTCTTTTCAATCGAGGGTGTCAGAGTGACGTCAACTGGACTGCGCGAGGTTAACGATTGGGACCAGCCGATTTTTAACCAAAAAGAGGGAGGGATTCTGGCCCTGATCTGTAGGCAGGACCAAGGAAGAGTTCTGTTCTTACTCAACGCCAAGGCGGAGCCGGGTAACATTGGGACCTTCCAGTTCGCTCCTACCTTGCAAGCTACCTGGAGCAATCTAAGCAGAGCGCACGAAGGCAGGCGTCCGGCCTTTGCAGATATCCTCCTCGGTGAAGTCTCGGCCAAGCTGGTTTACAGCGCATTACACAACGAAGAAGGTGGTCGGTTCTGGCTGAAAACCAACAGTAACCAGGTGTATCTAGTCGATACCAATCAAACCCAACTCGCCTACGACGAGGAGCAGTACGTTTGGGCATCGCTGTCGCAAATCAAGTCGATGGCGTTGGTTGACAACGTACTTAATCCCTTCGTCAAAACCATCATTGCGCCGCTCTAAATAGAAGAATGGTGATGCCAAAGGAAGACGCTACAATCTTAGTAACCGGAGGATGTGGCTTTATCGGGAGTAACCTGATCAGGTACATCATAGCCAGCCGGCCAGGGTGGCGGGTTGTCAACGTAGACTCTCTCACCTATGCGGGAAACCCATTAAATCTGGCTGACCTCGATGGAAACCCCCGATATAGGTTTGAACAGGTAGATATCGCCGAATATGCCGATGCGGCAAGAGTGTTCCAAGAGCATACACCGTCGGCTGTGATAAATTGCGCGGCGGAGACTCATGTAGACCGAAGCCTAGACGACGGCAAAGATTTCGTGAGGACCAACGTTCTTGGCACACAGGTACTGCTGGAGTTGGCCCGAACCCAAGGGTGCAGGTTCCTGCAAGTATCGACGGATGAAGTGTACGGCAGCCTCGGACTGACTGGGAAATTTACCGAGGATACCCCGCTGAGTCCAAACTCACCCTATGCAGCGACCAAAGCGGCGGCGGACCTGCTGGTCCTAGCAGCCTTTCACTCTTACGGCCAGGACATTGTGATTACCAGGTCCTCCAATAACTATGGCCCTTATCAATATCCAGAGAAACTTATCCCGTTGATGATAACGAATTCACTTGAGTCTCAGCCGTTACCGGTGTACGGCCAGGGAACCAACGTGCGGGACTGGATTCACGTGACAGATCATTGTAAGGCTCTCCTAGCCGCCGTGGAAAAAGGTGGGAAGGGGAGAGTTTACAATATTGGAGGGGCTAGTGAGGAGACCAACCTGCGAGTTNNAGACAGGCCCGGGCACGACCTGCGATACGCAATCGACTTCCAGCGGGCACAAGCGGAGTTAGATTGGGAGCCGGATATCACATTCGCACAAGGACTCAGGGACACCGTGACGTGGTACGTGGAGAACCGGGAATGGTGGGAGGGAATAAAGAGCGGAGCATTTCGACGGTTTTACGCGAAGCAGTATGACGCCCGACTTAAGGACTATCGATGATGAAGGGTCTGATCCTGGCTGGCGGTACCGGCTCCCGACTCCACCCTATCAGCAAAGTCGTCAACAAACATCTGATACCCATCGGTAAGGCTCCGATGATCTACTATCCGGTGCGCACGATGATCGCCTCTGGAATCACAGAGATCATGGTAGTTACCGGACCTGAGAGCATTGGTGATATCGCAAAGTTGCTTGGCTCAGGCCATGAATTTGGTTGCAATTTCTATTTCAGAGTCCAGGAGCAACCCTTGGGAATATCCGACGGTATACGCCTGGCCCGCGATTTCACCAGTGAAGATAAACTGATGGTGATGCTCGGCGATAACCTGGTTCGCGAGACGTTTGCAGACACGGTGCGGGAGTTCGAGCGGTCGGCCCAGGGTTGCCGCATCTTCGTGAAGGAAATGCCGGACGTGGATGGCTTAGCTGTGGGCCATGTTGAGAACGGTGTGGTGACGAGGGTGGTAGAGAAACCTGATGGGTTCGTTAGCAACCTTGCGGTCACTGGAATATACCTTTTCGACAACAGATGCTTCGACTTTATAAACAGCCTTTACCCCTCAAGTCGCCAGGAACTCGAAGTTACAGATCTCATCAACGCTTATTTTGATCTCGGCGCGTGCGATTCCTATGTTCTGACCGAAGACTGGATGGATGCAGGAACCTTCGAGTCCTTGTTGAGGGCTGGGCCTCTTTTTGGGGTCGATTAGCGAAATAATTTCCAAGGAAAGCCCTGAACCCGACTACAGCTTGGACATGCGTGAATCTACGCTGCATTTTCCAATCTCCGGAAACAACATGTCTGGGATGTAATCGGAGACCAAGAGTTCAAAGTTGAGTATCAAGTCCTCCAGCGTCAACGTCGGGCATTGGAACCAAAGCCGACAGTCCGGTCGACACCAAATCTTGACCGAGCGGCCGAGCTATTGCAGAACCTACCCGCGCTGTAGGAATATCCAGGAGTCATTCAAGACCAGCGCCCGGAGTTGGCTCGGGGGGTGTTTGATGAGATTCGAATTCGCGACGAGAAGCTGGTCGCCATCAGACCTCAGCCAGAATACGTACCACCTTTCACCTACAGCCTGTGGAAGGAAAACCGATATGTAGGTGGCGAGCGCTCATCCTGAGCCTGTCGAAGGACCCAACAGGGGTCGTACAGGATTTTGAAATAGCCTCTGGCGGGCCGTTCCGGTCTAGTTTGTTTCTCTTTTTTACTACTCCGCAGGCGCCACTCTGAGAGTGTAGGCGACCGGTTGCCTGGTTTTTTCGGCCAAAGACCCCACGGCCACGATCAGCCGTTCTCC
>DBZY01000070.1:0-855 GCA_002311835.1 Proteobacteria bacterium UBA1148 | reverse complement strand
CATTATTGGCGTCCAGAGGCACCTGCCGCACCTTCGGTTCGTCCCCCGTGGTTATCAACTGGACCTGGAATTCTTGCCGCACCACGTTGTCGGTGAACACGAACCCCTGGGCCTCCCATCCCGGGTCATCAGCCGCAATTCCGGCAACCGCGCCAAGAGTGATAATGGTTAGGTCACGGAAACAGGCCCCGCTGGCGTTTATGGCGTCGTCAGTTACATACTGGAAGCGGACCCAGAGGTCTTCCCCGGCGAATGGCGAGAGATCTACCGATTCCTGCAACCAACCGCCACTGCAGCCGGTATAACCAGGGCCGAACGCGTTGCCGATAGGGTTCTCAGGAGAGGTGGCCGGGGTTTTGATTATGCGCCAGTTCTGACCGCCGTCGACAGACACTTCCACATATACGTAGTCCCAGTCCTTTTCAATCTCGAACCAGACCTCGTACTCCATGGTTGCCGTTGTGCCCAAAGGAAGATCTACTTGGCGGGACAAAGTGGAGTCGATAGAATCGCCGGAGTTACTCCACCAACAGCTGGAGGAGCCTACTTCCACCGGCAGCAATGGGACGGTGGTTGGCCCTTGGAATGAAAGGGTGAGCGGTTCGGAGATCGACCTCAATTCTGTGTATTCCACGGCGTACTGGGGAATCTCCGACCGCGCCTCCTTAAAGCCCTTGATGCTCCCGGAGATGGTGGCGCTCACCTCGAGGTCGCCGTAGCCCAATATCGCGTCGCCGTCCCGGATGTCGCTGTCCAGAATATTGGCCGCCGCCCACAGCCGGAACACGTCCTCGAACCGCTCTTGGTAGCCAATATCGTCCAAGTATGCGTCGATGCCCGCGATGCCGTCCTCCG
>DBZY01000062.1:2056-3037 GCA_002311835.1 Proteobacteria bacterium UBA1148 | reverse complement strand
GACCCGTGTCTCGTGAATCATCTCCTTTAGAATAAGAATATGGTCAGCCGTCTGCACCAGTTGAAAGTTATTGTTGTAAGCGGACGGCAACATTGGCGGACCAGCGCCCAGATCCCCGCCACCTGACCATACAATACAGCGCTCCCGCAGCAAGCGATTCTCAGGACCATCAGCCGGATGCAGCCTCCTATATTCATTACGGGCGTTACGACGTTTCTCGCCTTCAGCTGTTAGCGGCGGAATACGCCCATCTAGCGGATCGATGACTAATGAGGTTCGACGCGTTGACGCAATCGTCGACCCCTGATCCCACCAGAAGTCGTTGTAAGCATAAGCAACATCTGTGGCAGCATCCAAGTCCCGGGTGCCTCTGAATGTCTCATCATTTCTCTGTGCCTCGTAAGCAATCGCCTCCTCCTCAGTAAGAAATGATTGATCTGCAAACTGAGCTGGTCTCTCAAGAGGTGTGAGAACTGCATTCGACCAGATGCCTTGTAGGTCCGGTTGACCCTCCGATGTACGCGGTGGCATATAAGCAGTCTCTGTAGTCGACGATACTTGCCCCACAGCTACGGTAGCAATCAGTGAACCAGCACTGGCAAAGAAAATAAAAAATAAAGCGACTAGTTGATGGCGCATCGGAAATCTCCAGATCACCTTAGTTATTCCTCGGGCTACTTGTGTAGATGCCCACAAAGCTTCTCCTCAATCAGGATCAACACCCACTACATTAACTTCCACATCATCTGCGGGATCCTTACGTAGATGCCCGTAAAGCTTCTCCTCCACAAACTCAACACATTTGAACTCCATGAGCTCAACATTTTCTTCCACACGACGATAGAGTGGCAAACTAATGTTCCAGGACTGGGTGAACACATTCGGATCATCAATTGTAGCCTCGTACAACAAATGATCAGGGCCCATTAGGGTATAACGCTCAACGACGTGTAAAGCATCACTGTGAAAGTTGCCGGCTCG
>DBZY01000062.1:0-2048 GCA_002311835.1 Proteobacteria bacterium UBA1148 | reverse complement strand
GTTCTGGCTTGAAACATCAACGACCAAAGTATCGCCTTCCCAACGCCCTACCGACCAACCCATCCAACTTTCAGAAGGGCTCGGACCAGGATCCTCCATGTGAATAGTACGTACAGCGTTTGCAAATTGATAAGCAACCATGACGTATTGTGATGTCTGTAAGATCTGAAACGGGTAAGGCATATATGTGGCACGTGGCACCCCAGGCAAAAAGCACTTCCCTTCTGGATCTAACTCCAGTCGGTTAGCAAAGTTTTCTTGCTGTTTTTCAGATGCCCAGGCCTGATAAGGAATCTCACCACTCTCAACGATCCCCAACCCAGGCTGAATCGCACTGAACGTACCCAGTTCAGGTAAGAGCGCAGGCCCCGCTGCATGCGGGCGTATATCCCAATTCGCTTCGGTAAGCGCCTGCCAGATTCCGTCTAAACGCGGCTCGCCTGTTACCGTTCTAGGTATAGAGGGGCTCAACTCGTCGGCCGGGGGTGCTAATTCAGAGCACGACGAAAGGAATGCCGTGGCCATCAGGACCACTATTAAGTATCGGAGCCGACTTCTCATTTGATCGGTTTCCTTCGATTCTTACGCCTGAGCATAGCGCGGTAGTTCTCTCCAAGCCACAGTTATGTATATAACGTCAAGGTGTTCTGCCCTCCTCCATACCCTCAAGGGTTCCCTGGGGGGCTAAATGACAGGCGTCGCAGACTTGGGTCTGAGCAGCCTTATCGGCGCGGGACGTCGCAGCATAGAACGGAGCAATCTGCGCCGAATGGCAGTTAGCACAATCATAGTCACGCTCAAGCACAAGGTGGTGAACCCTCTCGAAGTGCCAGTACCCATCGCGAGACACCTCTAACATTGCACTAAGCTCTTCCTCCCCGAGAGTTGGCAGCCAATCGTTTACCAACGCGTCCTCCCCGATCTGTATCAGTGACCCTGCCTCACGAGTAAACGCATCAGGCATCCAACCGGCAGTCGAAGCAAGTTCAGCCGCAACCGTTTTCCCAGCAACACGACCAGTGAGTATGGATGGCCCGGTAAACATACCATCCAGGCCATTAAGTCCGTTCATACCAGCGGAGCCCGTAACCTCGCCAGCCGCATAAAGACCTGGTACGGGATTACCATCCATATCTAACGCCTGCGTCTTGAGATCAATGGAAATGCCCCCTGCACTTTTGTTAGCCATCGGATAAAGCTTAGTTGCGTAATACGGCGGTGTGTCGATGGTGAAACGCGGAGGCGGATCCTCTGGAAGCAATCCATCCACATCAGTGCTCTCCCCGTTCAGCACTAACTGATTGTACTGCTGAACCGTTTCAATCAATGCTCCTGGGGAGATACCGATGAGTTCAGCCAATGCCTCGATGGACTCAGCCTTCTGAGTGATCGCCTCATTATCAACGCCAAATCTCTGCACTTTCTCTGTATCAACCTCATCGGCTGATACGAAATGAGGCCCTCCCATTCGGAATCCGTCTTTATCATCATCGTCAAAAATCGCCCAATGTCCCTCTGGCTGCTGCTTCATCACAGCATCAAACACGTACCGATCGATGCCTCGCTCCGTAACAAAACGTCGGCCTTCAGAGTTAACCCATATAGCCCGTGCATTACCTCCCGTAATGCCACGGCTCGAATCAAGCCCAAGAACATCCGGAAGAATCGTGTATCCGTTGTACTGTCGATCTAAATTAACGAGCGTAGCACCAACCTCCACGGCCATACGGTGACCGCTACCACGGGAATTATGTCCCGACATGCTATAGACATCTCTGGGAACCGGTAGGTCCTGGCGCCAGTTGTCCTTCACCATACCAATATTGCTTTGGAAGCCTCCCGTCGCGAGAATGATCTTCTCAGCCCGGAGCTCGAAAAGTTCCCCGGCTCTCCAGTCCGTGCCCTGTGCACCAATAACGCGGTCACCATCCTTAATTAGGTGCTCGGCTACAAGATTGAATCGAAACGTGATGTTCGAATACCTTAGTGCCTCAAGATACAGTGGCCGAGTAAGGTTCAAACCCCTGCGGTATGTCATGTGAAAACGA
>DBZY01000090.1:9896-10365 GCA_002311835.1 Proteobacteria bacterium UBA1148 | reverse complement strand
CAGAAAATCCATATTCGACCGTGCAACCAAGAATTAACACTTCTGCACCGTCATCCTTTACACAGCTTTTGCCAAGCGCTAATAAACGTTCAGCGGCGTCTGGGACCGTCTGGAAATCATGTACCGAGAGATCTGCAGCTCGCATCGATACCATACGATCACCATGCCCATAGCCACGAACATTCGCCGTCATTTTGTCGATCCATTTGCGCTTGCCAACGAGTACTGAAAATGTATTCCCAAGTGTGCTGGCAATGGCTGTCGTTGCCTGGCACGGGCCCACCACGATCGCGCCTCTCGATACCTCCCGCAACTCACGCAAGGCTACGTCATAGTAGCCACCAGAAATAATTGCGTCATAAGCGCTTGCGCGGGCGTAAACAATACGTACGAGGTCAGCTACCACGAGCCCCTCATAACTATGGTATTCCAAGTGCCTGGGTCTATCGTCCGGCAATGCAACGAAATC
>DBZY01000090.1:0-9814 GCA_002311835.1 Proteobacteria bacterium UBA1148 | reverse complement strand
ATTTAAGAGCAGAGGGTTTGGTGGGGAGATTTTAGCTCACAATAAGTCCATGTAGCTCTAACAAGAAACACTTGCTAATTAGCTAATTCCGAATTGATATCCGTAGACCTCCCTAGCTCGCTCGGGGGTCAAGTATCCATTACGAATATCTTCCTCAATGAGTTTAGTTTTTCGCTGCCCAGGGTCACCGAATCCTCCACCTGTTCCCGTCACTACCCGGATAACGTCACCTTCGTCCACAGACAAAGCTGTCACGAATGAGATTCTCTCCTTATCTCCGCTCTTACGAATCACTTCGATGAAATTTGGCGTGCCCTCCAAACCACCCTGAGAGGACCAAGGGGCAAATTTGGATCGGGTATACCCACAGGTCAAGAAAGATCCGTCGGAACGAATTCGATAATCCATGCAAATTCCACGACCACCTCTCCACTGCCCTTCTCCACCGTTTTCTATATTAAGTTCCATTCGGTCTACATAGACACCGTACCGTGCCTCGGAGATTTCTGCAGGACAATTGTAGGTATCGCCATGAATACCCGAGAAAACCGCGGTGTTACCGTCTCCATCATTCGATCCACCCCAACCACCGAGCTCGGGTTCGATGATGGTGTACCAGCGCCCGGTATCCGGATGCGAGCCGCCGATGATCGTAGCGCAGATCGACGCAAAATGGCCGCTTGGCAGTTGCGGTACATGAGGTGCGAGACATCTCCACATCAAATCGAACACCCGAATGATGACTTCAAAGTAGAATCCTTGAGCACAAGGCTCTGCCGGCTCAAAGATTGACCCCGCTCGGGTTAGCAGTTTCAACGGGCGAAACGTGCCACCGTTGCACATTATGCTAGGGTCGGTAATCGACTTGAAGAGTTGCTGCGCCATGACCATCACGCCGTCACGGCTCGAGTTGGTCGGGCCTTCGATCTGATCAGGATTGTCACGAAGGTCCACGATAAACTCATTATCAGTAATCTCAATGGTAACGTTGTGAATGGCACCATCATCCTGTTCTTCGGAAAGTTCATACTTGCCTTTCGGTAGATTCCTGATACTGGATAGCGAGACCTGCTCGCCATATTTCATATAGTCCTCGACTGCAAACTCGAACGTATCCGCTCCGTATTTGTTGATCAAGTCGAGAATCCTGCGCTCACCCAGCCGAACGGCAGAAATGCCAGCCCACATATCCCCAACTAAATAATCCGGCAGCCGCGAGTTTATCTCGATGATCTTCATCACAGGGTCAATGGGCTTACCACGAGAGATGAGCTTAACTCCAGGGAGACGTAATCCTTCCTGGAAAAGCTCGGTGGCATCCGTCGACATTGAACCAGGGACCATTCCGCCGACATCGTTCCAGTGGGCAATGTCCACTGTCCATGCCATCAGCTTCCCCCCGAAGAACACAGGCATTGCTAGCACCACATCATTAAGATGGGTTACCCCCCCATAAAAGGGATCGTTGGTAACGAAAATATCACCCTGCTCAATGTCGCCCTGACCAGAATGCAATTCCAATATTCGTCTGACACTCTTATCGAGCATAGCGGAAAAGGCCGGAATTCCCGCGCCTGAACTCGCCAATTCACCATCGGCAGTGGTAATGGCTGTTCCCATATCGAGAACCTCATAGATGATGGCGCTCATTGCTGTTTTCCGCATTGCCGCAAACATTTCGTCACTGATTGCCTGCAAAGAGTTCTGGATGATCTCGAAAGTAATTGGGTCTTTATCCATTTCAATTCACCTTCAAGTTGATATGAACATTTCCATAAGAATCGACATGAACATTGTTTCCAGGGTGGACCACTGTTGTGGAACCGGAATCCTCTATGATTGCAGGCCCGGCGAACTCCATCCCAGGCTCGATCAGAGCGCCATCGTAAATAGCTGAATCATGAATTCCCTCTTGTGCAAAGTCGACCTCTCTAGTTCCTTTCTTTGCTGCGTCGACTGTAACACCGGTTTTTTCCACTTCACCAATGTGAAACTTTCCGATGTCTGCAGTTACAACCGTGTGAATCCCGACGATTTCAATCGGTGAATCCAGACTATAGGTATATTCACGTTTGTAGACTTCATGAAATACCTTTTCCAGTTCTTGGAGCTGGTGCTGGCCTAATGGTCGAGCTGGAACTTCGACTTCAACCGAATGCTCCTGATTCTGGTATCGAATCTTAGCAAGGTGTCGAAAACTGATCCTATCGCTAGGCACGCCTTCCGCTTCAAACTGACCACGGGCTCGCTGTTCTACGCCCTCCATTAGGCTGTCAAAATTTTTCGCTGTGTTTTCATCGAGATCCATTAGTTGGGTTACAAAAATATCCCGCCGAAGATCCGACATGATCATGCCCCAAGCGGAGAAAACTGCCGCGCCATTCGGGACCACGACTTTTCGCACACCCAGTTCGATCGCGAGAGCCACCCCATGCATACCACCACCACCCCCAAAAGCAACTAGAGTGAAGTCTCTCGGATCGTACCCTCGATTCACGGAAACTAGTTTTAGCGCATTAGTCATGTTGTTGTTAGCGATTCTGATGATTCCTCGAGCTGCGTTTTCTCGACTGATTTCGAGTTTCTGAGCTACTTGGTCGACCGCCTTTTCTGCTGCAACAATATCCGCGTCGAGTTCTCCGCCGCAGAAATAGTTTCGGTTAATTCTACCCAGCAACAGGTTCGCATCCGTAGTGGTCGCTTCCGCACCTCCTTTGCCATAGGCTGCGGGACCGGGGATGGCACCGGCCGACTTTGGTCCTACGTGTAGCTTCTCGAACTCATCCACCCAGGCAACCGATCCGCCTCCGTTACCAATTTCGACAATATCAACAACGGGTACCATGATGGGGTAGCCGGCATTTGTTGGAGTGCGCTCGATCCAGTAGTCAGAAACGATTCTTACCTCAGCATTTTCAATCAGTGAACACTTAGCTGTAGTACCACCGATATCCAATGCCAGAATATTCGATATGTTGATAGCCTTCCCTAGTGCGGCCGCTGCCAATACGCCACTAGCTGGACCGGATTCCACCATCGTAATCGGGATCTGCTTAGAGCGGGAAAGATTGTCAATACCGCAATTGGATTGCATTACATAAAGATTCCCAGAAAATCCCCTTTTCTCCAACGCATCTTCGATTCCCGAAAGATACTTCTCGGCGATTGGTTGCACGTAAGCCGACAAAACAGTCGTATTGGTTCGTTCGTATTCGCGCCATTCCCGGCTGATCTGATGGGATGCAACCACCAACACCTCGGGCCAGTATTCCTTGATCGCAGCGATGACTTTCTCTTCGTGGCTTGGTTTTGCATAGGAATGAAGAAGACATACCGCGATAGCTTCGACTTTTTCCGCACGAAAACCATCCAGTATTTCTACTAAACCAGTAAGATCGAGTGGAATTCTCTCTTCGCCACGATACGTCACCCGACCAGGCAACTCCTTCCGAAGATACCGCGGCACAAAGGGTGGTGGTTTCTGATAGTGCAAATTGAAGAAATCTGGTCGGTTCCCGCGGGAAATTTCGAGCACATCACGAAACCCTTCGGTAGTAATCAATCCGACTACAGCGCCCTTTCGTTCGGTCAGTGCGTTGATGACAACGGTAGTACCATGGGCCAGAAATTCAACCTCAGTCACGTCTACATTGCCGCGTTCCAAAACTTTGAGAACGCCTTCTTCAAAATGTGGTGGTGTTGTCTCTACTTTGGCTGTACGCACTCGCTGTAATCCGTCGGCCCCAGTCTCGATAATGGCCATATCTGTGAATGTTCCGCCAACATCTGTGGCAACCCGAATGCTTGTCCTACCGCTCATGTACGCCCTCCTGATTAATTGTCTTGCAACAACCAGTTCCTTCACTCCTGCCTCTGATTATTACTGAGCCATAACAATTATCCTAAAGAATTCTTATAGATCTCACCATCCTTCATGATGATCTGAAGGGTTTCCTCTGGTCGGGTAAGAAGAGACAGATCAGCCAAAGGATCTCCCTCTACTAACAATAGATCAGCCTTGGCACCCGTAGCGATAACACCCAGTTCATTCACTTGGTTCAGGATCTCGGCATTCACTGCCGTCGCCGAGACGAGAACGTCACGATTTGAATCCACCTCATTTTGAAGTCGAAGCCCCAGCGACTGGTCGGACTGCAGACCCCCTAGCAAATCTGTCCCAAGGCCTACCTTTACGCCTGCTTCACGACAAAGGCTGATTGCATTTTGTCCATGTTTTTTGACTGCCTGGAGCTTTTCCATGCTTGCAGAACCCAACCCGAGTGCCGCACCATTTCGGTCCAATGCATCATAGGCTATCAGGGTCGGGACCAAGTAGGCGCCGTGCTGCGCCATCATCCGTGCTGTTTCCGCATCAATCAGATTCCCATGCTCTATGGTTCGAACACCGCATTTCACTGCGTGCTGGGTGGCGCGTGATGTGTACGAATGGGCAGCAACATAAGTATTCCACCCTGATGCCTCCTCCACGATAGCGGTCAACTCTTCTGTGGAGTACTGCTTGCTATCGAGCGGGTCATACGGTGATGCTACCCCGCCGGAAACCATGACTTTGATCTGATGCGCGCCTTTGCGCAATTCTTCTCGAGCCGCACGGCGAACAGCGGAAACTCCGTCGGCGATCACGGCCGTATAACTCAATCCATTGCCGCATGCGCACGGCTCTATTCCCTGTGTTCTCCGGCGAGAATCTCCGTGGCCGCCAGTTTGGGTTAATGCCCTGCCTGCAAAAAAAATCCTTGGGCCAATAAGAAGTTTGCGTTCCACAGCCTCTGCAAGCCCCCAGTCGGCTCCCGCAAGATCCCGAATCGAAGTAAAACCTCGCATCAGCATATCGCGCATCATCTGAGAAGCTTTCGCAGTCATGAGCGTGAGCGGCTCCTCTTCAAGTTCTCGCAGGTCCACTGACGTCATGACCACGTGACAGTGGCAATCAATCAGACCGGGAATCAGCGTTTTACCAACACCGTCGATAGTGTGCGCTTTGGAAACGTTTAGCGGTTGATCAGAGATCTCTTTGATCCGATCATCCTCCACGAGCACATGCATGCCATCTTCGACCTCATCCCGCGAGGCGTCCCAAACCTGCACGTTGGAAAAAAGTGTACTAGGCATCGCTCCTCCCAAATGATTTTCAAGAATCGCTGTTTGCTATAGCGTGTATAACAAAGCTTCCGAGTCTATATATTGAGTTAATAGTCTGCTGACCCCGTTCCAGCTGGACTAAAGAAGTCCTGCATTTCGTCTCACTCTAGGCAAAGCCTAGTTAAATACCAATGGCTGGAACGTCGACAATATAGCGTAACTGTGAATACAATTGAAATCTATAATTGACAGATTATATTTTGTACCATCTAAATCAGACTTCTCCATCACTTTAGTTTCTAAAAGGTGGCGAAGACGATCAAGATCTTTTCGAAAACAGTTGGAGCAGAAGATGTCAGCAGTAGTTCAGTTTCACGCCACGGGTGGGCCGGAAGTGTTACAAATCGAACAGGTATCCGACGAGCCGCCCGGCCCGCACCACATTACCGTCCGAGTCAATGCATTTGGAATCAATCGAGCCGAATGCATGCTGAGAAGCGGTACCTATGCATTCAACCCGATATTTCCCTGTCGAATCGGCACCGAAGGCGCGGGTACTGTTGAAGCAATCGGTCTAGATATTCATGGATTCAATATTGGAGATCCAGTCGCAATTATTCCATTTGTGCTTGCCGACGCTAACGGGTACTGGCAAGATGAATCCTCAAAGTACGGAACCTATGGTGAAGTTGCGACTGTTCCAGCAGGTGCGGTTGTGCGTGTTCCGCATAAACTGTCCTCCGTCACAAGTGCTGCTAGCTGGATGCAGTATTTAACCGCCTGGGGTGGTCTCGTGTATTACGCAGATGTCACTCCAGAAGACACTGTGTTGGTAACCGCCGCCAGCAGCAGTGCTGCCCTAGGTGGTCTCCAACTTTGCAAGGACATTGGCGCTCGGGTCATCGCCGTGACTCGCTCCGAAGAGAAAGTAGATCGACTCTTGGCGGCCGGAGCAGACAACGTTTTGGTGGGCAGCAGTCAGGATTTAGTACCAAAGGTACTCGAAATCACGAGGGGTCGGGGAGCGACGGTAATCTACGATCCAATCTCGGGTACCCTCGCCGCTGCCCTGATTGGCGCGGCTTCGCCGGAAGCAAGAATCATCTGTTACGGCGACCTCAGTCCCGCTAACATCGATTTTTCGGCGAGTGAAGCTCTTACCAAACGTGTAAATATTAAATTCTATAGCTTGTATGACGTGACCCGCCGTCCTGAACGGCTCCAGCAGGCACACGATTATGTCTACCGTCGTCTCGAGAAGAACATCTTTCAACCGATCATCGATACAGTTTTCTACGGTCTTATGTCAACTGTCGATGCTCACAGACGGATGGAAAGTAATTCTCAATTCGGTAAGATCGTGGTCAAGCTATAAGTAAAAAGACATTATTCGCTACTCTCTGCCAGGAATAAATGGCATAGGAGATTAAACCAAAGGAAATCCATTCCCATGATTCGACTCACCGTTTTGTACAACTTACAACCCGATATCGATGAAGAACAGTTCTTGGCATGGCGTTTGACAGAGCACCAACAGTCCAATAGTTCAACCCGAGGCGTGGTCCGTACAGATTTTTCACGCAATAATCTGGCCTGGCCTCCAGATACCGAACCTCGGTATCGTTTTATGACAACTGCAGAATGGCCCAATATGGAGAGCTTCGAAGAGGCATTCTACGATCCAAGTTTCCAAGCAGAACTGGAAAAAAATCTTAAAATGTTGCGCGATCCAGTTTTCCTAATTGGTGATGTCCTAGCCAACAGTGAGACAGAGAACTGAATCAGGTCGATTTGCTTTATGTCCACTGCTATTAACTATACTGTAACAAATTCATTTTTATATTTAAGACCTTTCGCTCTTGGACATAAGTGAGAATAAAATATTGAAAATACTATTGCATACAAGCAGACGACCGTTTTTGGATTTCAAGTTCGCGATTTAAATTCCATAGATCTCCCGCGCTCTCTCCGGTGTCACATATCCATTTTGAATGTCAGAACGAACCGCATCCTTATCGCGTTTCCGGGGATCACCATATCCCGCCCCATTCCCCGTGTGTATACGAATAATATCGCCCTCGTTGACAATTACACCAGTCGCTACTGCATAACGTTCACAGCCTCCGGAAGATCGAATCACCTCGACATAATTTGGCGAACCATCAGCACCACCACTGACACCCCAAGGTAGTATTCGGGAGCGTGTATAACCAAGTGTCAAAAAAATGTCGTCCGACCGCACTCGATAATCGACCAGGATACCTTTTCCACCGCGCCACTCTCCCTCACCACCAGGTTGCGAATTAAGAGTGGCTTGATCGACATAAACGCCATAGCGCGCTTCGGCAATCTCTGCAGGGCAGTTAAACGTTTCACCATGTACAAGCGAAAACATCGCAGTGTTTCCATCTCGACCGTTCATAGCACCCCATCCCCCAATTTGTGGCTCTACGATCGTAAAATGACGCTTGGAGTCAGGATGGGCTCCACCGATAAAAGTTCCACATACCGAACCGAAGCTTCCAGCGGGCAATAAATTGGGCATATGTGGGGCGAGGGCACGCAGCATCACGTCAAAAATTCGAATCTCGGCTTCAAAATAATAACCGAGTGCAGCTGGCTCCTCCGCATGGAATACCGAGCCTGGACGCGTTAAGACCTTAAGCGGGCGAAAGGATCCGGCGTTGGCAGTTATGGCTGAATCGGTCACGGCCTTAAACAACATTTGAGCGCAAATAATTACTCCATCTCGGCTCGAGTTATGGGGTCCAGATACCTGATTCGGATTGTCACGAAGGTCAACGGTGAAGGTATCATCCGTGATTTCGATCGTAACGCGATGCATCTCCCCGTCGTCTTGCTCTTCGGCCAGTTCGAAGCGGCCCTTCGGTAATCGGGCAAGGCCTTTCCGAGCCACCTGTTCCCCGTAATCCATAAATTGCTTAAACGCTGCCTTAAAAGTTGCAGTCCCGTACTTCGTCGCGAGTTCAATCAGGCGTCTCTCGCCCAGCCGAACAGCCGCTATAGCTGCCCACATATCACCGCGGAGATTGTCGGGAAGACGCGAGTTAACAATCATGATGTCCACTACCGACGCGATTGGTTCGCCCTCCTCAATGACCTTGATTGCCGGAAGCCGCAACCCTTCCTGAAAAATTTCGATCGCGTCGGTTGACAACGATCCTGGGGCCATGCCACTGATATCGGGCCAATGCGCGATATTCGCCGTCCAGGCGATGATCTCATTCTCAACAAAAACTGGCATGATAAAAACAACGTCATTAAGATGCGTCACGCCGCCGTAATATGGATCGTTGGTGGCAAACACGTCACCGGGTCTTATCTGTGACGGATCCGAGAATTTTCTAATAATTGCCTTTACCGCTTTATCGAGCACTCCGATAAACGATGGTATACCCGCACCGGACGAGGCGATTTCGCCCTCTGCGTCGGTGATTCCAGTGCCCATATCGAGCACCTCGTAAATGATCGCGCTCATGGCAGTTTTGCGCATAACTATGAACATTTCATCGGAAATGGCCTGCAACGAATTCTGAATAACATCGAAAGTGAACAGGTCGTCACCCACTACCGAATTCGTACTTTTAAAATCCATCTTGCGCATCTCCTGTAAGTGACAACATCACCATGTATGAATGTTGCCATGATTGCGAGTTAGAGGCCAACAGGATTCACTATCGCCCACCAAGCGACGTCGGCTCTGGTTGCCAAACCCCATTCTCGTGCTCTTTCTGAAACCGCACACACCGAGTGGACCAACCATCCATTACCTCAACCAGTTGGGCTGGGGACTCAGAGCAGATCGGTAGCGCGAACGGACAGCGAGAAACCAATCGACAGTGACTAGGCGGATTGATCGGAGAACTCGGTTCGCCTACTAACACAATCCGCTCTTTTACCTGTTTCGGATGGTCAACCGGTGTTGCGGACACGAGAGCACGGGTATATGGGTGACAGCTATTGGTTAAAACTTTGCGTGTCGGGCCACTCTCTACGATTTGTCCGAGATACATAACGGCAACTCGGGAGGCTAGCAAATTGACGACTGCCAGATCGTGAGATATGAAAAGGTACGCGACATTGAGACGTTCTTGGAGAGCCCGCAACAGATTGAGGATCTGCGCTTCGACCGAAACATCAAGTGCTGAGGTCGGCTCATCAAGAACAATCAGCGATGGATTCGTTGCCAATGCTCGGGCAATTCCTACCCGCTGTTGCTGCCCTCCAGAGAGCTGATGGGCATAACGGTCGAGATGTTCTTCACGAAGACCTACAAATTCAAACAACTCAACCACCCGTTTTCGAGCCTCTTTCTTTGGCACGATTCCATGTATCCATAAAGGTTCTGCCACCAATTCACCAACCTTATGTCTCGGATTAAGTGAATCAAGAGGCTCTTGAAATACCATTTGCATTTGTGGGCGCAACTGACGTAGTTCAGAGCTAGAAAGGGTTGTGATTTCCTGCGCATTAAGAAAGACGCGACCGGCCGTTGGCTCCTCTAACCGCAGCAAACATCGACCAACGGTCGATTTGCCACTACCGCTCTCGCCAACAAGTGCCAACGTATCACCGGCATCAATCGAGAGCGAGACATCTTCTGCGGCGACCAACTGGCGTCGATCGAATAACTTTCGCTTGATCGCATAGCGCATGGTGAGGCCCTGAACGTCGAGAAGCGGAGCGATCA
>DBZY01000115.1:6327-7067 GCA_002311835.1 Proteobacteria bacterium UBA1148 | reverse complement strand
TCCCCTTTGGATACGGACTCGAAAACTAGTGAATATTGTACTTTTATGTACTGATCTTTACTTAAGTTAAGCCGCACCGTAAGTTTCTCCTGACAGTGTAATTATTTTTGCCCCCGCTGTGCGGCGGTAAGTTGTTCGCCCCACCAGTTGAACAGTTCTACCCGCTGGGTGAATCGTTCGCCTCGGTCATAGGCACGAGCCACCTCGTTGTCGTGGGTGTGATCGAGGGCCAGTTCTACTACGTCGCGGGCGAAGCCTTGGTCGCGAGCTAGGGTCGAGAAGGCACTATGCCAGCCGTGTGGAACATGTTTGCCTCGGAGGCTCAAGGTCACGCGGTAGGCTTTCTCGACGCCCTCACGGGTAATGGGTTTCCCACTAGCTGGGGAGGGGAATACAGAGCTGCGCTCACCGACCATTCCTTTCCAATGATGTAACTCGGTCGCTATTTCTGGGCAGAGAGGAATACGGTGATCATTGTGGCGAGTGGGTATCTTCATTTTTGGCCGTGGGATGACCCATTCGGGTTGTTCATCATCGAGATGAAACTCGGCCCATTCGGCAGTGACGACATTTTTAATACGTGCAGCTGAGAAGGCGCATAGGCGATGTGCCATCCGTATGGAAGGCGATAGACGGGCAATTTCGGCTCGCCTCAAGATGTCTCCGAGTGACGGCCAATCCAGCAGTGCCGGCATGTGTCCGTTAGCTTTTCTGCATGGCAGGATTTCACGTACTGCGCT
>DBZY01000115.1:0-6312 GCA_002311835.1 Proteobacteria bacterium UBA1148 | reverse complement strand
GCGACAAAGGCCCTTGGCTTGGGCGTAGCGGAACACGCCGTTCAGATGTTGGAGGATACGCGTGGCTGTCTCCAGTACACCGCGCTTGTGGATGTCTTCGATGGCCTTGGCAGCGATGGTAGGGGTAATGTTCTCGATGGGAAGATTGCCGAGCGCAGGGTAAATGTCTCGTTCAAGGGCCCGCTGCGACTTAACGTAGTGCACGGTGCTCCATTCTTGATTTTTCATCGCCAGCCATTTTTGGGCGATCACCTTATATGTTGTTTTATAAAGAAAAACGCCGTCACTTGGACGGCGTTGAATCCCACTGGACGTTAATGTGGTGGAGGCGGCGAGAATTGAACCCGCAACCCTAAGCCCCCGTTAATGCTGGCTTTTGGCGTTCAGATAACCAGTCCGTTTTCTAATAATACCCCCAATCGTACCCCCAGCGAGATTAAGCTAGTTTAGTTCAAAAATCAGGGTTTGATTAACCTGAGTGATACAGCCTATCAGGAGGCTTTAGAGCCCCATATTGAAAAGGCTTCTCTCATCATTGTGGACAATATCTCCACCCTTGTACGAGGAGGTCGGGAGAACGAAGCCTAAATCGAAATAGCGTCATCAGTTAATGGCAACGCTCGATGCCGCTTTCCGGTGGCAGCAAAAATAGCGTTCGCCAGAGCGGGCGCATACGGAGGTACCCCCGGCTCCCCGACACCACAGGAACGAAGATGGACATAATCGTCGACTATCTCAACACGAACATCGAGCGGCGTATCGCCGATACGGGTCAAAGGGTAATCGTGGAAGTTGCTTTGCTCCACGACACCTCTACTCGTCGTTATCTTTCCGTGACGGGCAATAGTATGGCCGAAGACTACTGCTCCCTCGATCTGCTTGCGTACGCCTTCGGGGTTGACGTAGCGGCCGCAGTCAATTGCTACGTCCACCTGCGGGACGTGCAGAGATCCGTTGTCGCGCACGACTACGTGTACCGCGGTTGCAACATAACTGTGAAACGATCGATGGCATGCGAGACCGAGGCCGTGACCGTCCGCCATTTGCTTCCCGTACCCTGATTTCTGCGCGACAGTCCGCAAAACGTTCGAAAGGCGTTTTGGCATGATCGGCCAGTCATCGATGGAGTCACCGTAATTCCATATCTCTTCCACGCCATCCTCGGTCAAATCCATCTCGTCCGCATCACCGATCAATCCAAGCATGAACTCCAGTGGATCCCTATCCGCCGCGGCGGCGAGCTCATTCACAAAACAATTGGTAGCGAATGCATGCTGGATGTTATTAACGGAACGGTACCATCCGACTCGGATCATAGCGTCGGCCTCGCCGGTCTCTATCTGAAGATTCGGAATATTATTGTAGGGAAGGTCGATTAATCCCAGGCCGGCTTCCAATGTGGAAGCCGCTTTCACATCGGGAGCCCAGAGCGCCATCAACGACGGCCAAGCTGCACTATGATGCCAGGCGGTAACGTTGCCGGAGGCGTCCAATCCTGCCTTGATGTACTGAGCACTCGCAGCATGGTAATAGCCGTTCCGGACTTCATCTTCCCGAGTCCATTGAACACGTACTGGCGCGCCGACGGCTTCGGACAAGATGGCCGCTTCGCACGCAAAATCCGGTTTAGACTTACGACCGAAGCTGCCACCGAGCAGCGTGATGTGGCATTCCACATCCGTCTTTTCGAGACCCAAAGCTTCGGCGACATACTGCCGTGTTTCATTCGGTGCTTGCGTCGCCGCCCAAACCTGAACCGGGCGGGCTGTGGCGTCCACGAGCGCAACTGGCGGCTCCATCGGTGTGTGTACGAGATAAGGAACGAAGTACTCCGATTCAACGACGCTATCAGCAGTAGACAATGCCTCGTCGACATCCCCCCGCCTACGAATCACTGAGCCGCCCCGGCGTGCCGACTCTCGCAGTGCGTCATCGAAAGTACTCGAATCATGGGCTGTGAAAGGACCGTCATCCCATTCGATCTCCAGCTTGCTTCGGCCTTCCATGACTGACCAGGTATTGGTGCCTATGACGGCAACACCGCCCAATGCCCGAAATTCGGTGGGCGTATCATCAGCCATGGCCGGTATCTCGATGACTTGCTCGACGCCGGACACCTGTAATGCCTCTGTTGCGTCGAACGACCTGACTCTGCCACGGTAAACGGGTGATCGCGCAATGACCGCGATTTTCATGCCCGGTAGAGATACATCGGCGCCATAGACGGCACCGCCAGTGCTCATGTCGAAGTTGTCGACCACCGGTAAGTCTTTACCAATGTATTTCCACTCCGATGGATGTTTAAGTCTCGGCGCTGGGGCATTCCCTCCGGTCGGTAAGGATAAATTCGCAGCGGCATCGACGAGTTCACCAAAGTCGAAGGATCTGCCAGAACTAGTGTGATAGAGACGATGATGCTTCGTATACACCTCGCTTGCGTCCACGCCCCATTCTTCCGCTGCTGCTCGCTCCAATAAATTTCGCGCCGATGCCCCGAGTTCGCGCATAATCTCGAAATGATGCCGGGTACTGCGTGAGCCATCGGTATTCTGGCCGTCCTTTCCAGCCGGATCGTATTTCGTCTCATCGCCCGGCGCTTGCCAGATCTTGACGCGCGACCAATCGGCTTCCAGTTCGTCTGCGAGAATCATCGGAATGCCAGTTCTAACCCCCTGCCCCATCTCCGAGCGACTACACGTAATCGTTACGGTCCCATCCGAATCGATGCTGACAAAGAGGTTGGGCTGTACTGAGGTGGCTGACTGTGCACGAGCGACCGCGAAAATCGAGTTCTGTCTGATCTGAGCACCTAGAACCAGGACCGCGCCTAGCCCGGTCGACTGAATAAATTGCCGTCGACTGACATGTGTAATCTGGGCCACGCTACACCTCCGAAGCAGCAGTACGAACTGCCGCGAAGATTCGTTGATAAGTGCCACACCGACAGATGTTTCCCTGCATGCCATCGATCACCTCTTCGTCGGAGGGGGCAGGATTCTCGGCAAGAAGGGACGCGGCCTGCATTATCTGTCCAGACTGACAGTAACCACACTGAGGTACATTGTGAGACCGCCAGGCGCGCTGCACGGGGTGATTGCCATCCGGATCAAGGCCTTCGATCGTGGTGACCTCCTTGCTATCCGCAGCACTTACGGGCGTGACGCAAGCCCGAATCGCGCGACCATCGATATGCACAGTACAGGCACCACACAGAGCCATTCCGCAGCCGAATTTCGTGCCAGCCAAGCCTAACTCATCCCGCAAATACCATAGGATGGGCATATTCGGATCGCCATCGAACTCGTGACTTACCCCGTTTACTGTTAGTGGGACCATAATCGCTTTCCTCCCCGCGGATGACGTGGCTCAGTACGTATCAGTTGTTAGAGAATACGCACCTGTTATTGTTCGGCATTAGCTATATCCAGTTATCAACACTGGACGTTAATGTGGTGGAGGCGGCGGGAATCGAACCCGCGTCCGCAAGCCCTACGCCCTGCGCTCTACATGCTTATTCCGTCTTTATTCTTACTCTGAGCTACCCGACGGACGGGGAAAACACAGAGCCAGTTCGGTGAAGTTTTAGCATTCGGGCCCCGAACGTGCCCTAGCGCGAGCTTGTGATGATGACTCCTGGATCCGGACGCACAAGCATGAACCGGTCAGAAGGCATAAGCTGGTTTTTAAGCAGCTAGTGCGTAGTTGTCGTCGTTGGCAACTATAAGGTTAGCAGCTGGTTTTACGAGGTGAACTGCTCCTCGGCATGCACTCAGAGTTTCGCGACCCACGTCGAAGCCGATCGCCCCCATGGTTCGCAGTGTAAGGCTCTGTACAGCGTTTTCAAGGAACTGGCCGGTATTTCTTATTACCCTTGATTATGTGACTTGAGTATTCGAGCCTTATCTCGCTGCCAATCTCGGTCTTTTTCTGTAGCTCGCTTGTCATGCTGCTGTTTGCCTTTGGCGAGGCCCACAGCCAGTTTTGCTTTTCCCCTACTCCAGTAAAGCTCCAAGGGCGCCAAGGTGTATCCACGTCGTTCAACGAGACCCGTCAAGCGGTCGAGTTCTCTGCGATGGATTAGGAGTTTGCGGGTCCGGGTTGGATCGGTTTTGACGTGGCTTGAGGCGGAGTGCATAGGGGTAATGTGAGATCCTAAAAGCCAGGCTTCCCCTCCCCGGAGAGTGACATAGCTCTCCGACAGCTGCGCTTTTCCCGCGCGCAGACTCTTCACCTCCCAGCCCTTTAGGGCCAGACCTGCCTCGAACCGCTCTTCAATGAAGTAATTGAAACGCACTTTTTTGTTAAGGGCGATGGATGAGGGTGATCGTTTGGCTTTATTGCTAGCCATGATTTACTAATGATCCTAGAATTCGCAAGAAAACACACGTTTGAGGGATGTCGCACGTGGTTCAATCTGATACGCAAAGGCGATCTTTGCATGGGCAATGGTCGTCCCGACTTACCTTTATCTTAGCGCTATCCGGCTCTGCTGTCGGACTTGGGAATATCTGGAAGTTTCCTTACATTGCTGGCGTGAATGGTGGGGGCGCTTTCGTCCTTGTCTATCTCGTTTGCGTTTTTGTCATTGGGCTTCCGATTATGATGTCTGAAATCCTCATTGGTCGTCGTGGCCGTCGAAATCCCATTGATACCATGCGACTGCTCGGAGAAGAGGAGGGTGGTACTAAACGCTGGCGTGTAGTCGGATTCCTGGGGGTTATCGCAAGCTTTCTTATATTGTCCTACTACAGCGTGGTGGCCGGTTGGGCGGTGGCATATATCTTTGAAGGCGCCTCTGGAATCTTCGTGGACACTGATGCAGTAGGTGTCGGTGAGATCTTTGAGGAGCTTACTGGCAGCTGGGTAACCTCGGGACTTTGGCACACATTATTCATGGTAATGACTGTGTTCGTTGTGGCGAGAGGGGTTAAGCAGGGGCTTGAGCGAGCGGTTCGAATCTTGATGCCCGCATTGATTGGGTTGTTATTGCTTTTGTTGGGATACAGCATGATTGAGGGTAACTTTGCAGAAGGCGTTGCTTTTATGTTCGCTCCAAAGTTTGATGAGCTAACATCAGAGGGCGTATTAGCCGCTCTGGGACACGCATTTTTCACACTTAGCATTGGTATGGGCGCGGTCATGGCATACGGTGCATATTTACCTGAAGAGACCTCTATTGTGGCGACTTCTTTTGCTGTGATTTGCATAGATACAAGCATAGCGATTCTTGCAGGTCTTGTTATATTTCCTATCGTTTTTGCATATGGGCTGGACCCAGCAGAAGGCCCTGGGTTGATTTTTCACTCCCTGCCCATTGCATTTGGGCAATTACCGGGTGGGACGGTGATTGCAACAGTCTTCTTTCTACTACTCACATTCGCGGCGTGGACGTCGGGGATTGCGCTTATGGAATCCCCGGTGGCTTGGCTTATGGAGAGTCGGGGGATGGGGCGTCCGATAACAGCAATTTTAATTGGCACTATTATTTGGGCGATGGGGTTCCTGAGCATCCTGTCGTTTAGTGCTCTGGCTGATTTTGAATTTGGTTGGGGTACATTCTTCGATAATCTGGACTTTCTCACGAGCAATATCATGTTGCCATTAGGTGGATTTGCCATAGCAATTTTTGCGGGTTGGATCATGTGCGCTAACTCAACTTCCGACGAACTGAGTATGGGTGTCGGGCGTAGATATGGCATGTGGAGATGGTTTACACGGTTCGTTGCCCCTGTCGCAGTAATGCTGGTTTTTCTAAATGCTATCGGGGTCATCTAGCTCCGGTGCGAACGGTCCAACGAAGTGAGCGGGTGTCCTACCACTCCTGTCAGATGTTCGATTTGGTTAACGATATTGAGTCGTACCCGGAGTTTCTGCATTGGTGTCAGGATTCAAGGGTTATTCATAGCTCAAATACGGAGGTTATCGCGACGTTAAATGTTGGTCTGGAGGGGATTCACAAGTGTTTCACGACAAAAAATTCTCTCGAGAGACCTCACCAGATTGATATTGACCTAGTGGATGGGCCTTTTAAGAGTCTCCGGGGCACTTGGCGGTTTGATAGTAGGGAAGAGCCCGGTTGTGTTGTGGGATTACGGCTCGATTTCGAAGTCGCCCATACACCATTAGATATGGTTTTTGGCGCGTTTTTTGAAGAAGTTGCGCGTTCTCAGGTTGCCGCATTCATAAAACGGGCGGGGAAAATTTATGGATAAGCCCGTTGGGGTACTGTTGGGTGGCATATAAGCTCATCAAGCAGATGACTAGTTGCGACGATTACCTCACTCCTAATTCAATTTTGGGTAATGACTTGAG
>DBZY01000106.1:5288-5704 GCA_002311835.1 Proteobacteria bacterium UBA1148 | reverse complement strand
GAACGACTCAACAACCCCGGTAACGAGTCCATGCGTGTCCTGATGATAATAAATACCATCCCTGATGAGAAAAGCCCCTGTAACAACCTCCTGAGAATAAGAGTAAAAACTCAGAAGAATCAGACAGAGGATGGTGAGAGGTTTCATTTGACTAATCCTCCGTTCCTGTACGTTTTGGTCTCGGTCAACCGACCGTTTTCGTCGAGCCACTCAAAGAGGCCCTCCGGTTTCCCGTATTGGTAGTTCCCTCTCATCTCTAATTGACCGTTCTCGTAGAACCTCTCATAGAGACCATCAAATTCCCCGTCTATCCAGTTTCCTCTTTCCCGTAATTGACCGTTTCGGTCGAACCACTCTCTGAGACCGTCGTATTCCCCGTCTATGAAGTTCCCCCTCCTCTCCAATTGACCGTTCTC
>DBZY01000106.1:4696-5084 GCA_002311835.1 Proteobacteria bacterium UBA1148 | reverse complement strand
AGACAGAGGATGGTGAGAGGTTTCTTCATAGGGTCGAATTTACCCCTACTGTGTATAACTATGTACATTTTTTTTTCAGAAGGTGCCTCTGAAATCCTTGTAAATGGTGGGCCGTATAGGAATCGAACCTATAACCAATGGATTAAGAGTCCACTGCTCTACCTAATTGAGCTAACGGCCCTGTTGAGTTTTTCTTCATTCTTAGAAAATGGGGTGGACGATGGGACTCGAACCCACGACGACCGGGTCCACAACCCGGGGCTCTACCAACTGAGCTACGCCCACCATAGTTGACTAATTTTAACCTGCTACCCTGCTTGGTGCGCCCGGCAGGACTCGAACCTGCAACCCTCGGCTTAGAAGGCCGATGCTCTATCCGGTTGAGCTA
>DBZY01000106.1:0-4645 GCA_002311835.1 Proteobacteria bacterium UBA1148 | reverse complement strand
CTATCCGGTTGAGCTACGGGCGCTAACATTTATCCATATTGTCCCCAGATTAAATAGCAATGAGTGGTCGGGGCAGACGGATTCGAACCGCCGACCCTCTGCTCCCAAAGCAGATGCGCTACCAGACTGCGCCATGCCCCGACCGATACAACGGCGCCATCTTAATGGCCCCTATTCTAAGCCGCAATCGGGGCCACAAACTTCTGAATATGCGAGAATCCCCGTCCACTCCACAAAGAAACGATATATGTCCGCTAACGTCATCGACGGCAGGGCTATCGCTCAAGAAATTCAGGGCGAAGTGGCCCAGAAAATCCAGTCCCGAATTGCGGCAGGACTTAGGCCGCCTGGGCTAGCAACGGTTCTCGTGGGCGATGATGGCGCCTCCCGAATCTATGTGCGTAACAAACGCAAGGCCTGTGATACCGCAGGTATGCGATCCTTCGATTACGATCTACCCGAGAACACGACGCAAGATAAGCTGCTCGGACTGATCAATGAGTTGAACTCTAACGATGAAGTCGACGGTATCCTCGTACAACTACCCCTACCTGATCACATTGAGGAAACATTGGTCATCGAGAAAATTACTCCCACAAAGGATGTCGATGGCTTCCACCCCTACACGGTGGGCCGTCTAAGCCAGCGTATTCCAGTACTGCGACCCTGCACACCCCACGGAATCATGGTTTTACTGGAGCGCTCCGGAGTTGATGTGATTGGCCAGCACGTAGTAATCGTGGGTGCTTCCAATCATGTAGGCCGTCCGCTTGCGCTGGAAATGTTACTTGCGGGTGCCACCACAACCATCTGTCATCGGTTTACGAAAGATCTGGAAGCACATGTCCGTTCGGCGGAGATACTCTGCGTGGCTGTGGGGCAACCTGGACTCATTCCTGGTAAGTGGATCAAACCGGGCGCAGTTGTTATCGACGTTGGTATAACCCGCCTCACAAACGGACACTTGGTTGGTGACGTGGATTTTGAAACAGCCAAGGGGCGCGCAAGGCTTATTACGCCAGTCCCCGGCGGGGTCGGCCCAATGACTGTTGCGACCCTACTGAGCAACACGCTTAGCGCTGCCGAGTTGCGTTCGGGGTGAAACAACCCAATAGCAACCCTCCCGAGCTAGCTTCGGTTATTATCCCTATGCACAACGCGTATCTCAGAGAAACATTATGAGGTTACTTGCTAAACTGCTGTGGGTGAGTCTCGCTTTCGGGATCGCCGATGCACAAGAACTCGAAATACTTCCTAATCCCCAGATTCGAGTGGTTACGACGCTGGGCACATTCGTGATGGAACTCGACCGCGATCGAGCACCCTTGACCGTTGAGAACTTCCTTACACACACCCAGACAGAGTTTTACAATGGGACGATCTTTCACCGCGTGGTTCAGGGGTTCGTCGCCCAAGCCGGTGGATACACCGTTGACTTACAGGAAAAACCAGCGGAAGGAAGTGTCGCCAATGAGTCGGGAAACGGCTTGAGTAATCTCCGAGGCACTGTGGGACTCGCACGGACTAACTCCCCTCATTCAGGAAACGCCGGGTTTTACATTAATCTCGAAGACAACCTGGACCTGGACCCTCGCCCAACGCGCTGGGGTTATACGGTGTTCGGAACGGTCATCGAAGGTATGGAGGTGATTGACGAGATCGGGCACCGCCCGACGGGACCAGGCGGGACCTTCGATCGAGACGTCCCGGTTCAAAGCATCACCATTCAACGCGTTGAATTGCTAACCGAGTAGAATGAACACGCTCTTCATCTCCGATCTACACCTAGATTCGGAGCGGCCTTCTAGCATTCAGCAGTTCCTCCGCTTTACTGAGGAGGAAGCGTCCACCGCTGCGGCACTCTACATTCTTGGAGATCTTTTCGAGGCCTGGATCGGAGACGACGACACCCATCCCGGATACGAACCTATTATCGAGGCGCTGGCCAGTCTCAAGCTCCGTGGCACCCCCTGCTTCTTCATGCATGGAAACCGAGACTTCCTGGTGGGCAAGAGGTTCGCCGCCGCAACAGGTTGTCAGCTACTAGCAGAACATAAGATCGTTGAGCTGGGAGACAAACGCGTTTTGCTTACTCACGGAGATCTACTCTGCACGGACGATAAGCCCTATATGGACTTACGCGCTACAGTCCGAGACCCGAATTGGCAACGAGACTTTCTCGCAAAGTCTCTTGAAGAACGCAGGGCAATAGCGGACGATCTTCGCGACAAAAGCCAAATCGCCGTTGCCGAAAAACCACCGGAGATTATGGATGTCAACCAGCAAACCGTTGAAGCGACGATGTGTGAACACGAGGTAAGTATCTTGCTGCATGGTCACACCCATCGGCCAGGAATCCATCATTTCGATTTAAATGGGATCGAGGCTACCCGTATTGTTCTTGGCGCATGGTATGAACAGGGCAGCGTGGTTCGTTGGGATGCCAACGGCTTTCATCTAGAGACCCTTTCACGATAACTCCGCTGTGGGAGCACGCTTGCAAATTGTGGAGCGTTGGCCAATATTCCTAAACGACGGTCTCAGATGAGCTAAAGACCACCAGCTACTTGTATCGCATCCTCATCCTCGGCCCCCTCTTCATCCCGCACTCTGGCATCACGTTTCACTTTGGCGGAATCCGAACGCACAACCTCTAACTGATCAAGGTAATCACGGCTAATGTCTCCCGTTACGTACTTACCAGAAAAACAGGATGTATCGAAGAAGTCGATTCCTGCATCTTCATGGTAGACGGCCTGCTCTAGGTCTTCTAGATCCTGATAAATCAGCCAATCTGCGCCGATGATTTTCTGAACTTCATCAATCGTGCATCCGTTGGCGACGAGTTCATTTGCCGCAGGCATATCAATTCCATAAACGTTGGGATAACGAACAGGGGGTGCCGCAGATGCAAAATACACCTTGTTCGCACCAGCCTCGAAAGCCATATCAATAATCTGCTGAGATGTCGTACCCCGTACGATGGAATCATCCACAAGCAGAACGTTCTTCTCCTTGAATTCAAGGTCGATTGCGTTGAGCTTACGACGTACGGAAGCTCGACGCTCGGCCTGCCCAGGCATAATAAATGTGCGGCCAATGTATCTATTCTTAATAAACCCTTCTCGGTACTTCACACCGAGTTCATGTGCAACCTGAACAGCCGCTGTACGGGAGGTATCCGGAACAGGAATAACTACATCAATATCTTGGTCCGGGCGTAACCGAAGAATCTTATTCGCAAGTTTCTCGCCCATACGTAATCGCGCTTTATATACCGAGAGCTTGTCAATAATGGAATCAGGTCGCGCGAAGTAAACAAACTCAAAGATGCATGGGGAATAGGGTTGCTTATCTGCGAACTCTTTACTGTACAGCTCTCCAGCCTTATCGATGAAAATTGCTTCGCCCGGCAAAATATCTCGATCTAAATCGAAGCTAAGTGCATCCAAAGCAACACTCTCAGATGCGACCATGCGTTCCATCCCAGCATCCGTTTTGCGCGATCCCAATACGAGCGGCCGAATACCGTGAGGATCGCGAAATGCAACGACGCCATAACCCATAATCATCGCGACAACCGCGTATGCGCCCGAACATCTTCGATGCACTGCTTCAACAGCACCAAGAATCGCATCGGGCGTGAGACGCTTACCAGATTGCTGCCCAAGCTCGTGGGCAAACACGTTCAATAGGACCTCCGTGTCGGAATCGGTGTTCAGGTGGCGTCGATCGCTCTCGATTACGAGCCGCTTCAACTCCTCTGTGTTCACCAAGTTGCCATTGTGAGCCAGCGCAATACCGTACGGAGAATTAACGTAGAACGGTTGTGCCTCCGACATGCTTGCGGTCCCTGCCGTTGGGTACCTAACATGCCCCAAACCAACATTACCAGTCAGACGTAACATGTGCTGGTGCTGGAAAACATCGCGAACCAGGCCATTTGCCTTACGCAGATGCAGCTGTCCGTTTTCTTCGGTCATCATGCCGGCCGCATCTTGGCCTCTATGTTGCAAATTAGTCAGCGCATCGTAAATAGCCTGATTAACAGGCCGATGAGCAACAATTCCGACAATCCCACACATAAGATTTACCTAAACTGGATTCTGTTCCTGAATGTAGCGGCTACCCAAAGACACATAGAAGCGAATTCCCTCTGCGATACGATCACCGTAGGGTTTGATTTTTGCTTCCTGCCACCAAGAATCCTCCTCAAAACTCGAGGACTGCAATACGATCACAAGGAGTCCGAGCACGACTATGCCGCGACCGAATCCGAGCAATAATCCCAAAAATCGATCTGTGCCGCTCAAGCCTGTGCCCCTGATAGTCTTTCTAAATACCCAAGCTATCCAGCCTCCAATAATTAAAACCAGCATAAAAATTAAGCCCCGAGCAATCCAGGTTCTCGGCTCCGGAGTAGTGATCCAGTTACTCAGCATTGGGTCAACCAACCATGTAAAACGCCATGAAAACCATACGGCAGCCAACCAGGTCGCCAACGATAATATTTCCTTGGTAAAACCGCGCCAAGCACCAAAAGCGGCGGACGCGCAGCATCCTGAAATAATGAACCAATCAACCCAGGACATGCAGCGATTACCTCACTCCTAATTCAATCTTGGGTAATGACTTGAGCAACGAA
>DBZY01000091.1:16854-18012 GCA_002311835.1 Proteobacteria bacterium UBA1148 | reverse complement strand
CAAGCATCTACTTTCCCATTGGACGATTACCGTGGAGGGATGCAACTGCATCAAGCCTACCAGCCAATGGTGGCGCCGGGTCATTAGCGGAAACCGCAATCGAAACCTGGGAAGCAAATGGAGGACGAATGGGCGTTGATGCGCGCTGGGAGCACTGCATCGTCGTAATCAACCGCGAAGGTGAGATCGTTGAGGAGTGGACACAATGGGACTCCATGCTACAGCGACCACACTTTGTAGCAATCAATCCATATGATCCTGATAAACACGTTTGGATCGTTGATGATCACAAGCACATCATCCACAAATTTACGAATGACGGTAAAGAACTGATACAGAGCATCGGTACATATGGCGAACTGGGAGATGACGAAACGCATTTCAATCGCCCAAGCTTCCTTGCGTGGTTTTCAGACAGTAGCTTCGTTGTCGCCGACGGCTACAACGGCACACGTGTAGTGAAGTTCGATGCAGCCGGCAACTACCTATTGTCCTGGGGAGAACCTGCAGATAGAACTGGCAACGACAGACGACCTAACCATTTTTTTAATGTGCATGGAATCGCCATAGATCCAGAGACTAATAGGGTCTTCGTAAACGATCGTTATAACCACCGTGTGCAGATCTTTACCGAAAATGGAGAATATTTGGATGAATGGAGCTTTGGAGAAGCTCCATCCGATGTACATCTATTTAATATTTCTGCCGACGGCTATCTATGGGCCGCTGACCGTGGCACAAACAAAATCTTAAAATACGACCTTGACGGTAATTTCCTTTATGCATGGGGTACCTGGGGAGATTTCCCGGGAGGCATGTGGGGGGTTCATGGCATGAGTGTAGACCAAGAGGGCAATTTCTATATCGCCGAAGTTGATAATGGTGGTGTACAGAAATTCACACCTCGTCCAGGAGCAAACCCAGACTATCTGGTGGGCAAGCCCGTATACGCCGCTTGGGAATAGCACAACGTAATTCATGGATAAATACAACCAAGATCTCGGGAAAAATCAGGCAAACTATGTACCGCTATCTCCTCTCAGTTTCTTACGTAGAGCAGCAGAGGTTTTTCCGGACCGATTAGCGGTTATTCACGGCGTAGAGCAATACACCTGGAGCGAAACCTTTTCGAGATGCAGAAGATTGGGAAGCGCTCTT
>DBZY01000091.1:16364-16789 GCA_002311835.1 Proteobacteria bacterium UBA1148 | reverse complement strand
CCAGCACTTATGGAGGCCCATTTTGGGGTGCCTGCCGTTGGTGGTGTTCTAAATGCACTTAATATCCGGCTAGATGCCAAAACTATCGCGTTTATTCTTGATCACGCTGAAGCTAAAGTGCTAATCACAGACCGAGAATTCTCTCCTGTTATCTCAGAGGCCTTGTCAAAGCTCGATAAAAAGCCATTGGTGATAGATATTGATGATCCTCTGTCGGTATCGGGAGAGCGACTGGGAGAACTCACCTATGAGGAACTTCTAGTTGAAGGCAACCCTGATGCTCCCTGGATGCTGCCTAGTGATGAGTGGAACGCAATTTCTCTGAACTACACCTCGGGAACGACCGGAAACCCAAAGGGTGTCGTATACCATCACCGCGGTGCCTATATGAACGCAATAGGCAACATACTCGCCTGGGGCATGCC
>DBZY01000091.1:3477-16215 GCA_002311835.1 Proteobacteria bacterium UBA1148 | reverse complement strand
CCGATTGTCATGAATATGTTGCTAAACGCCCCCGAATCAGCATCGCTTGATCTCGAATACCGAATTCAGATGATGACGGCGGGTGCTGCCCCACCAGCCGCAGTACTAGAACGTATGGAGACAATGGGCTTTGATATCACCCACGCTTATGGACTCACAGAAGTCTACGGACCCAACACGGTATGTGACTGGCACGAAGAATGGGATGAGAGACCAACCGCAGAACAAGCTGCGCTCAAAGCCAGACAAGGCGTCAAGTACCAGGTTCAGGAAGAATTCTTTGTAGCGAATCCAGACACCTTAAAACCAGTCCCTGCGGATGGAGAGACCATGGGTGAACTGATGTTCCGTGGCAATGTTGTGATGAAGGGATACCTAAAGAATCCGAAAGCAACCGATGAATCGTTCAAGGGCGGTTTCTTCCATACAGGTGATCTTGGAGTAACACACCCTGATGGGTACGTCGAGATTCGTGACCGCTCTAAAGACGTCATTATCTCGGGCGGCGAGAATATCTCCTCCATTGAGGTAGAAGGAGTTCTGTATAGACATCCTGCGGTACTAGAAGCAGCGGTTGTGGCCCGCCCAGACGACCACTGGGGAGAAACCCCGTGCGCGTTCGTAACGCTGAAGACCGATCAAACCGCAACCGAGGAGGAAGTCATTAGTTTCTGCCGCGAGCATATGGCTCACTTCAAGTGCCCAAAAACGGTTGTCTTTACGGAGCTACCGAAGACTTCTACGGGTAAAATTCAGAAGTTTGTGTTACGGAAACGGGTTGAAAGCCTCTAGTAACTACAAGCAGACATTCGGTTCTCTGATCTGGATGAATCGGGAAAGATTTCAGCTGATTTCGAGCCATCTCTTGGGCTGATAAAGGTAGAATCCAACTCAAAGAGCGGTCAGTTCTTCGATGGGTTGTGAGATTTCGATGGAGGTTTCCATGCGAACTAGATGCAAAAAGAAAAACATAACGACATTTGGTTGGGTCACTGCACTGTTAACAGCCTTCTGGTGGTCTTGGAACACGTTTGCCGCAGAGATGTCTCCGGAGGAGAAAATTGAGATTTTCGCGACCCTACCGGATTGGAGTGGAATCTGGCTGGGCACTGGCACGTTGTTCGATCAGAGCCAAGGTCAGCGTAATCCGAATAACATTACTGCCAAACCAAGGAACCACCCGCCCTTTAATTCGGAGTGGGAAGCGCGGTATCAGAAGTTTCTGGAGGAAGTAGTTTGGGAGGGTCGTTACATTGATCCTCTGAGTTTCGGCTATGGCTTAGGAGTGCCGAGGATAATGGCGCCTGCTCGAGGGTTGCAATTCGTAGTAAGGCCGGAACAGGTGTGGATCATTCATGAGCGCCCGGACGCCAGGTATATCTATACTGATGGCCGCAACCACCCGCATGAGGACCTCCTGTTACCCACTATGGAGGGTCATTCTATCGGACATTGGGAAGGCGATACGCTCGTCATCGATACAGTTGCAGTCAAAGGTGGCATTGCTTTGGATCGCACAGGTATGGTCTTCAGTGGTGAGGCGCACTTCGTTGAACGCATTCGCAAGATCAACGACACGACACTGGAAGACCAGATAACCATCGAAGATCCAGTGGCGTTCACGGAGCCCTGGGTCGTCACCCGGCGTTACCACAAACTCGAGGACCCCGAAGCCTACATGGCCAATGTCAAAGCCGTGGAGAACGACCGAAATCCGGTCGTGGATGGTAAGGTCACTATGATGCTCGGCGCGGAGGGGTTCGAGTTCGACCCAGACGCAGTTTATCCGCCGAATGTTGCCGCATTTGGCTCGATGTAGAACTCAACGAGCACGTCATTGAGAGGAATGAAATGATGAAAATATTGAATCAATTCACTCTATTGAGTGCATGGATCGCAGTGGCGTCCACTCCCACCTTAGCGCATCACTCAGGCCAGTTCTTTACCGATGAGACGGTGACCCTGACGGGAGTCGTCAAGGAGATGCAACTCACAAACCCACATTCTTGGCTCGAGATGATGGTGCCGAACGTAGACGGTGAGGTCGTGCAATGGAGCATCGAAATGAGCACTCCCATCCAACTGTTCCGCGCTGGATGGACCCGTGCGACGGTCAAACCTGGTGATAAAGTCACGGTCGTTGTACACCCGATGAGGGACGGACGTCCGGGGGCCGCCTACGTATCCATAGCCCTGCCAGATGGCTCGACACTTAGCCAGAGGTTCACTGCAAATCCACCCTGACAGTCCCTACTCCAACGGTTGGATGCGAACCATGTACCCGTTGTGATCGACATACCAGACGGTTACCGGATCGGTGACGTTATCTATCCAGGTCCTCCGATTATGCGCATACGGCTCCGGCAACACGTACTCGGTCCACCGCTCCGTTTCGGGATCTAGTCTTGCAAATCGGCCCCCATGCAACTCTCCGGCCCAGACTTCTCCGTTCTTGTCCGTCAGGGCCTCGTAGAAAGTGACGTACTGCGTCGGCGGGAAGTACTCCCTGGTCCGGCGCGTTGGTACATCCACCTCTATTAGCGCGCCGCCTCTGCCCCCGAACCAAGCATTCCCCTCGTCATTGAAGTACCCCTTGGCCGGGCTCGACAAGACAGAACGCGTTTCTAGTTCCTGCACCTCACCCGTCCGCGTGTCCAGTAGCCCAATGAGATTACCGGGCCAAAGTCCTCCAGCGAAGAAGTTTCCATCTCTGCTAATCAAACTACCATAAGTGCTCGTAATGCGATCGAACGGATAGACGCCCACGAACTCACCCGTTACGGGATCGATTTTTTTTATCGCACCGGATAGTACTTTCCAGACATACCCGTCTTCAGCTAAAGCCATGTTGCCAAATCCTGGAGCATTATAGGGTCTGCCGGTTTCCAGTTTGACCTGGGTAAACTGCTCTGTTCGCGGATCGAAGCTGGTAAGTGTGCTCGCCCAGTTCTCCGACATCCAAACGACATCGTTCTCATCCACCCATATCGAGTGTGTTCCAGGAATTGCGCCGGGTGTGTCTGGAACCCGGTACTCCTCTACGACCCCAGTGATCGGGTCCAACTTACCGATGTACGGGCTGCGATGGGGCGTATACCAGATATGGCCATTTGAATCTCCAGCCACATCATGTGCTGCGAGTAGCAGACGGGGTAACTCGTACTCTGTCACTATCACTCGAGTGGCTGCACCACGCGGTCCCGGCAAAACGTCGAACGGCGCATCTTCTGAGTTTGGTCCCCTAACCCTAGCCAACCACTTTACGAGAATATCAATCTCAGCTCGCATGGGCAGACCGGAGCGACCCCTCCGTTCGTCTTCGGGTACCTCACTCAAGGTCCCGAAAGGGATGGTGAGTGGCGATCCTATGTAGTTCACCATGCGATCCACTATCAGAGCCCAACCAGCCTCGTCATATCGATTGCGAAAAACCTGCTGATAGGAATGGCACCCGAACCCACACGCATGGCTAAAGACCCGTTTTTCCTGGCCCGTACCTGGAAGGTTCATCATCCACTCCACTCCGCTGAGCTGAGCCATAATCTCCGGCGTGGGTGGCAACAGCTCTAAATCCGTGACTCGCTCGAGAACAATATCTTCAAGCTGCGTTGCCCGGCCGATCTGAACGGAGCCCCTTTCGTAAGGTTTGAATTCCAGAGGCCGCGCAACTCGCAACGTATATGAACCCATCGGCAACTCCGGAAATTCATAGCGCCCTTCTTCGTCGCTGTACACGGTGGTTCGAATAGAGTTCTCCCCAGCTATCAGCTGCACCCCGATCCCTTCGAGCGGGTAGCCGATGGTGGATTCGACGATACCCGTTGGCCCTCCCCGCAAGTTGTGTTGCTCCTGCAACCTCATCAACGTATCCGACGTGGCCCGGTACCGAGGGTTCGCCGGCGGTTCCTCACCGTCAAAGCAACATTGATCGTCTCGCAGGTAACTCAGTAAATCGGCAATGTCCGCATCGGTGATAGTGTGTCGATAGGACGGCATCAAGGGCCCGCCGGAACGAATCTTCTCGGCGAGAGTCTCGTCATTTACCGGCTCCCCAGAGAGTAATGTCGATCGATCGTAGATGCCAACTAGAGTCGGCGCGGGAGTGCCTGCTGCAATGGTGTAGTCGTTGTGACACATCCAACATTTGTAATAATAGATCTCCTCGCCGCGCCGTGGGCCGCTCGTAGCAGCAGTCGAGAAGTGATAGATCTCCTCCGAACGCTGGAAGCTGCTCTTTGGAACCTGCAGAAAAGAGCTCTGTGCCGTCGCCAACGGCCCAACAAAGTACCCCAAACAAAGCACTGTTCCCAAACCTAAGCTAACCAACGACTTTAATAACTCTTGTGACTTCATACGTGCCCCCTTTTCGAGGTAGCTCGAATAAGGTTGAGTGAGATCCTTAGTTCTGTATCTACGAGTTCTTCTAGGCATTTCCGACGCCATCGTCAAGTGGCAGCTCTGCAGGACTTAGGTATAAAGCTTTCAGGCCCTAACCCGCGGAGTGGATCCCGCTACTGCTATGACGGTATTGACGACTAAACCATAAAGACCAGGGTGCAGCCCCCAGACCTTACCAGCTACAACAAAATGGAATGGTCCAAAAGCAAGTCCGAGGGCGATTAATAGCCCTGCCACAAGCCCGATGAGAACCGGAAGCCTCTTGAGGAACGGCATGTGTATGCCTAGCATAAACGCTGGTGCCAGTTGAACCAGCACATCGAATTTACGATCGATTAAGGCAATAAGAGAGACCTGATTCTTTAATAAAATAGCAAACACGACCAGAACCCCAACAACAATCCACGAGCAGCGCTTACCGATCTTCGTGAGCTCTGACTGGCTCGCACCCGGATTCACATGAACAGCGTAGATATCCTTCGTAAACATTGACGAAATAGACAACATGGCGGAGTCCGCCGTTGACATGAGTGCAGCGAGCACAGCACTGAAGATCAATACGACTACGGCATAACCGAACAAGGAATTCTCCTGAATGATTCGTAACAGCCTCGCTAGCACCTGATCAGTTTCAGCGCCCTCGAGTCCCGGAACGTAAGCCAGCGCATAAATCCCCGCGATCACAGCCACTAGCGCCGTCGTGAACGGGAAGAACGCCATGGTCGCCAGGCTTCGATTCAAAGTACGGCGCGATCTCGCCGCATAGATTCGTTGAATAGCGTGGGGGTAAAGTGCGCCGCCCATGCCGAGAACGATAACGTAACTCAGCCATTCACGTAGCATAGGTGAAGCAGGTCGGGCGACTTTGAAAGCATCAGGCGATGCTGCAATGAGCTCCGTCGCGTCTGATAGCGGCCCAAACTGGTTGAATAACAAAACAAGCAGGACGAAAAGACCGATCATCAGAACACTACCCTGAATAACATCCGTCCATGCGATAGCTCGGATACCACCCAAGGTGCCATAAATCAGCATGATCAACGCGAGCCCGATGACGCCGTAGTTGTATGCCTCATCACCGTATGAGCCTGCGAGCCCCTGGAGCGCGCGGCCCATGGTCATAAGCTGTGCCAACAAGTAATTGTTGAGAGCGACAATCATCACGATAGAGCTGATCAGTGAGATGGCCTGGGAGTGATACCGATCCTTGAGATAATCCACCGGCGTGACGTACCCTCGATTATGAGACAACGTGTGCAACTTCGGTGCGAACGCCAGATAAAAAACGACAATCGCTAACATGTAGTGAACGGCGATTAGCCATCCAAAACCAAATCGGTACGTCGCACCGGCAACGCCAAAAAGAGTGTTACCGCTGTATTGAGTCGCGTAGAGCGTCAACACCAGTATGCTGAAACCGAATCCACGCCCGCCCAGGTAGAAATCCTGCAGCGTATCTTCCTTCCGAGCAGCCAATCCTGCCCAACCAAGAAACAGGAGCGAGACAATGTAAAGCGTGATAAAAGCCCACGCACCAAACCCGAAGGGCAAGAGGTTAGTCATCCGTCGCTGTCATCTTCTGGCCAACTTAGAAAAACCCAGGCAGTAAACACCGAGGTGAGTAGCAACGCGACCAGCGTCGCGATGACCCAAAGCGGTAACCCGTAGGCGTGGCGCATATCATCAGCTGGCCAGTACCAAGGAATGACGAACGCCAAGAGCCCCAGGTACACAACCACAATCCACCCGCGCGACCTATTCTGCACTGTCATCTTCAAGTCATCCCCACTCTATGGCGGCTATAATCTACTCTGGCTATAATTGCTATAGCAAGTTTTATATCTCGCGCAAAGGCGTGTGTTTTGCAATGAAGCTATGTCGATTCAACGAAACTCGGCTCGGCCTCGTCAACGAAGGGACCGTCTCGGACGTGACAGAAGCACTCAATGTGCTGCCCGAGGTACGGTGGCCGCTACCGGCTCGGGGAGATCTCTTCATCCGCCATCTAGATGAAATTCGCGACCGAGTTCTGGAGGTGGCCGGTAACGCGACTCACCATAACTTTTCTGATATCAAGCTCAACAGCCCAGTAGCCAACCCCACGAAATTAATTGGTGCGCCAGTCAACTATCAACTCCATATCGACGAGGCGGAAGCGGACAAGGGCATTACGTTCGATCAGAAAAGAGTCAAACCGATTAGTGAATCACTATGTTTCCTGAAAGCTAACTCGTCTCTCATCGGTCCCGGTGAAGGGATTATTAGAAGCTTTCCTGATCGACGTACTGATCATGAGATAGAGCTCGCAATCATTATCGGTCAGGAAACACGCAGAATTTCGCCTTACAAAGCCCTGGAATGTGTTGCGGGCTATGCGATTGGTTTGGATATGACGGTACGCGGTAAAGAAGACCGCAGTATGAGAAAGTCCATCGACACGTACTCTGTATTGGGGCCTTGGCTGGTTACGAAAGACGAGATTATTGATCCCGATAATCTTAATCTAACACTGCGACTCAATGGCGAGATTCGTCAGAATTCTAATACTCGAGAATTGATCTACGACGTCAGAACACTTATCGCAAAATGTTCTAATTTCTACACTCTCCTACCCGGAGACGTGATTTATACCGGTACACCAGCAGGCGTCGGTCCAGTTAAACCGACTGACATCCTGGATTGCGAGATTCAGGGTATTGGAAAAATGCAGGTCAATATTTCCTAAGCTTTAAGCGACTGGGAGCCAGTATGGTTGAAAAAAGAAACTTCGCAAATAGAAGCCATCAGGCCGAGAAAACCGATCTTTGGAAGGAATACCCCGATTATTACCGGCAGCTGGAAGATGCTCATCTCTGGCCGTTATGGGAGGAAATCCACAAGTTCACGGCCAGACCCTCCCCCCGCTCAAAAGTCCTGCCCTATCTGTGGCAATACAAAGACGCGAGAAACCTGGTCCTAGCATCCGCAGATATGCTCACCGCCGAGGAAGCTGAGCGTCGTGTGTTAGCCCTCGAGAACCCAGGCCTAGAGCACCGACTAGCCACGACCCAGACAATGTATGCCGGTTATCAACTTTTGATGCCAGGAGAAATTGCACCAACCCACCGACACAGCCCGGCTGCGTTTCGATTTATCCTGGAAGGAGAAGGAGCCTATACCGCGGTCAACGGTGAAAAGACCATTATGAATCCCGGTGACTTTGTCGTCACACCTTCCTGGGCTTGGCACGACCACGGTAACGAGACGGATATACCAATGATCTGGCTTGATGGCCTGGACTGGCCATTAGTCAATCAACTTGGATTATGGTTCTTCGAAATCTATCCAGAATTTCAGCACCCGCCAATAAAAAACTCAGGCTCAACGCTCAACTACACGTACAAAAGCACACGAACCTCGCTTGACGAAATGCAAGGATCTCAGAAATGCGACTCTTGCTACGGTTTTAAAATGCGTTACACAAACCCAGCAAACAACGAAGATGTCATGCCAACCATTTCCGCCTTTCTCCAACTCATGCCAGAGGGATTCTCCTCCGAACCCTACCGACAAACTGATGCTTGTATTTACTCGGTTGTTGAGGGACATGGGTGCACGATAGTCAATGATGTAAAACTGGAATGGGGCCCAAAGGACGCTTTTGTTATACCGACTTGGGCCAAACATCAGCATTTCGTTGAAAGCAGCGATGCCATACTGTTTAGTTTTTCAGATCGTGGGGTACAAGAAAAACTTGGTCTCTGGCGAGAGCAGCGGCCGAATGATTAGGAAGAGTCCACCAGGAGCTGGCAAGCTACGTGCGGCAGATAGTGTTGGGTATCAGGCCCATGTTCTTGCGCGCCTATTTCGCAACCACATGAACGAACATCTTCGCCAACTAGGAATGTCCGTTGGGCAATTCGCAATACTGCGCGCTCTGTGGGAAGAAAACGGACTATCTCTAAAAGGAATTGCCGGCCGCTGTCCTATCGATCTGACGACGGTGACTCGAACACTTAGCCGGATGGAACGCGACGGGCTAGTTAAACGCCGCCGCAATAAACACGACAAGAGGATTGTAAATTTTTTTCTAACTGCCCGCGCAAAAGCAAATCGCGATGCGGCAATTGCTGGCACCATAGAAGTTAACGAACACGCCTTCCGCGGTTTTGACGATGTGGAGCGGGAAGTCGCTATGACTCTGATGGAGCGACTTGAGGCCAACCTCCGCCGCAAAAGTTCAGTGCGCGCGAAACCTAACCTCAGGCCCCATCCCTAACCCCCGTCAGGAGTCAGTCCTCTCAATCTTCCACAATCACTTTATCAAAACGAAAACTAAACTCTTGGGCGAGATACAACGTGTTCTCATCTGGACATGCAAGCGCATGGATTGAGTCAAACCAACCGGGAGCTCGGCCTAGTTGACCAAATGTGCCAAGAGTCTCCCCGTTCAAACCCAGCTTTATGACACGCCCGACACTACCGACAAAGATCACCTGATCCGGCCCAGGTGTAATACATAACGACCATGGCTGCGATGATCGCCCTGTCGCGCCCCCGGGCACCTCGCGTAGATTCCATTGTGTTTTGAAATTGCCCTCAAGATCAAAAATCTGTATGCGGCTATTGTTGCGATCCCCAACATAGATATTGTCGTTATTATCGATGACAATGCTGTGTGGTGTATTAAACTGGCCCGGCCCCGCACCACGCTCACCCCAGTACTTAACCAAAAGACCTTGCTTGCTAAAGTGTGCAATGCGGCTGTTTCCATAGCCATCCGTCACAAAGCTACTACCGTCCGATGCAACGGCAATATCGGTCGGATGATAGAAGTTACTTGTTGAGGGAATCGCACGGTAAGCAGGTCCGTGAGTAAGTGTAACCCATGGTTCTAGGCGCCGACCGAGCGCTTGTTCGATGATGCCGTTGGGACTGACGCGTACGATTACATTATTAGCTGAGTCGACGACCCACATATTGTCGTCGCGATCAAAACGTACGCTGTGGGCTGCATGAAAAATCGTCGAGCCCTCGCCATATGAGCGTACGTACTCACCATCAGGAGTGAACTCTAACAGCGGAATATTCCCTCGATTCAGAATAAAGATATTGCCTGCCGCATTAACGTCTACGCCAACCGCCTCGGACAACCATATATCGTCAGGAACCTGAAAGAAGCCCTCAACGAGTTCGTGTGAGAGTTGACGCGGCATCTGATGTTCCTGCGCGGTAAGAGAAAATGCTCCCAACATGAGAAAAAAAGAAAGGAAAAATTTCATAGTGTTATACCCCCATAAGCTATTTTCAAAGCGTGCAATTGTATGGTTTGATTTCTTCATCTGGCACCCAAACCCAGTAACCATCCAGGCTGATAGGTTCAGTAAATGTCACGTCATCAATTACCGTTATCGTGTAATTCAAACGACCCCCCTCAATACCGAGTGAAAATCGCTCTACGATCTGAACATCCCCGCTCTGCGGTGTACCGACGTCATCAAAGAAAGGCCAATTAATCTGGGCAGTCGCAACAACCAACGTCTCCCCCTCCCACCGACCCGTGGAATATCCCAAAGGTGAGGCAAGCTGACTATCTGGATTCTGGGCCCCTGACATGTGGATGATGCGTACGACATCCCACTCTTCCATCCGGAAGACGATATCATCTCCCTGTTCAACGATTTCCATCGGGAAGGGGTTGTCCATGATCCCAGGCATGCCTTGGGGTATGCATCGCAAAGCAGTGTCGTCTGTTAAAGGGTTATACCGCTCGCGGGCAGCTAAAGCTGTAGAAGTATAGGGAAGGAGCATACCTGCAGAGGTATCTGTTGCATCTCGACTATAGGTTTGGCCTTGTGTCCAGACGCGAAAAATACCTTGGGATCTAGAAACCACGGGTACTTGGGGTTGCGTTCCAGAATCAGATGCTGTGGCTTCCAACCCACCGAAGAGCCCCGACCACAATACGACATTTTCACCACTGGGCGTACTGATGTAGCCGGCTATCATTTCCTTGCGATCATGCCGGGACAGATGTCCAACTACCGTCACCAAGTTCCCCACTGCAAGATTTTTACGCTCAACTCCATGACGTTCTAGCATGTTGACGGAGCCTGACTCTAAGGCCCAAACCTCGCGTTCATTATTGTCGCTAAGCGTCTCCAACATAAAACGCACATGAGGATTAACCCAATCAACGCTGGTTATTGTTCCCACAAGTTCGCTAACGGTGTCGCTATCATAAAACGCACTCACAGAATGGTGAGCGCTCACAAGTCCCGACACAAGTAGCGTCATCAGAAAAATATTGATACGGTTCATGACTCTGAAATCTGGAACCTTGTACTCTCGCAGACCATTTTCAAAGCGTGCAATTGTACAGCTTGACCTCCTCACCCGGCACCCAGACCCAGTAACCGGTTTCGAAGCTGACGGGTTCGGTAAATGTCACGGGATCAATCGCCGTTATTGTGTAATTCAAACGACTTTCCTCAGCACTGAGTGAAAATCGCTCTACAATCTCGATATCCTCACTCTGCGGCGTACCAATATCATCAAAAAAGGGCCAGTTGACCTGAGTGGTCGTAACAACCAGCGTATCCTGCTCCCACCGACCCACGGAATAGCCTTGCGGTGACGCCAGCTGGCTACCTGAGCTCTGGTCACCCGACATATGAATAGTGCGCACAACATCCCACTGTTCTATCCGGAAGACGATGTCATCGCCCTGTTCAACGATTTCCATCGGGAAGGGGTTGTCCATGATTCCAGGCATGCCTTGGGGGATACACCGTAAAGCGGTGTCGTCCGTCAGAGGATCAAATCGTTCACGGGCAGCCACGGCCATGGGCGCATAGGGGAGCATCCTACGATTTCCCGATCCGTCAGGAGCGCCCTTCAGATGCGGATACTCACCCAGCGTCCAGACGCGAAAAATCCCTCGCGGTCTGGGGGCCGCACTTGTTGCATCCACGCCGATAGTTGTGTTCCCTTGTTCCCGTCCACCGAAGAGCCCTGCCCACAGCACGACGTCCTCACCGCCTGGCACGCTAATGTAGGCGGCCCCCATCTCCTTGAGGCCGAACCGGGACAGGTACCCGACCACCGTCACCTGATTCCCTACCGTAAGATTCTCGCGCCCGAAGCCGTGACGATCGAGTATATTGATGGAGGACGCTTCCAAAGCCCAAACTTCATGTTCGTTGTTATCATTGATCACTTCCAGCGTAAAACGCACGTGAGGGTTGACCCAGTCGACACTGGTGATCGTTCCCGTAAGCTCGCTGTTGGTGTTACGATCGTAAAATGCGTTACTGGAGTGATGGGCGCTCACGAGCCCCGATACCAGTAGTGTCCCTAGAAGAATGCTGATACGGATCATGACGCGGTGTTCATATTGGTTCACGAAAGTTCATTCTACCGATCTCAGGGCGTACGGGGTATCACTATGCAAATTTAGAAAGAGTCTAAACAGGAAATGAGAATGACTGCAAAACTTGGAGTAAAATTCACCAAGAAGTGGTAATCAGAATTAAGACGAAGAAGATCGAGCCAGCGCATCCGCAAGGATGTTAGGGTCCAGAATCTCCGGAGAGTGCTCATGTTTATAACCAAACGTAGTCGGTCAGTCGTGATAGGTATTTTTCTCGCGTTAGGTGCCTATGGCTGCACACAGGATGCGCCCACAGACAACTTTCAGTTCCATCTTGAAGAAGCCACGATCTCCGACGTGCATCGTGGGATTCAGGAAGGTCAGCTCACCTGCCTCGGTCTCGTCGAGATGTATCTCGATCGCGCCAAGGCCTACAACGGTGTCACTAACCAGCTGGTCACCCGAGACGGTGCGCCGGTTCCCGCCGTGCCCGGCATGGTGCGGGTGGGCGCTCCGCTCGAGTACCCCAGCGAGACGGTGGCCGTGACCGAGGTTCTCCCGGATTTTGACCAGTACGAGGGACCGCCCATCGAGTTCGGTCGGATGGAACCGACAGCGTCGGACCCGAGTGTCTACGCCCAGTACGGAATGACGGTCGGCATGCCCAATGCAGGGCAGACGAACGCACTCGGCACGTTGAACTTGCGGGGCGAACGTTCCGTGACGTGCAAGGGTGACGCGGATCTGCACCCCTCTGCGGGCCCGCTCCCGACAGGCTCCCACGCCGTGTGCGAGGACTTCCGACAGTATCCCGATGCGCTGGAACAGGCGATGGGCTTGGATGAGCAGTACGGCACGGAGCCCGATCTCGAGAACCTGCCAATGTATTGCATTCCCTTCAGCTTCAAAGACCCGTTCGACACGAAGGACATGCGTACCACGGCGGCCGCCGATGCGCGCTACGACATCGACTTCCCGGCGCGCGATCA
>DBZY01000091.1:0-3237 GCA_002311835.1 Proteobacteria bacterium UBA1148 | reverse complement strand
GGTTCGGCGGTGGGCGTGAGCGCAAACATGGCGATGTGCAGCCTATGCGAGGAAACAAGCCTTTCTTGCCGAGGGCCGGCTAATCACAATGCAGTTGCACTGCTGCTGCCTCACAAGGCTATGATCTCCTTTCTCGGGGGTGCTATTGGCTCTGACATCTATTACGACCGCGCCGGAATTCACTGCCGCTGGATAGGTGACTCCGCCAAGGTTCTGGACGCCATGAAGGATCCGGAGACCGGTTACTACGATCCGCGGGACATGTGGACGACCGTCCCCCGGTCCAGCATCCTAGAAGAAACATACGCTGAGCACGTGGTGGAAGCTGCAGCGGAAGGCTCGTTGCGCGGCGTGCGTATCGGCGTGATTCGAGAATCGATGCTGAAGTTTCCTGGTGTTAGCGCAGATGAACCCATCGTTGATGCTGCGGTCAGAGAAATTGAAGAAGTGCTCGGCGAGCATCTTGGCGCCACACTAGTGGAATCCGTCGATCCGATATGGCCAGACGACCCGGACATTGAGAATATGGAACCGTCCTACACGGACGCACTAGTGCAACTCCTGCCAGTGATCTTCCCAGAAATTCTATTTTGGCTAGACAGCGACAACCAGCCGCAGTTCCCGGAATTTGCAGCAAATATCACCCCCACAGAATTTGCGCCAGGTATCACTTTCGGGTCGGGCACAATGAGCCCAATCGACTATATGGTCGGTCTAGCCGAAGGTACTGAGCCCCCACCCCCGGGCCTCAACATACGCTCAATCCTGACACTCGGTAAATCAAACGCCATGCAATTTCATATTACACAGTACCTCACCCGACGCGCGGCGGACTGGGCAGAACGTGGCTACACCGAGACATTAGCCGATTGGGCAACACTCAACGAAAGATCTAAATTCTGGGCCGATGCCCAGCGGGCGTGGTTCAAGAACTGGGAAGAAATAGGAGACATACGCCGCACATTCGGAGAGCGACAAGGGATCGATGAGCGTATCAAGTTACGAGAACTGCTGCGCCGAGTCGAAATGAAGGTGATGATGGAAAACAATCTCGATGTAGTTGTACGGCTCCACTACCCACTCGCTCCCGGCAAGATTGGTCTCGCTCCGCAACCCCAACCCGAAGGTCAAGCAGCGCGTAACGAGATTCGCATGGGTCCCTATGCTGGTTTGACAGAGGTCTTGATACCAGCTGGCTATGTGCAAACGGTATACGACCCGGTTTTTACACTCAGCGAGGATAGGCAACGGTACATCCCGACAAATAGTAATACCCCTACAACACTGCCAGAACCAGGACTACCCTACTCATTAGTATTTAGGGCAGAACCCGGACAAGAAGATATGATCATAAGGGTTGCTTCAGCTTATCAATCGGCTTCGAATCGCCGGGTACCACCGCCAGCGTTTGAACCGCTCCCAGGAGAACCATGACGAATCCACGAGCTACCTAAGAGGGGATAGATGGCGAGATATATATTAACTTTTATAGCGGCGATCGCTCTAACTTCATCTGTGTTGGCGCATCATAGTGAAGTGGGTATTGACGTGAATTCAGTAGTTACAGTTCAGGGTACCGTCATTGAGTTCAGTTGGCGGAATCCACACGTATATATCACCCTCAACACTACTGATGAGCGCGGTGAACCTCTCGAATGGAGAGTGCAGACATCCTCGACACTCACTATGACGCGTGTTGGCTGGAACCGAGATTCGCTATCCAGGGGTGACCGCGTTAGCGTTCAAGCCAACCCAGCACAAGATGGTCGTGCCTACGGAATATTGCGAACCATTGAAAAAGAAAATGGGATCACATTACCAACATCGTTCAATAGAGAATCAGGAGAGCCTCTTCTGGCAGAGCCAGAAGTTGCAGCAGCCACTGCTAGCTTGGCAGGACGATGGAGGGCGGATACTTCCAAACTCGCTAACTATCCGGGCGGCTTTGATGGGTTTTTCCACGCCAACCTCAAGCTGACAGGGGCTGGAAGGACCGCTCAAGCCCAGTACGACCCACTGTCTCATGAAAATCCCACGTCGAGTTGTATAGGACCACCAGCACCAGCTCTGATCATCTACACCAACCTCTACCCACTTGAAATCCAAATCAACGAAGACGAGCAAACCATCGTCCTCCGAACTGAGTATTTCGACGAGTTACGTATGGTCTATATGGATGGCAGAGAACATCCTGAAAACGGCGAGCGCACCTTTACAGGACATTCAATTGGTTGGTGGGAGGAAGATGTATTAGTAGTGGACACTCAACTCTTTGCCAATCATCGATCGCCTTACCAAATAGGCGTCCCATCGGGTGTTCAGAAACATCTCGTTGAACGGTATAAACTGAATGAAGACGGCACTCGGATCATAGTTGAGTTCGTGCTTGAAGATCCGGAATACATGCTAGAACCATTGATCCATACCCGGGAATTAATCTATTCACCTGACGTTGAGATGGTCTCATTTAATTGTGATTTAGAATCGGCAAGAGAGTTCATACCCTAAACAATAGGTCGCTGAAAATTTAAGCGACTAATTCCGAGTTTCCAGCAGAGTTTCGTAATCCTTACCCATGACTTCGGTAATCGGCTGACCAGTCAAAACGCTCTCGCACATAGATTTTTCAAGAGCAACTATTTTTTCTGCTTTTTCAATCACAACTTCGGCAATTCTTATTGGCACGAAAACTACACCTGTACCGTCTGCTATAACTAGATCGCCTGCTGAAACATTGACATCTCCAATCTTTATTTCAACGTTTAACCCAGACTCATGAATTCGACCTCTGGCAGTTCGCGGTGTCGTTGATCGAGAGAAAACTGGAAAACCAATCTTCTGGTACTCGTCTATATCACGTGCTGGACCTTCAATGATTACGCCTTGAATACCTTTAGCTTTTGCTGCCACAGCCAACACACCACCCCAGCCCGCAGCATCGATGCCGCTCCGCTGCTCGACGACAATAATGTCCTTCTTCCGAGCATCCTCAATAGAACGCGAGCCTAAGTGAGTGCTCGATCCACCAGGCGTGGTACCTATTGAAAGTTTTACGGTCTGGACACGACCAGCAATGACCTCTTTCGTAGAACGCCGAACCAGTCCTGTAACCGCACCATTCAAACCTAGGCTGTCTAAGGCATCGGAAACCGCACAGGTATCTAGGACCGTTAGTCGTTTAACAAGCTCCTTGCTGTCCATCGCTAGTTATGATTCCACCGGATGAGCTATTCTCTG
>DBZY01000001.1:23194-27074 GCA_002311835.1 Proteobacteria bacterium UBA1148 | reverse complement strand
AACTTGCGCATAATTTCTCCCTGTCAAATTAAAGAACGCACTCCAACGGGTATGGAGTGCGTGGATTCGAATCAAAGAACGTTTTCTTCCAGCCAGCTATGAATGTACTCGGCAATTTCTTTACTGTTTAGCTCAAGCATCATCATGTGTCCGTTGCCTGGTAGGCCGACATCCTCCATGCGGACATATTCTGTTTCCACGCCAGCTTGATTGAGCCAATTTGCCAGGCAATGATCAAAGATTCGGTGGTAGCCACCTTCGCCATTCATGAATAGCACTGGGATGTCAGTTAGGTTGGCAAGTTGACGTGCTGGTTCCACCTGTTGATAACAAGGGAGGAGACCCGGACCTTCCGCCTCCGTTTGAAGTTCGACTTGAAGTTCTGATGGATCGTTTGCGGGAGGGTCGTATGTGATGGGTGTATTTCCAGTGCCCCACGCCAGTCCGCCGCTTTCTCGGTACACCACGTTAGAGGTGTCTACGCCCCGGATGGGCGGCGCCGCGGGTTCTAGCGTCACAATAGTACGTACAAGTTCCGGGCGTTCATCCGCTATATTCCAACCGAACCAGCCCCCCTGGGAATGGGTGAGCAGAATAACTGGCGTACCGATCATATCGAGTAGTGCAACATTGGCATCAATGGTGAGCTGTGCCTGACGTCCACCGATAAACTCCACCTGGGTCTTCATGAAGTAGTCCCCGATAGCATCTCCCATGCGACCTGTCCCTGGCCACTGAGTGTGTTTAGAAGCCTGAGGGAAATCTGCGGTGGCGGCTGAGGCGGTAAAAATTTGCTCCAAATTGATGCCATTACGGATGCGGATGTCACCGTCAATGCCTGGTACATATTGGGACCTTCCACGTGCCGGGAAGTCTTGGATGTAGACTACGTAGCCCATTTCAAGAAAATCATAGGCCCAACCTGGGCGGCCGTCTGGGGTCTGCAGAAAATCCACTCCCGTCTGGCCAGCACCGTGCAGGAATACGATTGGGTAGGGGTGCCGAATCTCGTGGGGCACCATGACCTCAACGTACATAGCTCCGCCCATAGTGATTTGGTCTCCTTCACCGACGTACTCACCACCTGCGTAGAAAAATCCCTGCTGAGCAACGTGGTCCATCGACATCATTGGAATACTGGCTGGTGGCTTTGCCGCCTGCGACATACTCCCAAGCGTTATAAGAACCGTAACTAGAGCGACTTTTGATATCCTCATACTCATTGTCTTTCTCTCCTACGCCAAGCCCCTACTCGGCGAATCATTAGTTCCAGTTTATTTTCTGATCAATCCCAGGCTGCGTAGACTGGTTTGCCTACCATGGTTTCTGTCCGTGCCTCGGCCTTTGGGACGTACTTTTGGACTCGCCCGTTCCCGACTTCGGCAACATAAAAATTACCTTCCTGATCGACGCTAAGCCCGTGGACGCCCCATTGTCCTCCAGGGAAATCACCAAATGTACCCCAGGAATATAAGAGATTACCTTCAAGGTCATAACCAAGAATTTTGTTGGTTGCTCGATCTGCTGCCCATAATATGTTGTCGGCTCCTATGTAGAAGAGGTGAATATCAGTCGGCTCAGGACCAAAGCTCCACTCATCCAGATACTCACCATTCTCGGTAAAGACCTGGACTCGATTGTTAGCCCGGTCATTGACAAATACTCGTCGAGTTTGGACGTCTACGGCGACCCCATGGACATTATTCATGTAGCCAGGCCGAGTTTCGTTGGGTGGGTTGCCTGCTTCACCCCAATCCATCAGATAATTACCATCATGATCAAATTTTACGACTCGTGTATTGGCGTATCCGTCAGCAACAAAAAATACGTCATCCAGAAATGCCATAAAGGTTGGGCGGAAAAAGTGTGAGCCATCATCGCCACGCTCGTTCGGTATTCCCAGAGTCTGTACAAGTTCTGAGCCGTCATTCGTGAATTTGAAGATGGCGTGACGAAAATCATCTACGACCCAGACGTGCTTCTCAGGGTCGTATGGGTTGATAGTTACGTAATGCGGTCGGCGGAACAGGGAGTCCCACTGGGTCCATGCCTCGATGATTTCACCCTCGCGATTCACTACTACCAGACAGTGTTCCCAGCGATGATCCACACCGTGCTCGCCTCGGTCCGTGTCATCCCCATCAAGTGCACCAGGGAGACTGGCTCTCGGACCGACAGAGGCGTTGCGCCATGGAAGCTGTGCAACGGGGAAGGACAAAGCAGGACCAGCGTCGGGGTAAACCATTCTCGCAGGCGTTTCTATATTCGGCAATTCGCCTCGATGCAAAATGTAGATTCGATCAGGACTTTCTGCAAAAACGCTTTGTCCTGCGCCATAGGTCCAACCTTCATGTCCGGGGAGTTCTGCGAGATCCTGGGGCCAGTTTGGATCGATATCGTAGGGTCCAAACATGTCTTGACCACCCTTTTGTCCAGGTACAGCTGAAAATCCTTGGGCCCATACATTCGGACCTAGCAGCATACAAATGATTCCCACCATGCTTGCGCTGAGCATCACGACGCGACTACGCATAACTTACTCCCTCTGTTCTTTGTTATTTTCAGTTGATTTTTGTTATTGAGATTTCGACTTGTTTGTTTATTCGACGTTATTAATCATCCATTCGTGGATGTAAGCGATGATCTCGTCACTATTGAGTTCCAGCATCATCATGTGACCGTTACCGCTTATGCCTACGTCCTCAAGCCGGACAAAATCGGTTTCTACGCCAGCTTGACTTAACCACTTTGGAATACACACATCAAAGACCCGGTGATAGGTGCCATCGGCAGATATTGACAATACTGGAACATCTGCAAAATTAATCAGTTGCCGAGCCGGCTCTTCCTGTAGCCAGCAAGGGACCTCGCCAGGCTGCTCAGCTTCTGCTTCTAGATAAGTATTAAGCTCCGATGGATCGCTCACGGGAGGATCGTAAGTGAGTGGGTAGTTAACCGGGCCCCAGGCGTTTGCCGGAGCACCGGTGTATGCGACTGCGGAGGTGCTCACGCGTCCAATCTGTGGGCCACCTGGTTCTACGGTAATTAAGGCTTTCACTAGGCCAGGCGCACCGTCCGTGACGCCGAAGCCAACGCCGCCACCTTGAGAGTGGGTTAGTAAGATGACTGGTCCGATTTGCTCCAATAGCTCAATGGCTGCATGCCGCGCCAGTGTTGTGCTTTGCCCGGCAAACTGTACCTGGGTCTTGATGAAGTCATCGAAGATGGGATCACCAGGCTTACCTTCACCCGGCCATTGGGTGTGGTTGTCGTTCAGCGGGAAATTGCCCATCTCGTCCACGTTGGTCCAGATCGTCTGCAGCTGGGCTGCGGTACGAATGCCAAGGTCGCCGTGAACTCCACCAGGGAGGTAGGCTGAGCGCCCGCGTGCTGGATAGTCCACCATATAAAGCACATAGCCCTGCTCAATCAGGTAGTACGCCCAGCCAGCTCGTCCATCTGGTGTTTGTTGCCAGTCGACACCGGTCTGGCCGTTGCCATGGAAAATAACGATAGGGTAGGGCTGTGTAATTTCACGGGGTTCCCAAACGTCTACATACATCTGTCCGCCCATTACTGGGGGGTCACCCACATAATCGCCTCCAACATAATACGAGCTCTTGTTGGCAAGGTACTCCGTTGAGAATGTTGGAATAGCGTCTGAGGGCATGGCAACAGAGGCGCTCATGCCACTGGGTTCCGATTCGGTTACCGGAGCTTCATTAGATACATCGGCCCCACTATCCGGCTGACAACCAGCCAGGCAAGCGGCCGCAAAAAACCCTATGAGAGTTGAGTATCGTGAATCCAGCGTTGTTAGATTCATTGTTATTCCCCCTTGGATGGGTGCGCTGATTGCTCATTCTGCGCCGAGAACGGT
>DBZY01000001.1:19634-23081 GCA_002311835.1 Proteobacteria bacterium UBA1148 | reverse complement strand
TTATCTTTATGAATTTTATAGAACTTTCTCGACATAATTTACCCCAGTACTTGTGCTCAGGCACGGATCGAAAGGATCCTAACATAGGCTTGCGGTCACATTTTGGGGATCACGTGTGCCCTGGTGGAGCGATACAGACATTCGGTCAAGGTTTGAGGTTTGAGCGCTGGCCGTCAGTCATAATCGTGACCAGTATCGTACGAGAGTGTTCTCCAGTTCGGTGTTCCCAGAGATAAATTCCTTGCCAGGTCCCCAACGCAAGATGCCCGCTTTTTACGGGGATATTAAGGTCGGTTTGAGTGAGGATACTGCGCACATGGGCAGGCATGTCATCGGAACCCTCGGCCGTATGGGTGAAACGAGAATCACCGTCGGGCACAAGATCTGCCATAAAAACCTCAAGGTCATGGCGGACTGCCGGATCCGCGTTCTCACATAGCATTAGGGAAGCACTGGTGTGCTGTATAAATAGATGACACATCCCGTTCGTAGGTGCCGCCTCTGCTACGGCGGCATTTATACGATTCGTGATTTCATAACTCCCGCGCCCGGTTGTTTTGATCAGTAGTTTTTTTTGAAACATGGAGGTATTTTCTATGATCTTTTGCCAGTTTAGCACTCGGGAATCAAGCGCGAGACAGAGAGAAGAAAGACCGGGATAATGATTCAAATGACCCCAGAGCGGTTTGAAAAATTAAAGGCTGTGCTTAACCGTCGCCAGCCAGATCTTACTGTCTTGGCCGATGATGTTCACAAGTCACACAATATTGCGGCAGTACTAAGGACTTGCGATGCGGTTGGTATCTACCGGGTACACGCGGTTTCACCACGTGGAGAAATGCGCCGCCATCATATGGTATCCGGAGGCAGCAAGCGGTGGGTTGATATGGTGATTCACGCGGAGGTGGGCCAAGCGGTAAAAGCCCTTCGAAAAGAGGGTTGGCAATTGATAGCCGCTCATCCTGGAGAGGGCTCACAAGATTATCGTGATATTGATTACACAAATAAACTCGCTGTAGTGCTTGGTGCGGAGCTTGAGGGGCTAACACCGCATCTTGTGGAAGTTGCCGACAAGACGGTAGCCATTCCTATGGAAGGTATGGTGGCTTCCTTAAATGTTTCTGTGGCAGCTGCACTAATACTATATGAGGCGCAGCGCCAGCGCCGTGCGGCTGGGCTGTACCAGTCTTCCCGACTAGAGGAGGATGAGTATAAGACGACCCTCTTCGAGTGGGCTTATCCAGAGATTGCGGAGCGATGTCGCAAACGTGGCATCTCGTATCCAGAACTCAAGGAAGATGGATCTCTCGTTGAAAATCCTTTGCAAGTAAAATAGGGCGAGAACTCTGTTTGCAATGTAATGAACGCTTGGGGTTTATTTATGGATTGAACTACCCTGGCAGGCCGGAGAACGGTCCGAGCACTCGCTGATTTGGGTTTTCATAGAAGTCGTACCTGAGCCTTAATGTTTTTACTTTGCCAAACCAGGGTATCGTAACGATATATATGTTGCCGTATTCTCCTGGTGTCATCTCTGGTACATTTTTGCTGCCGTGCAATTCTTCTACCAAAGGCGCGAGCGCATCGCTTAGCGTTACCACGAGTACGATCTCGCCTTTGTGGTCCGCTAAAAGCTGCTCCATGAAAGGCTCAAATAGGTAATGATCTCTGGTTTGTACTTCTATCCCCAGGCGTTCGGCAATAGGGCCAGCTGTTTCCTGTGTCCTCCAATGATCGCTCGCATAGATCGCATCCACACCTGCTACTACGTCGATATTCTGAATGATGTTCGCAAGCAGCTCCGCACGCTGCCGACCTAGCTCGTTCAAACGCGGATTGCTACTTGTCGCTGCCAGGTTTGTATCAGTGTGTCGTACGAAAATAATGGTAGTCGTTGCCTGTGATTCAAAAAACCACGCGAGTCCGAGGCATACAACAATAAATCCAGCAATCGGAATTAGTTTAGAGACCCAAGGGCGATCAAATTCGGCCGGGAGCGTTCTTCGATTCTTTCCATTTTTAGTTCTAGCCATCCTGTTTTCTCAGCACATCAGGTGACAGTCTAGTCTATGCTTACTCATCGATGGTGCGTTCTTTCACAACGGTGTACTTAACGCCGGTGATCTCTCCTGAAGGCATGTCATCTGTAGGGGTTCCTGTCTGCTTCATCCAGTGTTTCAGCCACCGGACTCGCACAAACATAACGAGTCCCACTAATACGACTAGCCCAATACCTAGGGACAGCACCACTGCACCTACCAGTATAGCGCCCACGGTAACTAGTGCTCCCACGATCAGGCCTACGGCCTGCAGAATAGGATTCTCGGTAGCACTCAAGTAGCCCATACCTCCCATTCTACCTTAGGAGCCCTGAACCAATGTGTAATAGCCGTCAAACCAGATCTGCCAGGTTCCTAATCCAATATTGAACTCCTCGAATAATTGTCTTACACGGCCATCCGGGAGTTCTGTCCAACTGCCGCGAAAAGCCAGCACACTATTTAGCCCTACGTATTCAATGGTACCTTCCATACGCATAGCCCCGTTTATCCTAGTACCCATAATGTCAATTATGGCTCCCCCAGAACCAACCCAGATGTGCCGCCACTGGTCACGGCTTGGGACAAAGAAACTCGTACTGCTGCCAGACGATCCACCTCCCCCTTCCCACTTTTCGATTACTGAGCAGCCACCGTCCTGCTTAGTAATCGTATTGCGGCCAATCAGCGTGCCATTGGTGAGCCGCACATCCCAGATTCCGATCCAGAAGTCGAAGTCTGTAGTGGAAGGTATTGCTTCGCATGGATAAATTCTTTGTCGCACACTCCGGTAGATCAGTTGGAAACGGTTATCAGAGCGTAGTCTGCTGAACTCTTCTACACCATCAAGTAGAGAGAGAGATCTAAGCTCTAATTTATCGGAGGCCTGCAGTGCTTGGAACGCCATTTCTACTTGATTCAGTATCACGAAGTTCCTTGCTCGCTCAAGTTCTAACATTGCTTCAGGCGCCTGGGCGACGCGCGCTCTTTCCAGAGTCTCGAGTGCGCTGGCGTTTTGTCCCAGTTCCCTCTGAGCTTGAGCGATTCGTAACCAATAGATGCCGTTCAGCCGATCGTTTGATAACAGTATTTGGTATTCATTAATTGCTTGAGCCCAGAGCCTCTCCTCGAATGCATTATTTGCAGCGCTCGCTACGCCCATTTCCTGAGCTAGCGGGGCATCCATTGTCCTTGCTAGCATTGCTAGTATCAGACAGATTGAAATCGTGCGGATCATCCTACTTGAGCCTCCTTTTAGGGGTATGGTCTAGGGTAGACGCTTTGTGCGCAAGCGCTCACAAGACTGATACGCACTGGACTTGTCTTGCATTGACCTGAGGGCGTCGGGAGAATGCAAGCGTTGGAGAGGTGGCAGAGTGGTCGAATGCGGCGGTCTTGAAAACCGTTG
>DBZY01000001.1:7466-19545 GCA_002311835.1 Proteobacteria bacterium UBA1148 | reverse complement strand
ACTAGTTGCAGATATACTTAACACTGTACAGCACCTAAATGAAGATGAATTAATGTAACTGGTAGTGCTTATGACCTGGTATGGACTAGCGAGTTTTAAGAAAAAGGGAGAGATTCGTACAGCCCTGGTATTAGATGATCAGCTTTATGATTTAGCTCGGGCTGCGCAGACCCTAGCCGTTTCTGGTAACTGGGTGGAATTGAGTGTAAATGAGCTGCTGGCCCGTTGGCCAGAGGTTAATTCGAATCTTGATGCGCTGGCTCAGGAAGCTTCCGCTGCGGTGGATCGTCTAGAGGCCGTGACTCTTGGCCTAGGGGATCTCATGCCGCCACTGACGCCGGGGCGGTTTTTTTGCGCTGCTGCTAATTACGTCGAGCACGCTGATGAAATGGGGACCGTTCTAGCGTCCAAGTCTGAAAGCAACCCCTATATTTTTATGAAGCCGGATACAGCGCTTATTGGGCACGACGACACGGTGATTATCCCAAAGGCATCTTCTCAGCTAGATTGGGAAATTGAGTTAGCTGCTGTCGTCGGGCGAGAGACGCGCCACGTTACAGTAGATGAAGCGTTGGATTGCGTCGCGGGATATACGGTGATCAATGATGTTTCTGCCCGCGACCTTAATGTACGGGATGATTTTCCCTTCAAAATGGACTGGTTCCAAGGTAAATGTTTCGATACATTTGCCCCATTGGGGCCATGGCTCGTTCCTTCGAGCTGTATCGAAGATCCACATAACTTAAGGATGCAATTGTCTGTCAATGGTGAAGTGATGCAGGATTCTACGACAGGTGCGATGATCTTCGATACACGGGAGCAAATTGCATACCTATCCTCTATTTTGACGCTTAAGCCAGGAGATGTAATTGCTACGGGTACACCGACCGGTGTCGGGATGGCGCGGGGGATTTTCTTAAAACCCGGAGATGTGATGGAAGCATCTATTGAATCTATTGGTACGCTTCGTAATCCAGTATCAGCCGAAGACAGTTAGGAAACATCTAGTGTACCGTCACGCTATTTTCATCATTCTCACGCTCTTTAGCGGAGTGGTTGGTGCTCAGCAATTGACATTTAATCTCGGCTGGTTGCCTCAGGGAAGTCTCTCAGGGGTAATAATCGCTATTGAGCTTGGTTATTACACGGAGCTGGGTTTAGAAGTTGATGCCGTTCGCGGATACGGAGGGAGCCGTACTGTTAATGAAATTGATCAGGGTCGCTTTGCGCTTGGCTATGGTGACCCTATCAGTGTGGCCCTTAATCGAGCGAGGGGCGGTGAGGCGCGACTAGTTAGCGCTATTAATACGCGTTGGCCAGCAGGGTTATGTTTCGTACTAGAAAATCATGAGGTCGAGGGGCTTGATGATATAGCTGGATTTACGATGGGCGGCGGATCAGGTTCGACTGTCCATAATTTGATCCCAGTGTGGCTAAGTCTTAATAACCTACCCAGGAATCACTTGCGCATGCTTCGAATGGATCCGGCGGTGGTCGATGTGGCTCTTATAGAAGGTAGCATTGATCTGGCGGAGTGTTGGCGGGGCTCCAATCGCGCTGTCATCCAGAAGTACGCGAGGGATGCTGGGGTTTCTGTTGGTTGGCTGGAGTATGCCGACTACGGTGTCGATATGTACGGTAGTGGTATTGTCAGTTCTGATCCTTTTATTCAGGAAAACCCAGACATCGTCGAGAAATTTATCCAAGCGACTTATCGTGGCTATGCCTACGCAATTGCGAATCCCGGGAGAGCAACGGAGATTCTCTTGAACGCATATTCAACTTTGGATCCGGTTATCACAGCGCAGCAGGTAACTGAGACGGTAGATTTAATCATCGATCCGGCTGCTGATAATTCGAATCTTGGATGGTTTCGTGAGGATCGCATGCTAAACACAATGGAATTTATTGATCGGGCATTCAACCTTGATGGTGAGATTCGAGCTGAAGATATTTACACTGACCGGTTTGTTCGTTGAAGGTCCCTAATTGAGGGTCAAAACCATGCCTAAGCCAAATCCAAAAAGACTCGGTCACCTTGTCTTAACTGTGCGGGATATAAAGAAGTCGGCCAAATTTTACACTGAGATTGTTGGACTCACGGTCTCCGACTGGATCACTGATCAGATGGTGTTTATGCGGTGCGAGTCAGGCCATGACCATCATGATTTAGCCCTTGCTCAGGCTCCGCCAGTTCTCAAGGAGGGCGGTGAGGTAGAAGCGCCTCGGGTCGGTCTCGAGCATTTCTCCTACCAACTGGAAAATTTAAAAGAGGTTGAAGAGGCAGCTGAGTTTTTGCAGAAACAGGGTATTGAGATCGTGCGTGGCATCGGCAAACATGGTCCTGGTGAGAATGTGTTCCTTGTATTTAAGGATCCTGATGGGAACTATGTTGAGTACTACTGCGACATGACTCAGATTGATCCAGAGGTTGGGTATGAATCAAATGTGTGGCCAAACGATCTCGACGCATTCGATCAGTGGCATTACAAGCGTTTCGTAGTTCCGGTGCCTGAGGACTGGGCTCCTGCTGAAGAGGATTGATTGCGGGATGATTTCTCGTCTAATACGATTGCTAAATTCGCTGCTCGGATTCATTGTGATAATGATACTTTGGCAGGTCAGCGTAGATATCTTTGAGATCAGACCTTATCTACTGCCATCAATCATGTCGGTCGCTCAGTCCGCCTGGGAGTATCGCAGCGATATTTTTAGTCATTCACTGGTGACTACCGTCCAGGTTATTTACGGTTTTGGGGCTGCTGTGATAGGTGGCATCATTATCAGTCTCTTGGTGTTTGTGAACGCACCGATAAGACGCATCGTGATGCCAGTTGTTATCGCTATTCAAGGGATTCCAAAGGTGGCGTTGGCACCGTTATTTGTTGTTTGGTTTGGTTACGGAACTATGTCTAAAGTGTTAATGGCATTTTTCTTTGCATTTTTTCCCATCGTTATTTCGACGTTAGGAGGATTTGCCGGGACTCCAGTACACCTTGTTGAACATTTCCGTGCTCTAGATGCTTCTACCACTACGACATTTTGGCGTTTACGTGTGCCGAGCGCGCTTCCAAACTTTATAGATGGATGCAAAATGGCTATGCCTCTTGCTGTCATTGGAGTGATTGTCGGTGAATTTGTGGGATCGGAAGCTGGGCTAGGCAATCTTCTTTTGCTGGCAAATGCTTCAGCACGGACCGATCTGATGTTTGCGTCAATCATCACAATTACGGCGATATCTGGATTGCTTTACGGGATCATTTATTTGTTTGGACGGCTCGTCTGGTGGCGAGCTCTTTAGAATTAGGAGAAATTCATGGCGAAGCTTCGTCACGTGGCTATAGCGGTTCCTGATCCAGAGAAAAGTGCTGAGTTTTATTGCAAAGCATTTGATCTTTCGATTGTTGGAAGGACGGAATCACCCTTAGCATCAGGCGTCTACCTATCGGATGGCACTATGGGTCTTGCGCTTCTAAACTATAAGAATGATGAATCTGCCGGCCTTGAAAAAGGTAAGGACTTCGTAGGAATACATCATCTCGGGTTTTGGTGCGAAGACCTTGAGGAACAACGAAAGGAGATTGAGGCTAATGGAGGAGAGTTCTTTATGGAGCTTCCGGCGGAAAAAGACACACTAGACTATGAAATGAAGTTTCGTGATCCGGATAACATCATTTTCGATATTTCTCATAATGGGTGGGCTGGGGCCAAGCTCTAAGGCTCTGGCTAGGTAGTTATGGCGGAGAGCGCCATCGTTTTGCAGAACGTTTCCAAGAGTTTTGGTGATGTTAATGCGCTGGAATCTGTTTCATTTGATCTGAATCGAGGCGAGTTCATCGCTCTGCTTGGACCTAGTGGTTGCGGAAAAAGCACCCTTATCAGACTCATTGCAGGACTCTACCCGAGCGATCCCGGGGGAGAAATAGCCGTTTTCGGAGAGCCTGTGACCCGTCCGTCACGTCGTGTCGGTGTGGTATTTCAGACCTACAACTTATTGCCATGGCTGAACGTGACCAGCAATTTGCGATTAGCAGCAGACACACGTGGTATGTCGAAAGAGACCATAGCCGAGCGGCTTCCCCCGATGCTTGAAATGCTCGGACTTGAGCAATTTTCTGAGCGATACCCGCATGAGCTTTCAGGTGGAATGCGGCAGCGCGTAGCACTGGGTCAAGCGCTTTTAATGCGCCCGGATGTATTGCTGCTCGATGAGCCTTTTGGGTCTCTGGATGCGCTTACTCGAGACCAGTTAAATGTGGAGTTATTAAGGCTTTGTCAAGCGCATGACCAGAGTGTGCTTCTCGTTACACATAGTATTGATGAAGCAGTGTTGTTAGCGGATCGAGTCTTGATGCTTTCTAAGCGACCTGGTCGAATTGTGGAAGATATTCCGATCAACCTTCCGCGTCCACGTGACCCCAGAGAGACGCGACTTCTACCAGCTTATGCCAGTTCGGTTAATCAGCTTGGTGAGCTAATGGGTGTAGTTTGATTAGTGGGGAGCAGAGCAACTGTTTGTTCTTAAAGGTTGTAAGTAAAAAGATTGTTATTATTTAAAAATGAAATTCATAATCAATCTCCATGCTAAATTCAGACTCTGAATTAATAGAGACTTTTGTTCTGATCTCACCTGTATCATGGAGTTCTATAGCATTTCCAACCCCAACAAACCCTATCAAATTATTTTTAATGTCTGTCTCATATTCTGTGTAGTGTGCAGTACCATTAAAATTTACTGAAGTTGGCAGCCCATTTCTACTGTTTACGCCCGCACAGCCAACTAATGTAATTGATGTGATAACAATTAGAATTGATGGCACATTAAACATGCGATATTTCGTGCTAACTTGTTTAATTTTCTGTTGGTAAATATAAAAGGTCATTTTTTGAAGAAAATAACAAACTCTTATTAGCAAAAATTATGCGGCGACAAAAGTGTGATCAATGACCGGGCGCGCCTATCTCAGTGATTATATTGATTGCACCGTATGCGCGGGTTTTAGCTATAATTGACAAGCTCACGAAGATCTCAATCTTAGACTAAGGAAATTAGACTGTGATGAATTCTCGCTTTCATGGCGTCATTCCAGCAATGGTAACGCCCTTTGATTCTGAATACCGGTTAGATGAGNNAAGAGGATCGAGTTTGCGAACTCATTAAAGACTATCTTGCGGTTGGCGTGCACGGCATTTCTGTTGCAGGTAGTCAGGGTGAGTTTTATATGCTCACCAAAGAAGAGCGACTCCGCCTTCTGGAGGTCTCAATAGAGACTGTAGACCGCCGTGTTCCTGTTTATGCTGGGACTGGCGCCGTCACTACGCATGAGACTATCGAGTTGACGAAAGCCGCAGAATCTATGGGTGCAGATGCTGCGTTACTCATTACACCCTACTTCATACAGCCGAACGATGACGAGTTGTATGAGCATTATCGTGCGGTATCGGAGGCTACCGAGTTACCGTTATTACTCTATAACAATCCCTTGAGAACAAGTGTGAATATCTCTGTGCCACTATTTGCACGTTGCGCCGCTCTGGAGAATATTGCTGGTATCAAAGACTCTAGTGGTGATCTAACACAGTTCGCCGAGTATATGCGGACCACTGGTGGGGAGAAACTTGGGTTTTCCGGGCGGGATACATTGACGCTCACGATGATGATACATGGTGCTGCCGGCGCCATCTCTCCGGCGGCGAATGTTTTTCCTGAGTTAGTGGTGAAACAATATGATCTAGCTAGATCGGGCCAGTGGGATGCTGCGCGCGAGGTGCACGATATTCTTGCGCCACTGAGAATCGCTTGGACTCTGGGTTCTTTCCCGGTTGTGATCAAAGAAGCCATGTCGATTGTGGGGCGAGACGCGGGCTTAACTCGACCCCCAATCGCTAAATTAACAGCGGATGCGCGTTCGCAACTAACTGAAGTGTTGGACGGAATTCAATCCAAAATTAAGTAACGCTGTTTCTGGGATATCGAATAACCAATGGAATCCCACGATTATGATAACCGTTCAGCTGTTGAGGATTGGGAAGATTATTTTACAAAGTGGCAACACACTAGTGAGTCCATCCGCTCGAGGACAGACGCGTTTCTAGACATTAGTTTTGGGGCTCATCCCCGCGAGCGTATTGATTGGTTTCCTGCTAACACCCCCACTTGCACTGTGATTTTCATTCATGGCGGTTATTGGCAATGGAATCACAAGGATGAGTTCACATTCTTAGCTGAGCCGTGGCTGAATGCTGGCGCCGATGTTGCGATGCTGGGTTATCCACTTGCCCCGGAGGCTACGGTCCCGCAGATCATAGAGTCCGTCAAACGCGGTGTGGCCTTTATTAAGGGCGAGTCGAAATTTAAAATAATCCTTATGGGATGGTCTGCGGGGGCGCAGTTGGCGGCAAAGGCCGGATCAAAGGCAGACAAAATAATATGTTTGAGTGGTATTTATGATCTGCGTCCCCTCTTGGACACACCCATCAACGATGGATTGAGATTAGTCCCTGAGATTGCCGCCACGTGTAGCCCATTTCTGAATCCACCACAGGTAAATTGTCTAGTGGGGGTTGGCGCTGATGAGCGATTGGCGTTACGACGGCAGGCCGAAGCTTACTCCGCAGCTTTGCAGGCCAGGGAGGTTCCTGTTCTCTTCCGAGAATGGACCGGGCTTCACCACTACTCTATTTTGGATGAGTGTGCTTCTGAGAATAGTGAGGTTTTTAAAGATATGAAGAAATTCGTATTTTCTTAGAGTGCCGCAACTGTTTGTACTTCGATTAAAAAGTCCTCATTGACCAAACGTTCGACCACTAACAAGGTATTTGGAGGGTAATCTCCCGCGGGGAATATGTTTGGAAACTCACGTTTCCGCCAATCGTAAATCAGTGGAATGTGCTCAGCGCTTGCGAGGTAGGTTGTGAATTGCACAATGTTCGAGTAATCCGCACCGATTCCTCTAAGCGCTGTTCCGATATTCTCGTAAACTTGGGCGCATTGCTGTTCGAAATTATTTTTCCCGACAATATTTCCCTCTTTATCGACTGATAGCTGTCCAGCAACAAAGATCAGTTCGTGGTGATTCTTTAGTCGAGCTATGTGGGTGTATGGACCATACGGATCTGGTAACTCCTTCGGATTTTCCATCTTAATCTCTATCATGAAGTTGCTCCGGAGCTCTTTAGCGTCTTATCGAGCTCAGCAAAAATCCGCTTACGAACAGGGGAAGCGTTCGCCTCTAATGGACGTCACACTCGTATTGACCAAACTCTTCTCCAAGAGCCAGCCAGTAGTATTCATACGTAGCTGGTTCCGTAAAAGTTTCTGGATCCGTGATAGAAAAATGAAAATCAAGTCGTGTCTGATCTTCGCTCAAGGTATATCGCTCGATTGCTTCCACTGTTTCACTCAAGGGAATCCCGGTCGTGCTCAAGTAAGGAAAATTAATGCGAGATGTATGGATTACAAGCGTACTCTCATTTTCCCAATGGCCTACAGAAAAACCTTGTATGCTCGGCGATTGTGCAGACGGATCCATAGAGTTATTCATATAAACTGTTCGAACGATGTCGAGCTCATACCCTCGTACTCTGATCGTTTCTCCTTGATCGATAAACTCAAAAGGATTCGTAGTTATCATGCTCCCGGGCATGCCTTTTGGTTCGCAACGTGTCGCATAGTTGTCAACGATATCCCACTCTGCGCGTGCCGCCTGAGCAGATTCCGTTAATGGCCAATAATACTTAGTCCGCATGTCGGGTGACGGGTAGCTCCAAACGCGAAAGATCCCTCTGTTCTCTTCAGAGGCATTTACGATAGCTGCTTGGGTTTCAGTTTCCCATCTATCCTTTCCACCCAAATGTTCAGATTCGCCCCAGTACGGATCGGCCTGGCGCATTAGTACAGCCTCAGTTCCGTCAGCCAGAAGGATATGCGTGCTAAGAATGCGCCCCGCACGGCGCTCCGAAATGCGGCCAAAAACCTTGATGGTGTCGCCCAATTCGAATCGATCTGGAGTTATACCGACGCGGGTAAATCCATTGAGTGAACTCCATCCTTCAAGTGTCCAACTTATGATTTGCCCGTTCTCTTCAACTTCTATGGTGAATCCCGGATGCGGGTTTCGCCAGAGAATATCAACGAGTGTGCCTTCAAGCTCGATCTCCTCAACATATTCCGCACGGGAGTGATGAGCAGATAGATCGAACGGTAGAATGAGTAGTAATAACGTGATAGGTGTGATTCTCATAACCTTGCTCCGACGATTCGGACTATTCTACGAAACAGATCCTATTTTGATGGGACACTTAAAGAGGTTTTTTATTTCATCATAGTTATCAGGAAACCAGTGTGACAAGGCTATCAAAATTTCAATGAGAACTTCTTTATTTTCTGGGCCTAGACTGAGCTTCACGAAACTCTCCAGACACGCAAGCCTTCCACACCCTCCTTTGTGGCAGACCTGGAAACAAACCTCCGGCCTTTAGATCGCTGTAAGTAGGATTTCTTATTCATCACCGCGTTGTATTCCGGCGATCCCGAAACACAACGGGCGATGAATACAGAATCGCAAGGATTGCCCCACATTCATTCGGCCTAACGCTTCATCCACACCTTTCGGTAATGGAATTTTGCTTGCGCGTTTTGGAAGTGGCACCCCGCTTTCTATCTTGATTTCGCTAGACATTTATTTCCGCCTTGATTCATTGCTTGAAAAAAGACTCTTCAGGGTGTCATGGAAACTCATTTAGGGGCCAAGAATGGCAGGTTGCACAAGCGGTATCTGCTGCATGCGCTTCATGGCAACTGATACAGCTTGCCATAGCCGTCACGCTGGTGGTCATCGCCATCGTCTCTTGTTGCGCGACATCCCCATGACACGCTCCACATTGCACTCCTGCCTCGAGGTGTGGTGCGTGGCTCCAGGTTACTCCGGCAAGAACCCGGTAAACTCGTTGCCAAGGTATCGGTTCACCAGAGGCTGAGATTTCGGACAACTGCGCGATAGAGGGGCGGTCCGTAGCAACCGTATTGTGGCATGCCATACAGGTACTGGTTGCTGGGAATCCCATCGATGAACTTGATTCCGCTCCTGTGTGACATGTTTCGCAAACCAAGCCAAGCGTAAGATGAAGCTGGTGGCTGTATGGGATCGGCTGCACAGGTGCTGGGTGCATTGCAAAGTTGTCTGGCACCTCCTGGACTACTTCTTGCTGAGCGCGTGCTCCGAGCATCAGTAACAAGAAGAGGGTGACGGACAAGACACCCGCTGAGACGTTGTATGCACTTCGCACGTTATAGTTCATACAGACCTACTGCTTTCTACAGGCTACCCGCGTCGAGTTTGCTGGGAAGCAACTTCCTCAAGGGATTTACCGTCGTCTTGGAGAACGACAGCAGCGGCTGCCCGACCAGGCCGTCCTGTGATAGAACCCCCGCCCTCGGTGCAGCCACCTGTGTGATAGAGACCAGGAATCGATAAACGGTATGGTGTGAAGTTGTTAAATGTTCTTAGACGTTGGTGTACGCTCCCTCGCCACATGGCCGGGTTCATCCGTTCAATATCGAGTGGGCTCATAAGCACCTTAGCAAGAACGTTGTCTTTTGTGAGATTGGTAGTGTGGCGCACGTAATACGCCAATAATTGATCGGCAACTCGCTCCTTGATTGTATCCCAGTGCCCTGGCCCTTCTTTGAGTTCATAAGGCATAGTGCCCTCAATTTTGACAGAACCGAAGCCCGCTGGTGCTCTGGTTGAATCAACGTTTGAGGCATGCACAACCTGGATAGGATAGTCATCAATATTAAGTTCTCCGCTTGCCTGATCTGCATTCAACATAAAGATACTTTCAGGGCGTTGAAGAATAGCGGCTTCACAGGGCTCGATTGTCTCCCCCTCTGAAGATGCATATCTTGGTGGAGCTGAAAGAGCGAAGGTAAACGCGAACATCGCATGTTCTGGTTGCCAGATATCAACAATATCAAGCAATTCCTCGCCCCATAATTCGCGAGGCGCCATCTCGATAAGATGTTTGATATGTATGGTGGATACGACGCCTTTTCTGGCGCGGTACTGACTACCGTCTCGGCATTCCACACCAGCACATCGGCCCCTTTCGATAATAAGCTGCTCCACTGGTTTGCTGGTTTGAATCACCCCGTCGTGTGCTTCGATAAAGCGTCCCAACGCGGTTGACAGCATGCCGGATCCACCCCGAGGGATGGGTCGTCCGCGTAAATGACCAATCATCGTGACTGCCTGATTGCCGGTGCCAATATCGCTGCCTGGGACACCGCTGAAATGGCCTGTAGTTAGATTGGCCGCTTGCATATATGGACTTTCCCAGATCTGCCTCCCAGCGTCGTAACCTGAAAGTTCCCCAAGCCGTCGCCAGAAAATGCCCTCACGCGACTGTGAGCGTTCTGCTTGTGACATGCCTAGGAATTTCGCTCGTGAAGGTGCTAAGCGTCTGAATGTTTCTGCATCTTTCTTAGACAGCTTAGCGATGGTTTCAGCTGTGCGCTCTGTATCCTCACGGAAGACCGTTAACGAGGCACCGTCCAGAAAAGGAACGTGGACGACGATCTCAGGATCCATGAGTTCGTACCCATAATCACGCAGATTAATCTCGTTGTTGAGATACGCAGGGTTACGTGAAAAGCCGCCGTGGACCGTTGAACATAGGTCCTCTTTAAAACCCGGCAGCAGTACTTCGGCGGTTTTTGCACCTCCGCCAATCATTGAGCGTCCCTCGAGTACCAGTACGCTGTTACCTGCTTTTGCCAGATAAGCAGCGCATAAAAGGCTGTTGTGGCCCGCTCCAGCAATTACGTAGTCAAACTGCTCGCTGAGCGTTTGGGCAACACGTTGTGCCTTTCCAGCTGATGGCATCAGTGCAAGTGTGGCTGTGCCCTTTATGAAGTTACGCCGAGTAGTAGAAGTCATCCAAGGATCCTTTCCCTTCAGCGGTTGGATTTCACTATTTTAGTATGCTCGGAGGTTACACGCAGTAGTATTAAATGGAAATCTACCAGAGGCATTTGATTGCGTTAGATAAGGGCCATGAACGGCAAGGCCTTGGAAGGGCTTTCCCTGCGGTAGGTTTTCAATGGGTTTTTGAGAAGTGGGTAGCTTGCGGAAGGATGATACGGGCACATAGAACGAGGCTGCCTTCCGGTGCACTATTTAGCCGGCGTGGTTGTAGATTCGGGTCGCGCGAGGTACTTAAACAGCATCACGATAATTACAAGTAGTCCCAGTGCGCTCAGCGCTAGCGACCAATGAATACCGATATATCCTCCTACGACACCAATCGTGACTCCAGAGAATGTGCGCATACCTAGAGATGACATGTTGTAGAGGCCAATGACACGTCCGCGGATCTCCCGGGGTGCCCGTAGTTGGACTAGCGTTTGCGCCATTGAGTTAAATGAGAGTTCGACAAAGCCCACCGCAAACAGCAGCGCTAGTGCAATTGGATAACTTGTTGATGCCGAAAATGCTGCAATGAAAAAACACCAGAGCATTGCCAGAGTCAGTGCGCTTCTGGCTTGGGGTCGTAGCAGGCCAAGGGACTCGAGGACTAGACCTGCGAACAGTGCGCCACAGGCATCTGCTGCTAGCAGGAGTCCGTAGGTCAAACCTCCGTCGCCGTATCCGAGATCGTAGGCAAACTCCGGCATCTGAGGGTGGTAACCATTTCCAATAAAGAATGCCGCGCTGCCTGCAAGTAGGATCATAGTAACGACGGTACGGTTTTCAACGATAGCGAGCGCAGTTGAAAAAATATCCTTAAAACCGTGTACGGTGCGTGCAGGCACTGGTTTGCTCTTTCTGAACTTAGGTCCATACGGTGCCTTCCAGAGCCAGATGACGAGGGGTAAATAGATTAAGGCATTCACAAGAATGCCATTTGCAGGGCCCAGCATTAGCATAATTGCGCTCCCAACAGCAGGACCTGCCAGTAATCCGAGATAGCGCCCCATGGAATTTAGCCGAATAGCACTTTGGAGTTGCTCGTGACCGACAATGTCATGGACCAATAACTGGGTTGGTGGGCCCCAGAGCACCCCACCTAGACCGTG
>DBZY01000001.1:0-7403 GCA_002311835.1 Proteobacteria bacterium UBA1148 | reverse complement strand
CCCCATGCCACCGAAACCCCAATGAAGAGGACCATACCGATTTGAATCATGCGCCTCGGATCGAACCGATCAGCCAGCGCGCCCGACCATACTGAGAATAAGAGGAAGGGCAGCCAGTGTGAAATGATCGCAAACCCACCCAAAGCGGGAGATTGAAACTTTTCAAAGAGGACCCAATAGCTGATGACATGTTCGATGGAGTCGGCCATCATTGCCATCGATGCAAGAATGAAGTAGGTGCGATAGCCGGGGTGTCGTAGCGCGGCGAATGAACGTTGTGAGTCGGTTTGGGTCATTTAGGGCGCATCACCGAGTACAGGCTATCGGTGGTTTCGTGGGGCTCCCAAGTTTTATGGGCTGTTTTGTGTGACGTAACGAATGAGAAGTTCTTGAACGTTAGCGTATGCGTTAATTGTTTGAAGACGAGCAAAATCGTGATCTGAATCGGGAGCAGATACTATATTTTACCATCGCGATACGCTGGTTAGGAGCCTCACTGCGTTACGGGTTGTAATATCAGGCGATGAGCTTCTCGTTCCTCGACAGCGTCACGCGTGTAAAGAAGTGGAAAGTACTCACCATTGCCTAAGTTATCCACAAGGTTGTCATAGAACGAGCTCCCAGGCTGAGCTGACTGCCCTGGAGAATTGCTGGCAATGGAGAGATCTAGGTTGGCGAGGTTGATAATTCTGCGGAAATTAGCTCCTGTAGCGTTGATCGATCCGAACCCACCTGGTCGTTCGACCGTAGGTAGATCAAATGCCGGAGTCATTATGTGCGGTAGCTTGCTAGCGTGGACCCTCCCGTGTCTCCAGTTATCTCGGTTTGGGCCAAGCTCCACAGCCAGACGCTCGATGGCCGATTTCAAACCTTGTTCGACTAAGGTTTGGCGTTCTGTTACTGAGATTTCAAGGTTCTGAACTGTTTCGTCAACTTCCTCCTGCCACCGTACGTAGAGTGCGGCGGCGGTGCTTTCTCGAGTAAGTGTCGCATCCCATTCTGCGATTAGACCTCGAGCCCACTCAATATCAGTATCATCAGAGACCCATCCTTGGAACGCGGGGATGTCCCGCTCGGCTGCGAGAGAGTACGCGTCTAGTTGAATCCGCATATGGTCCTCGATTGAGAGAGGGTTATCAGTTCCTAAGATCTGGTGAAGACGCACAATCCGTGCCGTTTCGATGCCTTTTGATGTGTGGTAGAACACTGGTCGACCTTCGTAGCCTGGTGGATGAACATTGTTGTTGGCGGTAGTAATGTATCCCCGCTCTGGGTTGAACTCTCGCGGGAGGTCATTTCGGAATCCCTGCCATTCGTACTCCCCAGTACCGGGTACGGGTAAGCGTCCATTCCAACCTTCACGATCAGGAGTGAGCCCGGTTACCTGGAGCGCGATGTTACCGTCGGTGTCTCCACAAATCAGACTGTGACTGGGAATTAACCAGTGCATTGCCCGTTCAAAGAAATCCGTGCAGCTGGTCGCCTGAGCTAACTGAAAGCTGCCCTTATAGGCTGCCGTTCCCGGTTCTTGGACGACCGACTGGACGGCGTAAGCGCGGCGGTTTTCCAAGTCTTCGTAGAACACAGGCCCATGACGGCTGAACTTTAAAATGATTACTTCTGGAGCCTGACCTTTGACAAGAATTTCCTCCTCAATGATGCGTAGCGGTTCCCATTCATCCTGCCACCTTACGAGGTTGGGGTCTTCGGGGTGCATTTCCTCAACGAAAACATCGACCATATCAGTGCCAGCAAAGGTAAACCCCCAAGCTATATTCTCGTTATTGCCGGCATCCACCCCGGCGAACGGGGCCTCTCCACCTCCTATCACGTTCCAACCAGGGGCCACTAAATGTACGAAGTATCGGAGTGCTGGCATCTCAATACGGCGGTGAGGGTCATTGGCCAGAATTGTTGCGCCCGTGGGCGAGCGTTCCGCACTCATCACCCAGTTGTTGCTCCCCTCGGTTGCTATCTGCGCAGGAGAAACTTGAGCAATCTGTATGCTGGGTGACGGCATCAGCGAACGATAGGCTTCGACTACCTCCAAAGGCGGGAGTCTTCCCGTCACAAAGGGATCTCCGTCACCAGCGCGCATTGCGGTGAGGATATCTTCTGTGATGATGCTGACGTCGAGACCTTCTGGAACCTGTAGATCGTCCCAAGGGTCTGGGGCAAAGCGTTGATTAGCCTCCTCGACACCATAGCGTGCAACATCGAGCGCGAGCTGCATCTCGTTGATTGCATGTCCTCGAACGCTCGGGACTGCAAGAGCTGCCCATCGCAAGACGACAGTTTCTGCAGTCCATGGTTCTGGCACGACACCGGTGAGTTTAAATTCCAGGGGGAGATTGTCTCGGTTCCGTTCGATGTACGCGTTCACTCCACTCGCATGCGCGTTGAAGAGACGTTCAGCATCGTCGTGATAACTGGTCCATTCTTCAGCGTCGAATGGGCCGCGGAACATCATCAACCGAGTGCGTCGGTCGTAGTCAAGCGCTTCAGGGCCAAAGATTTCGGCAAGCCTCCCTTCACGCCAGCGCCGCCACATTTCCATCTGCCAGAGTCGGTCTTGTGCCATCACGTACCCTTGCGCGAAGAAAAGATCTTCATCATTTAGGGCATAGATGTGCGGGATACCCCACTCGTCTCGAACAACCTCAACAGGTTCTCTCAGTCCTGGGACTTCTAATGTCCCCTCTATCTGTGAAAGAGAGTTGTTTGCGAGTTCATCAAGCGATTGGGGTAGGTTGGGCTCAGCACAGCTACTGAGGGCTACCACCAGAGCTACCATCGCTACTTGGGCGAGACTTCTTAAAAACGACATGAGACCCCCGGATAACGAAGGAAAAATAATTCGAGTCAGCATCATACGGACTGCGCCAGCCTACCAAAAAGATGTCGCCCGTCACAGCTAGGTCTACTTTAATAAGATCCTCAAACACTCTGAACGACTATCTTTAGATAGGAATAGATACTGGTCGGCTATGTGGCGCTGTGCATACGCTCTAAACAGGTTTTCACTACCTCATCTGGATCACGTAACCACCAGTCGCGTGCGGATAGGATTTCTACTTCGGTATAGCCTGTAAAGCCTGTGTTTTCCACCCATGATCTGATGGCTGGAAGATCAATGATGCCATCGCCCATCATGCCTCGGTCAAGCAAAAGATCTGTGGTCGGTACCAGCCAGTCACAAACATGAAAACCTAGGATGCGCTGATTGCCGGCACGCTTGATTTGCGTTTCAAGATCCGGATCCCACCAGACGTGATAAACGTCAACAATGACACCCACGCCGTCCCCTAGTGAATCACAGATGTCGAGTGCCTGTGAAAGTGTATTGACACATGCGCGATCTGCAGCATACATGGGGTGCAGTGGTTCGATGGCCAAAGGAACACCGACCGCACGCGCATGCTCCAGCAAAGTGGCGATACCATCTTGGACTTGCTGGCGTGCATCCTTCAGGTCTTTGGACCCCTTGGGTAGTCCGCCGACGACAAGCACGAGACATGCTGCACCGATCGTTGCAGCATCATCAACCGCACGGCGATTATCATCGAGCGCAGCCTGCCGACCTACCGTGTCAGATGCCGGAAACATTCCCCCTCGACACAGAGAACTTACCTTTAGGCCGTGATCAGAAATCATTCGTTTAGCTTCCTCGACACCACATTCCTCAAGTTTGTCACGCCAAGGCGCGATAGCGGGTACACCATGACGGGCACAGCCCTCTATGGCTTCGCGCAGATTCCACTGTTTGCGGACCGTAGCAACATTGAGGCTCATAAGAGGGGGGTGGGGCACTGTCAGCCTTCCTTTTCGATGCCGTGTACGGCAAGGATTTTTTCCATACGGGAAACGGCAAGATCGGGGTCTCTCAATAAATTTGCTCGATCTGCTAATCGGAACAGATCGCAAAGATGTAAGAGTGAACGTGCGCTCTGTTGACCTCCGATTAGAGTGAAATGATCTTGCAGGCCGTTGAGGTAGGCCATTAGGACCACGCCGGTTTTATAGTGTTGTGTGGGTGTTTTAAAGATGTGACGTGCTAAAGGGACGGTAGGTGCAAGAATCTTGTTGTAGTCATCCAGGTCGTCATCGGCAAGGGCTTTTAATGCAGCGCTGGCAGCAGGAGCTATTGCATCAAAGATCCCTAATAGTGCATCCGAGTGCCCGTGAACATCGCCTGAAATTAGTTCGGCAAAGTTAAAATCATCGCCGGTGTACATCCGCACTCCGGCAGGCAATCGCCGACGCATATTGATCTCAAGCTGTGCGTCAAGGAGCGATACTTTTATCCCGTCGATGTGAGTTGCATTATCCTTAAGGATCTCCAGACAAATCTCCATGGCCGAGTCCAGATCGCTGTACCCCCAATAGCCTTTCAACGCAGGATCAAACATATCCCCTAACCAGTGGATGATGACCGGTTCTCTAATTTGACCCAGGATCCGATCGTACACGTGTGCGTAGTCTTCTGGAGAGCGTGCGCATGCAGCCAAGGCGCGACTCGCCATGAGGATGATGTGTCCTCCCGCTGCCTGTACAGCATCGCACTGTTCTTCATATGCGTGGATGACATCCTCGATCTTCGTAGTATCGTCCGGGATCAACTGATCCGTGCCAGTGCCGCACCCGACGATCGCCTCGTCGCCATATCCACGGGCTGCGTCCAGGGTGCGCTCAATGAGCTCTCGGGATGACGGCCAGTCCATACCCATCCCCCGTTGCGCGGTATCCATTGCTTCAGCTACGCCTAGCCCAAGGTCCCAGATGTGTTGTCGGAACGCTATGGTTGCATCCCAATCTACTACCGAATTTAGGAAGGGATCACCATGTGATAGTGGCTCAGCAGCGACGTGTACAGCCGCGTAGGCCGTGCGGTTGAATGCTGTACTTGTACGTTGAGGCCATGGCCAAGGGTTTGAGAGTTTAAATGACTCTAGGCGCCGGTCGTGGGTTGGAAGTTTGATGACCGGCACGGTCTATATTTCCAAAGGCGGGACATCGATCCAGCGCCGCTCCTTCCAGCTTTGTAGGCCGAGTTCTGCGAGTTGTATACCCTTGGCACCTTCTAACAACGTGTGGCGCCATTCGCCGCCGTCGAATAGGTAGCGAAGGAACATTTCCCATTGAACTCGAAACCCATTTTCTGGAGGGACGTCATCGGGTACCTGATCCCAGTCCGCAGTGAAGTTGATTGATTGCCGGGTATCAGGACTCCAAATAGGCCGGGGTGTTTTTTCAAGAGACTGGGTTACGCAATCCATGAGTCCAGCAACCGCGGAGCCGCGTGTGCCATCGACATGAAAAGTTACTAGGTCGTCACGGCGCACCCGTGTGCACCAGCTTGAGTTCACCTGGGCAATGATGCCCCCCTCAAGTTCAAAAGTTGCGTAGGCGGCATCGTCAGCAGTTGCCTCATAAGGGTCTTGCCGCTCGTCCCAACGTTGCGGTATATGCCTGGTTCCCAGGCAACTAACACTTTTCACTTCTCCAAATAAGTTATCAAGCACGTAGCGCCAGTGGCAAAGCATATCGATGATGATTCCGCCACCATCTTCTTTCCGGTAATTCCATGATGGTCGTTGCGCTGGTTGTTGGTTGCCCTCAAAGACCCAGTAACCAAACTCAATACGGACGGAGAGAATGCGTCCGAAGAATCCAGAGTCTCGTAGCATTCCAAGTTTTAACAGACCCGGAAGGAACAACTTGTCCTGTACAACACCATGTTTGATGCCAGCCTGTTCCGCAAGCGTACGTAGTTTTAGGGCCTCTTTTAGGGAGGATGCGACAGGTTTCTCACAATAGATATGTTTGCCTGCTGCAATAGCACGTTGGACATTCTCAGCGCGCAATTCGGTAGTAGCTGCATCGAAATAAACCTCGTTGTCTTTACTTTCCAGCGCGGTATCTAGATCTGTGGACCATCTTTCAACGCCGTATTGCTCTCCCAGGCGCTGAAGTTTCTCGGGATTTCTGCCTACTAGGAATGGATCCGGCAGAACACGCGTTCCGTCGCTGAGCGTAATACCACCGTCTGCGCGAATCGCCAAAATGGAGCGTATGAGGTGTTGATTGGTGCCCATGCGGCCAGTAACACCATTCATGATGATACCGACTCGATGTTCTGCCATTCACTCCACCCTATTTAGTACTTACCCAGCGCAGCTTTCCAAAGTCTGCTGAGCTAAACGAGCGAGCCAGCAGAGACAAGTTATTATAGCCGCGGGGCTACAACGATGCGGCACGTTATGGGAGATGTGAGTGAGCGATGACGGTAGTAAGCAGCCTGTCAGTGGTCTTTCCCACATAACTGCTACAGACCCTCAGGCCTTGTCCCGGGAGCGTGAGACGCTTAGAGCGCTCGCAAACAAAGGCCCTATCGAGCGCTTCAGGGGTTATTTTTCACTTACCGGACCCGGTTGGTTGCAAAGTGCTTTTACTCTCGGGGGCGGAAGTGCCGTTGCATCGTTGTATCTCGGGGCGCATTACGGATATGAACTCATGTGGGTCCAGCCGTTAGCGATGGGCGTTGGCATCATTATGCTTATGGCTACGTCACATCAGACGCTGTCTACTGGTGTGCGCCCATTTAGGGCGATGGCTCAATTTATACACCCTGGGGTGGCGTGGGCGTGGGCGCTAGCAACTCTGATAGCTTCTTTTGTTTTTCACCTGCCACAGTACTCGCTCGCCGCTGGCGTAACCGAGGACATCATGAACCTCCTCACTGGTTGGAGTCCGGAGGGTGGAGTCCGTACCGCGTTTCTGGTCTCGGTTGGGATAGTCATTCTCGCGGTTTCAATTGGTATCACCTGGAGTTATGGGCGTGGCATTCAGGGGATACGGCTCTACGAGCGTGTGCTGAAGGCTTTTATCTGGCTAATTATTCTCGCTTTTGGTCTTGTTGTTGCCCGTGGAGCGGCCAGTGGGCGCATCGATTGGAGCGCTGTAGCAGGTGGCTTTATTCCGACATCGATCCCGCGCGATGCTCAGGGCGTTACGACCGTCATGGGGGCTTTCGGCGCTGCGGTGGGCATTAATATGACGTTTCTGTTCGGCTACTCACTACTAGCGCGTGGCTGGGGTCCGGAGCATCGCGAACTTGCTCGTTTCGATCTTGTGACGGGAATGCTCCTCCCATATGTGCTTGTCACATCATTAGTCATTATCGCTGCCGCCAGTACCATCCATGGTACGGAGTTTGCGCCGCAGCAGATTCTCCCGGCCAACGCTGGTGTGCTTATTGGTTCGAGTGGAGTGGGTGAGTTCACTGGGCGAGTGGTATTTGCACTCGGCGTGCTCGGAATGGCGCTGAGTACAATCACGCTTCAGATGATTGTGGCCGGTTTTGCTGTATGCGAGATCTTTGGTTGGGAAGCGGAAGGTTGGCG
>DBZY01000003.1:20162-20611 GCA_002311835.1 Proteobacteria bacterium UBA1148 | reverse complement strand
TTTTATGGCGAACCGTCAACTGGCTCGATAACCCCAGGAATAGGAAATAGCATGTACGATCTTTCAGATAAAACGATACTGGTCACCGGTGCATCAAAAGGTATTGGTGCAGCAACTGCAAAGAGTCTTGTAGAGGCTGGAGCTAACGTGATCGCTCATTACAACTCAGATTTTGCTGGAGTCCAAAAGGTCTTGAACTCGGCTGAGGGGAGGAACATTATTGCGGTTCAGGCAGATTTTGGACAGGGTGATGAAACGGAAGCCCTTTGGCGAAAAGCAGTTGAATGGCGCGGTAGTATCGACGTTCTAATCAATAATGCCGCGACGATCCAATTCTCAGGCGGGATTGACGATACTGACTATGCGTGGCGAGATACTTGGGAACGCACATTGCAGGTCAATGTTGTGTCTCCATGCAGTCTAATGCGAAGAGCAGTACAGCACTATTT
>DBZY01000003.1:19810-20040 GCA_002311835.1 Proteobacteria bacterium UBA1148 | reverse complement strand
GGTACGCCAGCCCTGATGACTTATTCTGCCTCTAAGGCCGCGCTGTTGGCAGCGACCAAGGCCATTGCTCGAAATTATGCGAAAGATAATATTCTTGCTTACAGTATTGCTCCGGGCATTGTTCGAACGCGAATGTCGGAGGAATTTGCGGCGGCGACTGTTGGCGAAGATGCTGTGACGGCCAGTTTAGCCATGAATGAATGGGTTCCGCCTTCAGACCTGGCTACCCT
>DBZY01000003.1:17656-19668 GCA_002311835.1 Proteobacteria bacterium UBA1148 | reverse complement strand
GAGATCTTGCGGGTTACGCGTCCTCAAGGACTTTAGCTCTCCGTTGGAGATGAAAAGCATAGGGCGGAGGGAGGACATCGTAAGGAGAATCATGACCTAATTGAAGGGCAGCGTGGTAAGCCCAGGCAGAATCTGAAAGCATCTCTCGGGCAAGTGCAACGAGATCCGCTTGTTCATCCGCAAGTATTTGTTCGGCGTGTTGGGGGTCGATAATGAGACCCACGGCCATCGTTTTGGTATCGGCGCCCGCTCTAACCGCCTCTGAATATGGAACCTGGTAACCGTAGGTTAATTTTTCTGTTGATAGCGTTGTGGGTCCGGACATTCCTCCAGACGAGCAATCGACGACATCAACCCCTAATTTCTTTAGTTCGGTTGCAAGTGCTACTGTATCTTCAATAGAGATGCCACCGGGGACGTTATCAACCGCAGAGACTCGGTAAAAAATGGGCATATCGGTTGGCCAAGCAGCACGCACAGCTTCTGTTACTAGCAGTGGGAATGTCATCCTTCGTTGGAGGGTTCCCCCGTACTGGTCGTTCCGACGATTGGAAATCGGAGAGAAGAAGGAATGGAGTAAATATCCGTGTGCGCCATGAACTTCGACTGTATCAAACCCACACTCCAGCGCCCGCTTTGTCGCAAGAGAAAATGCATCGACGACTTCAAGTATGTCTTGGTCTGTCATGGATCGTGGTGCGGGGTATCCTTCTTGTTCAGGTATGGCGCTTGGTCCAATTCGTGTCCATGGCGAATCAACCCCATCTTCTCGAAGGGGCAAGGCTCCGTGCCATGGAAGGGCAGCACTTGCGCGACGACCAGCATGACCAATCTGGATGCCTACGGCCATACCTTCTGCCTTGTAAATTTCAACAATCTTTTTGAGCCCTGGAATATGGTAATCGTCCCAAATACCAGTGCAGCCGTACGTGATTCGACCTTCTGCAGTGACGCCAGTTGCTTCTACGAATGCCAATGCAGAACCGCCGAGAGCGAATCTCGAATGATGTCTGAAATGCCAATCCTGAACCTTGCCATCCACGGCCTTATATTGGCACATGGGCGAAACAACGATTCGATTTCTGAGGTGTAGACTACGTAACTCTAAGCTAGAGAATAGCCGAGGCACTCCCACAAATTTCTCCTTGTATAACGATTAGATAATTCTTGGTAGATCAAAATTTTTATATTGGAGACGTGGAAGAGCGCGGCTGAATACTTAATCAAGCGGCTAATTTACTTTCTAACTCCTGTACTAGATTATCCAACTTGGTCATCATCGTACAAAGCTTCGTCCGCCTATCCCTACCTTCTTGGCCGAGCTGCTCAAAAGTGGTTAGGGGGGGTCGAACATCGCCGACCGGGTAACCCGCAGCAGCAGCGAGGGCTTTTGAATAGCATTGGTGTCCGTAGGTCGGATGACCTTCGCCAATGATATTTTGCATCTGGTCGATCAGGTGCTGGATTTTCTTGGCAGCTGCAATTTTTCCATCTGCCATAAAGTCACAGATCTTATAAGAAGCACGTGGGATATAGTTGCCGTATGGGTTGACGTAACCGACCGCACCCATTAGGTAGGATTCCACGACTCGCTCTCCCGCGAACACATTCATGACGCCGTCCGTGGCCTCAATGATGTCAAACACGCGTGCCGCGTCCATGCTGGCTTCCTTTATGTATCGTACCTGCTCATACGCCGCGGTCAATCTCGAGACGAATTTCGCTGACATATCGATGTGAGATGTGAAGGGATTGTTGTAGAGCATGATGGGTATCGATACTTGTTCACAGATCGCCTTGTAGTAATCGAAAATCTCGTCCTCGGTCGGGGTGTAATAATATGGTGGAAGAATCATCAGGCCATCGGCACCGAGATTCTCTGCCTCCCGGCTATAACGGACTGCCGTAGGCGTATGAGCATTCATCGTCCCCACTAATACCGGGATACGGTGATCGATGTGCTTTACCGTGGCTTCAACGAAAGCTTGGCGCTCTTCATCACTGATCGTCAG
>DBZY01000003.1:13487-17435 GCA_002311835.1 Proteobacteria bacterium UBA1148 | reverse complement strand
GTTGATTATATCCACTTCTTGTCCTACGTAAATTACAATCAACAGCGATTGTTGTTTGATTAACTCATCATGGATGGCCTGAAATGGACACAGACGTGCTCGTGATTGGTGGAGGTATTTCAGGCTGCTCTCTTGCGTATTTTTTGGCAAAAGAAGGAGTAGAAATTATCCTGTTAGAGAAGTCAGGTTTGAATAGTCAAGCATCTGGAGCAAATTCGGGCAGTATTCATGGGCAGATTCCTCATGATGTTTTCTTGGAAAAGGGCGAGGATTGGGCCTTAGGTTTTGGTCCTACACTGGGGTTCATGGCTGAATCGGTGACGCTCTGGAAGGCCATGGAAGAGATGCTCGGGGCAGACTTGGAGTTCCGACTGACTGGCGGATTGTTGGTTGCCGGTAGTGATGGAGAGATGCAAGAAGTTCGGCGGAAAATTGGGATTGAAAGAAAATTTGGTATCCAAGTGGAAGTGCTGGATAAGAAAGATCTGCAACAGATTGCGCCCTATATTTCAGAAAACATGGTGGGCGGCGCCTTTTATCCTGAAGAAGGAAAGGCTAATCCTTTGTTAGTGACTCCTGCGTTCGCGAACCAGGCAGAGAGATATGGTGTAAAAATTATTCGACAGACCGAAGTCGAAAGCATCGCCATTGAAGGTCGAGGTTTTACGGCAAATACAACAAAGGGAGCAATTACTTGCCGAAGAATCGGAAATTGCGCCGGTGCTGATGCTGCTCGAATCGGCGCCATGGTAGGACTAAAGCTCGCGGTCAGAGGGCATCCGATCCAAGTGAGTGTGACCGAGCCGATTGCGCCAGTTGTTGAACACCTCGTTTACTCTGCTAGTGACAGGTTGACCTTAAAACAGACTCGACATGGTTCGTGCATTATTGGTGGTGGCTGGCCGAGTGGCATTGACCCTGTGACCGGCCGTCTAAAAGTAGAAAGCGATTCGATGATGAGAAATCTTCAGATTGCCATTCAGACAGTCCCCAGACTTAGACACGCTCAGCTTGTCCGGACATGGCCAGCGGTAGTCAATGGTACAGAGAATTGGCGGCCTATACTCGGCGAGGCATCTAACGTTAAGGGGTTTGTCATGAATGTTTTCCCGTGGATGGGTTTTACGGCTGGGCCAGCGTCATCGAGAGTAATAGCGGATCTGATGCTGGGACGTCGCCCCAGCACAGCTTTTGAGGTTTTTCTCGAAATGGATTGAACGGAATTATATCTCGAATTATGGTTATGAAAGATCATACTTCTGTTGATTGAAATTATCTGCGATCAGCGGGCATTTAATAGACTTTTTGGATACCTATCTGCTTTATTGGATTGGTATGTTGAACAAGATTAATCTGGGCAGTTTTTGATATGAGGAGGGCTCACTGATGCCACTTGACGTAATAGCGCACCCATACATGGCGAACTCTGTTGGGGCAATTAAACAGGATATGTTGGACGAGATCGGGATTGATGATGTCGAAGCGCTATTTGAGCAAATTCCAGAGCAACATCGTCTCAGATCGCCTCTCGCGCTTCCGGAACAACTCCGTTCTGAGTTGGACCTCAAGCGTCATCTCTTATCGATTCTTTCAAAGAATTCGAACTGCGAAACTAACCTTAGTTTTCTCGGGGCCGGCTGTTGGCAGCATTTTGTACCGGCCATTTGTGATGAAATTATTGGTCGGGCGGAATTTCTGACAAACGTATGGGGGACTCCATCTTCAGACCACGGAAGAAACCAGGCGCTATTCGAATTTTGCAGCCAGCTTGGTGAGCTTTTGAAGATGGATATGGTCGGCCTTCCAGTTTATAGCTATGGCTGTGCGGCGGGGCACGCGATCCGAATGGCCTCTAGGATTACGGGAAGGAATGAGGTATTGGTTCCTGCAATCATAGATCCTGAAAGACTCTCGGTGATCCGGAACTACTGCGAACCGACTGAAATGTCGAACCATATCACGGTGACGCAGGTGAATTTCGACAAGGATACGGGGCTTATCGATCTGAAAGATTTAGAGGAAAAATTGTCTGACCAGATCGCTGCAGTGTATCTCGAGGTACCGAGCTACTTCGGGTTAATTGAGACGAGCGGGCACGAGATCTCCCGTCTTACGGCAAAATTTGGAGCAGAAACGATAGTTGGTTGCGACCCGATTACCCTGGGTATCCTCAAGCCTCCGGTTGATTACGGGGCCAATATCGTCGTAGGACCTGTGCAGCCACTCGGTATCCATATGAATTGCGGGGGAGGCGTCAGTGGGTTCATCGCGTCCAGCGACCATCCGAGATACGTTCAGGAATACAACACCCTCAATATCAGCATTACCGGCACCGAGGGCGAAAGTAAATATGGATTCGGTTTGAGTTGCGCAGGACAAACGTCTTATGGTCTCCGTGAAGAAGGAAAAGATTGGACTGGAAATTCTACATACCTGTGGGCAATTGCCGGAGCAGTCTTTATGAGTTTGTTGGGTCCGAAGGGTTTCCAGGAATTAGGTGAACTGATCATCCAGCGGGCGAACTATGCCGCAATCGCCTTATCCCGTATCCAAGGGGTATCAGTGAGTTTCTCAAAAGGAATCTTCAAGGAATTTGTATTGAATTTCGATGATACGGGAAAGTCGGTTAAGGAAATCAACGCCAGACTTCTCGAACGAAACGTTTTCGGTGGAAAGGATCTGTCATCCGAATTTCCACAGTTTGGACAGAGTGCACTTTATTGTGTAACGGAGGTTCACTCGAAAGAGGATATCGAATTGCTTGTAACTCATCTGAACGAAGTGCTGAGATCATGATTGAACGATCCAAAATTCGGCGTTATCACGCTCCTGTTTGGGATGAGCCCGTCATAATGGAAATGGGTCACACGGGAAGACGGGGATTGGTATTTGAAAGGGCAGAACAGGAGATCGTGGATGTAGTGGGGTCCGCAAAAGCGCTTGTGCCGCCCAGCATATACCGTGAGGGCCTGGCTGCCCTGCCGGAACTGTCAGAACCGGAGGTGCAGCGTCACTATTTGCACTTGTCGCAGGAGACGCTTGGAATGATGGGGATAAGTTTGTTCGGAACTTGCACCATGAAATACAACCCGCGTCTGAATGAAATGATTGCTGCAAGGCCAGAAATCGCTGAAACCCATCCACTTCAGAGTGATCAGACACTTCAAGGCACTTTGGAGCTGATTCACAAATTTGACCTGATTTTGCGGGAGCTTTCCGGTATGGACCAATTTGTATTCCAGGCTGGTGGTGGTGCGGATGCGGCCTATACCCACTGTTGTGTAACACGGGCATACCATGCTTCTCGAGGCGAGCTGGAACAACGAAACGAGATCATCACATCGATCCAAGCGCATCCATGTAATGCAGCAACAGCAGCTGCGGCTGGTTTCAACGTGGTCACATTGCCCCTAGAAGAAAATGGATATCCATCGATTGAGGCATTGCAAATTGCGGTATCAGATCGTACCGCAGGTTTGTTGATCAACAATCCTGATGACATGGGGATATACAACCCGGAAATAATGGACTGGGTAAGAATTGTTCATGACGCGGGCGGTTTGTGTTTTTATGATCATGCCAATTTCAATGGAGTAATGGGTAAGATTAAGGCGGCAGAGCTGGGTTTCGATGCTTGTATGTACATGCTGCACAAAACGTTTGGCGCGCCCAAGGGGGGTGGCGGCCCGGCGGTTGGCGCCTACGGCTGCAGCGAGAAACTGACACCGTTTCTTCCATCCCCGGTTGTGACCAATGTTAACGGCAGGTATCGACTGGATTACGAGCGGCCAAGTGGAATAGGGCGAATCCGGGAATTCTGGGGAAATGTTCCTCAGGTAATTAAGGCGTATTCCTGGAGCCGAGCTATGGGGGCAGCTGGAATCGAGGAAGCAGCAGAAATTTCCGTTATTGCAAACAACTATATGGAAGTGCGTCTCCTTAAGATAC
>DBZY01000003.1:10692-13439 GCA_002311835.1 Proteobacteria bacterium UBA1148 | reverse complement strand
CACCCAAAGATAGGTGGTCCTAGGATGGAGATGACCCGGTACAGTATAGAAAAAATCACTGAGGATACCGGTGTTACGATCGAGGACGTCAGCCACAGGATGGTCGATTTTGGTATCGATGCACCGTGGTTGGCACACCACCCCTGGATAGTTCCGGAACCATTTACCCCGGAAGCTGGGGAAACGTATTCTAAGGAAGATATCGATTATTGGATTGATGTATTGGCTGAAATAGTTGGAGAAGCCTATACAACTCCTGAGATTGTCAAGAGCGCGCCCCATCGGCAGGTAATCTCAAGAATCAAGTCTGGGCCGCTCGATGATCCAGAGAGATGGGCGATGACGTGGCGTGCTTATCTACGGAAAAATTGCTAGGCTTTTCGGGAAGAATGTCAAGGTTTTAGCTAACGAGTTAACTATGTTTGACAGTAAGCGCCCATGCAGTTCAAGATTCACTGGCCCATCATCCCCTGAAATTTATAAAGACGCATTTCGGACTTGCTGGGCGAGCGAGGGCACAAGTCATGTTGACTGATATTTATTGACCAAATGAGGATCCAAATCATGTTTAGACGCATTGTTCTTCAAGTTGTCATACTAGCCGCTAGCTTCCTGGCAGTGTGCGGGGTTGCGCAAGCGGATTCGAGTCGGACGCTGCGGATCGCAGTTGCCGACGATGTTGCTACGATGGACCCGACATTCGGCCAATCGGGCGCTACAAATCTTTTCCTAAAGAATACCTATCTTCAGCCAATCCAGTACGCGATTCCTGCTGGCTCTTATGAGTCTACAAATGCTGATACCACGGTGTTTGAGGGCAACTCGGTAGAATCATGGGAGATTACCAATAACGGTAGAAACGTTGTTCTTAAGATCCGACAGGGTATGACTTTCCCGACCACAGGGAACCCTGTTACGGCAGATGATTTCTGGTGGACTCTGGAACGTGCCCTAGGTACCAAGGCGGGCCCGGCTTGGGTATGGGGTAACGTGGGTATTACCAGCATGGATCAGGTTAAACGAGTGGATGAGTGGACAATTGAACTCATGGACACTCGCCCATCAGCGATTCAGTTTCCCCTGATGCGGGACCAGACACTCGGTCTGCTCGACAGTGAGGAAGTCAAGAAACACGTCACTGGCGACGATCCTTGGGCGCTTGAATGGATGTCTCGAAACTATGCAGGAAACGGTGCTTTCGTACTCGATACTTGGGAGCCGGGTACTCGGATTGTGTTAAAAGCGAACCCGAACTTCTTTGCCGAGGCACCCTATTTCGATCGGATCGAGTTGCTTGTTATTCCCCAGTCATCAAACCGCTTGGCGATGTTGGCTAGCGGTGACGTCGACATCGCATTTGCGCTTTCTGCTGCGCAACTTGACCAGGCTGACAAGGCGCGAAGTGTAAAGGTGTTATCGATTCCGGATCGCCAGAAGCTCAGCGTAGGGTTCAACGTGAGGCCTGATGCAACATTTGATAATTTAGCACTTCGTCAGGCGTTGGCGTACGCTGTGCCATACGACGACATTGTTTTTGGCGTACTCAAAGATCGAGCAGCGAAATCTGCGGGCCCCATGTCTGTGAACTCCCGTTTCTTTGCTCTTTATAACTTAGCGGATATGCCAAGTTATTACACGGATCTAGACAAAGCCCGTGAGTTGTTGGCGGAAGCTGGTCATGGTGATGGCTTTGCGTTTGAGTTAATCACCGCGAAGGGTGTACCTCATGTCGAGCAAGCTGCTGCAAGTCTAAAAGCATCGTTTGCGGAAATTGGTGTTGACATGACGATTACCCCAGTCTCCCAGGCCACAATGGCTGAAAAGAATGGGCAGGGCACCTATGACGCGTTTATGCGTGACTGGCTTACCGATTATGTAGATGATCCGTACTACCACTTTTTCTTGTGGTGGGGGACCAAGGTCGTAATCAACTGGACCGGTTATAGCAATAGCCAGGTAGATGACTGGTATCAAGGTACTGCCGCGATCGTAGACGATAGTGTGCGGCGTGACCCTTACCGTAATGCCATTCGGCAGTTGATTAAGGACTCACCAATGCTGTGGCTCGCTGATGGCGACTATACATTGGCGGTGCGAGAGGACATCGGGGGTATCACGCTTCATCCGGATACATTGCTCTACTTCCGTCCATTAAACCGCATGTGATTACGGGCAACAGCCGTCGGCGACTTAATCGTTTTCTTCTAAGGTTGCTGGCGGCTAGTCCTTTAACAAGAAATGCTGGCTCCGTCACCCGCTGGCGGAGCCGTAGTATGTGCGATTGCCTCTGAGCCCCTCTGAGTAGGGCAGTATGGCCGACTCTCCTCGCAGTAGCATGTTCGGATCCGAGCCGCAATTTTCATGGCTTGTGTCTGTTCGGCGATGGGGATTTTTTTTGGTACAGCGATTAGGAATCCTTCTCATGGTCTTGCTGGCCGTATCGATGTTGACCTTTGGTGTCACTCGGATTGCGGGGACTCCGCTCTATGCTGCGGTCGGTGTGTACAGCAGCGACGAGATGATTGAAGCGCGTAAGGAGTTGATGGGCCTGAATAAGCCGATCTGGGAGCAGTATGCGAGTTATGTGGCTGGACTCGCTAGGGGCGACCTGGGTTCCTCAAGGCGCACCTTCGCGCCGGTTCGTGACGAGATTGCGAATCGGTTACCCGCTACTGCCGAACTCGTGGCCTTCGCCGTTGTTTTGGCCATTGCCTGGGCAGTTCCGGTCGGTGCTCTGGCTGCGTTTA
>DBZY01000003.1:9136-10549 GCA_002311835.1 Proteobacteria bacterium UBA1148 | reverse complement strand
TTTCCGGCGCCTTTCGGTCGACTAGGTGGCGCAAACCCACCTCCCAGTATTACGGGATTCTATGCAGTCGATGCACTGCTTGTGGGTGATTTTAGGCTATTTGGTGAAGCTCTCCGGCACTTGGCGCTTCCGGCATTGACGCTCTCGTTTACAAGCAGTCCCCCAATTTTCGCGGTTACTCGAAGTGCGGTCGCGGGTATTCTCGATAGTCATTACATCGAAGCGGCTCGGAGTTACGGAATTCCAAGCCGTGTCATCAAGATTCGCCATGTTGCCCCGAACGCAGCTCCACCGATAATCAACATTGTTGCTATGACCTTTGGGTATCTCATCGGCGGAGCGGTACTTGTTGAGGTCGTTTTCTCCTGGCCAGGAATCGGAACTTATGCTGTTCAGGCCATGGATTTCTCTGACTACGACCCGGTCGTTGGAGTTGTGCTTCTCTCAGCCACAATTTATGTGACCGTCTATTTTCTTACGGATCTGTTTCAGTTCATCATCGATCCGAGGTTGCGCGAATGAATAACGAAGTCTCTGCCGTGCAGTCCGGATATCCGGACCGTGGCCGGAGAAGACGAACTGGTCTTCGCCACCTGCGACCACCAGTGTTGGTCCTGGCCTTTTTGTTGTTCATCGCGGTGTTCGGACCATTCTTGGCTCCCTACGATCCAATTGACCCCAATCCGATGGATACACTTGCGCCCCCCTCCTGGGACCATGTGTTTGGGACCGACGATTACGGGTTCGACGTGTTCTCCCGCGTCCTCTACGCCACGAGAGTTGATTTCAGCCTGGCCTTGCTGGGTGTGTTGATTGGCGGTGGGATAGGCTCGTTGTTGGGGGCTTTTGCTGCTTACCGGGGAGGAATTATGGATGCACTTCTACTCAGGCTGGTGGAAGTAATCCAGTCCTTTCCGGTCTTATTGTTCGCCCTGGCCCTTTTTGCTGCTATCGGGGGTGGATCCAGGAACATGGTAGTGGTGATCGCTCTGGTGAACATACCGATGTACTTGCGGATCATCCGAAGTACGCTGTTACCGCTTCGGAATGCCGAGTTTATCGATGCGGCGCGATGCGCCGGTCTCAGCGGACCTCGAATTGTCGTACGGCACTTTATCCCCAATGCCAGGGGCCAAATATTCTCTTTGTTCGTATTGACCTGTGCGTACGCAATTCAGATTATCGCGGGACTGAGTTTTATAGGCCTAGGAGTTGAGCCACCCCACGCAGAATGGGGGTCAATGATCAACGCGGGTGCAGGTTACATTATGCTCGGTGTCTGGTGGCCCTCGATCTTCCCAGGTCTTGCCATCGTGCTTTCTGTGTACGCGGTTAACGGGCTAAGTCGCAATCGGATGACGAATCAAATTCGGAGTTCTGTGTGAGCGCTCTACTCGAGCTTGCTGGGGTCCG
>DBZY01000003.1:7225-8993 GCA_002311835.1 Proteobacteria bacterium UBA1148 | reverse complement strand
GTAGGCTTAGTAGGCGAAAGTGGGTCAGGGAAGTCCATGACCCTTCGGGCCATTCTTCGACTACTTCCCCGTGGTGGTCGGCAAACGGCGGGTGAGATCTGTTTCAACGGCGAGAGGATAGACGATACAGCAGACGAAATTTTCGCGACCATTCGCGGTCGTCAGATCAGTATGATTTTTCAGGATCCCGTTTCGGCTTTGAGTCCCCTCCTGCCGATCGGCGACCAAATCTCCGACGTTTACCGGTACAGTTTTGGCGCATCCCGCAAGGAGGGCCGTGACCGCGCGCTGAGATTACTGGAAGCACTTGACATACCGCACCCTCAGCAGATGGCGCGTCGCTATCCGCACCAGATGAGCGGCGGCATGGCCCAAAGGGTGAACATCGCTATGGCGCTTGTTTGCGAACCCCAACTGTTGCTTGCCGACGAACCTACGACTGGGCTTGATGTCACGACGCAAATGCAGGTACTGGAGTTACTTACTGATCAACTTCAGGAGCGGGCAGCTTCGCTACTTTTTGTGTCCCATGATCTTCGTGTTGTTGGTAAGGTTTGCGAGAAGGTGGGGGTGATGTACGCAGGAGTACTGATGGAATTCGGTCGTTCAGATGAGATTTTTTCGACACCGGCTAATCCCTATACCCGTCGCCTGCTGGAGTGTGCCCGAATCGAGGAGGGGATTGCTCCCCGTTCAATACGAGGTGCAGTACCCAAGTTAGACCTAATCCACAGACTCTGCCCGTTTCGTGATCGCTGCGATCAGAGAATTGCGTTGTGTGATCGTGAGATACCACCGGTCCAGGTTTTCGATGATGGGCGCATGAACCGGTGTCATGTCACCTAGAAATAGTGGTTAGAGAGATGTCGACGAAGGAGATTGCATTCGAAGTTCGAAACTTGACCAAAACGTTCCGGGTGCGGAAACTGCTCGGGCAGACCGAGACGGTGAATGCACTGAACGGGGTCTCATTCTGTGTTCCAGCTGGGCGTACGCTCGGTATTGTTGGTGAGAGTGGAAGTGGAAAATCGACCATTGGTCGTTGTGTCTTAGGACTCACCGAAGCGAGTGGTGGTGAGATTCTGCTCGACGGCGAACGCGTGGACAGGCTGCGCCGACGTGATGTCCGTTCGTTCCGGCAGCGGGTTCAGATCGTATTTCAGAATCCCCAGCGCTCCTTTAATCCTCTTCTGAGTCTTCGCTCTTCAGTAAGCGAGGTACTGCATCTTCGGCCGGACTGGTCACGAGATCAGCGTCGGCGGCGAGTGGAGGAGGTGTTAGATGCAGTGAGTATTGGCGAGGAGTTGAGGGATCGCCGTCCCGATGAACTCAGTGGTGGTCAGCTCCAGCGGATAGCTGTAGCTCGTGCTATTGCCCCCGAGCCTAGACTGATCTTTCTTGACGAGCCGACATCGTCGCTTGACACCTCGGTCCGGGGCGAAGTTTTACGGCTCCTTAATGAACTGCAGGAGCGACTCGGTATCACCTACGTCTTCGTGTCGCACGACCTTGAGGTCGTCAGAGCTGTCGCCCATGAAATCGTTGTCATGCACCTAGGCGAAATCGTAGAGCAGGCTCCGACGAGGTTATTGTTTCGCGAAGCGTACCATCCGTACACACGAGCTTTACTCGCTGCAAGCGATCTGACGGGTGGTCGACTTTCTTGGGGACAACGCACGGAAAATGCTCCGTTACTGGGCGATGGATGCCGATTACGGGACCGATGTCCACTTTCAGAAGCAAAGTGCCTGGAGCCACAGTCGCTGCG
>DBZY01000003.1:2542-7142 GCA_002311835.1 Proteobacteria bacterium UBA1148 | reverse complement strand
AATACTGGACGCCAATTAGCTCGTCTGAACGCTAGGAGTTGAGAGAAGGTGACCAGATTGCTGTACGCAATGTGGTTCGTGACTTATGGAGTTATGTTACCTGTATTCGACAGTAAGAACAGCTGAGTGTGTGGTAGACAACAGCGGTGGACGCAACAATGAGGATTAAGTTATGACTAGTGATGTAATCCAGAAGTTAGGATTGGAGCTGTGGGCTTGGCGCGCTCTGCAACAGCCGCACTCCGGAGATGACATTCCACGCCTTCCTCGCAGCGGTGAACCCCAGCGTGTGGCTGTGGTCAATACCGATTCTCTTCAACCGAGGCCAGAAGGATTTCGACCGGAATTCTCGGCTGCGGCCGTGGAACGGTATCGGATCGATCGTGATGGGTTTGCTCAACGGTGGGTTAAGATTGATACGGACTCGTTGTCGGTGCCTGATACGGTAGATCACCGGTTGTTGGGTTCATTGTTAGCTCGAGTGACATGGGAGCTGGATGTGTTGCGGAGTTGGGAGCGCGACGCACTGTTCTGGGTGGATCAGGCCCTAGGGTCGTATATGGATCTCCTATTAGATCCGTCGGAATTTTCTGAAGAACGGGCGTCAGGGGTAATTCGGGCATTAGAGAACGTGCCGGGTTTATTTGAAGAAGGGCGTTCGGCATTGGAAGGGACGGCGGCAGCACCTTTCGCACAGTCAGTGATTGAACAGCTGTCAGCTGGTGTAGATATCCGGGGTGGACGGTTTCCAGACATTGGCGAACGGGTAGAGATGTCAGCAGGCGCATTGGAGAATCATCTTCCAGAATCGTTTCGTGCATCGTTGGTGCTGGCTGCCGAGGAGGCTGGTCGCGCTGCAGAGCAGTTCCGTGCCTGGTTAGAAGCCAGTGTCGGATCGATGAAGTCGGAGACATCAGTAGGCCGAGATTCGTTCGTGTGGTTCTTGCGAAACGTAGCCTTGATGGCTGAGGAGCCTGAAGAACTCGTCGCGGGCGCACGTCAGGAGTATTGCCGTTCATTGGTGTGGGAACGATTGGCTACACATCGTGCAGCTTCAGTGCCATTGCCTCCCCTGCCAGCATCTGCTGAGGAACAGTGTGAAATCGAGGCGCGAGACGAAATGTCTATACGGCAGTTTTATCTGGATAACAGTTTGTTGTCGCAACCGGATCATCTGGGTCATTATCTTAATGCGCCGATCCCCGATTATCTGGCCCCGATGGGATTTTTGGCGGTGACCAACGACTTGACGGATGAGTACCGCCTGGACCAGAACGGGGTATCCTATGTGCCCGATCCTGGGCTGGATCTGGGATATTTTCATCTGGCAAACGCACGTGATCCAAGGGCTGGGATCATCCATGAGGGCGTTCACTATCAGCAGTTGGCACTCAGTTACGGACACCAAAATCCGTTGCGACGTCGTTTCTACGACTCAGGCTCGAACGAGGGAATCGCCCACTATAATGAAGAGCTAATGCTCCAGGCCGGATTGTTCGATGATGCGCCCCACACTCGAACCGTGATCTGGAATTTTATGCGCCTTCGGGCGTTACGAGTCGAGGCGGATGTTGGTCTGGCTACAGGAGAGTTGTCCCTCGAAGATGCGGCGGGTCTGTTCGTTGAGAAGGTTTGTCTTGACCGCGCTACCGCCCTTATGGAGAGTTCATTTTACGCCGGTCATCCTGGAGTGGCCTTATCTTATCAGGTTGGTAAGCACCAGCTCACCCGACTTGTCGCAGATGCCATCGAAGCTCGTGGCGACACCTTCGACTTCAACGAAGTTCATGACGCCATCTGGTGCGACGGTAACATCCCTTTTGCGTTGTTGACCTGGGAACTCAATGGACAACGACAAGATCTCGATCGAATCGATGCTGACCCCCTCACTGGGGCGCCGCCCCCCACACCTGCTTACGATCGCTAGACCGATTGGGTGCCCGACAGGATCCGACCCTCACAATCCGCACAAAAATGAACGCCTGTATTTGTAATCTAGGAAGCCCTAAAGGATACATCGAGCATTTGGGATCTAATAATTCGTCATTGGCGGGGCGACATGCCATACGGCTCTGTGTTGATCTCTATTTTGGATTAAGTTGTTGACAAATTCTGCGATAGCTGTTGTGACGGGGGCTAGTTCTGGGATTGGGGCTGAGGTCACCAGGCGCCTGGCATTGGCGGGGACGCAGGTGGTCATGCTTGCCCGTGATACCGATCGCATGCGTGCAATTGCCGACAGATACGATAGCCCTCAGCCCGCAGTGATCGTCACCGACCTCCGGGACGTGAAAAGTGTGAATCGCGCATTCGAGGAGATTGATAAAATGTTTTCGCGTATTGACCTCCTATGTACTGCTGCCGGAATTTTTCATGAAGCGACGCATATCGAGCAGCAGTCAGATGAGGTGTGGAGCGACATTATTGAGACCAACCTCACGGGCGTCATGCGGTGCATCCGTGCAGCGTGGCCGCTTCTATCAGAAGATGCAGCTATTGTGACTATTGGATCTGTGCTTGGTGCGATGTCCCAGCCTGGGGTCGGCGCCTATGCGGCTTCGAAGGCAGCTCTTGCCGCCCTAACCCGGACCGTGGCCAGTGAAGGGGCCAACCGGGGTATCCGAGCCAATATGCTCGTGCCCGGAATGGTCAGGACTCCAATGAATCAACGGATGGCCGACGCCAGTGGTAACCCAGATGAGTGGTGGCGCAGCCGGCTGACGGCAGTTCCTCTGGGCCGGGCTGCGGAACCAGCGGAAATTGCTGAGATGGTGTGTTGGTTGGCCGGTGAACACGGAAAGTTTATTACCGGCACCGAGATTTGCCTTGACGGCGGTACATTGCTGCGCTCAGGCGAGATGCGTAGTACTGGAGAATCTTGAGAACAAGGAGGCAGATATAGTGAAAATAAGGTATATCGAACCAGTCGACAGTGATCTCTTTGACCAGAGTCGGACTGTACTTCTAAACAACATGGCGGCACCTAACACCACGGTGGAGGTTTGCCATGTAAGCTTGCCGCCGGAGCTGTCCGGACCGATGCTTCCTACGGTCCCGTTGTACCTGAACGAAATCGTCCAAGAAGTGCTGCGAGCTGAGGAAGAGGGTTGTGACGCGGCGATCATAGGCTGCTGCTCGGACCCCGCGCTTCCCGACGCGCAGAGGGCCGCCAACATCCCTGTGGTCGGTCCACTCCAAGCTGCAGCGGCGACAGCAGCGGGAAGAGGGCTTCGTCTCGGTATTCTTTGTCCTGACGAACACGCTTGGAAGACGACCGCCAACTGGCTGCGGGCGAATCTTCGACACTATGGGTTGTCCGACGTAGTCGGGCCGATTCGGTTCGTATCTATGCGGTCGCCTGATGACACCGAGGGGATTATTGGGAATACGGAGCTCAAGGCTGCGGATCTCTCGGATCGGTTCCGTAAAAAACTTCACGAGAATGCCGTACCGGCGGCCAACCTCATGCTTGAGGAAGACGAGGTTCAGGCCGTGTTGTTTGGCTGTACGCTGTGGGGTGGGATGATCTCGGAGGTGTCTGAAACCGTGGACGCTCTTTGCCTAGATCCCGTGCTAACGGCTCTGCGTTTTGCGGAACTTCAGGCAGGGATAGAAAGGTAAAACGCGTAATGAATCGTGTTGGGGTCGATATTGGAGGTACCTTTACTGATCTGGTGATGGAAACCAGCGGAGGGTACAACCGAGTCGGGAAGGTCCTCTCAACGCCAGGCGACCTCGTCCAAGGCGTGCTCGAAGCCATTGAGGCGGCGGGTGTATCGTTGGAGGATGTAGAGCTTTTCGTTCACGGCACGACTGCCGGAATCAACAGTGTGTTGGAACGGCGCGGTGCGCGGGTGGCTTTGATCACCACTCGTGGTTTCCGAGATACCTACATCATCGGGCGCGGGCATCGTGCCGACATGTACGATCTCCGGTACCGAAAGCCCGAACCGCTCCTCCCGCGTGAAGCGATCTTCGAGGTGGACGAACGACTCAATGCCGACGGCAGCGTGCTTCGGAAGCTCGATATCGAATCAGTAGAGCTGGTTGCCAAATCAATTAGCGAGGTCGACTTTGATTCGGTTGCGGTTTGCCTGCTGCACAGCTACGTTAGCGCTGCTCATGAACTGGAGGTGCGACGATATTTAAGTAAACATCTCGGTTCGATCCCGGTGGTTCTTAGTCACGAGGCCGCTCCGGAATGGCGAGAGTATGAGCGGACCTCTACGACCGTGGTCTCCGCCTATATCACGCCGATCGTTCAGTCTTATTTGCGGCAACTTTCAGAGGAGCTCGCCGGACGCGGCCTCAAGGTTCCCATCCATATTATGCAGTCAAACGGTGGGGCTATGTCCGCCAGCCAGGCGGCCGATCAAGCTGTGTTGACTTTGTTCTCTGGGCCAGTTGGAGGCGTTGTTGGAGGTCGCGAAGTCGGAAGGGTCACCGGTGAATCAAATTTGATTTGCATTGACATGGGAGGCACTTCGTTCGATGTAAGTCTGATCCGGCACGGTGAGGTGGGCCTGAAATCTGAGTTCGAACTACAGGGACTACCGATCCTGGCTCCGGCTGTCGAATTGATATCTATTGCTCTTGGTGG
>DBZY01000003.1:0-2382 GCA_002311835.1 Proteobacteria bacterium UBA1148 | reverse complement strand
ATGCTGCACATAGCGCTCTAATTGCCATCAGTGAACGGTTCGGCCTCGATCCGGTTTCCCTTGCCGAGCAAGCTCTGGAGGTGGCCCATTTCAAGATGGCAGAGGCGATTCGAGAACTGACGGTGGAACGGGGACTGCACCCAAGGGACTTCGCAATGTGTGCGTTCGGCGGTGCGGGGCCACTTCATGCCGCCTTTGTGGCTGAGGAACTCGAGATCGAGCGAATCATTGTCCCTGCTGGGGCAGGCTCCTTCTCAGCGTGGGGAATGTTGCAGGGGGACCTTCGGCATGATCTAGTCAGCACGTACTATCGTCGGTTTGATGCCGCTAGAGATGATATTGGCGCTGTCCTGGACGAGTTGCGGCGCCGTGTTACCGAGCGCGTGAGAGAAGACGGTGCAGACTTAAGTCGACTGCGCTACGAGGCTAGCGCCTCAATGCGCTATGTAGGTCAGGAATACTCGCTTCTTGTCCCAATAGCTGGGAACGTGATTGACGAATCGCTTCTTGAGACTTTTCATGATGCATACCAGGGCCGCTATGGTCACGCACAAAGGGACGGACCAGTTGAGTTCGTCGCACTTCGCGTGGCCGGTGTCGTTTCCTTTGATCGAGTGGGCGTAAGTCAGACGGAACCTCCGTCTGGGATGGCGACGCCCATAGGCGAGGCGAATGTGGTGCTTGATGGGGCTCTTCGGCTGACCCCAGTTTACGCAAGAGATACGATTGGGGAGACAGTGAATGGCCCAGGGATTGTTATCGAAGACTCGACGACTATTTTGGTGCCGGCGGAATGGTCGATTCGATCGATCGATGGTAGCCACCTACTTATGGAACGGAGCCCTGTATGAGCGTGATGGCAGTAAGTCCAAGCCCTGGTACGGTCGAGGTGGTTCGGCACGCATTTATCTCCGGTGCCGAACAGATGCGTCGGAACCTTTATCGCTCCGCATTTAGCCCCGTCATCTACGAGATGAAGGACTGCTCGGTGGGAATCTATGACGCGAAGGGCGCTCTTTTAGGTCAGGCACCGGGTCTGCCGTTCTTTCTCGGAAGCCTTGGAGGTACGATTCGCGAGGTTATCCTGCGCAAGGGTGTTGAGATTTTCGAGGCGGACGATATCTGGATCGTCAACGACTCAACAATTTGTGGTAGCCACCTAAACGACATCACTGTTTTCTCTCCGGTCTTTATCGATTCTACCCTCAGAGGTTTTGCTGGCGCCAAGGCTCATTGCAACGACGTAGGAGCTAAGGAAGCGGGTTACGTCGGTGATTCGGTAGATATTTTTCAAGAAGGGTTTCGAATCGGCCCGACCCGTATCGTCGACCGAGGAAAGCTAGACGAGCAGATCCTCGGTCTGATCGCGCTCAACTCTCGGTTTCCGACTTCGATTGTCGGTGATCTAATGGCAGAGTTCACAGCCTGTCGAACTGGTGTCGAATGCTTTCAGTCCATTGTTGAACGTTTTGGCTGGCTGCAAGTAGCGTCATCCATTCACGAGATTTTTGTTCAGGCCGAATCCATGGATCGAGAGTCGGTCAGAGCCATACCCGATGGGGAGTACTCGGCGGAGGGTAGTCTCGACAATGACGGGGTAACTGACGATCCGGTCGACGTCAAAGTCACCGTTCGTATCGATGGCGATGAGATGGAGGTTGACCTCAGTGGCTCCAGCGCACAGTGCACTGGAAGCGTGAATTGCGGTCTTGTCCAGACTCGGTCGGCAATAGAACAGGCGTTCAAATTTCTCGTAAACCCTACAGCGACCGTTTCCGGCGGCAACTTCCGAAATCTACGAACCGTGGTGCCGGAGGGGTCGTGTTTTAACCCCGCTGAGACCGCACCCTGTCTTCACTACGGCCCGCACCTCATGTTGGCGATGGATCTGATAATTCGTGCGCTCAGCGACGCTGTACCAGAGCGTGCCGCGGCCGGGCATGTTGGAGACTCGTGGAACGTGACCCTGGTTGGAGAGGACGACAACGGATTGTTTCTCTCAGGTGAGTCGCTGGTCGGTGGTTGGGGGGCTTACGAGGGGGGCGATGGCGAGTCTGCTCTTATTCACTCCGCTGCTGGGGATTTTAAGAACTTTCCGGTTGAGACTATGGAGCAGCGTTACCCGCTCCGGATTCTCCAGCACGGCCTTCGGAAAGACTCCGGTGGAGTCGGGCGTTGGACTGGCGGGATGGGAATTGTTCGCGAATACGAGGTGCTTTCTCCCTGTCGACTTCAGCTCTGGTTCGAGCGTGTTGGTACTCCATCCTGGGGGCTTTCAGGCGGTGGGGACGGAGCGCCGCCCGATGTCTCAGTGATTTTGCCGGGTCAGAAGCCGAGGCAGATCTTTAAGGTGAATGCCATGCCGATTCCCGCCGGCACCCG
>DBZY01000069.1:709-13794 GCA_002311835.1 Proteobacteria bacterium UBA1148 | reverse complement strand
CTGCGTTAAGCCTGTGGTCAAGAGAGCGCGAAAAAATCCCTATAACAAGATTCTTTCCACGAGCACTTATATATACTCAATCGGGTGTAATATGCGGACGATTCATCAGCTTTGGAGGCTTTGATGCACATAACAAGGACTAAATTGCATTATCAGGGTGTTGCCACAGGAGCGTTGGTAATGGCCTTGCTCACAATGGCGGCGTGCGAGCAGGCTACCGAACAGGTTGCTGAGCAGGCTACTGAACCGGCGGTAACTGCTGTTGTATACGAGGGCGCGCGGCTCATCATCGGAGACGGCTCGGTGATCGAAAACGGCGCGTTTTCTGTGGATGCTGGACAAATTACAGAAGTAGGTGCGGTGGGCGCCGTGTCGATCGATGGTGCCACGACAGTAGATCTGAGTGGTATGACCGTGATGCCTGCGATAGTGGATACTCACGTGCACATGAGCACGACCCGTGAGGCACTCCTTAATGATTTGAGACGGCGTGCATATTTCGGTGTCGGTGCGGCGATGAGCATGGGTTCGGATGTTGAGGGTACGCCATTAGAGATACGCGATGAGATCCATGCCGGACACGCGCGGTTCCTTTCTACGGGAACGGGTATAACTCGCCCCGAGCCAGGGCGAAGAGAGGTTCACTGGGTTAACACGCCAGATGAAGCCCGCGAGGCGGTAAGAACCGAGGCGGCACGTGACGTTGACATCATTAAAATCTGGGTAGACGATCGGGATGGCCAGTTTGAGCAGTTGACTCCCGAACTCTACGGTGCCGTTATTGATGAGGCCCACCAGCATGACATACGGATTTCGGCACATCTTTTTGACCAGGTCGATGCGAAAGGTCTGTTACTCGCTGGAGTTGATATTTTTGCTCACGGTGTACGGGACCAGGATATAGATGATGAGTTCTCACAACTTGTTGCAGAACGCCCTAACGTGGTGCTGATTCCAAATTTACCAGGACGAGGCGTCCCTGCTGATTACAACTGGTTAGAAGGCTCGATCCCGGAAGCAGATTTACAACGCCTGCAGGGTATGACGAGTGATCTTCAGGCACAGGCAGCTTACGGTATTCAGGCGCGAAATCTGGCTAGACTCAGCCAGGAGGGAATGACAATCGCCATGGGTACGGACGGCAACACACCGTGGGGGGCACATGTCGAGATGGAGGACATGGCTGAGGCCGGGATGTCGCCTGGAGACGTGATCGTGGCTGCGACCGGTAACGCGGCGGAGCTCCTTGGGCTTGACGACATGGGCACCCTCGAAGCGGGCAAGAGCGCGGACTTCGTCGTCCTCGAAGCAAACCCGCTTGATGACATCACCAACACGCGGCAGATCGCTTCGGTGTATTTGCGCGGCGAGGCAGTGGATCGCGACAACTTTATGTGGTGATCGGCTGTGTCCAGCACGTATTGAGACAGTAGGGGCTGCGTTCAGCGCAGCCCCTGCTCGCGCTTCGGCGATTTGATCCGGGGAGTGTGACATGATGGCTTTCATGGCTGAACGCTGCCGGCGGAGCCCATTGTTGGCGGCTATTACGTACGCGTCTCGGTTCGTTGCCCTCGGACTGTTGTCATCGTCACTCGGCGCCCAATCCCAATCGCCACCGCCGTCCGCTTTGATCAATCAGCGGTTGGGGGACACCCTGGAGCGCGCCCGCGCCCTATCGCCGCGGACGAACGAAGAATCTCTCGCATACTTTCGGGAGGACGTTGACGCGGCGCTCGCTCGGGCATTGGAGCGTGTTTGGGACCCGACGCAGCCACGTGAAAGGGCTCCCCGCACCACCTGGGGCGACCCGGATCTGCAAGGGTATTGGCTGAATCTGGGCTATACGCCCCTCGAACGACCCGACGGGCTTGCCGGCAAGCCGTTGTATACGGCGGAAGAGGCGATCGAAGCCTTCCAGATTGCCGTGGCAGAGGACGCGGCGGTCGATCCGGCGACGGTGCACTATGACTGGAAAGAGTTCGGTATGGATAACTGGCAGAGTCCGGTCAGACCTAACCGACGAACTTCACTGATTGTTGATCCGCCGGATGGGAGGCTTCCACCATTCACACCGGAGGGGCAGGAACGATTCGCTGCGCAGGCCCGGCGCCACACACTCGAATCCCGAAACCTGTACGAGCGATGCGTTATCGGGAACCAGGGACCACCCAGGCTGCCGCTGAACCATGACAGCGAATCGCAGATCGTGCAGACGCCTGACTACGTCTTAATCATAACGCAGGCGAACAGTGAGGTACGCGTCGTCCCGGTGGATGAGCATCCCCACGCGCCTGGGAACTTGCGTCAATGGTTGGGTGACCCACGCGGCCATTGGGAGGGCGATACGCTCGTGGTGGAGTCGACGAACTTTCATGAAGACAGGAAGTGGCGAGGTGCCGAGGGCGGCATGCATCTCATTGAGCGTTTCACACGCATCGACGAAGATATGCTACTTTACGAAGCGACGGTCAACGATCCAACGACTTGGGAGACCCCGTGGACGGTGGAGGTTCCCTGGCCTAGGATCGAGCCGCCGCTCTTTGAGTTCGCGTGCCACGAACAGAACTACGGCATTATCAATGTCTTGAACGGCGCGAGAATTCGGGCGCGGGAATTTCAAGCTCAGCAAGTGAGATGAGCCTGGCGGCCTTTGGGCATTCTTAACTTCAACGTCGTTGGGGAAATTGGCGGAGAAAAAAACATGAGTAAACCCAATCAAAGCATCGCGGCGTTGGCCGCTGGACTCCTGGTGATCCTTTTGGCGGTCAGCCAGACCGGTCACGTGCAAGAACAGGCCTTATCCGGCGAGGGATTCACGGCGATCCCCGGACAGATAGGCGGCCAGGATGTCTTCGGGCCGTACGATGTCGTCGAGAACTGGCCGAAGCCAATGTCGGAGAGCTTGCCCGGGCACGAGGGCTGGACCTATTCGGTCACCATGGATGTCTTCGCCGAGAACCCGGACCGGGTATTTCTCGTGCAAAAAGGCGAGTTACCAATCATGGAACGACCGCGCGAGTCGGTCTGGTTGCCGGAACTCGGGCCGGGCTTTCACTACCCGAACTTCAGGCTGCCGCTGCGCCAGGCGGGCTCCGCCATCCCGAACGGCGACCGACTAGACGAGCCAGGGGGCGGCAGATCGGGCATCGACTGGCGCTGGGAGCACTGTGTGCTGGTTGTGGATCGCGAAGGCAATATCGTTGAGGAATGGACCCAGTGGGATCATCTCTGGTACAGGCCCCATGACGTAGAGATAAGCCCTTACGACCCGGAGAAGCACGTCTGGATCGTGGACGCGGATGGCCACTTCGTCGCCAAGTTCACCAACGATGGTTCCGAGCTAGTGCTGACTCTGGGCATACCGGGAGAGCCGGGCGAAGACGACAACCACCTCCGTCGGCCGACGTTCCTTGCGTTCATGGATGAGAACACAATGTATCTCGCGGATGGCTACGACAACACGCGCGTCATCAAGTACGACATGGACGGCAATATCCTAGCGCAGTGGGGCGAGAGAGGCCGCGGATCGGGCCAGGAAACCCGGCCGGGGTACTGGAACAACGTGCACGGTATTGCCGTTGATCCCAGGACTCGGCGCGTATTTGTCAATGATCGCGATAACGGTCGCGTGCAGGTCTTCGACGAAGACGGAGAGTATCTCTACGAGTGGAGCTTCTGGAAGGGCCGCCGGGGACAGCCACACGACATTCACAGCTTCATCGTGACCAGCGACAACAAGCTATGGGCAGCCGATCAAGGCACGCACAAGATTGTAGGTTACGATCTCGACGGGCATTACCTCTATTCCTGGGGCAGCTGGGGCGAATACCCCGGCGGCATGTGGGGCGTGCACGGTATGTCCACTGACAACGAGGGCAATTTTTACACCGCCTCCGTCAATAACGGCCGAATCCAGAAATTCCGACCTCGCGAGGGGGCTAATCCCGCGTTTTTGGTGGGGAAGCCGTGGCCGGGGGTTTGGTAGTAGAGGAACGATATACCCATGATCTTGTGAAGAGAGTCGTGAAGCTTACTTGCTCAAGATTTGCTACATCGACCATCGTCGGGCTAATAATCACGGCTACCTCATCCTTGGGGGCCGAACTGACCATACCGGTATTTCCGTTTCCCGGGCTTGGTGCTTTCTTGCCACCGGTAATCGATGCCAAAGGGTTCGGCGAAGCGAATGATCTTGATATCACATGGAAGACGGAACCAGAAAGAGTCTACCGCACAAATTTTGCCGCTGGCACTAATAAAATTGGCGGCAGTGCAACGCTCTTGGCGGATGTCGCTAAGCTAAATGAATTGGGTGTCGAGACTGTGTTCCTGTTCAATATTTTTGACTTCTGGGGTACCGTGGTTGTGTCAGCTGATAGTGGTATCTCTAGATTGCAGGACCTGCAGGGCACTAAGCTTGCAGCGTCTTTACCGACAACGAATTATGCGCTGTTCCGTTATGCAGCAAAGATGGATGGACTCGATCTTTCAAAGGTTGCAATCCAGGCATCTCCAGTACTGGGGTTAATTCCGATCATATTGGCCGGACGAGTAGATGGTGTGCAGGTCTGGGAACCAGCTCATTCGCAATTAGTTCACGGTAACGATAATTTTCGGGCATTAGACGTAGTGGGCGTCATTGCAAGGCATACAGGTCAATCAAAAATTCCTTATGTTGGTATCGCTGCCCATAAGTCTTGGGTCGAGGAAAACGAAGACCTTATCCCCAAACTTTTCGCGACTTACGCAGCAGCTGCAACCTTCATTAATGACAACCCTGAAGAAGCAGCTGAGATCATCAGCGAAGCCGCGGGCGGAAGACTCACCCGAGATGTGCTTGCAGGATTGATAAGGTCGGGTCGTATGGGTATGGACGTATATTGGGTGAGCGATGCACTGGCGGCTGCCAAGGCTACATTCGAAGCTGCGATGTCGATCGAATACCTGAATCAGATGCCGCCTGATTCTATAGTCTACGGCGGGGAATGATCACGGACAGCAGTAGGGTCCCCAGGCGGTAGTCCCTGGTTCCTGCTCGGCTGTGTTTACACGCCAGTTCTCCGGGTAATCTTACGGCGAATAAAAAAATAATGACCGACAATAAATCCTAGAGGTAAGTTAATCATGGCGAGCAATACAACTAGTACGCACCCGTCAGGGAGGATTAAGTTTATCGGTGAGTTGGGAGCAGCACTGCGTGCGCAACAACCCTTGTTCGTTGGTCTATGTGTGATAGCTGTTTTGTGGCAGGTTAGTACCTATTTCCTACCGCGAATTATCGCACCACCGCTTCAGGAGATCGGGGTGGCAATGTGGCAGATCTTTTCCGACTATCAACAATTCGTTCATTTGTTAACGACTGGACTTAGAGTTTTTGTTGCTTTGATCGTCTCATTCATTGTTGGGTCTATTCTCGGCATCGCGATGGGAACCTTCGATGAGGTCAGCAAATATGCTAAGCCATTGCTTCACTTTATTCAGGGTATCCCCGCTCTGTCGTGGGTGGTATTCGCCGTGATTTGGTTTGCGAACGTTGAACTCCGTATCGGTTTTATATTGCTTATCGTTACCATGCCGGCATTTGCTCTTTATATCGACGGTGCGGTGCGCAGCGTCAATCTTGACTTTGTTCATCTGGGCCAAGCTTTCCGCGCAAACTGGACCCAACGTTTTCGCATGATAACTATTCCTGCGATCGTGCCAGAGGTTATGAGTGCCTGGGTTGTTAACCTAGGCGCTGGCGTTCGAGTAGCCATGGTCGCTGAACTAATCGGCTCAACTACTGGGGTCGGATTCCAACTTTTAAACGCTCAAGCCCTTTTTGATATGGCAGGCGCCATTGCATGGACACTTAGCTTGGTTGCGCTTTTGTCAGTGTATCTGGGTGTTATACGTTTCGTAGAATCCAGACTACTAGCCTGGCGTCCGAAGGGAGAGCGGCAGTGACAGGACCAGCCCCTATACTGTTTGCTAATGTCTCCAAGACTTTTTTTAAACATGATGGCACTCCGTTTTTCGCATGCCGAGAACTTTCCTTTGAAGTAAAAGCACGCGAAATCGTTGCCATCGTTGGAGAAACTGGTTGCGGGAAGTCGACTTCGTTCAATATGTTGCTCGGTTTGCAAAAACCGGACGTCGGCGATATCCAAGTTCTTGGTTTAGATCCTTTCAGTGAAAGCGATGCGTTACGGGGGCAGGTAGGCATTATTTTCCAAAGTGACCGTTTGCTGCCTTGGCGCACTACTATTGAAAACATTAGCTTCGGTCTGGAGGTGCTCAATATACCGCTAACACAACGTCGGCAAACTGCCGGAAAGTGGTTAGAGCGAGTTGGGCTCAAGGGGTTTGAAGACGCATATCCACATGAATTATCTGGCGGTATGCGTCAGCGCGTCTCTATTGCCCGTGCTTTTGCGATTGAACCCAAAATTCTTTACGCTGATGAAGCGTTTACAGCTCTGGATGAGTTAACGGCGGAACGGATCCGCAAGGATCTTCTAGAACTTATCCGTGAAACGGCCATCACTACTCTATTTATCACCCATTCTGTCTCTGAAGCGGTGGACATTGCGCAGCGTGTTCTCGTGTTTGGACGTCCCGGATGCCTCATCTGTGAGATTAATTGTGAAGAGAATCGAGCAGCTGGCAAGTCCACTCACGAGATAGAGCAACTAATTCGCCAGGGCCTCAGAGTTGCTCACAAAACTATGTCCGCTGAAGGCGCGGGGGAAGGCGTCGCCACCGACGAGGTTGTCCGAGCAGAGGGTTCCACCTCTAAGGGGAGGGAACCGATTTAGAAGTCCGGCACACCGATCGAGACAGTCCTCACTCCCATACGGGGCAATTGGGCGTCCAACCTGTATCTTTAATATCTCCGGACTCATTCTGCTGCTGTTCGCGCCGGAGACCAATTTTTTCAATGATCGGAAGGTCGCTTACGGAATAGAGAACGGCGTCGGTTTCATTGCTTCTGTTGCTATGCTTGTGCCAACGCCAGCTTGGTACCACGAAGATATCGTTTTTCTCCCACTCAAGAGTGGTGTCATCGACCACAGTACTACCACGTCCATCGATGGCAATATAGATAGTGCTCCAATTGTGCCGATGTGAGAGGGTTTTCTCGCCCGGCCTCAGTAGTTGTGCACACATCGACATCGTTGGAGCAATCGAGATTCCTGACTCGGGGTTATTGAATTCAACGATAATCCCATCATTGGGGCTACCTTTTTCGTCCCTCATTTTGTCCAGTGTCGAGCGCACGGTTGTGTAACGGTACCCGAGGAGCGGCGATTGGTCAGTTCGGGAGCTAGAGACGAATCTTGGTACGATGCCGCTGGAGTCAAACAAACTCATGCATTGGTTATTGGGTCGTGTTAGAGGCTGTTTCTTGTTGGCCTTGTCACCGGTAACCTGAACGTAATCAAAATCCCATACGGCAGTGCCCAGATGGGTGAGTAGCGGAATGTCGAGTACGTCGAAGAAAACGAAATTGTCATCACCATCATTCCCATGGTCGTGCCATGCCCATTGAGGGTTCATAACGATATCGCCAGGTTGAAGATCGACTCGCTCTCCTTCAACCGAAGTCCAACCTCCCATTCCCTCAAAGACGAATCGAGCCGCGGTTGTAGTATGTCGGTGGCTTGGCGCTACTTCGCCGGGCTCAATGAGTTGAACATCACCAAAGAAAGTGTTGGTCATAGCATATTGGGGAGAGAGCCCAGGATTGCGTAGTACGAGTACGCGCCGTTCGGCCTCGCCAGGCCCTTGACCAAGTCCGACTACCTCTCCGGACTCGTGAATTAAAGGACCGACGGTAGACCAGTTCCATACATGGGGAACTGCGGGGCCGCTAGGCTCCACCGGTTGATCAGGGCGAGGTCGGAACTCCGTTGAATCCCACCACCATCCCTCGATCATATCGGAGTCATGCACGCGCTGGGCATAGTTCTGTTGGTGCTTGCTCAGTTCCGACTCAGAGGGAGCCATTTTGATTACGTTATCCATCATCTAATCCTCTTCTCTAACCCAGCTTCCATTGCTCGAGTCTCACGGTGAACACCTTCACATTATATCATTTGCTTGGCTGATCTTACCCTGGTTTTACAGGGCGAACTCTAGCTGCTAGCGATATAGGGTGTCTCGTTTATCTGGATTGTTTTGTTAGTCTTTACTGTCTACGATGTCGTTCATCTTTCTAGAGAGTTTTCCAACGCTGGGGTATGGGTGGTTGACGAAGGTTACCTGAGGGTAGACAGAGCGTGATTGAAGACAGTGGAAAACGCAGGGCACGGGCCCGAGGACATGCTTGGGTGGTAGGACTCTTGGCATTTTCCTTATATGTGGGATTTCTTGTTCTTATGGCGCTAGGGATCCCGAATTTCATCGACTAGTATGCAGAAGCTCAACACCGGTAATGTTTTGTGCACAGTAGCGCGCAGGGATAATGAATACTAATCGCGCGGTTCTCGCCACCATTTTTATCTTCTTGCTAGCTCTTTTTATTTCACTGGGGATGTGGCAGTTGCGGCGTGCTGAGCAACGAGCAGCAGTGTACGAGGGGTTTGCTATAAGCGATGAACTTCCAGCATTCAGTATCGCTGCTGACGGCCGAGACTTGAAGGAGCATAGATACCGATGGATGGAACTCCGTGGACGATATTCCTCATCCAAGCAACTATTACTTGACAGTATGACTTACCAGGGACAGGCCGGGTACCATGTGTTGACGCCTTTTCTCCCAATGAATGGTTCGCGATGGGTGCTGGTAAATCGTGGTTGGGTTAAAGCAGATCCAAATCGCCAGGTATTACCACAGATTGATGTCAGTGAGATGGTGCAAGTGGTTCGTGGGCGCATTGATACATTACCTCAACCTGGGTTTGGATTAGGGCCCATGATTGAGTCCGATAGCTGGCCGCAGGTAGTGCTTTTCCCAACCTTTGAAGAGTTGGAAGAACGCTTCGGGGAATCCTTTTTCCGCTACCAACTTTTACTGGACTCTGAAGCGCCTGAAGGCTTTGTCCGTGAGTGGCAGCTGAGAGTTTTACCCCCGGAAAGACATGTCGGGTACGCGATTCAGTGGTTCTCGTTTGCAGTTGTTCTCGCTGTCATGAGTGTCGTTTTAGGCCTTCGTTCGGGCGTGTATCGGCGCGGTAAAATTGGACGCTAGGCGCGCAATGTGTTAGTTGGGCACCCACGATGACTTGCATAAAATAACCCCTCGGAGTATTTCATGGCTAAAGTTTTTTATGTCCTTTCAGCGGCCTTTGTGATCACCGTAGTAGCCGCCAGACTGGCATTTGAGTTTACCGCCCCTGGTAATAGCGGACCGGTCAATGAGCCGTGGGCTCTGAGCAAAATGGAGTTCATTTCTTGGAATAACGAAGAGTGGACTGCTTGGATTCACGATGGAGAATTTACGCAGACGCCGCAGAACACAGGAGATTGGCACCGCCACTCCAATCCTAGTTTGGCGTTTATCGACTGGGAGGGGGAGCCTTGGCAAGCAAAGGTTGGTGATGAGGCGTTTTTGCTGGCTCATAGAGGTGATTGGGATGGTCTCACAGAAAATGCAACTGCTATTCGATATCGAGATTGGGCGGGCAGAAGGCAGCTCCGCACGCTGTCTCAATTGAGTCGTTAAAAAAGCTCTTTAACTCATCCTCTTCTTGCCCTATCATTCCACCCCGCATGGATGCGGAGCAGACTGAGTGGGACAGGGAAAAGGTTCAAGCGGCTGTCTGTTCTGACGCAGGCCTTATGACTTCTCAAATTGTTATATTAAAAACTCTCGTGGCTAGAGGGATGAGTTCCCTTGCCGGTAACCGTCGAAAGGGCTGGTTAATCGCCCCTGTCTGGTGGATATTCCCCAATGGCGCTTCTGCCCAAGGGTGGGACATGCGCGCAGGCGTCACCGAGATGAGTCAGCAGGTTCAGATGCTCCATCACGTGAGCCTGTGGATTTGCACCGGTGTCGGTATCGTCGTGTTTGGCGCTATGTTTTATACCATTTTCGCCCATCGACGCTCTAAGCATCCAGAGCCAGCAACGTTTCATGAGAACACGAAAATCGAGGTGCTCTGGACCTTAATTCCAACACTGATACTAGTCGGAATGGCCGTACCAGCAACTCTAACGTTACGGGATATCGAGGACAACAGTGATGCTGATTTAACAGTGCTTATTACCGGGTCACAGTGGAAATGGCACTATCAGTACACAGAGGCAGATATTGGTTTTTATAGCAATATGACGACGCCCTTAGAACAGATAAATAACATTGAGCCGAAAGGTGAGAACTATTTGATGGAGGTTGATAACCCGCTGGTGATTCCCACCAACCTGAAGGTTCGCTTCCTGATGAGTTCGGATGATGTTATTCATTCCTGGTGGGTCCCTGACTTTGCAGTCAAGCAGGACGCAATTCCTGGATTTATCAATGAGGCGTGGACGAGAGTTGACGTACCAGGCATCTACCGAGGCCAATGCACGGAGCTATGCGGCATGAATCATGCTTTCATGCCCATTGTGGTTGAGGTACTTCCTGAGGATGAATTTCTTGCTTGGATTGAGGATCAACGCATTGCTAACGAACTTGCGGGCGATGCTGCGGTAGCGGCACGTAGCAGAGAATGGACGATGGCGGAACTGATGCCCATGGGAGAAGATGTGTTCCTCACACATTGTGCAACTTGTCATCAGCCGGATGGTGCCGGACAAGGCATCAAATATCCAGCATTAGCTGCGGCGCTGGATCCAGCTCGTGTAATCTCTACTGGGCCCATTGAAGCTCATCTAGACAGGGTTATGAATGGCCTTTCTGAAACTGAGATGCAAGCTTGGGCACCGCAGCTTAGTGATGTGGAACTGGCGGCAGTAATTACCTATGAACGGAATGCCTGGGGCAATAACACGGGTGACATAGTTCAACCGCTTACTGTTTATGAGGCCCGTTAGGCGGCTCTTTTATGATTGCACACGCAGAAACAACACCTCCCGCTCGACACCCATTGGTAAGCTTTATTCTCCGCTGGGTATTAACCACCAATCACAAGGAGATCGGCACTCTCTATCTTTGTCTTAGCTTTACTTTGTTCTTGATCGCCGGGGCAATGGCAATGATTTTTCGCGCAGAGTTAGCGCAGCCAGGGCTTCAGTTTATAACAGCCGACTTCTATAACCAAATGCTTACCCTGCATGGGTTGATCATGGTATTTGGTGCGGTGATGCCCGCGTTCGTGGGGCTAGCCAACTGGATGATTCCAATGATGATCGGTGCGCCCGATATGGCGCTCCCGAGGCTGAATAATTTTAGTTTCTGGATTCTGCCTTTTGCCTTTTTTCTGTTGCTCTCATCTTTATTCATGGAGGGTGGTGCGCCCAATTTTGGATGGACTCTATACGCGCCCCTATCGACAACTTATGGCCCCCCGAGCACTGACTTTTTGATTTTTGGTATTCATTTGATGGGTATCTCTTCGATTCTTGGTGCCATCAATATCATAGTCACGATCTTTAACCTACGGGCACCAGGTATGACCCTGATGAAGATGCCCTTATTTGTTTGGACTTGGCTAGTCACGGCCTTCTTGCTCATCATGGCTATGCCTGTGCTTGCCGGGGTTGTTACGATGATGCTCACCGATCGGCATTTTGGAACAAGCTTTTTCGAGGCTTCGGGTGGTGGTGATCCTCTTATTTTTCAGCACGTATTTTGGTTCTTCGGGCATCCGGAGGTCTATATCATGATCTTGCCAGGCTTCGGCATTGCTTCGCAGATCATTCCTACTTTTGCGCGTAAGCCTTTATTTGGTTATGCCTCAATGGTGTACGCAACTGTTGCCATTGCGGGGTTGTCGTTTGTTGTCTGGGGACATCACATGTTTGCCACCGGTATGCCGTTGGCTGCCGAATTGTTTTTCATGTATGCAACGATGTTGATCGCAGTGCCCACAGGTGTGAAAGTATTTAATTGGGTGGCCACTATGTGGCGCGGCTCAATGACCTTTGAGACGCCAATGTTGTTCGCAATCGGGTTCGTCGTAATGTTTACCATAGGTGGCTTTTCAGGACTCATGCTGGCTATCACACCAGCTGATTTCCAATATCACGATACCTTTTTTGTGGTGGCGCATCTCCACTATGTTCTCTATCCGGGCGCTATCTTTGCCACAATGGGAGCAGTCTATTATTGGCTGCCTAAATGGACCGGGAATATGTATGACGAGCGACTGGGGAAAATCCACTTCTGGTCAGCAGTAATCGGACTCAATCTAACTTTCTTCCCTATGCATTTTGTCGGACTTGCCGGAATGCCGAGACGGATTGTTGATTACGCCCTTCCATATGCTGGGCTAAATCTTTTTACCACTCTCGGAGCTTGGATGCTAGGTCTAACGCAGTTGCTGTTTCTATACATTGTGATTAAGACCATACGTGGTGGCGAGAAGGCAACTGATCAGGTTTGGGAGAGTGCGGAAGGATTGGAATGGACAGTGCCTTCACCGGCGCCGCACCATACGTTCGACACTCCACCGCGTGTGGAGTAATACGAATAAGTACCGCCTAATAAGATAGAGCATGTCAGAGTGATGGATTGATGATAAAGAACCGTAAACAGCAACGTAAGCAAGCGACTCTTTTGGTACTACTGGCCACCGGTATGTTTGGGTTCGCATTCGCACTAGTGCCGCTTTACGAAATTTTTTGCGAGGTAACAGGGTTTAATGGAAGACCATTCGGGCAGGCTGCTTCGGTTGAGCAGTCCTCGCAAGTCTTTGGTCGCGAGGTCACGGTCGAATTTATGGCCCATGTTGGCAGGGGTATGCCTTGGGAGTTTCGGCCAACGGAGGGCCGTCTTCGCGTCCGGACCGGAGAGGTAGTAGAGACCAGGTTCTATGCACGTAACTACGCGAACAAGTCAGTGACCGGTCAGGCCGTACCAAGCGTTACGCCTGGGGTAGCTTCGTTATCCCTCCACAAAATTGAGTGTTTCTGTTTTACCCAGCAACAGTTAGAGGCGGGTGAAGAAGTTGAGATGCCTGTGTTGTTTTACGTGGATGATGATCTGCCAGCGGATATTG
>DBZY01000069.1:0-414 GCA_002311835.1 Proteobacteria bacterium UBA1148 | reverse complement strand
TTAATCTTTTTCGTAGGGCTTGCGGCAATCGCGTTCATGATGTTTGGCTGGTTTGGGACTGTTATCCGAGAGTCCCTAAAAGGTTTGGTGAGCGATCAACTCGATCGCACCTATCGACAAGCCATGGTCTGGTTCATCGTATCAGAGGTCATGTTCTTCGCAGCTTTCTTCGGTGCGCTTTTTTATGCCAGGATCATTTCCGTGCCTTGGTTAGCTGGTGCCGGGAGCAATCTGGCAACTCATCTGTTCTTGTGGCCTGACTTTGCAGATACTTGGCCACTTTTCAGAACCCCAAGTGGCGTAGAGACTGAACCGATGCCAGCATGGGGATTGCCTTTCATCAATACCGTCATTCTGGTCACCAGCAGCGTCACGGTCACGTTTGCCCATTGGGCGTTGAAAAAAAACCAAAGA
>DBZY01000036.1:19645-34439 GCA_002311835.1 Proteobacteria bacterium UBA1148 | reverse complement strand
TCCAACGCGTCCTGCGCAACAGCTATATTGGGTATAAGTATCGTTAGTATCAGGAAAATCGCGACGCGGAATCTACTAAAAATATTGTTGAGCATTATCACTGCCTCTCTCTTTCGTTCTACAAAGCCCGGTCGCCGGTTTCACCTGTGCGAATCCGAGTGACCTGCACTAAATCGGATACAAATACTTTGCCATCGCCAATTGAGCCAGTGCGGGCAGTATCGACAATCGCCTCAACCGCAGCCTCGAGCAGCTCATCTGGCACTGCTACTTCAATTTTAGTCTTTGGGATGAAGTCCACGGAGTACTCGGCACCCCGGTAGAGCTCAGTATGGCCCTTCTGACGACCAAACCCTTTAGTCTCAGTCACGGTCATTCCCTGAACACCCACCTCCGCGAGCGCTTCACGAACGTCCTCGAGTTTGAACGGCTTAATCACTGATATGATGAGTTTCATAGTGGCACCTCATTATTTCTAGTTACTCTCCATCGAGTGAGATAGACTTGCTCACGCCGAAAAACCACATTGTAACCGGTGGATACATCTGCGACCTTGCTCACCTGGAGATAGCTATTGATGATGATCAAAGCGAGCAAAAAACCCAGCCCCATAGAATCAAAACCATAGCCAACCTTCACTATCTCCACGGCAGTCATCTCGCCACCAAAAGTTTCAACAGTGACCTATTCACCGCCGTCGAACCCTTAGCATATCGAAGTAAACGAATAATCCCGAGGTACGCTAGCATCATCATATTTACCAAGCGCAGTATCCAAGGAAAAGTCACCGTAGCCCACCCGAGACCGGCCTCTTCAATACCTCCATTAGATTTGGCAAGGTGTGAAAGTATAGATGTACTATCCGTGCCAATTTTTTTGTTTATTTTTCAAAATATTAGCTATGTTCAGCTAAATTTCTTTGCAGCAGTCGCACCATGATAGAGCAGGTCGCGCGCCATGAAGGAGCAAAAACCTTTCGGCGGGCTACCTCAGCGAGCTATCATCTCAGACACCTTAACCGCAAGGAAAAAAGACATCGAACCATGACTATCATCCCCAATTTGATCCCGCTCACTCTGACTGCCCGGGTATTCAGCAAGCTGTGGCTCAATGCAGTCTAACCCTATGATATCTATTGGGACTCCGTATACCAGCACGGCAACCCGCGTTTTGTTTTGTGGCGGTGGTGAACTCGGCAAAGAGGTCGTTATCGAGCTACAACGACTCAGCGTTGAAGTTATCGTCTGCGATCGCTACAAGAACTCGCCCGCTATGCAGGTCGCACATCGGGGTCACTCAATCAATATGCTCGACGTTAAATCGCTACGAGCGGTCATTGAGTCTGAGAAGCCTCATTTAATCATCCCGGAAATCGAAGCAATCGCAACAGATGAGCTAGCTTCGTTAGAACAGGAAGGCTACACCGTCATCCCGACGGCCCGGGCCGTGCAGTTGACCATGAACCGGGAAGGTATTCGGCGACTCGCAGCAGAGGAACTCGGGATCCCAACCTCACCTTACCGATTTGCTACCACTCGCTCCGAATTCGATGAAGCGATCGCAGAAATAGGCCTGCCCTGCGTTGTAAAGCCGATTATGAGTTCCTCGGGCAAAGGACAAAGCACCGTCATGTCACAACCCGATATCGATGCCGCATGGAACTACGCCCAGGAAGGTGGCCGTACCGGCGCGGGAAAAGTCATCGTCGAGGGCTTTATTGATTTTGACTACGAGATTACCCAACTAACTGTACGCCACGTGGATGGTGTTTCGTTCCTGGATCCCATAGGTCACGTGCAAGTGGACGGCGATTATCGCCAGTCATGGCAACCACAACCCATGAGCGATAAGGCGCTACAAGGTTCAAGGGAAATTGCCGAAAAAGTCACAGGCGCACTAGGCGGACGAGGCATCTTCGGCGTTGAGCTATTCATACGAGGGGACGATGTTATCTTCAGTGAGGTATCACCACGGCCCCACGACACGGGCATGGTGACGATGATCTCTCAGGACCTTTCTCAGTTCGCCATTCATGCTCGAGCAATACTCGGCCTACCAATCCCAAATATACGCACCCATGGCCCATCGGCTTCCAGCGTCATCCTGGTTGAAGGGCACTCCGATCAAGTTCGGTTTGAAAATCTTGGAGCGGCCTTGAAAGAACCCGATACACAGGTGCGTCTCTTTGGTAAACCGGAGGTACATGGCCACCGGAGAATGGGGGTAGCCCTCGCCCGCGGAGATACTGTTGAAGAGGCTCTAGAAAAAGCAAAACGCGCCTCAGCAGCAGTAGTTACCGTCCTCAGCTGACATTAGTAAAAAGGAGCAGAGCCGTACTCACGCCGCTTTTAGAATCGCGAGCTTGTCAAAAGCGTATCTGCATCTCGCCACGCCTTTTCATACAACTCGTAAATTTCCAACGCCTCCTCCGTTTTACCCTGAGCTTCTAGACCCTTCCAGAGTCCAAAAAGGCCCCAGCCGTTGTTTTTGTTCAGTTCCATATCGCGACGATAAACTCGCTCCGCGTCTCTGGCCCTTCCTGCCTCCAGCAACGCAGCCCCCAAATAATGCCGCATCGGCTGCGGCCAATCCGGTGGTTCTGTATACCCAAGGCTATCCTCAATCATGACTGCCGACGCGAATGCTGCTATCGCACCATTCAGATTCCCCTGAGCCTGTTTTATCTCACCTTCAAGACCAAAGGCGGCCAATTCCATTAGTGTAGAAGTGGAGGCTGCATTCCTAAAGATCGTTTCCGATGCTGGATCTGATGCAATAGCCCTTACCCGATCGAGGCTCTGTTCCGCGCCATCAAATTCATCGAACGCAGCCTGGGCGCTACCCTGGGTGTAGTACCACATACCATCCAGGTAATGAGTACCCTCCATTATTCTTTCCTCCAAACGAAGTTCATCCCAACGACCAAACATCTTTTGGACTAACCAACGTGAAGCGATGGTTTTGTGTCCCTGACCGCGTTGAATTCTCTGTTCTGTTTCATGATCTCTGGCGTACGTCGCTGTTTGAACAGCCAGAGCATAATTCCCTTGTACGGCAGCGGAATATCGAACAAAGTCGTAAGCATGCCGACGATGATTTTGTGCTGAAAGTGAATAGGTACCTATATCCGGAAATGGGAGTTCACCCCAAGCCTCCAGAAACTTCCCATCTACATCAGCAGAGCGCAGATTGTGCTCAACGTTCTTATCGTGCTGGCCGACTCCCATATAGATGTGACCCGGCATGTGCACCACATGACCAACACCGGGCATCAACGGCGCTAACCTATCTGCTGCAGGCAGCGCCTGTTCTGGCATATTTGAGCCCTCCAGTAGATGAATGTATAGATGGTTGGCCCCAGGGTGATCGGGACGTAGTGTCATGACCTGTTCCAACGCTGCTGCCGCCTCAGCAGTCCCCGGCAGTGCATTACCATCCTCGTCCCAGTAATAACGACCGGGTCGAGTGATCATATAGGCATCTCCTAGAAGCGCTCCTGCATCGGGGTCCGATGGATGCTTCTCGAAAAGCGCTCGGGCAACCGCTAAATACGCCTGATCACGAGCATCACGATCTGGATATGTATCCGAATCAAAACGAATGTGAAGTGCGCGAATAAATTCCTGCTCCACCTCATTACCGCTGTTAATGAGCTCGAACGCCCTGTCGATAGCTCTCCGAGCCTCACCATGAGGGTCATCCGGGAGACCGGCGCTACGGCTATTGGGGACAGGGCCCAGAGATAAAGCCAACCCCCAATAGATCATTGGATGATCTGGGTCATGACGCAGTGCCTCCTGATATGAGGCCACAGACTCAGGAAAATGATAGCCCCATGTCAGCCTCAATCCCTGATCGAAGAATTGTTGTGCAGTTGGCGAATCGGTGGAAATCGGCCGAGTATAGATCCCAGTGCCTTCAACGAGCACGGCCAGTTCCTCTCCCTCAAGCGCGGGACCCGAAGGTGAACACCCTAGGACCAGAAGTGCGACTATGGGAAGCCCTATCACTTCAAAACAAAATTTATACACATCCCCCCCTTCTAGCAGTTTGTAGTACAACCGCCCTTCAGCACATACGCTGCCTGCACAGTAGTTCGCTGTATTATTACTAAAATTCTTCTGGAGCTACAGTTAAAGCCAATCCATCAAGTTCCTCAGTAAAGATGATCTGACAACTTAACCGCGAGTGCTCATGATCATAGTTGACAGAACCCCCCACAAGGAGCGCTTCCTCCTCCTCCCTGGGTGGTAATTTCTGTACCCAATGAGAATCAACATAAATATGGCAAGTCGCGCAGGAACAAAGCCCTCCACAAATAGCATCTACACTATTATCCAGCTCACGAATATTTTCCATCAACGAAATGCCGGCCTGAGCTTCCACCTCGACAACCTGACCTTCTCGGTCAGTGACTATTACTTTCACCATACCCTTCCGCTCCACCCAAACACGAAAAGTGGTGACTATACCAAAACCACTTGTAGCCCCCCCACGAAATCTCAACCCCGCAAACGTTGGTATTATTAGGGGACGTTAACAATCGGGAGTCTTAACGGTGAACCTCAACCGGCCACTCACGGCCAGGAAATCGTGTAACACTACCTTCACCATCCCTTAACTATATGACCACACACCCAACCTATGCGACAGACGTAGGCCTAGTGCTATTTTTAAAGGCGCCGCACAATGCTAAACGCCGACTTGCGGCGGAAATCGGAGATCTCGCAACCGCTGCAGCTACTCTCCTGTGGAACTGTACGCTACAGGATATAGAAGACTGGCATGGTTCCATTTGGTTTTCTCCTGCAAACCCCCAAGACAAAGCCTGGCTCATCTCTAAACTCGGCAGGAAGAAAAGCATGGTTTCCCAGAAAGGTTCAACCCTTGGTGAACGCATCAATCATGTAGATCATAAGCTCCGCTCCCAAGGACTTACCAAAATCATTTTTATTGGCACCGACTGCCCTGGTCTAGATCCAAGCTATCTCAGGCAAGCAGCAGAGCGTCTAGATGAGTACGATGTGGTACTTGGACCCTCTAGCGATGGTGGGGTGGTACTTATGGGAGCGCGGCGTGCGTGGCCAAAATTGCGTGATTTGCCATGGAGCACCGAGCACTTACGCGACTCACTCTCAGCTGTTTGTGATCAATCCGGGCGTACAACCACCAACCTAGAGATGCGTTCTGATATTGATACGGTAAGTGACCTTCTCGCGGCTCAACATGAATTTGCAGAAGATATACGGCTTACACGACGTAATCTGTCTAAATGGATATCCGAACAGACCGAAAGATTGATAGTCAAATGAGTGGCCAGTTAAAACCGATCCTGCTTTTACTCTTTGTCGGTGGGATGCTCCTCGTCATCACAATGCTTCCCGTTGGGAACTGGCTATCAGCCATGACTACGTGGATTGAATCGCACCGTACATTTGCCTGGATAATTTATATAGCCGCTTACACCGCCGCCTCTATCCTGATCATTCCAGGTACGATACTAACACTAGCTGCCGGATTCATATTTGGAATCCCCACTGGCATCTTTCTGGTTTCAGTGGGCAGCCTTACAGGTGCTGTCAGCGCTTTTATCGTGGGCCGATTCCTGGCGCGTGATTGGGTAAGCCAACGGATCAAAAATTTCCCAAGCTTTAAGATTTTGGATAGAGTCGCTCGCCACAAGGGATTTGTCCTTGTGCTGCTGACTCGCCTCTCCCCCCTATTTCCCTTCAACCTCCTGAACTACGCATTTGGTCTTACAGCTGTACGTTTTAGGGACTATGTTCTCGCATCCTGGATTGGGATGGCACCAGCAATTGTGCTCTACGTTTATATAGGATCAGTTGCGGAAAATCTCTCTCAACTCACTGTCAATGGTGTTGGTGGGAGCGCTGAGAGAAACGCCCTACTCATCATTGGACTAGTAGCAACACTGATTCTAACTTTCCTAATTGCGCGCATGGCCACGAGAGCGCTCACACAGCACCTCAAATCCGAAACGGCTGTAGATCCCGTAAGCAATAATATTAACAATTCAGGTAACGACTAGTGTGTGAACAATCAAGTATCGCCATCGTTGTACCAGTCCTAGATGACATGCCGCGACTCCGTGAGCTGGTTAGCCGAATTCGTGACTGGCCCGAACAACCACACGAAATAATCGTCGTATCTGCAACTCAAGATCCCGAATTACTCGCTTACTGTGAAATAAACGGCTGCCGGTATCTTAACTCTGTGCGCTGTCGAGGCACACAGCTGGACAACGGCGCCAGATGCGCAGAAGCATCTGTTCTATGGTTCTTGCACGCTGATGCCGCCCCCTACCCCTCTAGCCTCCACGACATCACACTGGCCCTCGCAGAAGGGGCGGAAAGCGGTTATTTCAGATTCATGTTCGCCGGACCATCCAGTTGGCGGAAGAAGTTTATTGAATGGTCAGTAAAACTTCGTACACGGCTGGGCGGCACCCCATACGGGGATCAGGGGCTGTTTATGCGCCGCCAAGTTTATCTTGAATGCGGTGGTTTCCCTCATACACCCCTGTTCGAAGAGGTCGCCCTGGTTAGAAAACTGCGTGCCCGAAAACGCTTTTGGTGTCTCAAATCACCGATAGGCGTCTCACCCAGACGCTGGGAGCACGATGGATGGACTCGACGGAGCCTTACTAATCGGTATCTTGCCATCCGTTATATGTTTGGCACTACAGCGAAACAACTGTCGCTAAGCTATGATCAAACGAACAAGATACCAAGGGGGGCGCAAATCAGAGATCCTAAACAATGAGCACGTCACTGAATCCATTATTCTATGCCTCAAGTGGGGAGCCTCTTGGCTATATCCAGCCAGACTCCTTAAGAGAAATCTGGTTTCATACCGGAACGGCGTGCAATCTAGCTTGTCCATTTTGCTTAGAAGGTTCTAAACCTGGTGACGATCGACTCGATCGAGTAACGTTAGAGGATGTACGACCGCTAATGGATGAAGCAAAATCCCTTGGTGTTCAACAGTTCTCTTTTACCGGTGGCGAACCCTTTATCGTAAAAAGCTTCATCAATATTTTGAGTTACGCCTCAAGCTTGAACCCCTGCCTAGTACTCACGAACGGAACGGACCCTGTACTGAGCCGTCTACATCAAATTGAGACCCTAGTAAATTCATATCACCCAATCTCGTTCCGTATCAGTATCGATTATCCTAACGAAAAACGTCATGACGCTTCTCGGGGGAAGGGAAGTTTCAAAAAATCTTGGAAAAGCCTTGAATTACTGAGAAAGCGGGGATTCAAGGTTTCCATTGCTCGGCAGATAGGCATTGATGAAGATAGTGCCACGGTAGATGGCGAATACCGAGAGCTCTTTGCACAACATGGGGTACCAAGCGACACAACAATTGTCTCTTTTCCAGACTTTCTGTTACCCGGCTCTAATCCAGAGGTTCCGTTCATCACAGAACGTTGTATGACAACCTACCACACAGAAGAATCCCGCCAAGCATTCATGTGCTCCTTCTCGAAAATGGTGATTAAAAAAAATGGACGGATGCGGATCTACGCCTGCACTCTGGTTGATGATGATGAGTCTTATGATCTGGGAGGAACTCTTAGAGAAAGCCTGGGAAAGAGAATTATGATGCGTCACCACCGCTGTTACAGCTGTTTTACATTTGGCTCCTCCTGCAGCGAGATTTAATTTTCAGCTTAACCGCATTTTTGCTTTGTGCTGAAAAATAAAACGAAGATAGCTTTTGAATCAAGTTTAGACGTAATGGATACATCCTTGAGATTTGAACCACGCCGTAGTTGGCTCAAAGATTCATAAATCAGCAGAGGCCTTTTATCTATACTACAGCGGCAGAGAACTTGCTCTAACTGTAACTTACAAATATGCTCCTTAAGCAGGCATATCGAATCAGTGGCGAAGCCACCGTACCATGGAAGATCAAATCGAAGCTCTTGCGGATCTCAGCCTGCCCTGGGTTGAGTGGATAGGCCCGTATATCTGGCTACAAGCAGCGATAATAGTTGCCGTAGGCCTAACCCTCGCGCTGATTGCCGAGCGCCTAGTTGTAGCCACCGTCGGCGAGCTGGCAAGCAGGACATCCAGCGTGATTGACGATGAAGTCATTGCCGCACTCAGGCGACCGCTATTCCTGAGCATCTTCTTTATTGGTCTAGCGCTTGCGACCTATCGACTTGAGTTGCCGACCACTCTGACGAGCATCACGCTAGCGAGTCTCGCCACAATTACTGTACTGGTTTGGTTAGGATTCTGTATAAGGCTAACCAGCGTTGTTCTCAAGATGCTCAGCCATGTACAAGGCAGGTACGAATTCGTACAACCGTCTACTCTGCCTCTGTTCGATAACTCAGCTAAGCTCCTTCTGTTTCTCAGCGCTCTTTATTTCATCTTTCTTGCATGGGGAATCAATGTCAACGCACTTATCGCATCAGCCGGTATCGTCGGACTTGCGTTGGGTTTTGGCGCACAAGACACTCTTTCAAACATCTTTGGCGGGATGTCTATCCTCGCGGATAGACCTTACAAGGTAGGTGATTTTATCAATCTCGATACAGGGGAGCGAGGGCAAGTAACCCAGATCGGCCTGCGTAGCACGCGTCTCCTAACCCAAGATGATGTGGAAATTAGCGTACCAAACAGCGTGATGGGTAACGCAAAAATTATTAACGAGAGTGGCGGACCCTATCAGAAATTCCGTATCAGAATCAAAGTAGGCGTTGCTTACGGTAGTGATATTGATAAGGTCGACCAGATTTTGGTGGAAGTTGCCGAAGCACATCCAGAGATCTGTAAGACGCCTACACCTAGGACACGGTTCCGCGCCTTCGGCACCTCAAGCCTGGACTATGAGTTGCTGGCCTGGGTTCAGGAACCAGTCTTGAGAGGACGGTTAGAGCACGAGCTAAACCGAGGCGTATACAAGGCATTCAATGACGCTGGAATCGTGATTCCGTTTCCCCAGCAGGACATCCACATCAAGAACCCAAGCGAATTAACCGGTTAGCATATTCCTGACTGAGCACAGAATGAATCTATCTATTTGTTATTAATGTGCTTTTACCCATCCTGATAGAGATTCAATAAATTTATTAGGTAAATAAAAGCATCGCCCTAACTATATCGTGACGATAGAATACCACCATGGAAATTTGCCACCCCCACAACCTTAATCAAAAGACGACTGGCGCAAAACCTTATGGTATCCGTGTAAGCCTCCCCCCAAGCGATACATTTCTGCACTTGCTCGATACAAATTGGAAACGACTCCACTGGTTTGAAACCAAGAAAGAGAGAGATCAGGCGCTGGAAGACATGGCCAGTGAACATCTCTATTCCCGCCAAGGTGATCGGCCTCGGATGATTTTCGAAGCCGTGGAAACGCCTAAACGGCCGGATTCCGACTGACTCGCTCGTATAATACCCGCGCTCCGCACCGAAACTCTCGGAAATCCTGTGGCCTGCTTGGAGAAATAAGAATGCTCGATCTGATGAAGATTGCCCAAACCGAGGCTGATGGTGGAGACCTGTTTGGGGCCCTCCAGGAGCTGTTTGAGCCTTCCGATGTCCGACCTACAGGTTATCCGGATGCGGTGATCTGGAAAGGTGGTCAGCACTGTGGGACGGTAAACCCAGTCGCCCATTCGCTAACTGATGCCTTCGCGTTACTCGGCACTATTGCTGCAATCGACATTCTTGGGCTTCCTTTTTATGCAGTCCCTATGTGGGCACAGTATCGCCATGACACGGAACTCGCCCCCCTAAGCTGGTTTGGGAATATGCCGTGCACTTCAATCAAATGGTCGACTGCTGGTGACGCATACGTCAACGATTCGAGTGGCAAGAAAGTCGTGGTGATGGGGAAGTCCGGGAATGCACCGCTTAGGACACAGGCGGGGGTTTACTGCAACGTACGCCCATATGGACGAACAACCGTGGTACGTTGCATGCCTTGCCTTCCCTACTCCCAAGATAAGGCCTTGTTCGACGTCAACCCAGAAACCGGCATCATACACAGCGAGATGAACACGCCCGGCATACAAATGGCTTACGCTAACCGACGTTTCCTGCAAATGGTTCATGAAACCGGCAAAATCGGGCGAATTGCTTTTAAACCAACTCAGGCACAGGAGGACGGCATCAACGCTGGGCTCCTATCCTGGATGCTAGAGGGAACCAAGTTCGAGGTTGGTCGCAAGTATGCGGTGGACGGCTACATCGAACATCGCGAGTTGGTCGACCGAATCATTAACTTACTGCCCAAAGATTTCAAAAATGGTATGGAGGAGTGGGGCGGTCAGATTGAACAGCATATCTCCGATACTAACTATGGGATTCTGATCTGGGATCTCATTCAAAACCAGGATGTCATTATCTTGGCGACAGACCTTGATGGTGACCGGCTCACAGACCTCCTTGCCGACGTGTCAGACCCACTCCGCGCATTTGCAGAAAAGGTAGCAGAACATATCGCTGAGGGCTTGTTGGGCGAGGTTCATGTAACTGCTGATAACCTGTGGAGCGATATGGGCTACACGACAGGAAACGGCCGTGATATGACATCAGTCATGTACCGCATAAAGGGGCCTCCAATCCATGAGCAGACCCTTGGATCTGCAGATGCCATGCTCTTAAGGCTGCTTGATGGTGATGAATCAATGGGGGGGGCAAAACGCCCCTACGACCCACGCATCCACTTCGTCCTCATACGTGATGCCTATAAAGATGCCAACCCTGACAACAAAGAACTTCATACCTGGCTGGATAAAGCGCTCATAACTTTTGATGACGTATACGCTGGGGAACGACCAGGCTTCCTCCAAGGCTACGCCAAACTGAAGGAAGTGATTACCTCCTGGGGGAGTTGATCGAGCAGCGGAGTGGCTTTGCGATAACCACCTTCCAAAATGGAACTTTGACGAATGGACTTGGCTAGCTACCGCGGTCGGGTCTGCCCACTACCCCTAACAACGTATTTGTAACTGGTTAGTTGCTCAGCCCCAACCGGTCCGCGCGCGTGAATGCGTCCGGTAGCAATGCCGATCTCAGCGCCCATACCAAATTCCCCACCATCCGCATACTGCGTCGATGCATTGTGCAGGAGTATTGCGCTGTCAAGCTCGTTCAGGAAGCGATCTGCTGCTGCATTATCCTCAGCAAGAATTGCTTCAGTATGGCCAGAGCCGTACCGCCGGATGTGGGCCATGGCTTCATCTAGGCCCTCAACCACCCGAACAGCAATTATTGCCTCAAGATACTCCATGCCCCAGTCGGCATCCTCAGCATGCTTGACGCGCGCATCGACCTTCTTCGTAATCTCATCACCACGCACTTCGCATCCCGCTTCTAGTAAATCGCTAATTAAGGGCACGAGGTGAGAATCGCTAACAGCACGGTCTACCAGCAGCGTCTCCGTTGCTCCACAGATTCCCGTTCGCCGCATTTTTGCGTTGACTACAACATCTCGAGCCATTTCGAGATTAGCCGAAGCATGAACATAGGTGTGACAGATCCCTTCCAGGTGGCCCATCACTGGCACGCGGGCATCCTTCTGTACCCTTGAGATAAGACTCTTGCCACCACGAGGAACAATCACATCCACAAACTCGGACATATCCCGCAAGAGGATGCCAACCGCCTCACGATCTTGGGTGGGCACTCGTTGAACGGCTGTCTCGGGCAACCCAGCTGCTGAAAGCCCCTGGACTAGGCAAGAGTGAATAGCTGCATTTGATCGCGTGGCCTCCGAGCCGCCTCGAAGAATCACAGCGTTCCCACTCTTCAGACAGAGCGCGCCAGCATCGCTAGTCACATTCGGGCGACTCTCGTAAATAATGCCAATCACACCGAGAGGCACACGAACCCGCTGAATTCTCAGCCCATTCGGTCGAACCCACTCATCTACGACACTCCCAACAGGATCGGGAAGGCCAGAGATACTTTCGACCCCCTGAACCATCGCGGCCACACGACCCTCGTCGAGCGCCAATCGATCTAGTAAAGCGCTCGAGAGTTTACGCTTTGTCGCCCGTTCCATATCCGCGGCGTTAGCCTCAAGAATTGTGCTAACCGAATCACGCATCGCATCAGCCGCAAACATGAGCGCACTGGTTTTAGTCCTAGCATCTACTCGCGCCAACTTGTCCGCCGCATCTCGAGCCGCATGCCCTAACAGTTGCATCTGCTGATGAAGATCTTCTGAAGCTTGTTTTTCGGCGGAGGACATCAGCCACTCCCATCGCTTGTTAATGCCAGGTCATCTCGATGGATAAGTTCATCCCGACCACGATAGCCCAAAATATCTACGATGGCACCCGAGCGCCGCCCCACAATGGCGCGAGCCTCATCTGCAGGATAGGAAATGAGTCCTCGCCCTAACTCCATCCCTGATTGATCCTTAACCCTGACTGCCTCGCCACGCTCGAACTGGCCGCTCACATCCGTCACACCAGCGGGTAAGAGACTTCGACCAGAAATCAAGGCGCTCTTAGCACCGTCATCAATAGTAATGGTCCCGCGAGGCTTAAGCGTGCCCGCGATCCATTGTTTGCGTGCAGTCTGAGGATTCGAACTCGGCAAAAACCACGTGGCGAGCGCCCCATCCTGAAGAATCTTGATCGGATGCTCCACACGCCCTGAGGCAATCAACATCCGGCACCCAGCACCCATAGCGATTTGGGCAGCATCAAGCTTGGTACGCATTCCACCAGACCCGTGATCGGAGCCTGGCCCCCCTGCCATCTCCCAGTGCTCCGCGCTAAGTTCGGTCACCTCTTGAATATGTTTAGCATCAGAATCAATGTTTGGGTCAGTCGTATAGAGCCCATCAACATCCGAGAGAAGAATAAGACAGTCAGCACTCACCATCTGCGCTACGCGAGCAGCAAGCCGATCATTATCACCATAGCGAATCTCCTGGGTTGCAATAGTATCGTTCTCGTTGACCACCGGAACAGCGCCGCGCTTCAAAAGCGTAAATAGAGTATTTGCGGCATTCAGATACCGCCGCCGATTTTCACTGTCATCCAGTGTTAGAAGCACCTGCGCGGCCGTAATCCCACGAGCATCAAGCATCTCCTGGTAGGCATGAGCAAGTTGAATCTGTCCCGCTGACGCCGCCGCCTGACTCTCTTCTAGTCGTGCGCGCGTTAGGTCGATACCCAGCTGACCCGCACCCAATGCGATGGCCCCGGAAGATACGATCACAACCTCCTGCCCACTAGCGCGCATAGCCGCCACATCCGCACACAGTGCGTCAAGCCATGTGCGTTGTAGGGAGCCCGTTTTTTTCTCCACAATCAGCGTCGAGCCAATTTTAAGGACAACGCGACGTGCCTGCGCAAGGCGCTCGGAATTAAGAGTTTGAGAAGCCATGAATTCTACTCTGAACTTAACGATTAGGTTGGCGTCAGAACTGGCGCGCCCCGGGCCACTGCCATCGCACCACTGCGCACAACCGTGAGTATTGCGACCTGATTCGGGAAACTAGTCATGAAACGGTCAATCTCGCCGCTGTCTCCGATAAGCTCGACCGTAAAGTATCCTTCATAGTCATCTAGTATTCGAGCACCAAACTCCTTAGTCAGTTCGACCAGCGTTTCTTGGTCATCTACGGATAGCTCAAGCTTAAACAATGCAAGCTCGCGTTCAATATGGTCACCGTCCGTCATGTCAATGATATTTACAACGTCGATGAGCTTTCCAAGTTGTTTTGAGATTTGGTCGATAACTTCGTCCGGTCCCGTGGTCACAAGTGTCAGCCGGGATACGGTTTCATCATGGGTCGGTGCAACATTTAAGCTCTCAATGTTATAACCGCGCGAAGAAAACAGATTAGCGACACGAGCCAAAGCGCCAGCTTCGTTCTGTAGCAGAATTGAAATTATGTGCCGCATCATGTCACCGATTTCCACAGCAGAGTGTGCCCTTAGCTGGGAATGTTGGCGCAGAACAATGGCTATTGCAATGCACAACCTTTTCATCAACACTCAGACGGCCGATTGGAATCACTAAGCCATGAAGACCCAGACTCAAACTAAACCGACCCAGCCTCATCCATTGTCTGACACCGAGATGAGCGGCGCGGAAATGATCGTGCAGGTACTTGCGGATCAGGGTGTTGATATGGTTTTCGGTTACAGCGGCGGCGCGATTCTACCTACCTACGACGCAGTGTTCAGGTACAACGAGAAAAATGCGCAGGATGGTGAAGACGCGATGTCGCTGATTGTTCCAGCCAACGAACAAGGCGCATGCTTCATGGCGTCAGGTTATGCCCGAGCCACAGGCCGCGTTGGTGTTGTTATCGTGACATCCGGCCCGGGAGCCACGAATTGCGTCACACCGGTCCGAGACTGTATTGCGGACTCTATCCCCATAGTCGTGATCTCCGGACAGGTGGCAACATCCTCCATCGGCACGGATGCTTTTCAGGAAGCCCCCGTCAGCAGTGTCATGGGACCCGTAGCCAAACATGTTTTTCTGGTCACTGACCCCGAGCGTCTCGAAGCAACAATCCGTTCAGCCATAGAGATCGCCCAATCTGGACGACCCGGACCTGTCGTAGTGGACGTCCCAAAGGATGTTCAGAATTGGCTTGGAACCTATCGCGGCGAAGGCCTGCTACCTATCCCCGGTTACCGACATCGAATCCAGATGATCCAGAATAACAGTATGACCGAAGAACGCTGCGCGGAATTCTTTGCACTTTTAGGTAAAAGCAAGCGACCCTTGATCTATGCGGGAGGAGGCGTGATCAACGCCAATGCGGCGAAAGCGAT
>DBZY01000036.1:19242-19537 GCA_002311835.1 Proteobacteria bacterium UBA1148 | reverse complement strand
ATGCTCGGCATGCACGGTACAGCCTATGCAAACTATGCGGTGGATGACTGTGATCTATTAATTGCTCTAGGAAGCCGTTTCGACGATCGTGTCGCTAGCGATCCTACGAAATTTGCAAGACACGCCAAATGCATTCTGCACTTTGATATTGATCCGTCAGAAATTCACAAGGTCAAACCAGCGGATTGGTACTATGTTGGTTCACTGGCCCCCGCCTTAGAAGAGTTAACCGCTCATGGTAAACGTACTGGCTTCTCAAATAATTGTGACGAATGGCATGCTGAGCTTCAAGAAC
>DBZY01000036.1:553-19085 GCA_002311835.1 Proteobacteria bacterium UBA1148 | reverse complement strand
GTAGGACAACATCAAATGTGGGCTGCACAATACTTTGATTTCCGAGAACCCCGCTTATGGATGACTTCCGGAAGCATGGGAACTATGGGCTTTGGACTACCTGCTGCAATTGGCGCCCAGTTTGGCCGTCCTGACAAGCTTGTTATTGATGTCGACGGAGATGCCAGCATCCGGATGAATCTTGGAGAACTCGAGACAGTGACTACTTACGGGCTCCCGATCAAGGTGCTCGTACTCAACAACTATGGCGATGGCATGGTGATGCAGTGGCAACGACTTTTCTTCAAAGGAAGACTCTCAGGCAGTGATAAGTCATTACGCAAGAAGAATTTCGTTGAAGCTGCCCTGGCAGACGGCTTCGAGTACGCTGAGAGGCTCAACCGAAAGCAAGACGTGCCAAAAGTGCTCAAGAACTTCTTGAGCTTTGATGGTCCAGCATTCCTCGAAGTAGTAATCGACTCCGAAGCTAATGTCTATCCCATGGTGCCGCCGGGGATGCCCTATCAGGACATGATCACAGGAGACTTTATACCGAATCGGTACGACGGTCGTGAAACTGTCGAGCCAGATGCATCCGAGCTATTCTAGAACTTTTGCGGTACTCCCCCCTCTAAACTAACCTGCCCAGGCCCTCACAACTCGGTTGACAGCTTCGATTAACTGCTCCAGATCCTTCGAATTAATGGTAAGCGCCGGCATTAGATATACCACATCTCCGAACGGGCGCACCCAAACACCTTCAGCAATAAAGCGCTCTCGTAAGACATTTACATCCGGGGGGTGTGCAAGCTGCACCACCCCAATTGCTCCCTTGACCCGCACGTCCCGGACTCCCGACAGCCCCCTACAACCGGCTAATCCCTCTAATAGCTGATCTTCGATTGTGGCAACTTGAACAATCCGTGGTTCTTGCTCAAAAAGATCCAATGAGGCATTGGCTGCTGCACACGCCAAGGGGTTGCCGCAAAATGTAGGGCCATGCATGAGTGCTTGCTCATGGGTATCTGCTAGAAAAGCCTCGTAGACCCTTTGCGTAGCAACAGTTGCCGCTAGCGGAATAGTACCGCCGGTTAAGGCCTTAGATAGTGTCATGATGTCAGGCTCAACGGATGCCTGTTCACAGGCGAAAAGAGTTCCTGTACGTCCAAAGCCGGTCGCAATCTCATCCAAAATCAACAATACATCATTGCGCCGCGCTACTTCGGCGATACCAGCCAGTATTTCTGGATCATGGAACTTCATGCCGGCGGCAGCCTGTACCAGTGGTTCTAGAATAATTCCTGCCAATACACTTGCGTTTTTTTTGACGGTGCGCGCGAACGCACTTAACCCCTCTTCACTGCGCGGCAGATCGAGGATGATCTGCTCGGCCAATATTCCCTTAAACAGGCGATGCGCCCCATCTTCTCTGCCACAGACCGACATGGCTGCGAATGTGTCGCCATGATAACCATCTCGGAAACTCAAGAAGCGAGTACGGTTGGCCGCGCCCTGATTGATCCAAAACTGCAGCGCCATTTTCATAGCAACCTCAACAGCAACCGAACCAGATTCTGAATAGAACACGTGGTGTAATGCGCCAGGAAGCATTCCAGTTAACCTATTGGTGAGGTTCAGAACGGGCTCATGTACCAACCCCCCTAGCATAATGTGCGGCATAGATTCGAGCTGCTCCGTGACCGCTTGACGAATGTGGGGGTGGTTATATCCGTGACAAGCCGTCCACCATGAGGACATACCATCGATCAGAATACGCCCATCGTGCAGGTAGATCCGCACACCCTCCGTCCGCACAGCAATTTGTGGTTTCGGCGCTGTGTGCATCTGACAATAGGGCAGCCAAAGCTGAGATACGCTCATCCGATCCGTCCTTATCCAATACTGTGTACCATCAATACTAACGGACTCTGGGTATACTCGCGGCCTATCTATTCTACCCAGCAATAAAATGACCGAAATCAATTGCTTTAAAGCTTACGATGTTCGCGGCCAAGTGCCCGAGGAACTCAATGAAGATATTGCTTACCGTATTGCCCGGGCATATGTCGAATTTTTGAGCCCTACTCAAATTGCCGTGTGTCGAGACATTAGGGCTTCCAGCAACACTTTAAGTCGAGCGATCATAAAGGCTCTAACAGATGCTGGGGTCCATGTTTTCGATATTGGCATCGGCGGCACAGAGTTCGTGTACTTCGCAACCTTTCACAAAAACCTCGATGGTGGAATTATGGTTACTGCCAGCCACAACCCACCGGCCCATAACGGGATGAAGCTCGTTCGTGAGCAGTCTAAACCTATTAGCGAAAATACAGGACTTAAGGAAATCCAAACGCTAGCTGAGCAAAACAACTTTCCGAAGACCTCGCAGCCGGGTATGGTGAAAGAATTGGATTTAATGCCCGACTATATTGAGCATTTGCTCTCCTATATTGAGACCAAAAACCTCAACGCTTTGAAAATTGTTGTTAATGCAGGTAACGGTTGCGCGGGTCCAATAATAGATTTGCTCGAGCCTCATCTGCCTTTCCAGTTCATCAAACTTCACCACAAACCCGATGGGTCTTTCCCCAACGGGGTACCCAATCCCATGCTGGAGAAAAATCGCCGCGTTACGATCGATGGCATCCGGGATTCTGGTGCTGATATGGGGATTGCATGGGACGGTGATTTCGATCGTTGCTTCTTCTTCGATGAGGATGGGCGTTTCATCGACGGATACTATGTCGTTGGATTGCTCGCACAAACCTTTCTATCTAAGTCACAAGGCGAGCGCATCGTCCACGACCCTCGCCTCACGTGGAATACTCTAGAAATTATCGAGAACAATGGCGGTTTACCGATCCAAAGCAGATCAGGGCACTCTTTTATCAAACAGACTATGCGTAGAAACGACGCTATCTATGGTGGAGAAACTAGCGCACACCATTACTTCCGAGAATTCTCCTATGCGGACAGTGGTATGATCCCCTGGTTGATAGTCACCGAACTAATGTGTCAGCGTAAATTGCCATTATCGGCGCTGGTTGATGAACGGATGGTTCTCTTTCCAACTAGCGGTGAGATCAATCGCAAAGTCGATGATAGTGCTGAGGTACTCGCTCGAATAGAAAAGTCTTATATACGTCACGCCTTGCGCGTTCATCACGTTGATGGTCTCAGCATGGAATTTTCAGACTGGCGCTTTAATGTTCGCGCCTCGAACACCGAGCCGCTGCTTCGCCTCAATGTAGAGACTCGCAGCAATGAGGGGCTGATGCTCACCCAAACTAAACAACTGCTTGAGGTGATAGGAGGAGAGCCAGGCTAAAAAACCACAGTTATGGTATCAAGTGAGGAGGTAGACTTGTTCGACACGAAGGCCGTTTAGGAATCCCGTAAATCTCGGCGAGATAATCCAACATCCTTGCTTCCTTAGCTCCCCAGAGATTCTTAGCCCCTGTATCCAGCGCGTCATGGAGAACCGCTGATCCCGGGACCCTCTCTGTCTAGCACGATGCACTGTCCTTCGCGGGGATCTTCGTGGCACCATCTCACCACAATGAACTAATACTGATTTCGCACCCAAGGAGAACAGGAATTGAGCGAAGAATTCCTAAGAATATTTGCCCGCGAAAAACTCGCAACATTGAAGAGCCGCGGTCTTTTACGAGCCTTGCGCGAGACTGAACGCCATGCGACCGGGATAACGCGCCGAAACCACAGAGAACTCATCTCATTCTCCTGTAATGACTATCTGGGCCTTTCCCACCACCCAGATATTGTTAAGGCAAGCCTTCAGGCAACCCGACAATATGGTGTAGGCGCGGGCGGATCCCGCCTGATTTCCGGCAATAACCCCCTTTATGCACACCTAGAAGCATCACTCGCCAGGATCAAAGGCACCGAAGATGCGGTGGTCTTTGGGAGCGGCTATCTCGCCAATGTTGGTGTCATCCCAGTACTGGCAGGGAACGAGGATTTAATCCTCATGGATGATCTTTGTCACGCCTGTCTCTTTGCAGGAGCTACCCTGGCACGATCACGCGTTATCAGTTTCAGCCACAAAAACACTAGTGAACTAACTAGACTGCTAAAGAAATATAGAAAATCCTATCGACATTGCTTAGTCCTGACTGACGGTGTGTTCAGTATGGACGGTGACCGAGCTCCAATCTCTAAACTTTTTGAGCTCTGCGAACACCACAATGCCTGGTTAATGACCGACGATGCCCATGGATTGGGTGTCATAGAGAATGGACACGGATCAAGTATTGTAAATGGCCACGCAATCCCCGTACCCCTTCAGATGGGCACACTTTCTAAGGCGGTCGGTGCTTATGGCGGCTATCTGTGCACGAGCAAAGATGTCGCCGATCTCATACGAAATCGAGCAAGAAGTTTTCAATACACCACAGGACTGCCGCCAGGAAATATTGCAGCAGCGATAAAAGCGCTTGAGATAATCGAGATGGATCATCAGTTAGTCAATACCCCGCTTATCCATGCACAGCGTTTTGCGAAGGCCGTCGGATTGCCAGAACCAGAAAGCCCTATCGTGCCTATTCTGTTAGGCGATTCAGAACCGGCACTCCTCGCCGCTCAATACCTAGAACAGCAAGGATTTCTCGTCGTTGCCATTCGGCCGCCTACAGTACCGGATGGCACCGCACGGCTACGTTGCACCTTCTCAGCTTCCCACACAGAAAATGATGTCGATCGTTTTTCGAGTGCTATCAAGAAAATCCTAAATTCTAATGAGTAAAATTTTCATAACAGCTTCTGGTACTGGGGTTGGCAAAACATTTGTGACCCGCGCACTGATTAATCAATTGCGCAAAAACGGACGTAGCGTACACGCATTAAAACCGATTGCGACAGGCTTTAAATCTGAAGATAACAAGCTAAGCGATACTAAGCTTTTACTACGTGCGCTGGGACTGGATGCAGATGTTCAAGGCATTGACAACATCACGCCATGGCGCTTCAGAGAAGCACTCTCCCCTGATATGGCCGCTGCTCGTGAACAAACTTATATTCCGTTCGATAAGTTGATTTCTTTCTGTGAGCAAGAGAATGACAGAGATGTCACGCTAATCGAAGGTATTGGCGGCGTCATGGTGCCCTTGGATAAAAAACACTTGGTGCTAGACTGGATCGCGGCACTACAGGCTCCAACCTTACTGATTGTCGGGAGCTATCTTGGTACGCTTAGCCACACACTCACAGCCGTAAGCGCACTGGAAACAGGTGGAGTTGAGATTATCGGTATTATCGTTAACGAATCACCGAACCAACCAGTACCGTCCGAGGAATCGGCAGAGATTATCGCCCGCTTCACCGAAACTATCCCAATCCGAGTTTTACACCGCACCAACCAGCCGGAAAACGCTCCAGACCTTTTACCCCTAATCGTCCCATACCTATAAGCCCGACAAACGCATCCGCGCACGTAACCATAGCCCTCACTGTACAAGGAGGGAATTAGCCTGTTATGACGTGTTTAGTATATGGCTACGGGGGCAACCGTCGAACCTGTTGCACCCTGAATTTTCAGCGGCTGCATAATGAATGCAAATTCGTAGACGTCACGCGCAGCGAGTTCGTCAAGCTTCAGTCGCTCAAGCAGATGGATGCCATTGACGGTTAGCATAATCTGATGGACCGGCAGGGAGATCGCGGAATCCGGATTCGGCTGCACCTCCACCGGCTGATTATCGGCACCGACGAGCATCGGGTCTTGGGCTGCGAGCCACTTGGCAGCCTCCACACCGATGCCTGGTCCCCCACGCAAGAATCGTGGGACATCGCGCTCCCAGAGCACCCCCCAGCCAGTGTGAATGATCACGGCATCTCCGGCACTGATCGTGAGATTGTGTCGCGCGAGTTCCGCCTCAATATCTGCAATCGTGATCTCATAGTCTTCGGCCAGCATGTCGACACCCTTAAGCTCAGCAATATCGAGCAGCACCCCGCGCGTCATTAAAGTACCGACGTTCTCTATGCCAAGCCGCGTGAAGCCGTCCCGAGTCTGCGTTTCGTCAACCCGAAAGCAGTTGTATAACGTGTTACCGATACTCTGATGACTGAAGCCGTCCAACTGTGTGCCCACCTGACCGAGCTCCGTCACGACGAGTTCTTCATTCGAGCCTCTACGATTTGATTGAGAGTTCATCACCATGGGTTTGAGGTAGAGTTCAAAGTGCCGGGCACCCAGCGGAATGGATCCGTGCAGCACGTGCCCAAGCTCAACAACCTCCCCACGGCGTATCAACTGAGTCGCACGCATCACCGAGTTGGGACCCATGTGGTTACCCGAGCCTCTTTCGTCGCCGGCCCCCCATTTGGACGGACAACGGTCCACTTCCGCTGGTGGAGTCCAGGATTGCGCATTGGCCCTCGAAAAGACAGAGCACAGCGTCAGGAATACCATGATTGTTATGAATCGCATCTTATTACCCCCTTGCGATTCTCAGCTTGGGTTTCTTCGAACTACACGGAGCTGAGATAGTACGTCGGGTGAATACTACGTTAAATCCCAGCGGCTAACCGAGTCCGCAAACAGGCACGAAAAAAGGATGCCCCAAGGATGGGGCACCCCCCGGAAAGCCCGACCGCTACTTCTGGGCAACCCGATTTTCGCTTCCGTTCCTGATGAGTGTCAGATCCACCCGACGCTCCATCGCCATCGAATCGACATCGTTCTCCTCTGCTGAGGCGTACGTCTCACCATACCCATCAATCATGATTCTATTGAGCGGAACACCAGCCTCTATCAGCAAATCTCTAACAGAGGTGGCGCGTTGCGCAGACAGTTGATCGTTATGCTCCTGATGACCACGAGAATCTGCGTGCCCTTCAATGTGTATCAGCGTTCCATCCAGATGCGCGAGCAACCCTGCAAGGCGTAGCAATCTGTTCTGAGTTTCGTCAGGAAGCGTGCTTTCATTTGTTCGGAACAAAACCTGGACATCAAGCGCATCGCGAAGGGTGTTCTGCATCTCTCTATTTTCCTGATGGATCTGACTTTCGAGTACTGCAACTTGATGCTCACTACTGGCAACCAGATCATTCAGTGCTGCTACCTCCTCCTCAGCCTCGATCCAGCGCTGCTCAAACTGGGTCCGCGCGTTGCGTTCCTCATCGAATCGGTCTCCCAACCAGGCGCCCAAAGTGGCCCCAAGAACCAGTCCAACCGGGCCTCCAGCCACTCCACCGATGACTGCACCACCACTGATCCTGATGGATTGATGTTTCGAAAATCGCGTGTCCTCTGCCGTCCATCCTGTGGAGGCGAACATGGCGACTGCCATCAAAGCGATAACGCTCGTACCAACCGTCGTACACATCTTGCGAGCGTTATTAGCCAAACGTCGTGACTCAATAGCAATTACCTCTTCGCGCGCGAACTCGCGCCAACCGTCGTATTCATCCTGCGAGCTCTGGTAGTAGTACTCATTCAGCGTTTCAATGGGGTTAATCATGGCTTACTCCTTATCTATGTTCAGTTGCTACTCGGTGCTCTAGCACACGTAGCATTAAAGCTCATGCCATGGGTAAAACCACTGATGAAACTGGGGCAAAGGGCCGGTAAAAAATGACGAATTCTGGCGTTCGTCAGCCTCGGAGGGAAGACAAGGCTACAAAGGTTCCACCGTTCCTCTGGCAGAGGACTCGCATCAAAATAGCAAAGCGGGCTGAGGACAATAGCTCCCCATTTGTAACTTCGTAATAAACAGGAAAAGCAACCGCATGAATACGAACCCGTCGAGCGCCATCCTCACCGAGTTGATTGCGACGATCCACTTCCCGCACCACTGCATTGATTGATCCCGCGGCAAAGTCATCGCTGTAGACGTAAAGACTAATCTTTTTGTTAGGATCATAGAAGGTTTCAATAGCCTCTAGAATTCCCTCCCTGGGGCTTGAGTTGGAGAACGCCTGCCAGTTACGCAATCCATCGACAATACGTCTTCGGATTTCAGTTCCGTCTGGAATCCACTGATTCCGGTAACTCCGAAACATATACTCGCCCATGTCATTGAGTACCTGAATACCCTTAACCTGAGGGTAGACTTGAAGCGTCTCCGAGATCTGTTGTTGAACACGATCCCAAGCATATCGTTGCATGCTCCCAGAGGTGTCGATAATGAAGATGATGTACTCGCTATCCACAGGAATACCGCCCACCATGTACTCATCAGGATCGGGCCGGTAATTCGCTAGCAAGCTTTGCATTTCCTCTGTCAATCTTTGCTTCGCCTGAGCTAACCGACCCTCCAGCTCGTTGGACATCTCGGCGTCATCTTGAGTTGCAAAAAATTCTGCTCGAATCCGCATGAGCTCGCTCTGCAGCTGCGCAATTTGCGTTTCATTCTGGTCCACGTTTTCGATCGTAGCTAATCTTTCTCGCGTAATGATATTTGTTTGACCAATGATGTCCTCTAACTCTTGCTGATACTTAACAACTAAATTCTCAAGATCCACATGAGTTTCTTCGAGTCGGATGGGTTCAAATATTTTTGTGATCACGAGAAGAAGTATTATCGCTCCGAATCCACAGCAGATAACATCCAGAAATGACAGACTACCTGTTTCGATATCACGACGCCGCTTTCTCATGGCCAATCCTCCGAAGGAGCCATCAAAGACCCCCCAGTGTTAAGCGCCAGCCACCAATAAGATGGCGCGGACTGTGGATCACCTTCCATCGCGTACAAAATGATATTGACCGGCACGTTGAAAGGTAAACCTCGAATAGCTCGATTGAAATGCCCCATACGTTCTTTTCCCGTCACACCGGCACGATTCGGAGCAACTTCGCCCATGGTCGGTAAACCATCGACTAGCAAATAGATATTGTCAGGCTTGGGGTCAAGAGGTCTCATAGCCGCAAAAGCAGCATGTAGGCTCGTGGGTCCATCTGGTGCTGTAGCTCGCAACGACTCTACGGCTTCTTCCAAAAGATGACCATCGGTAACAGTTTGCCACTGACCGTTGCTACCCTCGATCAGGCTCCAAGCTGTGTCGTTGAATGCAAAGATTTGAATCTGAGTGCCTGGCTGTATTTGGGTCGTCAGCCAATCCACCGTATCCACAGTTTGACGCCATTTGGGAGCCTGCAACTTTTGTTCCATAGGCATGTTACGGCGCCTAAGCACATTCACGATGGTCCGGTCCAACATGCTTGAGGATGTATCCACCAGTATCACCACTCGTTCCCCACCCATCCTTAGGCCGGTCAGGTATTGTCGGTTCCCGTCTCCGGTGAAGGCCCTAATGCGATTACCAGCGTCCTCTGGCGTGATGCTAGCCGCAGACAGTCGTTCGCTCTCTTCCTCCAAAGACTCCAACTCCGAACGAAGTTGCTCAATTGCCTCTTCCCGTGCTGCCGTGTCCGCTGTCGCCGCGCTAAATTCTTCTTCCGTGTCTTTAATCTCTATAACTATTTCATCTTTAAGTCCCCGTAACACGGCCCATTCCTCAATCAACCTTGCCAAGTCATCTGTCAACTGCACAAGATTCTTTCGTCCCGTGAGCACCTTGAGTTCCATTCGATCCACTTCACTCGCTAAATCCTCAAGAACTGCTTCCCGTCTCAGATCAATGTCGGCGTTAATAATCATGAAAAAAAGTATTATCGCGCCAAACCCACACGTCATAGCATCGAGAAAAGATAGCGAGAAGACATTTATCGATTTACGAGCCATCGCGATCCTCTAAAGCTATGATTTGCAGTTCTTCCCCTGGCGAACCAATCCGAATAATGTCCGCGGGATGCAGTTCAATTTCACCGGAGACCCGCTTCTCGTTCACGAAAGTACCGAAGCGACTAAGATCCATCAGTTTTGTCTCTCCGTCCCTGCGAACAACCTCGCAGTGAGCTCGAGAAACAGCGCTTTGGCTTTCATCGAGAACGATTGTATGACGCCCATCGAGTACCTCTCGACCGATAAAGAGAGAAGACCCATCAATTGCGTAAGCAACACCACGGTAGACTACATGAGTTGGCTCTGGAACTAGTGCCTCGGGATCACCTGTTACGCTCAATGTCTGTTCTGGCTCTATGGGATCTAGTTGAATCGCTTCTCCTCTCCAGGGTAAACGCCTGAGAAGCTTAATCTGACCACTTGATAACTCAATGCTTTCAAGGCTGCTAAGCGCGCCTAGGGCTGCGGCACCTGGGGCCATAGGGATGACATTTGCATCATCCAAACGCATCAACTCGTGCACGATGCCTGGAAGGCGTAGGAGACGATGAGACAGTTCCACTACCAGGCTCGCTCCCGCGGTCCGGCATTGAGAAATGAGTTGCACTAGAGCACGATAAAACCCGTCAGCAACGCCCAACAACTGGTCTCGCTGAACCTCCACATAGTACTCTTCTCCACCATAAGGAAGCATAAGCTCAATATGATCCTCATCTTGGAGAGTTGTAATCCACTCAGGTAACCGATCGTAAACCAGTTGTTCTGAGTCAGCTCGATGAAATGGGTCAAAGCGCGTTTGCAGGACAAAGATCTCAGCTACGCGCTTCGCCCACAGATCGGTAAGCGAAGCGAGGCCTACACCGTTCAGTGCCTGCTCGGGCTCTGCTGCAACATCATCGCCCTGCTCGAGCCGAGTTGCTGACACCCTATGTAATCCAGTGTCAACGTGGATCAATTGGTGGCCCGGGTACGGCCGTGTACTCGCAGCGACCCCTGCATCAATCATGGCCCGAACTGGCATCTTGCACTCCTGAGCAAGACCCAAAAGTAGTCCGAGTTGCTCACGCGTGTAATATCCAGGCACCACTAGAATTGCATTCTTTTTGGAACCTCCAAAACGCTTCCAAAGAGAATCCAACTGTGTAAAAGCCAACTCGGCCGAGTTTTCTATAGAGTCAATGCCCGCACTTCCAGGTTCGATACTCAAATCGTTCCAGTAACGATTACTGGTTTGTCGTGGGTTCAATCGAGCCTGAGCATACGCTTCCACTCCAGTAACTATTGAATCGTCTTTCAATACCAACGCAGCATATCCGGGCTCTTGTGCAAGAACCCCCGTATGGTCGGCAACCACCAGTTCAGCATCGTTAATGTCGATGGCTAGCGTACTCACGTTGCTCAACTATGCTTCTCCACGAGCCTGCATGTGTCGTATAAGGTTATGATCGATATAGGTCTGGGTCTCGAAAACCTGCCGCTCCTGCAAGTGCTGAAGCTGGTGTACGAGGAACATCACCACAATGGAGATCAGTAGCGCGATAAACGTACTGTTGAAAGCCGTACCAAGGCTTTGCGTAACGCCTGCTATATCACCATCCACTGCACGGTGTGCCTGACCCAGGGCTTCACCGATACCCCGGACGGTACCAATAAACCCAACTGACGGGATTGCCCATGCGATATAGCGAATCATGGACAGCTCGGATTCCAGCCTCTCACTTTCGGACTCGCACAGGGTATTTGCGACGGAGGACACGTCCTGAACATTTCGTGTAGACCCGAAACGTTCCAGCGCAGACAAGAGAACTCGGGGTAACAGCATACCGCGCACGGTGCCCGGCAACGATTGAATCGTACGTGCGTACTCTCGAGTATCTTCCGGAAGGATTCGAACACCTTTCCCGACCGGTACAAGCTCCTCCTGTAACAATTTACGCTCTCCGGCCGCTTTGATCGCCTTATAACCCATGATAGAAAATACCCATAGCATTAAGACGAAACAAGCTTCCTGCTCAAAATCTCGAATTAGAACGTATAAGGAACGCTCAGGTGTGTAATTTGAGTCTTCCTGAATTTGTAATGTCTGTTCATCTATGATGGCGGTTGCCTGTGGACGAACGACCGTCACGTAAACAGCATGCACCAAAATCACAGCGATAATTAGAGCGAATACCTGATAGAGAAATTCGTTGGGCAAATTACGTTTCATTAATCTATGCTCTTCCAAAAAAAACTCTGTTAAGAGTCCAGTTAAATATTCACCGGAAATACGATTTCTTCATCTGCAGCTATTTCTTCACTAGGGATAAAAATCTCACTCAAAGATCTCGTATCTGGCGGCTGAGGTGCGGACTCAGTCGATGGCGGTGGAGCAGTTTCCTCAGGCTCCGTATCCTGACTTACTGCAGGAAATGATACTGTCGCCAATAACATCATGGTAAAACCTGTACGTACTATAGCCACAGCTTATACTCCCAAACCGCTTAATTTATTAGACAAGATTGTGCACCAATCATTCCAAATTTTGAGCAATACGAAACCCGGTTTTTTCATCGCCTACCACACTGTAGTTTCGAGAAGCTGAGCGCAAGTCCGTTACCGTTGCACTTCGCCAATTAGCGCCCCTTATCACATGGAAACGCCCTGTTTCCGGGCCGAGCGGGTCTTCTAGAACGGTCTCGGTCTGAGTTTGACCCACCTGATAATAATCCTGCACCCACTCCGACACATTTCCACCGAGATCAAAAATCCCCACAGCATTAGCATCAAAGCTCCCCGATGGCGCCGTAGTACCAAAACCATCGTTATAGGTCACAAGAGTTGTTGACAGCAATTGTGCAGCGGATACATCAGCGTAATTGCCAGACCTATCTGGCGGCGGCAACGCAGCTCCCCAAGGGTACGTCAGGGGGGCCTCCTGTGTAGCGAAACGTGCTGCCCACGCCCATTCAGCTTCTGTCGGCAATCGATAACCGTTACGCAGCGGCCTAACCGCAGTCCACCTCCCGTCACCTCCTTCCTCGTAGACCGGCTGGAACCCGTCCTGGATACTCAACCAATTCACAAATTGAGCAACCTCTTCCCAAGTAATTCTAACCACCGGTTGGTCGTCCTCATTGAGGGAAACCCATGTGTGAACCCCCGAGTTATGATCAGTTTTGAATGCCCGAAATTCAGCATTACTAACCTCTTTGATCCCCAGATAGAACGCATTATTGAGTCTCACTGCACGCAGTGCCTCATTTGAGCGACGACCTTGTTCGCGACGAGAAGAACCCATTGTGAACTCACCAGGAAACACCAACCTAAGTTCCTGTCCCAAGCTTGTCTGCACAACTTGGGGATATCCAGATCCAGTCGTTGCATTCAACTCCTCCAGCATTGTCTCCCACTTCTGAGGAAACCCTGGCCTGGGGGTAATCGTTGTCGACTGCAACTCAAACCCGGCTAATCGTAGTTCAAGTTCATGGCTTACAGTATTTAGTGTTAATTGAGCTGGGGTCACACCCCGAAGCTCACCGTCCACAAAAATTTGAGCGGCTGGAGGAGCGCTCAGTATCTCAACGATTCCAAGTTGAGCAACCATTGGAATCACAATTCTCTGCCCACTATCTGCCAATACCGAAAGCTCTCTTGTCATGGACTCATACCCTGGCTTTGTCAATGCAACAGTATGAGGTTGTCCAGGAGTAAGTCTCAGCGTCAACGGTGTTTGCCCTTGAAATGATCCGTCCACACTAACTGCCGCACCAGTAGGATTGCTAACGAGTTCTACTCGTCCATCTGCCTGAGTTAGGCTAACCTCAGGTAAGGTCAACGCCTGATCTGCCAACACGGTAATATTATCTTGCCAAGAGTTATAACCTCCAAGCCGCACTTCAACTTGGCGTTCACCCGCACCTAACTCCAAAATCGCAGGAGTCGATCCAAGTAGCATTCCATCGACTAAGATCTCAGCGCCTGCCGGACGGCTACTCACACTAACGGGCGCCCAGTTAGGGGTCAACGTACCCGAAAAGGTCTGACGTTGATGTTCCCCAATCACCTCAAACTCAAGAACCTCTGAAAGATAACGCTCAGCAAAATACTCAATCCTATGCCGACCGGGAACAATCTCAATGTCACTCAAGGGCGCCGTCCCGAGAGAAATACCATCCACATGCACGTTGGCACCAACATCTGGCTCGGTCACAAAAGTAATGAATCCGGGTAATTTCGTGAATTCCAAACGCACGGACTGATCAGGTGATTGGCCCACTTCAACCACCTCATCCAGGGGATAGTAGCCCTCTAACTGCGCAGAGATATGATGCGATCCCGATCGCAGCAAAAACCGCCCTCCCATTTGCATCTTAAAGAGCGTGCCTGGTATCTCCAGCTCCTCCGGTGGGGGCTCAATAATGAGCTCGACTGATTTTGCCGTAAACGCAAACCAACCAAACACCGCTAGTAGCACAAAAGCACTGCTAACTATCACTGTCGACCGGTTAGGTCGCACCCTTGAACCACTAGTCTTTGTATCCACTTGAGAGCGAAAAGCGATCGGAGCGATCTCAACTTCGTCAACATCACCTATCACCCGTGCGAGTTCTTCTAGATCTGGTGGGGTCGTATCACCTCCAGTTATCTGGCCTTCGATGTACAAGCTGAGCCGGCCAGCATCAAGATCGCACCGGACCCGAGCAGTATCTAACGAAGCAGTTTCACCATCCTTTAGCCAACGGGACCCCACAATCGGCTCTCCTTCGAGCCGCAATCCTCGGGTCTCTTTACCCGGTTGAATAAAGAATTCTCCATCAAGCACACCAATCTGAAACGAACCAGACACACCATACAACCGCACATCACACTCTGCGCCTCCACCAATTAGCACTGGCAAGTCATTGACCGTAAAGCGGCGTTCCTGCCCGCCGGCAGAAGTCATTAGCACCCAGTTTTCAGACTCCATCATTAGATTGACTCTACGCATTCCACCATGATCGGGGAGGACTCCCGTCCAGGCACCACATTAAATGTTTGTCGGACGTCAACGAAGCCATCCCTACTACCCACGACCGTGTAGCTGCCAGGCCGTAGCTCCAAGTTTCTGACACGAAATTTCCCCAGTTGGCCCACCCTGTACACCGTAACCTCAGTCTGTTCATCAGAGTGAATCTCAACACGAATAGGCGTCGAAGCTAAACGAACCAATCGACTAAGTTCAATGACCTGCTCTCCTAGTCGGGGTCCAGCCTCGGAGATGCCATGTGCATCGGTCAACAGGCTCTCCGTATCACGCAATACTCGGTCATTAAACAGTAAGTCGGGGTTCTCGATAATATTTATCAGCTTGAGATCCAAGTCTGCTCTGCTTTGCGCCCTCTGAAGCCCTTGCTGTGCAAACGCCAGACTGGAATCCGTCTCTAGCGCATTCCGATATTGCCCGATCGCTAGCTCCCAAAGCTCCCTCAGTTCAAAAGCTAGTGCACGCGCTTCCACGAGCATGATCTGGTCGAGTTTTTGCCCTTGTTCTGCTTGGGTCTGACCATCCAAAGCATTGCGGGAATTCGGACGAAGAACTAATGCCCGAGTAAAGACCTCATAGGCATCATCGTAATCCTCTTGCGCCAGATTGCTCAGCCCCTGAGACATAAGCGTATCGAATCGTCTGTTCTGAATCACGGTGTTGACCGCCACTAACGCAGATTGTGCCGGCACCCAAAGACTGTCTATTGCCAGTGCATCACGATAAACCTCGGCTGCCTCTTCAAGGCTCCCGGCACGCTCAAACTCCTCAGCAACCCGCATCAGTTCGAACACTTCGGGCAATTGCCGCGCCCTGAGCAAACCGGTTTGTGCGAGGGAATTTCCCGCTTCGATTCTAAGAACCAATTCAAACTGCTCCAATGCTACCGCCGAATTACCGGCCTCAAGAGCTTCACCACCCGCGCTAAGCGCCGCAGCAATAAGCTCTACCGAACGTTCAAGTAATTCCTCTCCCAACTCCAAAGCCTGAGAATAAGCAGGAACTGCATCGTAAAAGGCATCTATGAGGTAAGCGTCATCACCCTCCCTCGAAAGAGCCTGGTAAAGACCGAAATCCTCCCCTCCCCACTCAGAAGCAGACTGCCCATCTAACTCACCCTGCTGACTTAGTAAAAGCGCTAACAAACTTTCAGCCTGATCCCTCAGGCCTTCCAATTCCTCAGGTGTAAAAAAAGGGCCTTCAAGCACCACGGGAGTGTCAGGTTGCGTCCTCTCAACAACGGGCACTTGTTCCTCTTGCTCCTCAACCCAGTTTGGTAAAACAAAGAACACCACCCCTGCTATCGCAATCAGAACGGCCAGTAGAACCCCGGGGAGTGAAATCACACCCGTCCGTTTAGGATCATCCCCAAAATTGTTTGACCGGGCGCCCTTGAGTCCTGGTTTGACCGGGACAATGGCTTCTTCGTGCCCGGGATTTTGAGGCTGTTGATCTGTCACGGTCTTTAACATCATCTACAATTCAATTAACGCCAATTCTAAGGCATCGGCAAAAGGACTGATGTCCTCATACGGTTCCTTTGTAGTAGGTCTCAACGCTTTAGATACAAGATCGGCCAGAGACTTTAGACCCTCAATCCCACCAGATTCGAGCATTTCCAGAGACGGATTCCTGCTAAAAGGCAGAGTACCGGTCCAAAGCTCGTAGATCAGCGCAGCAAAAGAGTGCACATCATCACCCACAGTTGGCGAACCGCCTTGTCTTTGGTTTACGCTTTGATAGTCAGCCGTGCCACCACCTTGGAGTGCACGCGTACCAACTGCCACAGCGAGACTAAAGTCAATCAAACACGGCTCATCCCCTGGACGCAGCAAAACGTTCCGCACCTTTATATCACGATGGAGAATTCCCGAAGCATGCATATACCTCAGTGCGCTCGCGAGCTGGGCAGCCACTGGAACCCACTGCCGAGGCTTGCCACCTGCTAGGGATACTAGGTCTCCCCCCCCTACGTATTCCATTACGAGACCAATCTCTCCGCCCATTTCTATGAGCCCCAGCACAGAAACAATGTTTCTGTGTGAAAGTTCATTAAGAAATCTGTACTCCCGAAGAATGAGCTCACGAGCCGCTACATGATTTACTACATCTGGATTAGATGCTTTGACTGCGATTGGAGTTCCCGTAGATCTCGTCGCTGCCCATACCTGGGACATACCACCCTGACCCAAGCACGCACCCAGACGAAGCTCCTCTTCCAAGGACTCGGGGGCTATATGGGAAAGTGGGCTATTCACGGAACCGAAAAGGGAGCGCCTAAATAAGAACGCCAGCCGTGCGGACCACTCAAACGCCGGTGGTTACCTCACCGTCACTATCAGCACCCTCTTTCACCTTACTACTTTCCTCAAGCAACTCGGCCTCCTTCTCCAACGAAACCTCAGATAATGCTTCCGTGTAGATATCCACCTCGGGGACTAGCCCCGTCTCTGATTGATATAGCTGTAACAGAAGCTCACGCCACTCTTCATATTGAGCGGCAGCAGTTCCAGTAAGCCGGTACTGAGTCCCCTCAATATCAACGACCATGGGCTTAACCTCCTCCTCAAAGCTAGAGGAAAGTTCCTCAAGGCTTGCTGTGTGTAGCTGCTTCTCCTGCCGACGCAGCGATCCAGTTCTTATCATGTCCATACTCATATACATGATGGAATCACGGAGAACCCGCTGAGAGTAACCACTATTACTATTACTCCCATAAAGAACGGATGCGACAACTCCTGCGATACCCAAACCCGTCCGCCAGTTAGCCGAACGTTGTAACTCACGAATAGCAATTGCCTCTTCACGTGCAAACTCGCGCCAACCGTAGTATGAGTCTTGCGAACTTTGGTAGAAGTCAACGTAGTGCTCGTTCAGCGTTTCGATGAACAGATGCTCGCGTTCGCGCACACGCAAAGTACGCTCAAATTGAGGATCATTCCCAGCTGGTAAGCGTCTCAGCTCATATGCGCCATTGCGCCCCTGCTCCACATAATCACCGAACGCCTCGGGACTAAGCTCCCCCGCAAAACGGATCTGAGACACCGAACGGATGTTTCTCACCTCGGTTGACGACAACTCGCCCCTAACTGCAGCAAGATCGTTGGAAATGGTATTAAAGACGTCCTGATATGGATCAAGATCAGGATACCGCTGTCGATTGTATGCTCCGGCAGCGGTTTCCATACCATACTCGTCATCTAACCATATCCTGCCGGTCGCATCAGTGGCTATCACATCCAACCGCACCCGATTACCATCTGAATGGAGAATCTCCGCGGTAACGTTGATGTCGGCAGCAGTCGACTCTTCTGGGGTTACCCACACACCTCCCCAGTGACCACTCTTTTGAAGAGTGTCCCTAAGGTGGACTGCCATGTAACGCGCCTCTGTACGACGAATCTGTACGAAGGTTCCATCATTGATGAGTTCCTCAAGTAGTTCATGATCAATCTCACCTTCGGGAACTCCCGAATCAAACACGACTACACTAACGTCTAGCAGCTCTTCTTCAGGCACGGTTGCTGTCTCAGGAACAAGCTCAACGGAATGAGCAACAAGAACTTCATTACTGCTGCACCCAGAAACTGCGCCTGCGATCAAGATCAGTATGCCAATTCGCTGCATAACTCTCTCCGCCTACTGGCGTTCCAATATTCTTTTGTACCCGTTGTACTCTTCCCAGAGGGCAGCACGTAAAAACGGGTCCTCCTCTTCGGTTGCCGCCTCACAAAGCTGCCGAGCAACCGTATTCTCGTCTTCACAACCCTCAATCTGGGGAGTAGTGCGATCCTGTGGTGCGGACTGTTCGAAAATAGTTCCGCTACCAGATGTGGAGTCG
>DBZY01000036.1:0-472 GCA_002311835.1 Proteobacteria bacterium UBA1148 | reverse complement strand
CGCCACCTGTAGTACCCGATGGCTGGCTATCGCCTTCTCCCGCCGTAGTACTACTGGAACCGGTACCGGTCGCCATACCTCCACCCGCGCTGGAACCGGAACCGATCGCACCAACCTCGCGAAAAATCTCATCCGCCGCTGAACCAATGCCCTGTTGCGCCATCTGCTCGCGCTCAGCGCCCATAATCTCATCAAAATCTTCCAATGACCGATTAAAGGCTCCATCAGCCTCGGATACTACTGGGCTACCGTTACCGAACCCACCATCGCCACCAGGCCACCCACCGTCAACTTGGTCACCCTCAGCCCTTTGGCCTGACTGCTCAACACCCGCCTGACGAGTATCACCGTTCCCACCGTCGGAGCCTTCTGTCTGATTGTCTCCACCAGTATCTTGACCAGCCTGCTCCTGTCCACCACCTTGACCTGGAAACGCGCCGCTAGGGAAAGCACCCTGCTGCTGGCCCTGTTG
>DBZY01000081.1 GCA_002311835.1 Proteobacteria bacterium UBA1148 | reverse complement strand
AGGTCCACCCGACAAGATAATTCCAACTGGATTACGAGCAGCTAACTCCTTTGGGGCTATGTTGAATGGAACAATCTCTGCGTACACGGATAATTCGCGCAGCCGACGCGCGATCAACTGTGTGTACTGAGAGCCGAAATCAAGGACGATCAGTGTTTGGTGTGTCACGCGATTAGACAACCGACTTGGGGCGCTCTTCGACCGATTAGGGGATATTATAACGGGGTGCATCGGATATTGTTCAAGCCACTCCACACCCTCAAAAAGTGCTCAATAAGGCACATGCTCTTATTTGCAGTTAGTTCATTCTTGGTGGGTGTAATCGCGACCTCAGCCGCTGCTCAAGTTCCCTCTTCAGAAATTATTCCTCCATCAATTTTTCCTGTGGGCCATAACTGGCACACCACCCTACCTACAACGCCAAACGGAGACCCTGCCGCTGACGAAACCTACCTCTACGTTCCATTGCGGAACGATCAGCTCGCAGCCGTTTCCCTACTCGATGGAATCATTCAATGGGTAATCGAACAGCCTGTTGATTTTCGTCCTACTCCTGCTGGCCAAACTGTGTTCGTTGTCGATGACAAGAAGGTCCGGGCTCTATCGGCAGCTACCGGGGACGAACAGTGGCATATTGACCTTCCAGTCCGAGCTTCCGCGCAGGTCTTATCCTATTCAAAATCGCTGATCGTGGGACTTGTAGACGGGGTCATCTCGTCATACGAGAGCACTGCCGGACGACCAATCTGGAGCCAACAGCTCTCAGCAGGAGTTCTCCCTTCTAGAATTCACAGAAATCGTCTGTATGTGCCACAGGCTAATGGCAATATTTCAGCCTTAGAGCTTACGACCGGCACAGTGCTCTGGGAACAACAGCTCGGGGGCGTACCCGCATCGATAACCGCCGACTACGATCAACTCTATTTAGGCACCACTGACAATTATCTGTATGCGATTGATCAGGATGACGGACAAATCCGTTGGCGCTGGAGAACGGGTGGAGACGTTATTGGCGCACCAGTTGTTGACTCGGAGACCATCTACTTCGTTTCGCTGGACAATCAGTTGCGCGCCCTCGCACGAAAATCGGGAGTTCAATTGTGGAAGAAAAATCTTCTAACTAGACCAGTGGGAGGGCTAGTTCAGTTCGGGGATGTATTAATGTTCTCGAGTCGAAGACTTCCACTCTACTTCGTTTATGCCGATACTGGCGAATCCGCTGGAGAGTTCTCAACCACTCCCCCGCTGCCACCCCTTCAACCTAGTGAAGCTGCCCTTTTGATAACCAAGGAACCGGACGGAGGCGTTTCCACTGCCGAACTAACTGAAGAAGTGGAGTCCAATGGTTTTGACAACTCGGGCACTGTTGACTCAGCCGCGCCACTTGAAATGATGACCGAGCTTGCCGCGGCTCCAATTGTCATAAGAGCCGAAGGGGCGTCACAAGCAGAGTTTGTGCTTCTCACGGGTGAGGGGGAACTCCATGCTTATAGCTCGGCCAAGCCTTTACCCCTTACTGCGCTTCCGCACATATCAGGAGGTGAAACTACGGCCTTGCTTGTAAAATCTTTTCATCAAGCACCTGAGTGGTTGTTTGAGTCTAGCGGGGTCGAAACGGCCAATTTTATAAGCCTGCCAGGCCAGTTCGAAACCAATAAGAAGCTCGTGGTCCTAGAGGAACCACCCGGACTACGTTTTGTACCACCACTCTCAACTGGTTTGAGCGTTCTCCCAGGGAATGAAGGCCCTGATGAACTCCAACTCGTACCATTCGGCCCATTGCCAGGACTTCTGATACCGGTTGCAGACGTCGCACGAGGCTTGGGGGTTTTTTGGGGTTCCGGATGGATCGTTGTTGGCCTAGTAAACAACGAAGTCCTTCTTACACCACTAAGAGAATTACCTGGTCAGCCGGTAAGCATCTCGAACGAAGTCCCGTAGAGGAACCTTTCAATAGCTCTTAATTGAGGTGGTTATGGTTCGCTGTGCCACCTGACGCAGTATCCCTGTCACGATCTACGGACTCGTCTGGAGAAGCTTTCCCGCGCCACTGAACTCGACTGGTTAGCGCTTCAATCGGTCCTGATGCAAGATAGGCGTATGCCATGCCTGCTAGGACATACGGAGGGTGCGCGTTGATAAGCGCAATGACACCTGCAATTGCGATTAATGGCACGTACGAACGCCTATGACCAAGATTAACCTCTTTAAAACTGCGAAATCTCAAGGTCGTGATCATCAAAAAGGCCGGGACCAAAATTACCAGAAAGATTGGCAATGACTCCAGAACGGTAACCGACGGTGTCGGAAAGGCAAACACCGTCGCTGCAAGAACACAAGCAGCTGAAGGACTTGGCATCCCAACAAAATAGCGTTTGTCTAACGTTCCTCTCTGGATGTTAAATCGCGCCAGCCGAGTCCCTGTCGCAACAACGTAGAGGAACCCCGCGGCCCATCCCAATTGCCCAAACGGCGTGAGACCCCAGGCGCAAACTAAAATAGCGGGAGCTACGCCGAATGAAACAATGTCAGCCAACGAGTCAAATTCAACACCAAACGCACTAGTGGCTTTCATTAAACGTGCGATCCGCCCATCAAGGGTGTCAAGAATAAGCGCAATGCCGATAAACGGAGCAGCCGTACCAAACTCCCCTCTCAAGGTATACACAAGACAGGCATATCCACAGAAGAGATTTGCGACCGTGAGCATGCTAGGAAGCAGGAACATGCCCCGCCGTGCACGCTGCTCACCTTGGAAAGCTCTCAAAACTACCATACCTAGAGACCGCCTTCGGGCTTCTCGTAGCCCGGCAAACGAGCAACTACGCTCTCACCTCCACGCACTCGTTGGCCAGGAACTACCGCGATCGTAGCTGTTCTTGGGATGAACAAATCAATACGCGAACCAAACTTCATAATACCGAATCGATCTCCAGCCTGCACCTCGTGGCCTACGCTGACGCGACACACGATCCTCCTGGCAAGTACCCCGACAATCTGCCTGCACACTATCACCACGTCATTATGCCGAAAAGCTACCTCCGTCCGTTCATTACTAGAACTGGCTTCGCTCCTATATGCAGCAAGAAACTTACCTGATTGACGGTGAACGTGGGTTACCTCGCCCCCAATAGGAACACGGTTGATGTGCACATCAATCGGCGACAGAAAAATACTAACCTGCCACCATGTCCCCTCTGGCGGATCTCCCGAGACAACTTCCCCTGCAACCAGGATCCGGCCATCCGCGGGAGCAAGAACTAGTCCCTTAGCACGTGGTGGGTGTCGTG
>DBZY01000055.1:3731-3860 GCA_002311835.1 Proteobacteria bacterium UBA1148 | reverse complement strand
AAGAAGGTGGTGGTCCACTGTGCGATGGGTATCGAACGTAGCGTCCTCTCGGTGGTCTGGTACCTTCACAAGTACCAATCCATGACCATCGACGAGGCCTACGACACGGTGGGCAACGCCCGCCCCATC
>DBZY01000055.1:1647-3678 GCA_002311835.1 Proteobacteria bacterium UBA1148 | reverse complement strand
CTGTCGACAAAACAAAGACAAAATTATTAAGGAGAGAAAGATATGTCCACACACATATTCCTGGTACTAGATATGACCGGGTCGATGGCCTGGAACAAAGAGGCGACCATAGGCGCCTGCAACGAATTCATCGCAGCCCAACAGTCCAACGCGGGGGCCGCAGACCTTGTGTTCACATTGGGAGTGTTCAACAGCAACATAGGTCTAGAACGGATCGTCGATGGAGTACCGATCGAACGGGCACCTCTGATCGAGCATGAGCACTACCGGCCTGACGGGGCTACACCTCTTTATGATTCCATCGCAGAGGCCATGTCCCTGCTCGAATCCCATCAAGGCCAGGTGTTGTTTATCATCCAGACGGATGGCGAGGAGAACAGCTCCAAACATGTGACTAAGGAGGAAGTGGTGAAGCGAGTTGCGGAGAAGACAGCTGCTGGATGGCAGTTCCTTTACCTAGGGTGTGACATCGACGCCATGGGACAAGGAGGAGAATTGGGCATCGCCGCGGGCAACACGATGTCATATGCGCGTTCAGACACCGACGGCGCTTTCCGAGCCCTGAGCCATTCCACCCGTGCGTACCTACGCGGGGGTTCATCTTCCTCTGGTTCATTCTTCCGGGGCCCCCGTGTCAACACTGATGACACTGGTGGCCCGGTCAAACCGGCAGGGGACGATGCCCGGTAAGCGAACCGGATCTGACGAAACGAGATAGGGGAAAAGCACGCTCGAAACCAGGAGAAGGTAGCTGTATTGGGAACGTCTTTACCGATGGGAAAGCACCACCAAGCACACAGGTTGGGCGCGGCGATGACAATCCATACTTCGAAGAGATGGTCGCATCCATACAGCCTTCTGGGAAAGAGCGTGTGGACCTTGAACATAGCGTGATTTTTCTTTATGTAGAACTTGAAGGGGTGGTCGACGCAATGATCGCCCATGGGTTCACCATCTCTACTTGCCGGGACTGGAACCTTTGGGGTTGGACGAAATGGTCAAACGAATCTATGAACTATTGATCGTTCTACTGCATTAATTTACGGAACCCATCGTATTTCATTCTTCAATTAAACATTGACAAACCTGTACCAGCGATGTCCAATTCTTTATGTGTTTGTGGATTCTCATATACAGATAATCTGATTTAGGAATAGACAATAGTATTATGGAAGATTTGAGGTCGGTCCTCCGGCAGGCGATCCGTGAAAAATCGTTAGACGAGCACAAAGAACTCACCGACAGGTTAGTTGAACGCGTTTGCACTTCTCTCGAAGCAGGAGGAGGCAACGAAGGCGTAAAGGAAGCCGTAGCGGCGGAGATAGATAGCATATTGGCATCTGCAGAAACCACTTTGGTGAACGCTGAGAATACCATCGGCAGGCACCGGTTATGACAGATACACACAAATGGATTCTAACCGAGATCCACCTTGAGTCGTTCCTGGGGGTTGGAGCGGGTGGGCTCACAATCGGCCTAGACCGGCCAGTAACGGTTCTTCTTGGTCCCAGTGGTGCGGGCAAATCCACGATTGTGACTGCGGTCGAGTGGGCATTGTTTGGTGCTATCGAAACCTTTCCTGACTATAGTATCAGCGGCGTCGGGGAGAACGCTTCAACCTACCGGTCGGTAATACACCTAGGCCAGAGCGCAGCAACGGTGAGACTCACGTTTCATCGAGGGGATTGCAACCTCGTCTGGACCCGTATGAGGTCAAAGGGAAAGCCAAGACCCACCGATGACACGGTCACTTGTCTAATCGACGGCTCGGACACCGAAGCTGACCCAAGGACAGTATTCGGCCTCGACTCTAGCTTATACAACCGTGGCGTTGCCCCTAAACAGTCAACTATACGGAACCTCGTTCACAATGAACGAGCGGATCGTAATGAGTCTCTCGACCACCTCTTTGGCATCGAGCCGTTGAACGACCTCAGTGTCGGTTTCAGCAAAGGGCATCAAGAAATCGGCCGTAGGGTTGGAGACCTGATCGCTCGTTACGAGTCAATATCTACTGGCCTGAAAGGTCCT
>DBZY01000055.1:0-1515 GCA_002311835.1 Proteobacteria bacterium UBA1148 | reverse complement strand
TCTCTCGGGAATAACGCTGACAGGTTATGGGCCAATCCTGGACCACAGGGCAAGCTAGAACGCTTGAACAACATCTTCAACGCCCTTCCCAAAGCCCGGACTGACTGGCAAAACGCGATCGAGAACGCCCAGAAATCACGGGATAGCTTGTCCGAGTTGGTGAAGACTGTGGGTGATCGAGATACGGTGGGAACGGAGATACTAGCAGCGAACGAAAAACTTACGGGTGCTATATCCGCACTTGCTGATGCGAGTAGCAAAGCATCAGTCTTAGAGCGAGCCCAGGTATGGTACTCAGAACACTCTCATGATCCAGACCTGGATTGCCCGGTGTGTCAAAGACCCACAGAATCATCTGTCCTCGCCGAAGCGATCGACTCGTCGCTGCAGCTGCTGAGGGGAGCCGACGGAACTATTGAGCGACTGGAAGGTGGGATCAAAACGGCCCAAGAGAGTAAGGCTCAACTTGAGGGGAATGCCCTCAAACTCGACAACGTCGCTGCGGAGATTGATAGGTCAGCTGCGGCCGTGACCGATAATCAGGTCACTCTACTTAAAGTTTTATCAGACGCAGCCGCCTTATGGGAAGCAGCTAGCAACCTGGATGATAACGAGGTCACGGTCAGCGATCTCCTCCAAGCATTCGCCGGAACACCACCGGTGGAGCCTGTTGCACCAGACAAGCTGGACACATCACTTCGGGATCTCATATCAGAGGTGACTCAATCCCGCGTTGACACTCTTAACGAAGTAGAACAGGCAGGGAATAGCGCTGAAAGGATAAGGACCCGCATAGCCGCTCTCCAGAGACTCATTGAATTTCTCGAAGACGACCAGAAGATGTCCGATATGGACATCATCTTATCGGACCCGAATCTTGCAGACGCTAGTGCCAGCATAGAGGCGGCAAAAACCGTCGAATCTATAGTAAAAACACTGGCCGAAGTGGCGGGAGAAGTATCCAATGACGAAGCTAACAAGATAACAAATTCCTTATCAGACCCGCTCAACAGGTGGTTCGAAAGGATCTCCCGGCATGACATGCTGAAGAAGGCGGTCGTTACAGCCCACGTAAGACGAGCTGGAGGGATAGTCCGGAACACATACGAGATCCGGGCGACCGATACGGCGTCATCGAACCATGTACCGGCCGGCCACAATCTCTCTGGTGGTTACGAGATGGTGCTCGCCGTATCGGCGCTCTGTGCTATCCAAGAGCTTGCTTCTCTAAATCACAGCATAGGCCTGTTTATCCTTGATGAGCCGACGGAGAGCTTGGACCCGGAACTCGCCGAAACGATGGGTGCCTCGCTCGGTCTCCATGCGCCAGGGCACAGGACAATAATAACTACAAATCGCCCGGAGTTCGCCAAGGTGGTACAAAATTCGGCTGGCGCAGCACGGGGGAAGATCGTAAATCTCGAACCTTGGACGGTAAATGACGGCACCAGGGTCGGGATTTAGGGAGATAAACGAGATGCCCGAACCGAGACATGTAAGGTTGTCCGCCTTAGC
>DBZY01000086.1:822-33118 GCA_002311835.1 Proteobacteria bacterium UBA1148 | reverse complement strand
CAAGTCGTCGAGTGGATCGCCGAGGTGGTTGACCCCAAAAAATATCAAACGAGCCAGGATGAAAAAAGGTTGGCAAGGGTCCGTGTGCAAGGCCGCATTCGGTACACCCGTAAAATAAAGAAAGACCCCCGACTGCGGAAGTTGGAAAACGGTTACATCAACGTCTCTCAGTTCTTTGGTTGGGCCGTCTTACAAAAAAATGGGAAGCACTTATATAGAGAATATATAAGTATATACAGCAACATTAGGCACGCTCGCTATGATCAGCGCTGGGTATCAATGACTCCGCGTTTGCCGAGTTCGAAATAGCACTTTATGCATGCGCGAACATCGATCAGCGCATTATGTGCCTCCTGCATGGGCTTCTCGAACAGCTTTTCGTGAAGCTCATTTAGGGTCGGCCATTTGTACCCATAGTTCCCCGGAATCGCGCAATACCCTGTCGAGGTTTTCATCGTGCAGAGCAATCGCCGAGATCCGATTTCACACTGCAAGTTATGTCTAATGTGTTCTGCCTCAAGAACCGGTCGATCGTACTCTACATTGTGAGCGATGATTGTTTCAGCGATCAACACGGCCTCACCAAACTCGGTAAGGGCCCGTGTTATTGGGATTCCTTCTGCTCGCGCTATCTCCGTTGTTATGCCGTGAATCTGAGCAGCTTCGTTGGGGATGGAGAAGCCCACCGGATGAATGACGTACTCCACGGCTGAAACCTCGCGTCCAGCAGGATCTACCAGAACCCAGGCGATTTGGACCAGCCTCGGCCAATTACCCACATCTGAGTAGGGAGCGTTTCGCCGCTTCGGGAGTCCTGTTGTTTCGGTATCGATGAACAGTTTCAAGCTGCGCCTCACTCATCGTTTTCGGACGGTTCTAGCTCAGTATCTGCAACCGTAAGCCCCGATCTATTTGCAGATCAAAACCCCCCATCAGAGGTGGGCGAGAAACGGCACTAGAAGCTGAAAAAGAGCTGGCTGAGGAGCTTGCGTGCACAAGGACATGCTGTCAGACCCCGTACTGTTGGAAAGCACTCAGTGACAATAAATTCTTGATCTTTACTTTATACTAAAGATCATCTCTCTCCCAAATACATCCGTACGGTTGAATTTCTTCTCCTGGCACCCACATCCACCGCTTCCCCAAAACCGCGGGCCCGGCGAAAATGGTGGAATCAGTTGCTACCGCCGAGTAGTTTAAGTAGCGATCATCCTCACTCACCACAAACCGCTCAACAAGTCGAAGTTCCTCAGATTGCGGGATGCCAGCCTGATCAAACCAAGGCCAGTTGATATCCGTGGTTGTGACCACAAAAGTTTCGCCCTCCCAGTGTCCCACAGAATTTCCGTATGGATTCGCAGCTTCTCCAGTCGGGCTAACTCCCATGTGCACCCTTCGCACTACGTCCAACTCTTCTAGTCGAATGAGAACATCTCCACCGTCAAGGGCGATTTCCATTGGATGAGGACTATCCATGATTGCGGGCATGCCGTTCCTGCAGTGAAGATAGGGGTTATCAGCGATGCGGTCCCAGTTTGCCTGAGTTATCTGGGCTCGGTCAGTTAACGGGTAGTCATCCTTCCAAAGGGGCCTAGTAGGTCCGCCATCTTCGGGTCCAGCATCATCCCGACTCCACACGCGAAAGATACTGTTCAGGGTGACAGATGCCCTCGCTATCTTCAAAGCCTGATATGACTGCAGCGACCCCACTAAATTTTGACTCCAGCGAGGCCCAGAAGATTGTCTGGTAATAAATTCTCGCCCATCAGCCAGTAGCGTATTACTCGCAAATATCGCCGTTCGATTACGTCGACCCCTAAAACCAGCCACTCGGATATTCTCACCGACTCGGTATGAGTCCTCCGTTATACCCTGACGCCCTTGATTAATGGCACTGGTGCCGTCAATCAACCACATAATTTCGCGCCCGTCTTCGTCCAGCATAGTGACTGTTAACTGGACGTGGGGGTTTTGCCACTTAACTTCAGTAAGCACACCAATAATCTCCACGACGTCGTTTCTATCAAAATGCGTGCTTACAGCATGGTGAGCGAATACGGGTACCGAAAAGGTGATGAATCCCAACAAGGTAATAAAGAATTTCATAACACCCCCAACGACCAGAATTATTTAAAAAAAGTAGGTTCTATATGGCCCAGGAAATGCTCGATCGGATCCTTCCCCTGAAGAACGTGGACGGAGCCCCTCGCAATTACTTCGGCGACCCGGTTTCGTTTTCAGCCGCCCTAGTCTTCACCCCTCTCATGACGTTGATCAGACCGTAGTTCATTTCGTGGCATGCAAACTCAAACAACCCTGGTGGATCCATCTTTGGCCATGCCATCTCATAATTCCAAGGCACTTCCCACGTCTCTGGGTCATCTAATGTTGCCTCGTAGAGTAGTAGACCATCGTCAATGCGAGTGTAGCGCTCAGTCACGTGCACATTAGGTCCGACCCCTCTGTTTCGCGTCCACCAGCGGTCCTCGTGAAAATTCTTAGTCTCAACGATCAATGTGTCGTCCTCCCAATAACCCCGCGACGACCCTAACCACGGCCGCACATTATCTGGACTATGTGGACGATCATCCAAAGGAACGATGCGTACCTCACTATTTACCTGCGTGATAATCACCGCATAGTCCGGCGTCTGCACAATCTGAGTCTCACCGTAGTTTCGTATCGAAGGAATCCTAGGTGGCCCCTGGTTGCCGGTGATACACCTCTCAAAAAGACTTCTTGACTCCACAGTAGTAACCCGAGCCTGTCTTTCAAAACGCGCCAGACCCTCAGCCGTAAAAGCGGGGCGTTTCCCATCAGGCGGATCCACAATCATTGATGTACGAAGATTGGGAATCATCGAGCTCTGCCAACTCCCCATGCCCCATTCCTTCCAGTCATAGTGTACGGTTGCAGGATCAACTGCGGCGTCACCTAAAACGCCTCTGGCGAATGCTTCTATCGCTTCCTCTCTGGTATAGAGTGGCTTTCCCGCAAGCTCATCGGGTCTCTCCATCGGCACATAACTCACAGCAAGCCAATAGCCCCTGAGGTCCGGATGGCCCCAAGACGTGCGTGGGAATGGCTCCCGTGGTGCGGTCGGATCCCAAATACGACCACCGGTCGCCTCCACGACCGCAGCATTAATCTGATCCTCAAAATATGCGAGAGAGGATTCATTTGTGTGTGGGGAAACTTCTCGGGCCACCTCCAGAGTCTCCTGAGAACGCTGATTAATCAGCGCAGCTTCGGCAGCGGGCAATCCTTGGGCTGCGCTACTTGAGGGCACAACTTCGGGAACTGACGATCCTTGGCCAATAGCATTAACGGGAACCCAGCCCGCGATCCCTACAGAAAGTAATAGCACTACTTGAGAAAATCTCCGACAGCCCATGCAAGACGTATGGTAAGCCACCCTGCTTCCCCCTCCATTTGTTTTAAACAGATTCTACCTTCATCTGGCGCCCTCCTGATCGATCGAGCGATCTATTCTAGGGCGCTTTAGCTCAATAACCCGCCTACAGAACAGCACTTACTCTCCCCGTAGTATTACCGCCTAATTCTACCCATATCAGGCTGAAATCTTGCCAAAATTAACCGCCGTAGCCCCTAAACCCCTGCCTGACATAGATGCACCGAGACTTCGATAAAATCACTGAGCAGGAGAGAGTGACAAATGCATGATATGTTCTACCTCTGCATTGTTAATAGTACGGGGAACGTTTTGTGAAGCTTTGGAACTTTGGTGCAGCGGCCTTGTTTTTAGTGATCGCTACTCTGCAATTAAATGATCTTGACCCGGTTTATTGGGTTCTTGTATACAGCGGTACAGCGATGGTCGCGTTTGGACAAGGTCTTGGGCGTCATAGCAAATTTTGGACCGGCGCCTGCATTGGGGCAGTGGCGACCGGAATTATTTCAACCGCACCAGCATTTGGTGATTATCTGACGTCCGAAAATTTTAGTAGCATCTTCAGCGAACCCGAAAATCTTAGTAGTATCTTCAGTGGAATGGCCAGCGGGGACTACATTGAAAATTCAAGAGAATTTCTTGGCCTTGTGCTAGCGTTCATTCTACTGACTACTTATTCGATTAAAAATTCTTAGAAAAGATCATGATCATCTGATCATTCATAAATTTTGTGTGGTTTTTTCGCCACCATATCTTTGCGCTGACCCCTGCGATAACAATCCGAAACAAGACTTTCTAAGTACCTTTAAACCCTTGACAGGCGCGGTCTGCCCGCTTTTTCCTAATTTTAAGCTTGCAATTATCCGAGAAGCCTTTTGTATAATACAGGCGCGAGTTGACGTACGAAGGAGCGAACGCTGACGCGTATATGTGGGATTATCGTCTTAGGTCTTGTGCTCGGGACGTGTGCATCGCCTCCAAACCTCCTTGAGCAAATCATGCTCACGGGAGAGTTCCGTGCCGTTACTCGAAATAGCCCGGTGACTTTTTATTACGGTCCAGATGAGCCTCGTGGCATAGACTACGAGCTCGCGAAAGGTTATGCCGATCGACTGGGCGTTGAACTAAAAATGTACGTCGCCGATCAGTTTTGGCAAATTTTTCCAGATATTGACTCCGGTAAAGCCCATGTCGGAGCCGCCGGACTGTCGATTACCGAACCTCGCCGCGAACTGGTGGAATTCGGCCCTCCCTACCAAAGCATCCAACAGCAAATTATCTATCGAAGTGGGACTGGGAGACCTCGTGAGATCTCGGATTTACTGGGTGGGCGCCTGGAGATTCTCGCTGGATCCGCTTACGTCAACGGTCTTGAAAATGCCCGGATAGAAGAACCCATGCTGGCCTGGATTGAGAACCCCAACGATAGCATTGATGAACTCGTACGGCGCGTTGCAGCCGGTGAAATCGACTACACCATCGTTGACTCGAACGAGTACGAACTGCTACGACACGCACACCCGGATGCGCGAGTAGCTTTCAGCCTCGGTGCCGAGACACCAATTGCGTGGGCGTTACCAAAAACCACAGATAATTCATTGAGTGAAAGCATCGCTGCCTATTTTGCGGAGCTACGTGCAACGGGCGAATTAGACGAGATCATCGAACGCTATTACTTCCACGCGGAAACCGATTTCGACTACGTCGACACTAAAACCTTTATCCGGCACTTTCATACACGACTACCAACTTACAGGGACTTCTTCGTCCGGGCTGGCGCGGAATCAGATGTGGACTGGCGACTTCTCGCTGCCATGGCATACCAGGAATCTCACTGGGACCCTCAGGCAGTTTCCCCGACGGGTGTACGAGGCATGATGATGCTGACGATACCGACAGCCCAAATGATAGGTGTTGATGACCGGACAGATCCCTTGGAGAGCATTCTAGGGGGCGGAATTTATTTCCGACGAGTCATGAAGAAAATACCCGAACGAATTTTGGATCCAGACAGAACTTGGTTTGCACTTGCTGCTTACAACGTGGGGTTCGGCCATGTGGAGGATGCTCGGATAATCACAGAATCTCAGGATGACAATCCTGATTCTTGGGAAGCAGTAAGGGAGAGACTACCCCTTCTGAGCGACCCAGGCTGGTATGAGCATTTATCTCGCGGGTTTGCACGCGGCTTGGAGCCCGTTCACTACGTGGACAATATCAGACGCTATTACGAGATCCTTCTATGGATGACTAGCGAAGAATTTGTCCGAGAAGAACCCCCGGAATCCAGGCAGATTGTTGAATTATCCTCAGGTTGATCGACACACGCTGTCAGCGACGTTCAATAAAAAAGTCTTTTAATAACTTTTCGCTCTCTTCAGCTAACATGCCTTGCGCAACTTCAATTTGATGATTTAACCGGGCGCTCCGGACAAGATCAAAAACGCTCCCACATGCCCCCGCGCGCGAATCGACGGCTCCAAAAATAATCCGCGCGATCCGTGCGTGCACCAATGCGCCTGCACACATCGAGCAAGGCTCAAGAGTCACATAAAGCGTCGAGTCGGGAAGCCGGTAGTTACCGAGCTTGCGGCCTGCTGCACGTAGAACACGAATCTCTGCATGACCTGTAGGATCATTGGTGGAAATTGACATATTGCCACTCTCCGCGAGAAGGACACCGTCATTTGCCACCAATACTGCGCCAACAGGCACTTCGCCCTGCTTCCCGGCCGCGCGGGCGAGAGCCAAAGCTTGCTTCATGTACTCTGTTTCCACCTTCATTCTCGCTGTAAATCAATAAAAAAATAAACAATCTTTTGATTTAGACCATCAGTCCTTTTCCATTTAATGTTATACGCACCCTTAAGATTATGGCTATATCTCGTACATCTCTGTCCAAATCGGATATCCGTCTTCATCAAACCACTCATAAAACCCTACTGAGCTCTTGTCAACAATGTGTCCAGATGGTTTGCGAATAATCGTATATCGCTCTGATTGATTGCCGCGGGGCCGCCCGTATTGATACCGCTCGCTCGTAAGGTGTCCATGAAATCCCGCATATTGAGACGCGCGCGAATATTGTCAGCTGAATATAACTCCCCTCTAGGGCTCAACGCGTGACCACCCTTCTCGATGATCTCTGCAGCGAGTGGAATATCGTTCGTTACGACGAGGTCACCGACACTGCATCTTTTAGCAATCTCTTTATCTGCGACGTCGAAGCCCGAGGGGACTTGAATCATTCGAATCGATGAATTTTTGGGTATCGATAGGGATTGATTTGCGACAAGAGTTAGCTGAATTCCGGTACGTTTCACCGCACGAAACAGAATTTCCTTTATCACAACCGGACAGGCGTCAGCGTCTACCCATATATCCATTACAGTAGTCGGGGGTTCAAATCTGCTGACTTTGACAGATCTTCAAGACAACACCCCTATTCAGACCTAACTTATCTGCTATCTTCCGAATCGACAGTCCATCTTGTCTTTCTTGAACGACACTCCCGACCATCGAATCGTCAATTATCGAATTATTCCCACTCAATAGTAGCTGGAGGCTTTCCGGAAATATCATAAGTTACCCGAGAAATCCCCTGAATCTCATTAATGATTCGTCTTGAAACATGATCAAGAAAATCGTACGGCAGGTGGGCCCAGCGGGCTGTCATAAAATCTACAGTCTCAACAGCTCTTAGCGCCACGACGTAATCGTAACGCCGACCATCACCCATAACACCTACCGACTTCACCGGTAAAAACACGACGAAGGCCTGGCTTACCTTATCGTACAAGCCTTGCCCACGAAGTTCGCTGATAAAAATGTCGTCTGCCCGACGAAGAACATCAACGTATTCTTTCTTCACCAACCCAAGAATACGTACCCCCAAACCTGGTCCGGGGAAAGGGTGACGGCCAACCAACTGCGGAGGCAATCCAAGCTCCACACCGATCTTACGCACCTCATCTTTGAAAAGATCTCGTAATGGCTCAATAAGTTTCAGATTCATCTGTTCCGGTAGGCCACCGACGTTATGGTGTGACTTAATTACATGAGCCTTCCCGGTTGCAGCACCAGCGGACTCGATTACATCCGGATAAATCGTGCCCTGGGCAAGCCAGCGAACACCATCTAACACCTTCGCCTGCGCCTCAAACACTTCAATAAATTTTCGGCCAATAATTTTGCGTTTGTTTTCAGGATCGCTCTCTCCCTCCAGTGCTGATAGAAACGCCTCCTCTGCATCGACCCGGATAACGTTGACACCCAAATGCTCACTGAAAGCCTCCATCACTTGATCACCTTCATTCAAACGCAAAAGGCCGTTGTCGACAAACACGCAAGTCAATTGGTCCCCAATGGCAGCGTGCAGTAATGCGGCTACGACAGATGAGTCCACACCCCCCGAGAGCCCGAGCAACACGCGTTCCATTCCTACATCTTGCTGAACTCGTTCGATGTGCTGAGCAATAATATTCCTCGGTGTCCAATAACTAGGACAACTGCAAATCTTGTGAACAAAACGCTCAATGATCGCCTGGCCTTTTTCCGTGTGAGTAACCTCAGGGTGAAATTGGACGCCGTAGATTTGTCTTTTGACATCAGCCATACCGGCAAGCGGAGCGTTCCTGGAAGATGCTATCGACTCGAAGCCCTCAGGTAATGCCTCAACGCGGTCACCATGGCTCATCCAAACCTTCAGCTGATCACCACCGTCTACCAATCCACCCAGTAACCCATCGCTCCCTGTAAGGCTAACTTCGGCATAACCGAACTCGCGATGATCTGAACCACTGACTTCACCGCCTAGCTTCATGGCAAGTGCCTGCATCCCGTAGCAAATACCCAAAATAGGTACGCCTGAGTTGATTACTGCATCACTTACCGCAGGAGAACCCTCTCTTCCAACTGACTCAGGCCCACCGGAAAGAATCATTCCAGAAGCCTGAAAGTCTGTTATTGCCTCCGCCGAAAGATCATGGGGATGGATCTCACTATATACCCCTGCCTCTCGCACCCGACGGGCGATTAGCTGAGTATATTGAGACCCGAAGTCGAGAATCAGTAGACGCGCGCTGTCCGATGTTTCTACTTCTTGAAGATGGGCTTCTACTTCCACCAAACCTCACCCCATCCGGTAGTTCGGTGGTTCCTTCGTAATTGCCACATCGTGGACGTGACTCTCCTTACGTCCTGCCCCCGTAATTCGAACAAAGCACGGGGTCGTGCGAAGCACAGCAATGCTTTCGCACCCCGTATAACCCATTGAGGCACGTATGCCCCCAATAAGTTGCTGTACGATCGCCACAAGACTGCCTTTGTAGGGAACCCGCCCCTCAATACCTTCAGGAACTAGCTTTTCAAGTTCTTCGCTCGCATCCTGAAAATACCGATCAGAAGAACCGTGTTGCTGCGCCATGGCCCCAACCGAACCCATGCCCCGGTAAGACTTATAGGAACGCCCTTGATATAGCTCAACCTCTCCTGGAGATTCCTCGGTCCCTGCAAAAAGGCTACCTATCATCACGCAGTGAGCACCCGCTGCTATAGCTTTAGCGATGTCTCCTGAGTATCGAATACCACCATCAGAAATCACCGAAACATCTGTATCAGCAAGGGCCGATGCTACCTCAGCAACGGCTGTGATCTGTGGTACGCCAACACCAGCAATTACCCGAGTGGTACAAATGGACCCAGGACCGATACCAACCTTGACAGCATCTGCTCCAGCTTCGACCAGCGCATGTGCAGCCTCACCGGTAACGATGTTGCCAGCGATCAGAGGAACATCCGGATAATCTACTTTAATCTGCTTTACCCGATCCATAACGTTTTTTGTGTGACCGTGCGCCGTATCAACGATTAACACGTCAACCCCAGCACCAACCAAACCCGCCACCCGTTCTTCGGCATCTCTTCCGGTACCCACCGCTGCGCCGACTCGCAGTGCCCCAAGATCGTCTTTCGAAGCCAATGGGTAGTCGGTCGCCTTCTGAAAATCCTTAGCGGTAATCATTCCACGCAACCGGAAATCTTTATCGACAACTAACACTTTTTCGATGCGATGCCGGTGCAAAAGCGTTAGCACCTCTTCATTATCTGGATTCTCTCTGACCGTGACCAGCCTGTCCTTAGGCGTCATTACAGAGGACACTGACGCATCTAATTGTGTCTCGAATCGCAAATCTCGATGAGTGACAATCCCAACTAGTTCCTCACCATCCACCACAGGAACCCCCGAAATAGAGTTAGCCTGGGTTAGTTGAATGACTGCCTGTATGGAGGTGTCAGGCGCTACGGTAATTGGATCACTGATAACACCACTCTCGAATTTTTTTACTCGTAATACTTGCCGAGCCTGTTCTTCAGGAGATATGTTCTTGTGGATAATCCCAATGCCACCCTCCTGAGCCAGCGTAATGGCCAACCGCGCCTCGGTCACTGTGTCCATGGCAGCTGAGATAATGGGAATATTTAGAGAAAGTGCGCGCGTGAGGTGGGTTTCCAAGGCTACTTCCCGAGGCAAGACCTCAGAATAGGCAGGCTGTAGCATGACGTCATCGAAGGTGAGAGCCTCGTGGATGATCCGCATAATCAGCCCCACACATCAATCAAGTTAAACGATCCATTTTACGCTTCTACGAATTCAGGGTAAATATCTCAGCAAGCCCAATTCTGGCTACCGTATACTCCCCCGAATGGAATCCTCGGATGACATCCTGAGCCTACAACTCGAAGCGCCACGCGAAGTCTTCACAGTCTCTTCTCTGAATCGCGAAGCGCGCCAGCTCATTGAAAATCACCTCGGCACCGTCTGGGTTGAAGGCGAAATCTCTAACCTAGCCCGCCCGTCATCGGGGCACCTTTACTGGAGTATGAAGGACGAGAACGCACAACTACGCTGCGCGATGTTTATTCAAAATAATCGCCAACTAAAGTTTGCTCCAGATAACGGTCAGCACATTTTAGTCCGTGGCCGCGTAAGCATCTACGAGACCCGTGGCGATTTTCAGCTCGTGGTAGAGCACATGGAGGAAATCGGCGAAGGAGTATTACGCCGTCGATTCGAGGAGCTAAAAAATAGACTGGCTGCGGAAGGCTTGTTCGATACCGATCGTAAACAAATACCTCCTCAGGTACCACGGCGAATCGGCATTATCACCTCCCCAAGCGGCGCGGCTATCCAAGACGTACTGACTGTTCTCTCGAGACGTTTTCCAGCTATCCCGGCGCTAATCTATCCAACACCCGTTCAAGGCAAAGAAGCGCCCGATGAGATTGCCCGAATGCTTCGGTTAGCCAATGAACGGCAGGAATGCGATCTCCTAATTCTGACGCGAGGTGGAGGCTCCCTGGAAGACCTCTGGTGCTTCAACGAGGAAGTGGTAGCACGAGCCATTGCCGCCGTCGAAATCCCGATCATCGTCGGCATTGGACACGAAATTGACTTCACGATCGCCGACTTCGTAGCCGATTTGCGGGCACCGACACCCTCGGGCGCTGCAGAACTTGCTGTTCCCGATCACACCCAGTGGCTCAGCTCACTCAATACCATAGGAGGCAGACTCTCGCGAGGTGTCAGACAACGCTTAGCAACCCCACAGCGTTTTCTAGAGGCACTAGCTCATCGGCTTAACCGAAGCCATCCCGGGGTGCGACTACAACAGTCCAGCCAACAACTCGATGATCTGGAAACTCGGTTGCATCTGCGCTTGGGGCTCCTGCTGTCCAGCCCTCAATCTCGTCTAACAGAGCTTACAGCAAACCTACTGGTCTCCACACCACGACATCTGATAACGAGCCTCCGTGACCGTCTTCGGTTCGGTATGGGAGAGCTGGAGCATGCTGTGAACAAGGCATTACAAATACAGAAAAACCAACTTTTGCTGGTTGAACGCACATTGCAGTCCATGAACCCACTCGCAACTCTGGACAGGGGCTACGCGATAGTGACGCGTAAAAACGGTGGCATCGTGACCGACGCCAGCACCACACCACCAGGGACAAGTATCGATGTCCAGTTCGCCCGCGGTGAACTCTCCGCCACAGTCGACGACAATAAATAGAAAATTACACTCGCAAAAACTAGGCTTCAAAAAAGCGGGCAATGACTGGGCGGAAGTTGTCCATATCCACAAGAAAGGAATCGTGTCCTTGAATAGATGGAAGCCCAACAAACTCGATCTTGCTCCCAAGCCTCTCGAACTGTTTGGCTAGCTCTTGCTGCTGGTGCAGCGGATAAAGGATATCAGTGGCAACCCCAATCACCATCGTTCGGGATGTCTGAATTTTCTTAATTCCCGTCTCAACCGAAACGCCGTGATCTGCGACATCGAAAAAATCGCTCGCTTGCGATAAATAAAGATAGCAATTTGGATCAAACTGTCCGGCGAACTTGCTCGCGTGGTGTTCCAAGTACGTCTCAATTTCGAAGCTAGCCGCGAATGGGTTTCCAGTTTCACGCTGTTCAGCACTTCGCTCACGGCCAAGCCGCTCATTCCACTCTTCCGCTGAACGATACGTAATCATCCCCAGCTTACGCGCAAGACGCATACCCGTAACCGGAAGCGCATCTGGAGTGTAGTTGCCATCCAACCAATTGGGATCACGCCGAATCATCTCTCTTTGTAGTGATCGTAAGGCCGTGGCGAAAGGAAGCGCCCGCGTTGCTGACGAGATGAGAAGAAGTCCTTCGGAAAGACCAGGAAATAGAATCTCAAAAGCCAGCGCTGACATTCCGCCCATGGAGGGCCCGATCGTCGCATAAAGTCTCTCGACCCCGAGGTGACCTATCACTTCCAGCCCTCCACGAGCCACATCCTCAAGAGACAGAACCGGAAACGCACATCGATAAGTCTCGCCCGTTTCAGGATTAGTAGACGCCGGGCCAGTCGACCCAAAACAACTCCCCAATGAATTCACACAGATCACAAAAAATCGCCGGGTATCTACAGCGCGTCCCGGGCCAACTATCTCCTCCCACCACCCTGGAGCTGGGTCGCCCGGCGAAGATGCCACGTGAGCCGAGGGGGAAAGCCCAGTAAAGATCAACACGGCATTATCCTTCTGCGTAGACAACTCCCCCCAAGTCTCATAGGCAATCGTCGGGGTCAGCAATGCTTCACCCCGATGCATTGGGAACTCGCCTTCCACCGTAACAAATTGTCTAGCACTGCTCATAAAAAGGCCCTACTTGAACCTCGGTCCAATAATGTATAGATCGTGGGAAGTTTAAGGTCCAACTGCCCACACGGTTGTAACTTCTTGTTATGAGAATAGGACAACTAGTACCGGTCGGCTATCGCTTACGATCGTAACGAATCACACGCTTCCTCCGTTTTAACTGCCTACGCGTCAGAGTATTGCGACGACCCGCGAACGGGTTCTCGCCACTTCTCAACTCCAGTCTCAGGGGCACTCCCTCTAGACGTAGCGCTTTACGAAATGTATTTACCAAATACCGGCGATAATGCGCGGGTAAGCGTTCCAGACGACTGCCATGAATAACAAGAACAGAGGGGTGCTTCCCGCCCTGGTGCACATAGCGCAGGCGAATGCGCCGACCACCAACCAAAGGTGGAGAATGGGCCACGAGCGCACTTTCAAGGATCAGATTTAAGTTTGGCGTCGTAAACTCTTTCCCCGCTGCCTCATAAGCAGTTAGTGCAGCAGCAACGACCGAATCAATGCCGCTCCCATGGAGCGCGGAAATATAGTTAACACGTGCAAAACTAACGAAATCCAATCTCCGGCTTACCTCAACTTCGATTCTCCGGCGATGAGAGGTCTCGATCCCATCCCACTTATTTATACCGATAGTGATTGCACGACCGCGCTCGACGACTAACCCAATCAGGTGAAGATCCTGTTCGGTTACACCTTCTCGCGCGTCGAGTAAGAGTAGGATGACACCAGAATCCTCAATGGCTTGAAGACTCTGCACGACACTGAACTTCTCAACAGAATTATGGACTCGAGCACGACGCCGGATCCCGGCAGTATCTACCAAAATAAAGTCCTGATCGCCCCGCCGGCAAGGCACCAGTATGCTATCCCGGGTCGTACCTGGCTCAGCCGACGTGACCAGGCGCTCGGCGCCCAGTAGGCGATTTATCAGCGTAGATTTGCCGACGTTGGGCCTCCCAACTACTGCCAAGCGAGGAACCTTAAGTCGTCCCAGCTCATCACCGCCTTGCACGCCTGACTCCTGAGCGAAGGGGCTCAGAACTTCTTGCATCAACGTCGCTATACGACGCCCGTGCAGCGCCGCAATACTCACTGGGGAACCCAATCCCAAACTGTGGAACTCTGCCTCAGCAAGCTCTGGGGTGACCCCCTCTGATTTATTGACCGCGATGGTGATTAGCTTATTGGAGCTACGCAATCGTTCCGCGATTTGCTGATCCGCCGCGGTTAGGCCCTCTCGATAATCTAGGACAAGCACCACGGCGTCTGCTTCGTCCATAGCGATCTGCGCCTGCTGAGCAGCCAGTGCAACGACCTCATCGGTGTCATAACCGAGCCCCCCTGTGTCGATAACGATGAAGGAACTCCCCTTGAAATTACCGAAACCATATCGACGGTCCCGAGTCAGTCCAGGATAGTCCGCAACCAGAGCATCCCGAGAACCGGTGAGCTGGTTGAACAGAGTGGACTTGCCAACATTGGGGCGTCCCACCAAAGCCACTGCAGGAAGCATGATCTAATCCGCATTTTTCATCAGGATCGCAAGCTAGCCCGGTCTAGGCCGTATCCTCGGTGGTCTCGGGTTCTGGCTCTTCGATTTCAACCGTATAAGCAGCTAAGGTCCCATCTTCAGCTTGCGCGAAAAGATTAGTTCCGACAACAAGCGGCGCCGCGGCAATTGGCCTTGATGTCACTCGTTCCCGAGCCAGAAAACTCCCATCCGTGGGATCAATCCAATGTAAATAACCTTCGAAATCTCCGACAACAACCATATTCCTGTAAGCGCTGGGCGCTGTCACATCCCTCAATCGCAATGCGTTCTGTCGCCACCTAGGCGTCCCGGCACCGCGTTCCAAAGCCACCACCTCGCTAAACTCATCCGTAACGTAAACACTATTCAGATCCACTCCCAAACCTGAATAGCTTGAGAGTTCTTGTTGCCATAAAACCACGCCGGTCTGTAGGGCGATACCGATAGCACGCCCATGGTAACCAACCGCGAAAACATCGTTACCTACCACCTGAAGACCCGCGCTGACATCGACCAGTCGCTCCAACTCGGTGCGCCCTGAAGGCATTGCCACAGTAACCTCCCACAACGGGTCGCCACTACTGAGGTCATAAGCTCCTAAACGGCCGTTATCGAAACCGGTCACGACAACGGTGCCTGCTACGAAAGGTGCCGTATTCCCCCGCATTGTTAACGCAGGCACAGTTTGCACGACCGACCAGAGCTCGCGCCCGTCGGACATCGAGTAGCCTCGTAGCCGACCATCAACGCTTCGCAGCGCTACAACGTTGTTACCAATCGCCGGGGGCGCTAGTACTTCCGAGCCTACCGCACGACGCCAAAGCTCTTCTCCAGTTTCCGCATCAAGCACGATGAGATCTCCATCAGTCGTGCCGAAGGCCAGAACTTCGTCTCCATAGGCCGGACCGGCGGATAGTGACAGGTTCGTCTGCGTGACCCACCGTCGCTGCCCAGTTTGTGCATCAAATGCCGCAGCTTGTCCATCATAGCTTCCCGCATAGATCCGTGTACCATCTGTGCTAGGTGCCAGCCCCAAGCGTAGACGTTCGGATGCCGATGCCCTGCCCACCCGGGCCCTCCAAATCCTACGTATCTCGATTCTCTCTTCGAAAGCCTGCAGCTCAGCCGGGAGCTCAGTGGTACTCTCATTGCGACTGCAAGCACTAACTCCTATACCAAGTACTGCAATAGCTAACACCAACCAGCATTTCACTGCGTTGTCTCCTCCGTTGTAACAACCTCGGCAATAGGAAGGGCTTCAAGCTTCATCTGTACTAGACTCCAATCAACAAGATCCGATTCCTGTGCTGTGAGAGCTGCGTTATACGCCATCCGGGCGCTTACGGAATTTCCAATCTCGACATAAATATCTCCACGCACCTCATTATAACGAGCGGAGAAACTACCTGGATCCACGTCGAGTACTGCCAGTGCCTCATCGTAAAATTCTTGATGTAAAAGTATACGGGCCAATCGAAGCCGAGCTATCAAAGCAAGCTCTGGGTCACGGGTACCATCCACGACATAGCGCAACTCATCCGTTGCCCCGTTCATCTGTCCTGCACGCATCCGTAGAACAGCAACCAGCAGGCCGGCCTGGTCAGTGTAAGGGCTGCTCGGATGATTCTCACGCAGCTGTGCCAAAAGAGTACGGGCGTCACCAGGAGCATCATCCGTGGCAGCCTGACGCAACTCAACGTAGAGCGCGCTCGCGGCTTCGCCCTGAGTGTCTTGATAAACGCCATACCGATTCCAGCCCAATAGGGCAGCTATACCAAGGATGGCCCCACCAATCAGATACCAGCCATTCTCCCGCCACCAACCGCGGATTTCCTCAATTTGTTCTTTTTCAGAAAGGAACTCGTCCACAAAAAGCCCTCCGGCCTTCTCCAACGGCATCTATTCTACGGTGATTCCCCGCGAACACGGAGTAGTTCCGACACCACTCCGTCCAAACTCTGCATAGATTGAGGGGTATCCTCTCGCAACGCCTTCACGCTCAATTGATCCGCAGACAACTCATCTTCACCGAGAATCAGGGCAAGATGCGCGCCGCTGTGATCTGCGCGTCGTAGCTGCGACTTGAGACTTCCTCCCGCGCAATCCATGAAAAGGCGCACTCCCGGTACCCGCGCCCTAAGATTCTCAGCGATACCAAAACCCTGTCGTCGTGCCTGCTCCCCAGCCATGGCTAGATAAGCGTGAGGTTGGCGCTCAAGAATCTGTAATCTTTCAGCCTCGATAAGCTCGACCACTCGCTCGATGCCTAAAGCCCAACCGATCGCCGGCGTATTCCGGCCACCCAATTGAGCCACCAAGCCATCATAGCGCCCCCCTGAACAAACGGCGCTCTGCGCGCCCAGACGATCGGTAACCCACTCGAACACGGTGCGGGAGTAGTAATCTAAACCTCTCACGAGTCTTGGATTAAGTCTGTAGCTTACATTAACGTCACTTAACAACTGCTGTACGCGTTCAAAGTGCGTCTTCGAATCATCGTCGAGATAATCACTTAGCTCCGGCGCACTTGTGATCAATGGCCCAAGATCCGGGTTTTTGCTGTCGAGGATCCTGAGTGGGTTGCGTTCCAATCGATTCAGGCTCTCTGCATCCAGCACATCCTTCGATGCTGAAAAGTAGTGCTGTAACGCTTCACGATAACCTGATCTCGCCTCCGGTGTACCAAGAGAATTTAATTCAAGGTTTGGGCTTTCAAGCCCCAGTCGTTCCCATAACCGCGCCGAAATCACAATAAGTTCTGCGTCTATTTCCGGGCCAGCAAAACCTATGGCTTCAACATTTAATTGATGAAACTGACGATAGCGACCCTTCTGAGGTCGCTCATGGCGGAACATAGGACCGCTGCACCAGAGCTTCTGCTGCTGGTTATGAAACAAACCGTTGCTCAACCCGGCCCGGACGATACCTGCCGTAGCCTCAGGTCGTAACGTCACGCTTGATCCATTGCGATCCTCGAAAGTATACATCTCCTTTTGAACTATATCGGTCGTTTCGCCAATCGACCGACTGAAGAGCTCCGTTCGCTCCATAACAGGAATGCGAATCCGCTGGTACCCGTAAGCTTCGAAAATCTCTTCGGCGGCAGACTCAACAGCTGCCCATACCGAACGCACGTCCGGCAAAATATCGTTCATACCACGAACGGGCTGAATAGGATTGGACATTGTCCTCAGACACCCTCTGCAACAACGAATTGTGCAAGGTTACCTCGACGACTGTCAGCGGGAATTGGATACAGACGCTCGTTGAGCTCCAACCGGATACCATCCGCGTTACCAAGAAAGAATGATAGAGGTAGCTGCGCATTAAAACTGGCAACAGTTCCGGCACTCCCAAGGTCGTAAAAAAATCGCTCGCCGCTACCATCGGTCACTTCAACCCAGCAGTCCTGATCAAAACTGATAGTGACCTCAATAGTTGGTTTCGACGGTGGGTCCAGCGCAACTTCCATTGGAACGGCAAGTGCAACAACTGACTCCGGCCCGACGGCTTGAACAACGGCCAACTCTAGAACCGCAGCTGCTTCCGGGTCTGGATCTGGTATTGGTGCAGACTCCTGCTCGAACAGATAGGGCAATCCCAGAGCCTCGTTTCCATTAATTCCCAAATCACTGGATTCTTCGGTTGGAAATGTTACCTCTGTCGGCGGACCCTCTAAAGATAGATACCAAACTCCTAATCCCACAACCAAGATGCCAAGAACCAACCCCACAATGATCCATTGGATAATCTGTTTTCCATCGCGAAGTTGGATTGGCCTATTCGCTATCATAGGCACATCGCGTATCTCAACCTGACGATAGTATTCGATTAGCAAGTCACCGTACTTAAGCCCAACACGTTGCCCGTATTGTTTGATATAACCTTTTGTATAAACGGGAGCTGAGCATTCTTCAAAACGATCTTCCTCAAGAGCAATTAGGAACCGGGCGTCAATGCGTAATTCTCCAGCAATTTGCTCTATAGACAGCTCCCGTTCTTCCCGGGCCGCTTTAAGCATGGCTCCAACAGTTGCGGGAATCTCCTCTGGACGGTCTTCCTCCGGTGCCTGTGTGTCATTATTTCCCATTAGATTCGAACCGATTCAGTGACCCACAAAAAATTAAATGTGAGAAATATCATCATGGCAGTTTTCAGCTCGCTGCCCTGATTTGTTTATCCCCTAAGCGCACCCGCATACGGTCCTTCACCTGGCCTGCTAACTGTCCACAAGCCGCAGCAATGTCATCCCCACGGGTACGACGTATTGTAGCGACAATCCCCGCAGACCTCAGATTCGTACAAAATTGATCAATCTGCTCAGGCGAGGAGCATTGGTACTCGGTGCCTGGGAAGGAGTTGAAGGGAATTAGATTCACCTTAGCGGGTCTACCCCTTAGCAGCTTCGCCAGGATCTCCGCATCCCGGGGCGTATCATTCACACCAGCAAGCATGACGTATTCAAATGTGACCTGCCGGGAAGCCAGACACTCAGCATATTGCCAACAGGCGTCCAGGAGTTCCTGGATCCGGTGACGCCGGTTGATAGGCACCAGCTTATCCCGCACAAGGTCCGTCGGTGCATGCAACGAAACCGCAAGAGCAACATTACAGTCCCCGGAAAGCTTACGGATCTGAGGAACAAGCCCCGCGGTGCTAATCGTGACCCTTCGCCGTGATAGCCCGAAAGCCAGGTCGTCAATTAGTAGCTTCACTACTGAAACGACCTCTCGATAGTTTGCCAGCGGTTCCCCCATGCCCATGAATACAACGTTGGTGACCGCAGAGTCTGGTCCCAAAGTCTGGTTCACAAGTACCACCTGACCCAAGATCTCGGCAGCGCTCAGATTGCGGTTAAATCCTCGTCGACCGGTAGCACAGAAAGAACAGTCCAAGGCACATCCAGCTTGGGAGGAAATACACAGGGTCGCTCGATTTGGCTCCGGAATATACACAGTCTCTACAGCCTGTCCGGCACCAACGTCGAGCAGCCACTTGCATGTTCCATCACGCGAGATCTCCCTACGAATTATTTTCGGCAGAGAGAGGGAGGCCACAAGCTCAAGCCGCTGACGCAGCCGCAAGCTCAGATTCGTCATCTCGTTGAAATTGACCACACCACGCTGGTAAGCCCAACCCATGATTTGTCTCGCCCGGTAGGGTTTTTCGCCAAGTCCTACGAAAAACTCGGCCAGCATCTCTGGGGAAAGCCCGATCAGATTGAGCTTGCCGGATGTGTCATGTATCGAATTCAGCGCGTTCTCGCGCAAATCTCGTCCTTGTCAAAAAAAAAGCTGATTTCCTGAGTGGCAGTATCCGAACCATCAGATCCATGCACAACGTTCTCCTCAATGGAGGCTGCAAAGTCTGCTCTTATCGTTCCAGGATCAGCTTCTGCTGGATTGGTTGCCCCCATAATTTCGCGATTCTTCTGTATCGCATCCTCACCTTCAAGTACCTGAACTATGACAGGCCCGGAAGTCATGTAATTTACTAGATCTGGGTAAAAGGGGCGTTCCTTGTGAACAACATAAAACCCCTTCGCTTGCTCTTGCGTCAGGTGGAGCATTTTTATTCCTACAATATGTAATCCGCCCTGCTCAAACCGGCGACAGACCTCACCAATCAAATCCTTCTGCACACCATCTGGTTTAACTATAGATAAAGTCCGTTCAACTGCCATTCTTTACCCTTATGATTCATCTTAAACGCTGAAACTCTCCCCACAGCCACACTCGCCCTTGACGTTTGGATTGCGGAATTTAAATGCTTCGTTGATACCTTCCTTCACAAAGTCGACCTGCGTGCCATCGATAAGTTGCAAACTGTCGTTATCCACAATCACCTTGACATCAAGGACATCGAATACCACATCGTCGGGATTAATATCGTCCGCATAGTCAATTACATAGGCATAACCTGAACAGCCCGTCTTCTTAATACCCAACCGAAGACCTACGCCATGCCCGCGTCGTTCAAGATAACCACGTACACGCTCGGCCGCACTCTCTGTTAGCGATATTGCCATTGTCAATTTCTCTTCTGTCTCTCTAAACCATCAAGTTCCCGCCAACACGCTGCCGCAGCATCCTCAATCAACAGTAACTTCCCTAATTTTTCCACTGGTACACCAAGTTTTTTATATCGCCTAAGCATCCCCAGCTCTTCCAGCGCCGTGCTGGAACGTCCCTCTAGCCACTCTGCAGCCCAGTCAGCAGCGGCCACCGTATACGGACAACCGTATACACTAAAACGAGCAGCACGAATAGCTCCATCAAGTACTTGGACCTGGAACCGGATCCAGACGTTTAATGTGCGATCTGCGGCCTCACCTGAAACTAGCCCTGGAGTACCTTTTTCGAACTCCCCAACCCTGCTTGGCGACAGAAACCGTTGTTCCACCTCGGAGCTGTAATCCATAAAAGGTTCAGTAGTTTAGCGCAAAGTACACATTCGACGCATCAACTTGCAGTCCACGCCGGAGCACCACTAGCCAATGCCCTGAGCCGAGGCACTTCATCCTGAATTCGTCCCACCACGTAGTCGATCTCAGCCTCGGTCGTAAATCGACCGACGCTGAACCTCAGAGTGCTCTCAGCTAGGACATCGCTCAATCCCATGCCACGCAGCACATGGGAGGGATCAGGGATATCAGAGTTGCAAGCTGAACCAGCGGAAATAGCCACATTAGCGAGAGCGAGCTGCAGGCTGGAACCCTCTACGCCAGGGAATGTCACATTCAGCACATGCGGAGAGCGTTGAGCGGGATGTCCATTGAGAAATACCCCTTCGATAGCATTTAAGCCTGTCCACAGACGGTCCCGACGAGCGGCTAGCAGCGGCCCATCACTATCTGGGTCTGCAAGTTCGAACGCCTTCCCGAATCCAACTATCTGGTGCGTCGCCAGAGTACCTGGACGGAAACCTCCTTCTTGTTCACCACCGTGAATCATAGGATCTAAACTCACGCCTTCAGATATATAGATTGCACCGATGCCCATTGGACCATAGGTCTTGTGCGCCGTAAGCGAGGCAAGATCCACCGCCCAATCTTCAAGCTTCAATGCAACCTTTCCCGTGCTCTGAGCGGCATCAACATGAAAAAGTACGCCACACTCGTGGCACCGTTGACCGATCGCAGCAATGTCCTGAAGAACCCCCGTCTCATTGTTCACATGCATGATTGAAACAAGAACGGTGTCGTCACGAATTGCTTCGGAAATCTGATCCGGATCGACAATACCATCCGAATCATGGTTAACATATGTGACCTCTGTACCCTCCGCTTCCAAAGCATGTGCGGTGTCAAGAATGGCTTTATGCTCTAACACCGACGTAATCAAATGCCGACCACGATGCGCATTCGCACGCATCGCGCCAATCAACGCCATATTGTCGGATTCTGTAGCTCCTGAAGTAAACCAAACAGTGTCCGACGAAACACCTATTCGTTTGGCAATCTGAGAACGGGCAACCTCAACGCGAGCTTTGGCGCGGCGACCTGGCAAGTGAGAAGAGGACGGATTAGCCGAATCTCCGCTGGACCCCAAACACTCGATCATCACCGCAATGACCGCGGGATCCACCGGTGTAGTCGCTGCATAATCCAGATAGATTTCTTTTTTGATCATGCTCGTCTAGCTTTTTTTCGTCAACGACTCTAACGGTTTCTCTGTTGACGACGCCAGAGACTTGTGGCGGTCGGGTGTAAGTGCCGCCAACATCCCCCGCAGGATATTGATCTCACTCTGATCTAGGAGCGAACGACGAAAAATTCTGCGCAATTTTAGTTTAAGTTGTCGAGGATGGCTTGGAGTCAAAAAACCTACGTTACTGAGAACAGCCTCTAGATGCTGATGAAAGCCCTCAAGTTCTTCCGCGCTCGCCAGCGGCACTTCCCGCTCCGACTTGTCGTTAATGGCAACGGGCTTAATGTTTGGATGGGTCATGCGGAGTTCATAGCAGAGAACCTGTACAGCCATGGCAATATTCAACGATGAGTATTCAGGGTTTGCCGGGATGTGGATCAGCTGATGGCACCTAGACATATCCTCATTTGTAAGTCCCGAGTGCTCCGGACCAAAAACGATGGCAACTGGTGTCTGCTCGACATGTTCCCATATTGACTCGGCACCTGCGCGCGGGTCTACAACAGGCCAGGGGAGACTACGTAGACGAGCACTAGCCCCAACGACGAAACCGCAGCTGGCAATCGCGTTATCCAGGGAATTTACAACCCGCGCACGGGCCAGCACATCGTCGGCACCTGAGGCGCGTGCTGTTGCCACAGCGCTTGGAAAATCACTAGGCGCAACCAGAGTTAGATCATTAAGACCCATGGTCTTCATAGCCCTAGCGCTGGCACCGATGTTACCGGGATGAGAGGTCCCTACAAGGACAATTCGCACTGGTATGCGCATGATTACGCTCAGCCTATTTCTCTTTATGCGGAAAGAGCGGGTATTCTACCTCCTGGCGCCGACACTCCGGCTCAATCTGACCTACTTGGCACACAATGCATGGAATGGTGAATATTGCAGTGCGCGCAGCCCGACAGGCTGGCGCAATTGCCTTACGCCACCTCAATCAACTTGAGGCGCTGGAGGTGGTGGAAAAAGGGCGTAACGAGTTTGTAAGCAAGGTCGATCAACTGGCTGAAGAAGCCATCATCGAGGTTATTCGCGAATACTACCCTGAGCACTCAATACTGGCAGAGGAAGGAGGGCAACAGGGTAACCACGAATACCAGTGGATCATAGATCCGTTAGACGGCACGACTAACTACCTACATGGTTTCCCTACTTTCGCCGTTTCCATCGCCGTCACTCACAACGGGCAACTCGAACACGGCGTGGTCTATGACCCTCTGCGGCAGGAAATCTTCACGGCCAGTCGCGGACAAGGGGCACACCTCGATGGACGTAGGATTCGTGTCAGCAAGCGAGCAAGTATGAAACAGTGTCTCATTGCAACGGGCTTCCCCTACCGCTCGAATATGCCTCTCATTGACGATTACCTTGGGATGTTAAAAGCCGTTATTCAAGAGAGTGCTGGTGTCCGCCGCCCAGGATCTGCCGCCCTCGATCTATGCTATGTCGCCGCTGGGCGTGTGGATGGGTTCTGGGAGATTGGGCTAAACGTCTGGGATGTGGCGGCTGGTGCTCTAATTATCCGAGAGGCTGGCGGTCGCATCAGCGACTATCATGGCACCGAGAAGTTCTTAGATAACGGTAATATTATTGCCGGCAACCCAAAAACTTATGCGGCACTCTCAAAATTGCTTGCCCCCTACGCCCACAACCTCCCGTAAAAAGGACGCCACTCCACTTTTCTCAACCCTGCAAAAGAAATACGCTTATTTGAAACTTTAAAGTACCCTCTAACTAAGGCATGTCATCAATTTCTTCACGCTTCGGCGGGATAAGATCCTCGGGTGAAACCTGTAGCGCCAGTGCCGCAGCACTCGCAATATAGATTGAGGAATAAGTCCCGACGACAACACCCACAATAAGTGCTAGCGCAAATCCTGCTACCGTTTCTCCGCCGAGTAAAAACAAACAAATCAATACCATCAACGTGGTAGCGCTGGTAATCAGCGTACGACCTAACATCTGATTAATCGATACATTAATTATCTCTTCTGCTGTTCCTCGTCGTATCACACGAAAATTCTCACGAATCCTATCAAAAACTACAATAGTGTCATTTAGAGAATAACCAATAGTGGCGAGAATCGCGGCAAGAATCGTTAGATCAAACCCAAACCCGAGTATTGAGAAAAAGCCAACCACGATGATGACATCGTGTACGAGTGCGGCGATCGTGCCGGCTGCAAACTTCCATCGAAATCGAATCATCACATATATGAAAATGAGTATCAGGGCAATCAGCATTGCAAGTCCGCCCTGCTCAGTAAGCTCTTCGCCAACCTGGGGCCCAACGAACTCAAAACGCCTCAGTTCCACGGAAGAATCGCGCGCCTGCAGTACTGAGATAACTCGGTCTCTGGTTGACGTACCTTCTGTTTCGGCTCGAGGCGGTAAGCGAACAAGCACATCGGAGACCGTGCCAAAATTTTGCACGACGGGGCTATCAAACCCATCCTCGGTGAGCGCAGCACGTATGTCGGCAAGATCGGCCTCGCCAGCATACGAAAGCTCCAGCAAATCACCGCCCGTAAAGTCTAAGCCGAAATTAAGTCCGCGAGTGGCCAAAGACCCGAGAGAGAACAAGATCAAGACAGCAGAGAGCATCAGCGCAATTCGACGCCCACTCATAAAGTCGATATTCAGCGTTGAGTTGACCAAACCTACGCCCTGCTACCGCCGATGGAGAGTTGTTTGACCTGTCGACTCCCGTAAATGAGATTGATTACTGCTCGCGTACCTACAATCGCGGTAAACATCGATGTCACAATTCCGAGCCCGAGCGTGGTAGCGAAACCGCGTATCGGGCCTGTGCCAAAGACCCATAACACGGAAGCAGCGATAAGTGTCGTAATGTTGGCGTCCGCGATGGTCGAGAATGCTTTCTCATACCCTGAACGTATACTCGCCTGGGGCGAGTTGCCGTTGCGCAACTCCTCACGAATACGCTCAAAGATCAGCACATTGGCGTCCACTGCCATACCAACGGTGAGTACGATCCCGGCGATACCCGGTAGCGTGAGAGAGGCCTGAAGCATGGACAGAAGAGCCACGATCAGTATGAGGTTCGCGAACAGCGCAAGATCTGCCGTTAAACCGAAAACACGATAGTAACCCGCCATAAAAAGAACGACTAGCAGAAATCCGGTCAATACCGCCGCGCGCCCCTTTTCAATGTTGTCCTGACCCAAACTGGGCCCAATAGTACGCTCTTCCACCTTCAAGATCGGTGTCGCAAGCGCACCAGCTCGCAACATTAATGAAAGATCCTGGCCTTCGAACGGGGTCAGTCCTGTAATCTGAAAATTGCTTGAAAATACGCCTTGAATCGTAGCGACGCTGATAACCGTCTCTTCCCGTGTGTTACGAAGAATTTGCTCGCCGTCACGCTCGATCAGCTCTGGTTTCTCTTCAATAAACAACACTGCCATAGGCCGCCCCAGGTTGGCCTGAGTTGTTTCCAACATCCGGCCAGCGCCTTGACTATTCAGTCGGACGTAGACCGCGGGAAGCCCCTGAGAATATCCAAATGATGCATCCGTAAGTTGATCTCCAGAAACGATCATGTCGCGTCGCAGAAGCTCGGGTGTCCCATCCCGTCGATAGCGGAGGAGTGATCCCAGCGGTGGTCGATTATTTTGCATCGCCGCAAAAGCGTCGTTTTCCCAATCCACGAGACGAAATTCCAGCGTCGCAGTGGCTCCCAATATGCGTTCCGCCTGGGCGGGGTCCTGCACACCCGGAAGTTGTACAACAATACGGTTGAGCCCCTGTCTCTGAACCACCGGCTCAGCCACACCAAGCTCATTTACGCGATTTCTCAATGTGATCGTGTTTTGCTGAATTGCGAAGTTCTGCCGCTCAGTAATCTGCGTCGGGGTAAGTTGCACTTGAAATCCGGGTTGATCTTCAATAGTGGTTCGATTCACGACCAGCAGCGGATCGAGAACGCGGATAACCGCCTCTGCGTCATCCATTCTCGCGAGATCCTGAACTCCAAACTGAATAGTGTTGCCGGCAAGAACACTGATACCTGTATTTCGAATTCCCTCTTCTCTTAGTCGTGTGCGCAGATCTCGCGCATAAGTTTGCATCAGCTGATCAAGGGCGTACTCAAGATCCACTTGGTAGAGAAAATGCACGCCACCCCTAAGATCAAGCCCCAAGCTCATCGGCTCAAGACCGAGAAAACGAAGCCATGCGGGGGTTCGGGGTGCACGCGTCAAAGCAACGATATGAAATGGCAGAGCTTCACCCAGCACCTGGCTAGCACGTAGCTGCATAGCGACATCAGGAAAACGAACGACAACCGCCTGGTCGTCAAGTCCCGCTTCGAAGTATTCGATCTCCTGCTCATCCAACGCGGCAATGATCTCGGGTACGGTGAATTCAGCCACCAGAGCACCATCCTCACGTGTAATTTGCAACGCAGGGTCGGCGCCAAAAATATTTGGCAGCGCAAATAACACGCCACCCAGTATGACCAGAGCAACAAGGAGATTTACCCAGAGTGGATAACGATTCACAAGATTAAGCTCAAGAGTTCTTAATGGTGCCTGCTGGCACCACGACGGAAATTGTGCTGCGCTGAACTTTCACGGACACACTAGCAGACACTTCTATCGTGACCCAGTTATCACGAACTGCTGTCACCTTGCCAAGCACGCCACCTCCCGTGACCACTTCTTGACCTTCCTCAAGTTCGTTCACCATTTTCTTATGCTCCTTTGCCCGCTTACTCTGTGGGCGAATCAGCAAAAAGTAGAAGAGGGCGAAGATAATGATCAAGGGAATAAATTGACCGAATAGGCTTCCCTCCCCACCGAATTGTGCCCACGCTGAATTGATAAAGAAGTCCATACCCTCGCTCTAACAGTCTGATAGTAGCCAATAAAGCTCAGCATTATGACATAGGTTCCATTGGAATCGTCCGAGGCACTCCTTAGCCCCCACAGAGTTGTTCCAATCTCTCCCCTGCAAACTCCTCAAACTGCTGCCGCTCAATAGCTTCTCGCATCTCGGCCATCAGTGTCTGATAGTGATAGAGGTTGTGCATCGTCGCGAGCCGCGATCCCAAAATCTCATTACAGGCCTGAAGATGTCTAATGTAGGCGCGGCTAAACTGTCGACATGTGGGGCATACGCACATGGGATCAATCGGCTGAGTGTCATCGCGAAAACGTCGGTTACGGATATTAATTGAACCCTCGCTTGTGAAGAGATGTCCGTTTCGCGCATGGCGCGTTGGCATCACACAGTCGAACATATCCATACCCCGGGAAACTGCTTTGATAAGGTCCGTTGGAGTACCGACACCCATCAAATATCGGGGTTGTTCTGTAGGCATGAGTGGCTCTATTTTTTCGAGAACAGCTAGTCGCTCGGCTTCAGATTCGCCCACGGCCAAACCCCCGATGGCATAACCATCAAAGTTAAGTTCGCTGAGTCCTGCCAAAGATGCTTCACGTAGTGATGGAAATACTCCACCCTGGACAATACCGAAGAGCGCTGAATCCGAATCATCTTTTAAATGTAATTCATCAAACATTTTTCGACTACGTAACGCCCACCTCAGAGAGAGTTCCATAGAGCATTTCGCCTCCTCCTCTGCTATCGGATAGGCGGTACACTCATCGAACACCATTGCGATATCGGCATTGAGAAAATACTGGGCTTCAATTGATTTCTCGGGAGTAAGTGTAATGAGGTCACCATTGACCGGTGAGCGGAACTCAACACCCTGCTCACTGACCTTGCGCAAGGTCTCAAGGCTCCAAACCTGGTATCCACCAGAGTCCGTCAGAATTGGGCCCTCCCACCCCATAAATTTGTGTAGCCCACCATGGGCATGAATAACTTCAACACCTGGCCGGAGCATGAGGTGAAAAGTATTGCTCAAGATCATCTGGCTCCCTAGCTCACGAAGTTCCTCGGGCATCATTGCTTTAACCGTGCCGTAAGTACCCACGGGCATGAATGCAGGCGTATCAACAACGCCCCGCCGGAAAACCATCCTCCCCCGCCGGGACCCTGTTTCAGTTTTAAGCAGTTCGAACTTCATGGTTTCACCAGCATTGCGTCACCGTAGCTGAAAAACCGATAACCACGAGAAACTGCGTGGCGATAAGAATTAAGCACCCGCTCACGTCCAGCAAAAGCCGCAACAAGCATCAACAACGAGGACTCAGGCAAATGAAAATTTGTAATCATTGCGTCGACTACACGAAACTGAAACCCTGGATATATGAAGAGTGTCGTTTCCCCTTCAAACGGTTTCAGCTTTCCATCAAGCGCTGCACTTTCTAGGGCTCGAACGGTAGTAGTACCTACGGCGACCACACGTCCGCCCCGTTTACGGGTTTTCTCAATGCAGTCACAAACATCCTGGGAAACTTGCGCCCACTCTCCGTGAAGCTGATGGTCTTCGATTTGTTCAGTACACACTGGTACGAAGGTATCAACCCCCACATGCAAAGTTAGAAAAGTGTAGTCGATGCCACGTTCATGCAAGGCTATAAGAACCTCCTCATCAAAGTGCAATCCCGCAGTTGGGGCAGCCACGGCACCGCCTTCTTGAGCATATATTGTCTGATAACGCTCTACGTCCTCTAAATCAGCTGGTCGGTTGATATATGGGGGCAGCGGAACCTCCCCGTGAGTCTCAAGAAATGGCTCAAGATCCGTATCGAAACTAAGGTCGAAAAGCCTGTCCGCACGCCCCTCCACACGGGCAGACACTCCGGCAGCAAGAACTATCTCCAATCCAGGTTGTGGAGTCTTGCTAGCCTTGAGTTGGGCGGTTGCGCTTCGAGCCCCCGTGATTCGCTCAAGGAGTATCTCGACCCGTCCACCCGTTTGCTTCTGACCATAAAGCCGAGCAGGTATCACACGAGTATTGTTCACTATCAAAAGATCGCCTGCATGAAGCAGATACACTAGATCGGAGAACTGTCTATCGGCTAAGCCTCCCTCGTCCAGCACCAACAACCGGCTAGCAGTACGATCAGGCAACGGCTTTTGGGCGATGAGCTTCGTGGGCAAATCGTAGCGAAAGGCACTTCGGTCCATGGCGCCGAGATTCTAACCCGCTTGTTTCATCAGAACCTGATGATGACCAAGACAAATCAATCTGAATGCGGGGTTGAGACAATATTCATAGCTAGGGAAAACCCGGCCACGCGAGCCGGCTAATAACGTTTACCATAGGACAGATCTTCGCACTGACTCAATTTCCTTGAGTACCCTCAGAAAGTACTATTTCGAGCGTCTGCCTACGCTGATCGCGCATGATCGTTAGTTTCAGGGTTTCGCCTGGATCAAAGCTTCCAAGGATACGCATAGTGTGCGTGGTACTGTTGGGTCTCCGCCCTCCGACCTCTAAAATTACGTCGCCGTCCTCCAGATAGGCAACGTCGGAAGGCGCACGGACCACCAGAATGCCCGCATCAATACCGAAATAGCTACCCAGTTCAGGAGTCAACTCAACGAGCTCCATATCATGCCAATGGCCTGCTCTCCATCGCCGCATCGCATTAAATGTTGGGTCGACAAAATCACCGCCACGGATATCATTACGCCCGCCCGGTCCCGCACGACCGAACATAGCTGGCGGGAATTCTCGAGTGGTAACTTCAATATCGTGCGTGTCTCCATTCCTTACAAGTGTAAGGGTTACTACATCTCCAGGGTCCACGTTACCCATCTGAGCGATTAAGAGCTTTGAGGGAGAATCTCCGCTGAGCGCAGCCCCGTCCATGGCAATGATGATGTCCCCAGCCTCAATACCGCTCTCAGTCGCCGGACCTCCGGGAGTAACGCCGTCGACTCTGGCACCATCCTCGCCATCGCTAACATTGATGCCAAGCATGGCGCGACGCCCGGACAAGTAAAACTCCTTTATGATCGGTCCTGTCACCTGTGCAGACAATCGCGCAACCTCTCGAGCCGCCGCTTCCAACACCTCTTTAGCTTCGCGAAGCTCCGAGGGACTCTGATTGAACTCAGCCCTTTCCTCCGGCGTCTGCGCCATGGCTTTGCTCACAGCAACCACCATGCCTATCAGGGCAATGAGCGCGAAAATTGATTTCCTTTTCATGGGCGTCACTCCAATGATTCACACACAATTATAAAGATTCACCTAAAACCCAAATCGTTGCGCATGAGCGTGATGAACCTTTAGCAACGCGTTCATAAGATCGACACGCGTACGCTGAAGTTCTTCGGCTTGCCCAGGTTGCAACCCATTAACCCTTGAATACATGAGTTGTGCATCGATTAAAGAAATCTGGTCTTCCAAACCCGTAATGGTAGTCGCCGTACCAGCTCTAATGAGCCGAGGCTTATAGCCGATCTCATTTAGCTGCCGTTCCAGTCGTGCCGACTCGGCTACGAGGGATGTATAGGTAGGCGTAGCGAGCCCACGAGCTATGTTCCAACCGGATTCTCCTGGGCCGATTACTTCGGCCACGGTGGTACTTGGCAGGGGCGTCTGAGGACCCTCTGAAGAACTCATGACGAGAAGAATCGCCGCCAAAGCAGCAGTCGCGGCAATAGCGCCTCGCAACAACCAGTGCGAGCTTGGAACTGGATGACTCTCCGATGCCGCAGCTATCTTTACCCATGCTTCTGAGGGAGGCTTCAACATCGGCAGTGCCTGCAACGCGTCCTTCACTTCTGCTAAACGTTTGATCTCCGCCCAGAGCTCAGGATCGGCATTGACTGCTGCAAAAGCCCGTGCGTCGACGGGTTTGCTATCCCGTATCTTTAGTAGGTCTTCAGTACTGGGGTACATATCTGTTCTTCGTCCTCGGGGCATTCCCCACTCAAGATAATGCGTAATCGTTCGTGTGCTCGTGCGAGTTGTGATTTCGAAAAACTGGTCGTCCGGCTCATCATTTGCCCGATTTCCTTATGGGTATAGCCTTCAACATCATGCAACCAGACCACAACACGCGAGGTCTCAGGCAACTCAGCAAGTGCGCGCTCTAAGATAATTTGCTTTTCCGCTTGCTTTCCTTCAGTACGCGGGCACACCACATCTGATAACTCCATATCAACCCGTCGCGAACTCCAGGCAGATCTCAAATGCATCAAACACTTATTCACGGCAATACGTCTCACCCAAAATCCAAACCCAGCATCTCCTCTATACGTATCTATCTTTCGAATCACCTCAATGAAAGTCTCTTGCAGAATATCTTCGGCCATGGCCGGAGACGTCAACATGCGCCGGGCAAGCGTATAGACCATAGGTGCGCACAGTTCGTAGAGACGCGAATGCGCCTCCCTATTCCCCCGGCAAGCATTGACAACGAGGGCTTGATCTATTTCTGGTACCTTAGTTCCCATAGTCTCCATAGTTAGATGCGGAAACTACTAAAAAGGTTGCAAAATTCCATGAGAACTGAAATTTATTAATTTAAGTAACTGTTTTGTATAAAAAATATAAAAATAGAGCCTATATTCATCCAACATGCAGTTCTTGAATTACATCGAAAGATAGGCTGGTGGAATTAACGTCTGCGTGTGTGCAGCGTTGTAATTCTAAATTTCTGAAATCCTTAATGCCGGGACGGCGGCATTGGCAGATGGGCCAGATTCAAAGTCCGGTTTCGTGTCAGCAACCGTTTCTACTTCGATAACCGCCCCCAAACTACCATAGGTAGTCAACCTGCTCTTCACCTCGGGATGATCCGATGCACACAACACAATGTGAGTATTGCTGATCTGAGCGATGCGTACTTGATTGGAAGCGCGACCAGCTTCCCATCACATAGAAGGGTTATGCGATAAACCTTCTAATCGATGATGTGATGCACGGGCACCTTTTCCATATCCCAGTTCTCAGAGTCTTTGTCGTATTGGGATAAGGTGAAACAATGCCAATCGGTGTCATCCAGCTTCGGATGATCGGCCCGATAGTAATACCCTGGCCACCGTGTTTCCGTCCGGAACATCGTGTGCTGCGTCACACACCTTGAAGCCAGGACTCGGTGCTGAAGCTCCCACGCCCGTTGCAGTTGGTGAAGATCTTCGGCCCCGATATGGTTGAGGTCTTCATTGAGCATGCCCAACAATTCCAGCCCACGGGTGAGCAACGGTTCGTTGGTTGTGTAGTTGGAGCCGATGCCGCCGACATATTCATCCATGATCTGCTCAAGACGCTGGAGACCCTGAATCGGCAAGATATAGCTCGGCGACACAGTGCCCGCGACGATCTCGTTGCGTCCCACCTCATAGTTTTCCATGGGTTGGAAAACCGTCCTTTTTAAATCCTCGTATTCGGCCTCGCTGACCATAGGCTGGTCCTTACCCAAGTCGTTCACGTAATTGACCGCCGCCTTCGCAGCTATCCGACCTTCCGCGAAGGATCCCGAAGAGAATTTGTGGGCGGCACCGCCAATGGTGTCGCCGGCGCCAAAAAGTCCGTCGACGGTCATCATCCGGTTGTATCCCCACTGGTACCCAGAGGGGGCGCAATCCTCCGGCCCGCTCGCCCACGCGCCGGAGCAGGTG
>DBZY01000086.1:384-703 GCA_002311835.1 Proteobacteria bacterium UBA1148 | reverse complement strand
ATGTTTGGGATCGATGTTCTGCGAAGCCCAGACGACCGCTTGCCCGATCGTCATGCCAAGGAAGTTCTCCCAGCCAACAGCCTCCTTATGTGGGTCCTGGAAGGCTTCCTTCGTTACCATGCGGATGGGCCCCCTGCCTGCTTTGGTCTCCTCTAGAAAAGCATGGTTTCGCAGACAGGTCGGCACCGGTTGTCTATCAATATAATCCCCGACTAATTCTTTAGTATGGTCGTACCACTTGGACTCGTATTCATCCCCATACGCATTTTCAGTGTACGTCTTTAGATGCAGAAAGTAGGCGCCGACCGGACCATAGCCG
>DBZY01000086.1:0-260 GCA_002311835.1 Proteobacteria bacterium UBA1148 | reverse complement strand
CCGTCCTTGAATCGGGTAAGGACGATCCGGTTCTCCATCTGCATCATCTTAGCGCCGGTAAGAATTGGCAACGCATAAGCAGAGGCACTGCTCCATGGTGCATACCACGTCCGTCCCATTCCCTCGCCGACCGCACGGGGCTTGTAGATGTGTGATGCGCCACCGGCGGCCACGATAACGGCCGTCGCGCGGAAGACATAAAAATCGCCCGTACGGACGTTAAAACCGACGGCTCCGGCAACTCGGTTGGGCTTCGTTTT
>DBZY01000007.1:49316-60919 GCA_002311835.1 Proteobacteria bacterium UBA1148 | reverse complement strand
GTAACGGATCCAGCCATCTTTACTGAGCCTATAGTGCTTGAGAGATATTGGATCTGGGTGCCTGGGGAGTCGGTAGAGCCCTATAACTGTACGGTCACCCAAGAGAGGTATTAATACATTAGGCTGATCTTGGTAGGGTCGATGGTTGGGCTTTTGGATTGACTACCGTGGGCATGTTCCCGTCTCAGTAGACTGCGCTCTTGGTCCCTCTAGTTTTTGATCGGAACGATTAGGTGTAAAAGTTTCGTTGGCGTCTCGCCTCTCTGGCTGATGGCAGCTGTCTCCATTGGCCCTAGATACACACCGGCCCCTTGCGTAATTTCGTAATTTTTTCCCTCAAGTGCGATAGTGCCATCGCCCTCGATGAGGTAGATAAGGAGAATCGACCGATTGGTATCAGCCACTTCGGTATTCATGTAGAAAACCGGAACGACGCGATGACGATATTCAGCGGCCGCGGCGCGAGCCCGACGAACACTCGCATCGGCCTGACAGGAGCCGTTATCGCAGATATCTTCGACCCGGACGGCATCCGGATCGAGATCTCGGAGTATCCCGCAAACTCACTGCAAGGTAAGGCGTTAGCAGGGGAGCTTTAGCTCTGGTTCCACTCCACCGGATCTTCGCCCGGCGCTACCGGGTCGTAGTACCACCTGAGACCTAGCGGCTCCTCGCTCATAACGATCGTCTTAAAGCTTCGCCAAGCTTGAATCTCGAAGTAGTCTAGTGTCCCGCCATGGGAATGGAGACGATGGGGTACGCCCGGCGGAAAATACAAAAGCGTCCCCGGCTCGATCTCCTGCGACGTCTCGCCCACTTCCACCCGACCGCGACCCTTGAATGTCATGTAGACATGGGCCGCACCGTCGGGATTTACGTCGGTGCCTTCGTGCCTGTGATACGGCGATGATCCGCCCTCGGCATAGTGCATTTCGCCCGCCTGAATTGCGTTGGTCGGCGTGAGCCGACTACCGTCGAGCAGCTCGACGCTCGACTCGGCACAGAAACGGCGTATGCGGCCACCGCTCGCGTCACTGAGCCGGCGCAGAGTAGCCCTATTAAAGAAATATCCCGGGCCGCCTAGCAGACCTTCTTCAACGCCTGCTGGAGGTTTCGGCGTGATCATGTGCAGTAACTCCAAATTCGACCCGACAGCTTCGAATCGCGCCGATTCACCTGGCTGCAAAAGCACACCTGCTCCTTCCTCGGCTACGTGGGCTTCTCCATCAAAGTGGATAAGTCCGTCTGTCGAACCCTCCATGACGTAGACCAAGTGATAGTCCTTAACTAATTCGAGATTGAACTGCCGTTCTGAGCTTATCGTCCGCCCGAAGATCGTTAAATTCTTAGAACCGCAGAGACTCGGACTACACAGAGTTCGTTCCGACCCGGAGTCGACCTGCGTGGCCTCGGCCGCATTCGAATCGATGATAGAGATGTCGTTTATCGTCGCCATGCGTTCTCTTTCCTCAGTCATCGCCCATCACACTGAGTATGTGCAGCAGGCTCGTGAAAAGGTTAAAGAGCGCAACGTACAACGTGACCGTCGCGGCAGATCGTCTTGATGAAATATATAGGCCACATTGGATCCTTCGTTTTTTGTTTTCTGGGGTCCAGCCGCCGCGAGTTTACTACATATAACGGCCGCCGCTAACGTGAATGGTTTGTCCAGTCACATACGTGTCATGTGGGCTTGCGAATGACAACACGATACGCGCCACATCCTCACATGTACCGTGGGCATTAACCTCGTTATCGCTGAACTTTGCCTGGGGTTGGTCCGGCTTGCGTTGAGTATCAATGAGGCCCGGAACGACACAGTTAGCACGAATGTGTCCCATCCCTTCGATCGCTAATGCTCGCGTCAAGCCAGTGATGCCCGCCTTGGCAGCGATAACATGCGCGCGATCCTTCGCTGGCCGATGCGCACTCAGGCCTCCAATGTTAACGATAGCCCCTTTGCGATTGGTTGGTAGTCTTCGAAAAAATTCTCGACAAGTCAAAAAAGGCCCCGTAAGCATGGTGGATAAGACCGCATTCCAGGTTTCTAGGTCGATGTCCATGAGTGGTGCATGAGGACGAAATCCGGGTCCGTTCACCACGATGGAGGCCGGTCCAAATACCTTCTCACATGACTCGAACATAGTAGATACTGCTGTCTCGTTGCGAATATCTGCAATCAGTCCGGTCGACCGATCTCCCGAAGCTTTCAGTCGTTCGAGCGCTGCTTCCAGGGCCGTCTGATCGGATCCACCGACGATACATACGGACGCTCCCGCACTTTGTAACGCTTCAGCGATACTGAGTCCGATGTTGCGGGTGCCGCCGATCACCAAAGCCGTTTCGCCATTCAGGTCGATATCCCAACTCATGATGATTACCGGCTCAGGAGACCTGTAAGCTCCCTGACAGACTCAAGTTTTTCTAAGGTTTTTACAGTTTCGATGATCTGCTCTGTTTGGGCCACATCCCATTCCGCGAATTCCGCGCAGCTTCTGAATTTGTCTGCCACCTCATCGTAACTCATAGGATTCGCTGGGCTACCTTTACCAAAGTCAGCACGCCCGGAAATAGTCTGGCCGTCCTTCAGTTGGATATCGATGATGGTGGTCATTTTGTTATAGCCGGCCGACTCTGCTTCTGGATGAACGCCAAAATGTACTCGACCAATCATGTCCTGCACGCTTGCGCTGTTAACTACCGTGTCGGTGAACTCGGGAAGCGCGCCGCGGCGTTCAAGCAATAAAATTGCCATACAGAATTCCATAGAAAATTTTGCTTGTAACTCATCCGTTGGCCGATGGTGAATCAGCGCATTGGGCATATTGTGATTCGTCCCAACATCGACTCTTTCGACATCGTCTGGTTGGATGTTGTGTGTGAATATAAGCTCGAGCATTTTTGTCATACCGGGATGTGTTAACGAGCCCGATGGATGAGGTTTTATAGAGACACCAGGGTCCATAAAAGTCCAGGGATTTCCAAGTTTGCCGTGCAATGCCTCAAGCGTATAGCCGCCCCCATGTGCCTGAAAGAAACCCCTCGGTGATTCCAGGATCTTGTCTGTTGCGGTCCATTCATCTTTAGCTAAATCGGCTGCAAATACACCCGCTTCCGCAGCGCGTCCCGCATGAAAAGGTTTCGTCATTGTGCCGAAATTTTCTCGTAGTCCAGCCGCTTGACTAGCCGCGATCGCCAGCGCGCGCGTTGTTGTATCTGAGTTGAGTCCGTAGAGTTTAGAAACCGCGGATGCGGAGGCAAAGACGCCGCAGGTGGCCGTAGAGTGAAAGCCGTGTTGATAGTGTCTAGGTGACATAGCTTCGGAAATTTTTGTCTCTACTTCCAGTCCTAAGTTGTATGCCAAGACTAGGTCGTGTCCCGATCGGTTGTGTTTCTCCGCAACCGCTAGCGCGGCTGGTAAGCACGGCGCAGTTGGATGAGTGAGTAGTCCATAGACTCGGTCTTGTTGGACGGCTAACTGGGTATCATCGTAATCATCAGCATGAACGCCGACACCATTGGCAAACGCAGCAAATCGCTCTTGTACGCGTAGCCCCGTACCGATGACAGTTGCTTCGCCGATTAATCCTTGATTTTTCAGATATCTCTGCGTGATTTTCCCGCTTTCGGCAACTGAGCCTGATAAAGCAAGACCGAGGCCGTCAAGCATAGATTTTTTCCCGAGCTCGATAACCTCGCTGGGAATTTTCTCGTATCCGGTCTCTACGACGAATGCGGCAACTTCTTGGGTCAGGCCTTCGCCATAACTTGATGTGATATCCGGTGTGAAAGCTTCGATCTCGCTGGCATTTGCCATTCAACATCTCCTTCCTGGTGTGGTTAAGCTGGGTTCAGCTGGTGAGTAGAGTTCTTAGGCGAAGTCTAGGCGGTTCTGTTTGTTCGGGAAAGGAGCCTACGGAGTACTGAGCGAATTTTCCCGCCTATCAGACTGATCACGGCCAATACTAAGAGTGATAATGTAATGGGTCTGGAGAGGAATCCTGTCCATTGTTGATCAAAAATAATCATTGATTGTGCCAATGAAGTTTCTACCAGTCCTCCCAGTACAACTCCCATAATAATCGGGGCCGGACCAAATCCGTTTTTCTTTAGTACGAATCCTACCAGCCCGGAAATAATCATAATCCAGACATCTACCATGGATTGATTTAGCCCATACGCACCTACGAAACAAAGTGCGAAAACCGTTGGCCAGAGGAACGTCCGGGGAACGAGGCTGATACGAGAAAAAACTTTTGCACCAAGAAGGCCGATAAAAAGAAAGAGAATGTTAGCCAGTAACATAGCGAAAAAAATGCCATACAACAGTCCTGGCTGTTCTTCAAATAGATACGGACCGGGGCGCAATCCTTGAACCTGTAGTCCTCCTAATATCACCGCGGCAGTCGCGCTGCCTGGTATGCCGAGTGCCAGGGTGGGCACCATAGCGCCACCAGTTGCCGCGTTATTTGCGGCTTCGGGGCCCGCAACACCCTCGATCGCCCCTTTACCGAAGTCATCCGGGGTTTTTGACCATCGCTTGGCCTCGTTGTAACCAACCATTGCTGCCATTGTGCTGCCCTCGGCAGGTAGCACACCTACAAAAATACCGATACAGCTGGAGCGAAGAATGGTGTTTTTTACTCGGCGAAAGTCATCAAGCGAGGGGAGTTTTAGCGCTGATACCGTGACTGCAATTCTCTCTCGACCCAACTCTTGTGCTTGATTTAGTAGTTCGGTTACTGCAAAAAGGCCAATTAACACAGGGATAAATTGGATGCCTTCGTAGAGTTCTGGAACACCAAATGTAAATCGCTCCACCCCGGTAGTTAGATCAATGCCGACCGTGGCAATGAGTAGCCCCAGACAGCCGCCGATTAGGTTTTTAAGCGGCGCCTCTCCGCTGATAGACGCCAACATGGACAATGCAAACACCCCCAATGCGAAATACTCCGGTGGACCAAAGCTGTATGCAACTTGCGCGAGCAGAGGAGCTGCAAACAGGAGTACAAGGACACTCAAGATACCGCCGCTTGCGGAAGAAACGGCCGCAATGCCCAACGCCCGCCCGGCTTCTCCCTTGGTTGCCATGGGGTAACCATCAAAAGCGGTTGCCACCGCAGGCGGTGCTCCGGGGGCGTTGATCAGGATGGCTGTGATAGACCCGCCGAAGGTTCCTGCGCAGTACAGAGCTGACAAGAGCGCAATGGCAGGTATCGGTTCAAGATAGAGGGAGAAGGGTAATAATAAGGCGACGCCCATAGATGATGACAGTCCAGGTAGGGCGCCGATGACAACACCCATGACTGTACCCGCTACGATCAATCCGATCACTATTGGATCGGTTAGCACTGGTAGTGCGTACTCGAGACTTAGGTCCATCAATTTTCTAGGAGCAGTCCGACAATCTGCCCCGCCGGGAAATATACGTTAAGCCCTAACGTGAAGATCAGATAAATACTGATAGGTAGACAGACAGCCAGGATCCCGATAAAGCTATAGCGGCGCTCACCCCAAGCGATAGGTAGCGCGATAGCGACGATCCCCAACGTCAGCAGTGTACCTAGAATGCTTGCCAAGATACCTGTAGAGGCGATGATGGCCACCGTCCTCCAGAAAGTGGTCGACGAACGCCCGGTTATCTCAGGCTCTCGACCTATCCCTGCAGCTACGAGCACGACGCTAAGCGTAGCCATAATCGATATCACTAGCCGAGGAAAAAAAGTGGGAGGCACATTTTGGGACAGCATAGCGGGCACTTCGCTAAAGCCGGTCGTGAGCCAATAAGCGATAGCACAGAGAGCGAGTAAGGCCAGGCCCGTAATGGTGTCGTGGTGCTTCATAGTCCGGGGGGACCGATTAGTTTTGTTCGATTATACCGAGGTCGATCATTGCCGCGCGTGCGTCATTGTAGAGGCGGCGAATCTGTCTATCCCATTCCTCGCGTCCCGCGATACTTTCAGAAGCCTCTAGCCCGGAGCCTTCAAGGTAGGCATGGTAGGCAGGCTGCTGCATGCTTTCTAGTAAACCTCTCTCGAGGATTTCAATACGATTTTCTGGTGTCCCATTCAGTACAATATATCCTCGCACGGTCGAAAAAACGACGTCGTATCCCAATTCTACTGTTGTTGGTACGTCACTAAGTATGGAGAGTCTTTCGTCCGCCATAACAGCCAGTGCTCGGAAGTCCCCACGCTCGATCTGTCCCAGAGCTTCGGTGAGATTAAGTCCCGCAGCGTCGATACTACCGCCCATTAGATTGGTTACGATTTCCCCACCGCCGGAAAACGGTACGACGCTTAATTGAGTCTCTGCAAGCTGGGCGAGGATAGCACCGGCTATGTGATCAACCCCGCCGATTTGTGTTGTACCCCATTTGATCGGCTGCTCGCGGCCGAGCTGGATAAGTTCGGCTAATGTTTGTACCTCGCTATCGCCCCTTACCATAACGACGATAGCATCGTCGGTGGCGCGTGCGACACCGACCAGATCATCAATCGACAGGGGCCCCTGGCCGCGTGCAATGGCGAATAGGTGAGTTGGGGTTATCGCGAGCACAGTGTGTCCATCGCGTGGCCGATTATTGACATAGGTCATTGCCACGACGCCCCCACCGCCTGTTCTAGGTAGCACCGCCATGTTGACATCCAGGGCTACTCGGGCGCCCCGGACGACAGCGCGTGCGGTTGCATCTGTACCGCCACCGGGAGAAGCGTGGGTGACTATATCAATTGGGCGAACTGGAAATTTGTCTTGAGCAAGACAAGTAGCTCCAGCTAACCAGAGGGAGATTATCGCTGCTGTTCCGATATTGGACCCTGATGGACCAGATCGCTTTATTTTCATGCGCGCAACTCTAGCATGGTGCTGATAGGCTGGGGTGGATAGGGTTAGAATTGAGGCCGCGAGCTAGGGGACCACTGTGCGTAGATTTGTCATTTTTCTTTTAGTTGTGTGCCCAGTGCTGGGGCATTCTCAGGACCGCTACCCTATTCATTGGGAGTTGATTGCCGAGGAATCGCTGAATCACTTCAGTGCCCTATTACGCACGGATACCACTAATCCACCGGGCAATGAAACGAGAGCTGCTACGTATCTACGTGATGTTCTAGCGGCCGAGGGCATCGAAGGGCGACTCTACGCGCTTGAGCCCGGACGAGATAACCTTGTGGCGCGGGTCCATGGGAATGGTTCGAAGCCTCCAATTTTGGTTATGGGTCACACAGATGTTGTTGGAGTTCAGCGCGAGAGCTGGTCTGTGGAGCCGTTTGATGCGGTGCATCGTGATGGTTATATCTATGGTCGTGGCTCGCTTGACGATAAGGACAATGTAACGGCAAGCCTAATGTTATTGCTGATGCTTAAGCGCGCGGAAGTGGATCTTGATCGCGATGTAATTTTCCTAGCTGAGGCTGGAGAGGAGGGTACACCCGAAGTCGGGGTTGACTTCATGGTAGACGAGCACTGGGATGAGATATCTGCCGAGTATTGTCTTGCCGAAGGTGGTGGTGCCGTGGCGCGGGATGGTCAGGTACGTTACGTGTCTATCGCGACTACCGAAAAGTTTCCAATGCGCGTACGCCTAGTTGCACACGGTACGGCAGGCCACGGTTCGGTACCACGGGTCGATAACGCGATATCAGCACTCGCGATGGCTGTTGCGAAACTCTCTGAATGGCAGCCACCAATGCGCCTGAACGATACGACCCGGGCTTATTTCGAACGGCTTGCTACCATAAGCTCCGATGAACAGGCTGAGCGTTACCGCGAACTTTTGGATCCAGCGGAGCAAGCTCGAGTTCAGCAATACCTTTCAATCAATGAGCCTCAGCACTATGCACTACTTCGTACTGGTATCAGTCCTACGATTCTGAGCGGTGGGTTTCGCAGAAACGTCATTCCCTCCGAGGCGGAGGCAACCTTAGATATAAGAGCATTGCCTGACGAAAATCCCAGAGATTTTTACGCAGATATGGCAGCAGTAATTAATGACCCGAATGTCGAGATTATTCCACAACCAATTTATCGGCCGGCGGGGACACCATCTCCGATTGACAACGAAATGTTCGAAGTTATCCAGAGGGTAAGCGAGCAATTATTTCCTCACGCTGTAACGCTGCCGACCATGCTTACCGGCGCAACAGATATGGCTCAGGTGAGAGCTAAGGGTGTGTCTTGCTACGGATTTGGTCCAGTTCGCCATGAGGAGAATCTGATTGCCGGTGGTGGTGCCCATGGGGATGACGAGCGTATTCCGGAAGATTCTCTACTCCGTCTTATTCAGTTCCTCTGGTACGTTGTTATCGGTATCGCGACAACGCCGTAGGCTGTTGGCGGTGATTAGTCTCCTCAAAAGAACTGGTTGAGCATCTGCGTGCACAAGGACGCGCTGTACATTTCAACTAGAACGTTAGAATATCGAAATTAAGACCAATAACTAAACATCAAGAATTAAACATTGAAGCGGAAGTGGATCACGTCACCTTCTGTCACGAGATAGTCCCTGCCTTCCAATCGCGTTTCACCTGCTGCCTTTGCACCTTGTTCTCCCTGCCGGTCGATGAACGTATCAAAGGAAATAACTTCTGCTCGGATGAACCCTCTCTGAAAATCCGTATGGATCTCGCCGGCGGCATCATATGCACTAGAACCTTTGCGGATGGCCCATGCCCGGACCTCCTGTGGGTCGGCGGTGTAGAAAGTTTGCAGTTCGAGCAGGCTGTACGCTGCTCTTATCATTCTGTTCAATCCTGGCTCCTTCAAACCAAGTTCTTCCAGGAATGCGCTTTGTTCGTCAATCGGTAGTTGCACGAGATCGGCCTCAAACGCCGCACTGATAGTGACCACCGGAACGTTCTCGCGTTTGGCAAAGTCGAGGACTGAGTTGAGATATGGGTTGTTCTGCGGTGCCGTCTCATCCAGATTGGCCACGTACATCAGTGGTTTTGCTGTGATGAGCTGCAGATTTTTGAGGGATTCTTCCTCATAAGCCTCTAGGGTAATCTCTCTCACAGGTTGCCCTTCCTCAAGCGATATAAGCACTCGCCTCAGGAGATCCCGCCACGCCAGTACTTCTTTTTGATTAGTTTTTGCTTGTCGATCCGCTTTTTCAAAGCTTTTTTGAACAGTTTCCAGGTCAGCTAGGAGTAGTTCCGTATTGACGACCTCAATATCGCTAATAGGGTCGAGTGCTCCGGAAACGTGAGAGATGTCTTCACTGACAAAGCAGCGTACCAGGTGCGCAATCGCATCGGTTTCCCGAATATGCGCCAGAAATTGATTACCAAGACCTTCTCCCTTGGACGCACCCTCAACAAGTCCAGCGATGTCTACGAACTCGACAACTGTTCGCACTGTATTTTGGGGGCGCACAATTACTGCAATTGCTTCGAGTTTTTCATCGGGAACAGTGACCACCCCGACGTTTGGATTAATGGTGCAGAAAGGGTAGCTTTCAGCTGGAATCTCAGCAGCTGTTAACGCATTGAAAAGAGTAGATTTGCCAACGTTTGGCAGCCCGACAATGCCACATTTAATTTCCATGTACCAGCCACTTACTCGGGTTCGTTTTCGTTGGTTTTTTTGTATGGGCGCGCTTCGACGCCACGGCTATGGAGCCTCGTTTTTACCCGTTCCGCTCCCTCGTCTAAAAGCATGGGTAATGTATCCGCGGCTGCCAGAGCGGCATCTAGAATCGCATCCTGATCTTCCGAAGAGGGTTTTTGCAGTACATAGTTTGAGACTTGACTCTTATTTTCAGGGCCCGGATGACCAATACCAAGGCGCAAACGCCAGAATATTTTTCCTATGCATCCAAGCACATCACGCATGCCATTGTGCCCGCCATGGCCGCCGTTAAACTTAAGCTGTACCCGCCCGGGCGCGAGATCCAATTCATCGTAAGCTACGAGTACGTGCTCCAGAGGAGTTTTGTAATACGCTGTCATTGCTGCGACAGAACGGCCGCTATCATTCATATAGGTCATGGGTTTGAGAATGCGGATCCGGTGGTTGTCGACGGCGATTTCCGCGACTTCTCCGTGAAATCGGTTTTCCAAGCGGAATACACTGCCGTGGGTTCGCGCAAGAATGTCCACAAACCAGAAGCCTGCGTTGTGACGCGTGTTTAGGTGCTCAGCATCTGGGTTACCAAGCCCCACTATAAGTTCAATCCGATTTCCCATGGCGGCATCCTAAATGAAAGAGGCCGCTCAAAGGCGGCCTCAGGGCGGATTTCCTTCCAGTTTAATCCTTGGATTCCTTGGCTCCATCCTCGCCGGCATCGGTGGCTGGGGTTCCCTCTTCCCCCTCGGCCAGCTCTTCGCCTTCGACTTCCATACCTTCAAGCTCTAGGCCTTCCTCAAGCTCTGGTACTTCATCTTCCTCTTCCTGCCGCGGTGGATTGATGGTGATTATGGTTGGATCTTGATTGTGGGTTAGCGCCAATATCTCAACGCCTTCTGGTGTAACCACATCGGATAGATTCTTTCGCTGGTTCATTTCCAACTCTGAAATATCAAGTTCCAGAAACTCGGGTAGATCTTTAGGAAGACAGCTGATTTCCACATCCGCTATCAAAATTGCTATCTCGCCGCCTTGATCTTTTACACCGATAGCAGCTTCTTGGCCTGTATAGTGAATTGGAACCTGCAGAGTGATTTTTTCGTCTTCTAAAATCCGCTGGAAATCCAGATGAAGCACTTGGCGTTTTGCCGGGTGATGCTGTACGTCTTTGACTACGACGGCTTGTGTTTCTTTGCCTAGATTCAGCGTAAGAATGCTGGTTTGGAACGCTTCGTGCTCCATTTGCTGGTGTAACTTATTTTGATCAAGAGTGATGGCCTTGGGTTTTTGTCCACCGCCATAGAGAACGGCAGGCACCTTGCCCTGGCGACGTAGTCGCCTACTATGGCCCTTACCCAAATCATCGCGGTTTTCTATTTCTAGCTCGAACCCGGCGCTCATGGTTCTTCTCCCCTTTGAGGGCGCCGGATGATACCAGGCGCGGTTAGTCTACGTACAGAGAGCTGACGGACTCAGCATCACTTATTCTGCGGACGGTTTCTGCGAGAAGCTCTGCAACGCTGAGTTGGCGGATCTTGCCACAGGCTAGAGCAGCCTTGCTAAGAGGGATCGTATCGGTCACTACTAGTTCATCTAGCACGGACTTTTTGATGCGCTCAACCGCGGGCCCGGATAACACAGGATGAGTGATGTAAGCCACTACTCGGACCCCCCCTTTTTTCTTGAGTATTTTCCCTGCCTCGCAGAGAGTGCCTGCCGTATCAACAAGGTCGTCGATTAACACACATACTTTTCCTTTGACTTCTCCGATGACATTCATTACCTGCGTCATATTTGCCTGTGGTCGACGTTTGTCGATGATCGCTAGACNNTTGCTTCCATGCATCACCCAAAAGAACAGGCGAGGCATAAACGTTATCCACTGGGACATCAAAAAAACCTTGGATCTGATCAGCATGAAGATCTACTGTCAGGACTCGGTCAATTCCCGCTTTACCGATCAGCTGCGCTACCAACTTGGAGGTAATTGGTACACGGCTTGCCCGAGGGCGACGATCCTGCCGCGCATAACCGAAGTA
>DBZY01000007.1:48857-49239 GCA_002311835.1 Proteobacteria bacterium UBA1148 | reverse complement strand
ATCCTGCCGCGCATAACCGAAGTAGGGGATTAGTGCCGTGACTCTTCCAGCGGATGCCCGTTTGCAGGCATCCGTCATGATTAGTAACTCCATCAGGTTTTCGCTTACCGGTGGGCAGGTTGACTGCACTATAAAAACTTCCTTACCGCGAATGTTCTCCATGATTTCCACGTTTACCTCACCATCGCTGAATCGGCCAACGCTGATTTTCCCGAGCGGTATGTGGAGATGATGGGCAATGTCCTTGGCAAGCGCGGGATGGGCGTTGCCTGAGAAAACGGTAACTGTTCCCGGATCCAAGTTATTCTCCTAGTTCAATAGTCCCTTTATCTTAGTGGGATGGCTGGGGTGGCAGGACTCGAACCTGCGAATCACGGGATCA
>DBZY01000007.1:15903-48818 GCA_002311835.1 Proteobacteria bacterium UBA1148 | reverse complement strand
TCACGGGATCAAAACCCGTTGCCTTACCACTTGGCTACACCCCAACAACAAGGGAGTATTGTGAAGTGGAGGTACTAGTGAGTTCAAGACAATGGCCGCCATCGGTCGATAATAACTCTGAGCTCTAGGCTGCCGTGACTGAGATCGATGCGGTGGGGGAGCAGCAATCCCTGAGACAGTTTGTAACTGTCGTAGGTGAGTCGCCACAGCCGCTGCTCCAGCGCCTGTAATGTACGGTCTGGGCCAAATTCTTCTTCAGATGAGAACATTGGGTCGGAAAACCCTAAAAGCCACGCTTGCATGCTTCTGACCGGTAACCACCAGCCTAATAGCTCTGATAGTTCTGGCTCGGGGTCAGAGAGTTCCCAGGTTTTTCCTTGTGCGCGAACTGTTAGTTTATCAAGCGGGCCAGTGACCTGGAGGATCCCCGTACCGAGCGGGCCCCTAATGGACAGTTCAATTGACTCTGCGGATTGGTGCCACTGGAATCGGCCCTGGAAGGCCCTTTGCCCAGTATCTACGGCGATTCGGCCATTCATGTCCCAAGAATCAATGGCTTGGAAGCGGACCTGTCGCTGCAGGTAACTGAGCCCATCATCACTAATGGGGAGATGAGCGCAGCCGCTGAGCCCAGCCAGGACTAATGTCGATAGGAGTTTGAGTCTAGTCGCATGCGTCATGGTACAAGGCGCTGGCCTAGTTCCTGTAAATGAGGGCTATCCGGGTGTTGTTCCAGGGATTTTTGAAAGATTTCCTGAGCCTGCTCTTTATTTCCTAAAGCCCATTGCACGTCCACAATGTGTGCGGCAACCTCCGGATCAGGGAACATCTCGAATGCGCGCTCTAGGTAGTCCAGAGCCTCCTTGTACTCCTCTAGCTTGAAAAGCACCCAGCCCATGCTGTCGATAATTGCCGGATTATCTGGTTCTGTAGCCAGTGCTTTCTGGAGATAACCCTGAGCCTCCACATGTCTATCCATCTGATCAGTAAGGAGATATCCCAACGCGTTGAGGAGCCTGGCATCGTCCGGGTGATCATTGACCAAGGATTCCAACGTTGCAGCGGCTCTGCGAAACCGATTCTGTTCTTGATAGAGTAATGCTTGGGCATACCTCAGAGAGGTGTCCGTGGGGTAGTTATACAGGGCTCGTCCGAGTATCCGGCTGGCTATCCCGTGCTTTCCTTCATCTATAGCATCCTGGGTTCGAATTAGTTGGATTTGGATTTGGGCTGATTGGAGCGTCTCATCATCCGGGTTGTTCTCCAGTGCCCCGGTTAGGAGTTGCATGGCATCGTCTTTGCGATCGAGTTGTACGAGAATTTCACTCTGCCCGGCCAGCATTTCGCTGTTGTAGCTTTGGTTGGCAATTCCAAACTCGCGTAAATACTGCAACGCGCCTTCTTGGTCATCAAGATTTGCGTACAGCAGGCGTGCGGCTCTGAGCTGTGCTTCGACAGCATTATTTCCTTCAGTGACGCGAGAGTAGGAGCGCATAGCTTGCAGATACTGTTCTTCCAATTCCGCAATTCTGCCAAGGTAGTAGAACGCCTCATTTCGATACTGAGCGTCCGATCGCAGAGCGTTGAAATGCCCCTTGGACTCCTCAAGCTCGTTCTGCGTCAACGTTAGGAAGGCCAATGCCCGTACTGCTTTCGGTAATCCTGGATTATCGATCAGTACCGCATCCAATAACTTCTTCGCCTCCATACTATTTCCAGCTGAGAGAAGAAGTTCCGCGTATTCGAGGCGTACCCCCAGACTTGTATCTTTCTCAATCAGACGTTTCGCTAGGCTCAGCCCGTCCTCGGTTCGTCCAGCGATGAGTAGTGTTCGGGCATATAGGAGTTGTGCTTCAACCCAGTTAGGTTTCAGGATAGCTGCTCGCTCTGCGTTTGCCATCGCTGCCGAAAAGTTATTTGCGCGCATGGAGAGTCGAGCCAGCCCATAATGTCCTTCTGCTATACCCGGGTGTAACTCAACGAGCGCCGCGAGAATGTATGTTGTGCTTTGCTCATCTGCCTCATTAGCTAGAAGCTCAATACTACGAGCGAGGGCGGTGGCGGTATTCTCAGCCTCGTTAACGAATACCTTAAATTCTTCAAAAGCGCCTTCGCGATCGTTCGCGCGCAGTTTGAAGACTCCCAAATACTGGTGGACGTTTGTATCGTCTGGGCGTAATTCCTGCCAGCGTTGAGCTGCTTGGGTACCGATTTCATTTAGACCCAGCTGTTGCGCCAGTTCCGTGGTGAGTCTGGCGAGACCGGGATCCTCAACCATGAGCGATGCAGTGAGGTAATGCCCAGCTGCTTGTTGGAATTCTTGTTTTTCCCGTGAGATTTCGGCAAGCAATAGGTGAGAATCGAAGTCAACTCGACTATTTGACCCCGACATCGTGTTTGTACATGCCGCCAGGAAGGTGGCACTCAGCATCAGCAAATGTTTAATGGAATTCTGCATGAACTTGATGTCAGACTATACCTGATTGGTTAGCTCTGAAACGTTCAGCTTGTGCTAATGAGGTGATTCTTCGACAATTTAGCACGCCACTAGGCGTGTGCTGTTTCGCAAGTATATCAATGACAGGGAGGCTCGCATGGAGAATTTACTAGACGCTCTTGGTATCCAATTGGACCCAGAGGTTGTTACGTCCCTAATCTTGAGTTTGAGTGGGAGTATTCTGGCTGCCTTGGTTATTCTTCTAGTCGGTCGCTGGGCAGCCAAAGCGATCGTAGGCTGTTTTGATCGCGTTGCCACAGGCGTAGAGATGGACAAAACTCTATCCCGTTTTCTCTCTAGTCTGATATACATTCTCCTGATGGTTTTTGTGGTGTTGACCGCGTTAAGTACGCTGGGGGTGAACACGATTAATTTCCTCGCTATTCTTGGTGCGGCCGGTCTCGCAGTGGGGCTCGCTCTAAAGGATTCTCTGTCTAACTTTTCAGCGGGCGTTATGCTCATGATATTCCGACCATTCAAGACGGGGGACTTTATCAAAGCTGCCGGAATCTCTGGTTCGGTGCAAAGCATTAAGATTTTTAACACTGTGCTGAAGACTGGTGATAATCGCGTCGTTACTGTGCCTAATTCGTTAATTTACGCAGATCCCATCACGAACTATTCCGAGGAGAAAACACGGCGGATCGATCTCGTAATCAGTATTAGGTATGAAGATGATATTGCGAGGGCCAGGGCACTTATCCAGGGTGTTCTGAGTCAGGATAGTCGTATTCTTGATGATCCTGTGCCTACCATGCTACTTATCGAGCTTGGTGAGAGTAGTGTGAACATTGCGGTAAGGCCATGGGTGAAGCGTGACGATTACGGGGCCGTTCGCAGTGATCTTTTGGAAAATATCAAACGGGCTTTAGAACATGCTGGGCTGTCTATACCCTATCCTCAGCGTGGGTTACACATCGTGAGTGGTGACCTTGAAGGCGCATCGTGAAAGAGTCAATCCACATAAAGCTGATAATACTCGCTGAACGCTTTGAAGAGATTGGCCACCTACTAAGCCAACCCGAGACAATAGCGGATCAGGCTCGTTTTCGTGATCTTTCCAAGGAATATTCACGATTAGAACCGCTGGTTAGGGACTTTACCGTATACCAAAAACTTCAACGGGATATTGAGGCTGCAGAGGAAATATTAGCTAGTGGTGATCCGGGGATGAAAAAGTTGTGTGAAGAAGAACTCGAAGTGTTGTTGAGGCAGAGTAAAACTCAGCAAGAAAAATTAACGCTACATCTTGTGCCCGTAGATCCTGATGACAATGCGAATTTGTATCTAGAAATTCGTGCAGGCACTGGAGGTGATGAGGCAGCGATTTTCGCAGGAGATCTTTTCCGCATGTACAAAAAGTATGCAGAAAATAATAAATGGCAGATTGAGATACTCAGCCTCAGCGAGGGCGAGCATGGTGGTTACAAGGAGATCATCAGTCGCGTCATTGGTAAAGGGGCTTACGCAAAATTGAAGTTTGAATCGGGTGCCCATAGGGTTCAGCGGGTTCCCGAGACGGAATCTCAGGGTCGCATTCATACATCGGCATGCACGGTGGCGGTGTTGCCAGAGCCGGAGGAGGTAGGGGATGTAGATATTGATTCCGCTGATCTGCGTGTTGATACTTATCGTGCTTCTGGCGCAGGTGGACAGCACGTCAACAAGACCGATTCGGCAGTTCGTCTAACGCACCTGCCTACGGGTACCGTAGTGGAGTGTCAAGATGAGCGTTCACAGCACAAGAATCGTGCGAGGGCCATGTCTTTGCTGCATGCGCGGTTAAGAGATGCAGAGGTTACACGTCAACAAAACGAAACTGCTGAACGTCGTCGGAACCTTGTTGGATCTGGTGATCGATCCGAACGTATTCGCACGTATAACTTCCCGGAGCACCGAGTAGCAGATCATCGCATCAATCTCACTCTCCACAAGCTGAGCGAGATTTTGGAGGGGAGGTTGGATCAGCTTGTTGATCCATTGACTCGTGAGTATCAGGCTGAACGGCTTGCAGAGGTTTCTTCGTAAGAATCCGCCATGATTTCTGAGCACGTACAACCCGATCCTGTAAGTATTGGTGGGTTGCTTGATTGGGGTGTGCGCCTGCTCGCATCAAACAGCACGAGTCCAAAGCTAGATGCAGAGGTCTTGATGGCTGCTCTCACACATCGGTCTAGGAGCACCGTGATGGCATTTCCCGAGCGCGCGATATCACGGAAGCTTGCAAAGGAGTTTCGGGCATTAATGCATAGACGGGCAAAAGGTACCCCATTGGCCTACCTGACGGGTCATAAGGAGTTCTATTCAATTAATTTACGGGTGTCGTCGGATACTCTAGTCCCTCGACCTGAGACCGAGATACTTGTTGACCAATTACTCAGGCATATAGCCCCGATGGGAGTGGCTAAGGTTTTAGATCTTGGCACTGGATGTGGGGCTATCGCGTTAGCCATTAAACAACAAAGGCCTAATACCAGCGTTGTGGCAGTAGATGCAAGCGAAGCTGCCCTGAGCATTGCTTCAAAAAATGGATCTCGATTGGGTCTTGAGGTCGAGTGGATCTTTTCAAGCTGGTTTAAAGCGCTGGATGAACAACAGTTTGGATTCATTGTTAGCAACCCACCATACGTTGGCCGAGAGGATCCACGTCTGATTGATGGAGTTCTTCGACATGAGCCGCGTGAGGCCCTAGATGGAGGAATGGACGGGGTCGCTTCGATCCGTGAAATCATTACTGGTGCACCGAGAGTGTTGGCACCGGGCGGCACCCTCCTGTTGGAGCACGGTAACGATCAGAAACTTACCGTTTCAAAATTACTGCGGGCTAATAGTTTCCGATCGATAGAGACGCATCAAGATCTAGCTGGCCATGACCGAGTCACCCTAGGGAGAGTTGCATGACCACTAGTCGCTATGCTCGACATGAAGTGTTACCAGAGATCGGTCAGGAGGGGCAGGAGCGAATAGGCAAGGGACGCGTACTTATTGTGGGGTTGGGGGGGCTAGGGTGTTCGGCCGCACAATATTTGGCTGGGAGCGGAGTAGGCACCCTGATTCTGAACGACTTTGATCGCGTAGATGAAACTAACTTATCGCGCCAAATTCTTTATGACTCTCGTGATGTCGGTGAGCTAAAAGTAGACGCTGCACGGAAACGGCTAAACCTCATGAATCCTGATATCCGGATAAGCTGTCTCAGTGAGAGACTAAGTCCAGCGACGCTTCTTTCACACATTGAAGCGGTGTCCATCGTACTTGACGGAACTGATAATTTTGCCACTCGATTAGCCGTAAATCATGCGGCAGTAAAGGCGCGTGTACCGCTCGTAACCGGTGCTGCCGTACGTTTTGAAGGTCAACTGTCCGTGTTTTTAAACACTGGAACCGGACCGTGTTACCGCTGTCTCTACTGTGACGAAGATGAGTGGCTTGGGAATTGCCAAGGTACCGGCGTTGTGGCGCCGGTACCAGGGGTTATTGGTACGCTTATGGCGATGGAGGCGTTGAAGTTGCTGTTAGGGTTGGATTCCGCGCTTCACAATCGGCTGCACCTTTGGGACGGGAAGCGGGGGGAATGGCGGGACGTTGCGTTAAAGACAGACCCCGAGTGCCTGGATTGCCAGGCATAACAGTAGTTTTCAGGCTTTCGCTTTTCAGGGCAAGAAAGCCATTCTCAATCGGATTACGCTGAGGTTTGGTAGCCCAGATTTGGTGAAAGCCACCGCTCTGCCTCTGCTACTGTCCAGCCCTTTCGTACCGCGTAGTCCTTAACCTGATCGCGATCGATTTTACCCACAGCAAAGTATCTAGATTTGGGGTGAGAGAAGTACCAACCACTGACGGCTGCGGCCGGAAGCATCGCAAACGTTTCAGTAAGCTGGATGCCGGTATTCTTTTCTGCATCCAGCAGTTCCCAAAGTGTGCTTTTCTCGGTGTGATCGGGGCAGGCTGGGTAGCCTGGTGCTGGCCGAATACCTCGATATTTCTCTGCGGTGAGCGCTCTATTATCCAATTGTTCGTGTGCGGCGTAACCCCAATGCTCTGTTCTTACTTGCTCATGGAGCCGTTCGGCGAACGCTTCGGCAAGTCGGTCAGCCAATGCTTTCAAAATGATTGCGCTATAGTCGTCGTGCTGTGCCTCAAAGCGCGCTACATGAGTGTCTAGCCCTATTCCTGCTGTGACGGCGAATCCGCCTATATAGTCCGCAACCCCAATATCTCTTGGCGCCACAAAATCTGCGAGACAATCATTGTGGAGGTCTGCACGCTTATGCCGTTGTTGCCGCAGGTGATGCAGGCGTGTTCGAACATTTTTGCGACTCTCGCTCGTAAAGATTTCGATATCGTCCCCTATTGAGTTGGCGGGGAAAAATCCTACTATCCCAGATGCTGTTAGCCATTTTTCCTTAATGAGTTGTTGAAGCAGTTGCTGAGCGTCGGAATAGAGTGCTTGGCTAGCCTTACCGACGACGGGGTCGTTCAGGATTTCCGGGAATCGACCGTGAAACTCCCAGGCATTAAAAAACGGCATCCAGTCGATATACTTGGTGAGTTTTTCGAGCGGGTAATTGTTGAGTGTCTTTAAACCGAGAGTTTTTGGGGACGGTGGCTGATACTCGACCCAATCTAAAGTTAATTTGTTGGCTCGGGCCTTATTCAGTACGAGCTCTGACCCTCGGCTTCGTTTTTGCTGGTGGCGAGCACGACGCTTCGAATGTTCTTCCTCAAGTTGTTTTGAAAAAGTTTCCCGCTTCTTACCTATCAGTGTTTGCATCACACTGACGGCCCGTGAAGCGTCTTTGACGTAAACCACGGGTCCTTCGTATGTGGGGTCTATTTTCACGCTGGTGTGGGCGGGGGAGGTAGTTGCACCACCAATCAGCAATGGTAAGGAGAATGCTTGACGTTGCATCTCAGTGGCAGTATGAACCATTTCATCGAGTGAAGGTGTTATTAACCCTGAAAGACCGATTAGATCTGCGCCGATATCTTTTGCGGTGCTCAGAATTTTCTCTGCGGGCACCATGACGCCAAGGTCTATTACTTCGAAGTTATTGCATTGGAGCACAACTCCGACAATATTTTTTCCAATGTCGTGGACATCTCCTTTGACCGTGGCGATCACTATTTTAGCTTTTGCTGCGGCCTCGGCTTTATCCTCCTCGATGTAAGGTACCAGGTGTGCAACCGCCTTCTTCATGACTCGAGCCGATTTCACAACCTGTGGGAGAAACATTTTGCCTTCACCAAAGAGGTCGCCGACCACATTCATTCCATCCATCAAGGGGCCTTCAATGACGTCTAAGGGCCGCTCCGCAGATAGACGTGCTTCTTCGGTATCCTCGATCACAAAGGTGTCGATACCCCGCACCAGAGAGTGTTCAAGCCTTTTTCCCACTGCCCAGTTTCGCCATTCGTCGGTCTCTTTTTCTATTTTTTGTTCATTATTGCCGCGACATTGTTCCGCAAGAGTGACCAATCTTTCTGTGGCGTCGTTTCGACGGTTAAGAATGGCGTCTTCGGTCGCGACTTTAAGGTCTTCTGGAATGTCCTGATATACGGCGAGTTGCCCTGCATTGACGATGCCCATGTCCATGCCCGCGGAAATCGCATGATAGAGAAAGGTGGAGTGCATGGCTTCGCGAACAATATTATTCCCACGGAAAGAGAAAGAAACATTGCTGACGCCTCCGCTTACTAACGAATGCGGTAGTTCCGCTTTGATCTTACGAGTAGCATCGATAAATGCGAGGCCATATGCATTATGTGCGTCAATTCCAGTGGCGACTGCAAAGATATTGGGATCAAAGATAATATCTTCAGGCGGGAGACCGACTTCGTTTATCAGTAAGTTATAAGATCGCTTGCAGATTTCGAATTTTCGTTCGGCGGTATCTGCTTGGCCCTCGTCGTCGAAAGCCATCACAACCACGGCAGCGCCGTAGCGCAGTATTTCACGCGCTTGTTCGAGAAAAATTTCTTCTCCTTCCTTCAGACTAATGGAGTTAACAATACCCTTACCCTGCAGACACTTGAGCCCCGCTTGGATCACGGTCCATTTGGAAGAGTCGATCATGATAGGTACGCGGGCAATATCGGGTTCCGAAGCGATTAGCTTCAAGAACTTGTCCATGGCAGCTTCAGAATCCAGCATCCCTTCATCCATGTTAACGTCGATTATCTGCGCGCCATTTTCAACCTGATCCCGCGCGATGGTTAGCGCCTGTTCGTAATCATCTTTTTCGATAAGCTTCTTAAATTGGATAGAACCCGTAACGTTGGCGCGCTCGCCGATGTTTACAAATAGGCTGTCTGGGCCGACCTTAAGAGGTTCTAGTCCTGATAGTTGCGTAGTTATCGGAAGATTCGGTGTTGTCCTAGGTTCGTATCTTGAGACAGCCTCAGCAATCATTCTGATGTGCTCTGGTGTTGTGCCGCAGCATCCGCCAGCTAGGTTAAGCCAACCGTTTTTTGCAAACTCTCCGAGTACTTCAGCCATGTGTTCTGGCGTATCTGTATATTCGCCAAACTCATTCGGTAGGCCAGCATTAGGGTGGACGCTGGTTGGAAACTCGGACAACCTGGCTAATTCCTCCACGTAAGGTCTCAATTCTTTTGCTCCTAGCGCGCAGTTGAGACCAATCAGGAGAGGTTTCACATGACGTACAGAGGTATAGAAAGCTTCAAGCGTCTGACCGGAGAGCGTTCGACCTGATGCATCGGTTATGGTCCCAGAGATTATTATCGGTACGTTTAGACCTGTTTTTTCGCTGAGGTGTTTGATGGCGTAGAGAGCGGCTTTGGCATTTAGCGTATCGAAAATGGTCTCTACCATTAAGAGATCGACACCACCCTCGACGAGAGCTTCTGCCGCCTCACTGTATGTCTCGACTAATTGTTCAAACGTGATATTTCGCGAACTAGGATCGTTTACATCAGAAGAAATCGAACACGTTCGGTTCGTTGGACCGAGCGCTCCAGCTACAAATCGGGGTATACCACTTGTCTCGGTAGCCATGTCCGCAGCTTTTCTCGCTAGTCGCGCCGCGGCATGGTTCAGTTCAGGCACTAAATCCTCCATCCCGTAGTCTCCCTGAGAGGGAGCCGAGGAGTTAAAAGTGTTAGTCGTGATAATGTCTGCGCCGGCCGCGAGGAAATCTCTGTGAATCGCTATGATATGTTGTGGTTGCGATATCGATAGGAGATCGTTATTTCCTTTAAGTTCGCTGGGCCAATCCTTAAATCGATTGCCTCTGAAGTCGTTTTCTCCTAGTTCTAGTGTTTGGATACTTGTGCCCATCGCACCATCGAGCACGACGATTCGTTCACGCAGAAGCTTCTCTAGATGAAGACGTTGGTCATTCAAGAGAGCTGCTCCTTTGCTTGGTTAAGTGGCCTGAGCCCGAGCGCATGACAGATTGCGTACGTAAGCTCGGCTCTGTTAAGAGTATAGAAATGAAACTCGCTAACACCATGGCGTAGCAATTCATCTACCTGTTCAATGGCTACACTCGCAGCAATCATTCGTCGAGTATCTGGATCGTTATCTAGCCCGGAAAAGCGCTCACGGAGTTTTGATGGTACGGTTGCCCCACAATTTTCAGCGAATTTAAGAAGCCTAGGAAAATTCGTGATTGGAAGTATTCCAGGGACAATGGGCACTTCTAATCCCATCGTTTGGCAGCGATCTCTGAATCGTAGATAGCCACCAGTATCGAAAAAGAACTGAGTAATGGCGCGGGAGGCACCAGCATCTATTTTTCGTTTCAGGTTTTCCAAGTCTGCATCGGCACTTAGCGCCTCTGGGTGTACCTCTGGGTAGGCGGCAACCGAAATATCGAACTCACCTACTCCGAGTAACCCTGTTACTAGGTCAGATGCGTAGTCAAAACCTCCCACATAAGGTTTGTACACCTTTACATCTTTTGGAGGATCCCCACGGAGCGCAACCATATTGCGGATGCCCGCCTGCCAATAACTTTCGGCTATTGCTAGTACTTCTTCGCGATGGGCACTAATGCAAGTTAGATGCGGGGCACATACAAGCTCTGTCTCTGCCTGAATTCGCCGCACAATGCGGTGAGTCCGGTCTCGAGTTGAGCCGTCTGCACCATACGTTACGGAAACGAACCGCGGTCCGAGGGGCTCCAGTCGCTGGATGGAATGCCAGAGTATCTCCTCCATTTTCTTATTCGCAGGAGGGAAAAACTCGAACGAGACTTGAATTTCATTACTCATTGGTTTGGGTGTCTGGTGGCGTAGGAGTTCTAAGCGGCATTGGATTGTGGTGGCGAAACTCGTGTCGCGAATACCACTATAGCGGTTCCTTTTTCAGTTTTTTGCAGTTCAAGAAGAGATAACCCGGCATTTTCTATGCACTCGACGAGCCTAGTTTCATCCGCAGGCAAGCCTGGTGTTTCTACTAATAGGAGATGCCCGCCATCCTTAATCACACGTCCAGCTTCCCTTATTGCATTGTCTGGGTTGTCTGCGGTCCCTACCACTCGATCCATGGTTGCGATGTCGAAGTGTTTTTCTGGGAAGCCAAGGTCATACATATCACCCTTCTGAACTGTGCAATTGGAAAGACCCTGAGATAGCACCGTTGCCCGCGCTACAAGTCGCATTTCCCTAGACTGGTCAATTGCAACAGTTCGTCTCGCCTGCCTCGCGAGCAGTCGCAACATACTTCCCGTACCCGTGCCGATATCGAGTAGATCACCAAGTGGTGTATTAGCCTCGTTTCCCGGTAGATGCGCCTTGAGCAGTGTCTCTACAGCGGTTCCTACTTCCCGGATTTCAGGAGGGCTCAGTGGTCTAACCCCCATGCGCGCAAGCAGTTCCTGAGCCTGTGCCTGGCGGCTATCTAGGATAGCGGTAAGTCTCTCCTGGTCCCGTGCGGTAATCGGGTCTTTTCCCGGGAGGTTTACCAGGACTTTTTGGACTAGACCACGGCGGTCCTCATCAATAGTGACTCGGTAATAGACTTCGTTCTGGTCCCGTGTCCGTCTGAGAACATGAGATTCACAAAGCAATTTTAGGTGACGTGAGACTCGCGGCTGGCTGAATCCGGTGACCTGAGTAATTTCACTCACGGACAATTCTCCCTGGTTGAGGCTTGCCAGAAGCCGCAACCTGGTAGGATCTCCAAGAATTCGTAGTAGATCAGCCAGTTCTTCGAAGGTCCGCATGTGAATATCTCAATATAAAGATATATTTATATAGTATTTTAAAGCCTTATGTCAAAGGCTTTTCAGGAATGGGCTGTTTATTCGCCTCTCAGCTTGTTTTTTAGGGTCTGGATTACTTGTTGGGGGTTGGCTTTGCCACGAGAGATTTTCATCACTTGACCAACCAGAAAACCAATGACCTTGTCTTTGCCCTTTCGACATTGCTCGGCTTGTTCAGGGTTCTGGGCGATGATGTCGTCTACCATTGTGTTGATTACGCCCTCGTTAGAGATCTGCTCAAGTCCGAGTTTTTCAATGACGTTACTAACACCAATTGAGCTGTCTGTACGCCATAGTTCTTCAAATACAGCACTTGCTGCACTGCTTGAGATGCTGTTGTCTTGTATTTTTGAAGCGAGAACTGCGATGATCTCTGGAGGCACTTTTGATTTTTTAATATTCAAACTATTTTTCTTTAGTGCTTCGGTTAACTCGCGTTGAATTAATTTAGCAATTTGTTTTGGTGGGACGCTTGGCTGAGATTTAACTGCTTCTTCAAAGTAGTCGCCAATTTCTCGCGTGGAGGTAAGCTCTTCAGCGACGGTCTCTGAAAGGGCGTAATTACTGATGAAACGGTTTCTTTTTGCATCGGGCAATTCGGGGAGCTCACTGCGTAGTTTTTCTATTAACTTATCTTCAATGATTACTGGAAGGAGGTCAGGGTCTGGAAAATATCGATAGTCATTTGCTTCTTCTTTGATGCGCATGGTCCGTGTAGTGTTGCTACCCGCGTCATACAGACGTGTTTCCTGAACGACCTCAGCACCATCCTCCACTACGTTGATTTGTCGTTCGATTTCAACCTGAATTGCTTTCTCCACGAATCGGAAGGAATTTAAATTCTTAAGCTCTGTGCGCGTACCGAGTTTTTTTTCTCCACGGGACCTAATGGAAACATTAGCATCGCAGCGAAATGATCCTTCTTGCATGTTTCCATCTGAGATGCCGAGATAGCAGACCAGCGTATGGATTGCCCGCATATAAATCCCCGCTTCTGTGGCTGAGCGGAGGTCGGGCTCTGAGACGATTTCCAGTAACGGCGTTCCTGCACGGTTTAAATCGATACCGCTGTGGTCACGGAAGTCATCGTGTAGCGATTTTCCAGCATCTTCTTCTAGATGAGCCCTTGTAATTCCGATGGTCCTAAGCTCACCATCCTCAAGCACGATTTCTAAGCAGCCGTCATAGACGATTGGAAGCTCATATTGGGATATTTGATATCCCTTTGGTAAATCAGGGTAGAAGTAGTTTTTTCGAGCAAAAATAGAGCGAGGTGAAATCTGACAGCCAGTTGCTAAACCAAACTTAATCGCCATACATACAGCATCGCGATTTAGTACGGGAAGCACGCCTGGGTAACCGAGATCAACCAGAGATGCTTGACTATTGGGTGAAGCTCCGTATTGCGTCGAACTGCCCGAAAAGATCTTGCTCTTTGTGGCGAGTTGCGTATGGATCTCAAGCCCAATAACGACGTCCCAGTTCATTATTCGAAGTACCCTGGTGGCACGAGTGTGTGCCAATCAGTTTCCTGTTGGAAATAGTGGGCAGCTTTGAGGAGTCTCTCTTCACTGAGATGAGGTCCGATGAGCTGTAATCCGACCGGTAAATTATTTACTAGCCCACAAGGTGTGGAGAGAGCCGGAAGCCCGGCTAGTGGTGCGCCGATCGTATAAATGTCGTTCAGATACATCTGAATAGGATCATTAATTTTCTGTCCTATGCTGAATGCAGGGGTCGGAGCGGTTGGTCCGGCAATAAGGTCGACGTCTTCGAAAGCCCGAGAGAAGTCCTGACTGATGAGCTGACGGATTTTCTGTGCCTGTAGATAGTAGGCATCGTAGTACCCTGCAGACAGTACGTAGGTGCCCATCAGAATTCTTCGTTTGACCTCTGCACCGAAGCCTTCGCCCCGTGTGCGCATGTAAAACTCAGCTAGGTCGCCACTTTCACCTTCGGCTCGATAGCCGTAGCGGATACCATCGAAACGGGAGAGGTTAGATGAAGCTTCGGCTGGCGCTACTACATAGTAGACTGGTACGGACAAATGGATATTCTCCAAATGAATTTCCTTTATTGTCGCGCCTAATTTCTCAAAAACCGATAGTGCGTCGCGGATCAGCTGAGCGTTGTTGGGATCGAGGTCCTTGTCGAAGAAATTATCGGGGACGCCTATGGTGATGTTTTCCCAGGGATCCTTTAATGCCTTACAGAAATCGGGTACCAGGTTGGGCAGAGCGGTAGAGTCTAGTTCATCAGGGCCTGACATGATTTGTAACATGAGAGCAGCGTCTTCGGCCGTCCGGGTAAGTGTTCCAGCCTGATCCAGGCTCGACGCAAAGGCCACAATTCCGTAGCGGGAGACCCTACCGTAAGTCGGCTTGACACCGGTAACGCCTGAAAAGGCTGCTGGTTGTCGAATGGATCCACCGGTATCGGTTCCCGTGGCTCCGCAGGCCATACGTGCCGCAACCGCGGCGGCAGAACCCCCCGAGGAGCCTCCTGGCACTGTATCTCTATCCCATGGGTTGTGTGCGGGGCCGTAGAAGCTCGTTTCATTGGATGAGCCCATGGCGAATTCATCCATGTTAGTTTTGCCCAGCATAACCGCGCCTGCTTGTTTGAGTCTGGCTACAACGGTTGCATCATATGGCGAGATGAAGTTATCCAGCATTCGTGAGCCACATGATGTCTTTACCCCCTTCGTGCAGAAAATATCTTTGTGTGCGATGGGTATCCCTGTCAGAGGAGTCCCTTCCCCGGAGGCCAGACGAGCATCAGCTGCTTTCGCCTGAGCAAGTGCATCATTCTGTGTGATAGTGATGAAAGCATTAAGGTCTGCATCCAGGCGCGAGATGCGTTCTAAGAAGTGTTTCGTAAGCTCTTGCGACGAAATTTTTCGACTCTTGAGCTCTTGGGCCAGTTGCGCAATGGTTGCTTCGTGCATACTTACGGGGTGGGCACCCTGGATCGGTGACCGTGGGTGGATCCGTTAAGATTGATGGTTATTCTATGACCTTGGGTACCAGATAGAGATCTCTCTCCACCATGGATGCGTTTTGTTGATAGTGTTCATGCCGATCCGATTCAGTTACCTTGTCTTCCCGCAGCCGCTGCGCTATATCCAGTGGGTGAGCCATGGGCACAACCTCGGTAGTGTCAGCCGTCCGCAACTGGTTGACCAGGGTGACTATATCTGACAGCTTGGAGGCTACGTCTGTCATTTCCTCTGGGGTGATTTTCAGGCGGGCCAGCAGACACAGTTTTTCAACGTCTTCTCGATTGAGTGACATGATCTAGCGTTCTGGGTAACGGCGGATAACTATACACCCCACCTTGCCCATTGTCCTACCCGTTGCTAAAGTGACCTTTGACCTCAAATCTGACCCTTGGCGCTTAATGTTAAAGAGCTTTCTCGGTTCCTTTTCTAATGATTTATCTATTGATCTGGGTACCGCAAATACCCTGATCTCTGTGCGTGGTCGTGGCATCGTTCTTAATGAGCCCTCCGTCGTTGCTATTCGGGAGGAGGTTGGACGGGGAGGGAAGGTTCTTGAGGCGATTGGCGCAGACGCAAAGAGTATGCTCGGCCGTACCCCAGGGAATATCAGTGCTATCCGTCCCTTGAAGGATGGGGTGATCGCTGACTTTACTATTACCGAGAAGATGCTTCAGCACTTCATCAAAAAGGCCCATGGCTCGCGGTATTTTCGGCCGAGCCCCCGAGTTCTTATCTGTGTGCCCTACGGGTCAACGCAGGTTGAGCGGCGGGCGATCCGAGAATCTGCCGAGGGAGCAGGAGCTCGGCAGGTATATTTAGTGGAGGAACCGATGGCTGCGGCGATTGGGGCTGGTCTGCCGGTGCACGAGGCTCGCGGATCTATGGTCCTAGATATCGGGGGTGGGACGTCAGAGGTCGCAGTTATTTCGTTGAACGGGATTGTGTACGCTGCATCCGTGCGTATCGGTGGGGATCGCTTTGACGAGGCAATTGTCGCTTATGTGCGGCGAAACTACGGCATACTCATCGGCGAAGCAACGTCGGAGCGGATTAAGGAGGAGGCGGGTACCGCCTACCCTGCAGAGGAGGTCAAGGAGATTACCGTGAGAGGGCGCAATCTTTCGGAAGGTGTTCCTCGCAGCTTTACGTTAAATAGCAACGAAATTCTTGAAGCGCTTCAGGAACCGTTACAAGGGATTGTAGCGGCTGTGAAAGCCGCTCTTGAGCAGACGCCTCCTGAATTGGGTGCCGATGTTGCGGAGCGAGGAATAGTCTTGACTGGCGGCGGGGCATTGTTGAAAGGTATGGACAAACTCATCGCAGAAGAGACGGGTCTTCCGGTTGTCGTAGCTGATGAGCCACTAACTTGTGTAGCACGTGGTGGTGGGCGCATATTGGAATTGCTAGACGAGTACGGGCCAGCGACCTTTGCTGTGGAGTAAATTTTTAATAGGTGCTGACCCATAAGTTTAGGAGTGGGCGCAGACCATGAATGTTCCAGGAGGAGTAGACGGTGGACGAACTGCAGTCCCGTTGGGTCTGCGCTTTCTCTTGCTCACCGTCTTCAGCCTGTCGCTGATGTTGGTGGATAATAGGGATGATCATCTTTCTCGTCTTCGGCAAATCTTCTCAGTAGCCGTTTACCCGATTCAGATAACGGTCAGTTTTCCGTTTAAAGCTTGGCAAGTAGTGAGCGTCTCTCTATCAGACCGGGTGTCTCTTCTCAATGAAAACGCTGAACTCAAGAGTGAACAACTTAAGCACGAGGTGAGGTTGCAACGCATGGCAGCACTTGAGGCTGAGAACATTCGTCTGAGGGTCATGTTGGACTCTAGCCCCCGAGTTGCTGATCGAGTATTGGTTGCCGAAATTCTTGCTGTCGATCTTGATCCCTACCGACAGCGTTTCTCTATCAACCGTGGGCTCGGTGATGGTGTTTATGTCGGTCAAGCGCTTCTGGATGCTAATGGAATTGTGGGTCAGATTGCTGGTGTCGATGCGTTTACTTCTGAAGTGATACTTATTAGCGATGCCGATCATGCCGTGCCCGTTTCCGTTAATCGAAATGGCCTGCGGACGATTGCCGTGGGCACAGGTGATAGTAGGCGTCTCAGTTTGCCGTATCTCACTAACAGCGCAGATATCGAGTCTGGTGATCTCCTTGTATCTTCTGGCCTCGGCGGTGTCTTTCCATCGGGTTATCCAGTCGGGCGGGTGGTGGAAGTACGCCGTCAGCCTGGCCAATTATTTGCAGAGGTTGTTGCTGAGCCTGCCGCTGAGTTGAATCGAGATCGTGAGGTTTTACTAGTTTGGGCAGCAGAGGATACTAAACAGAGTACGAGAACCACAGGTCTTGCTGAGGTTGAGCAATGAGGGATCCAGATACCGACTGGGTCTTGCCTCTCTCCACATTCGTTCTGGCTTTGTCCCTATCGGTTGTTCCTTTGCCCGGGGTAGTTGCGACTTTTCGACCCGATTGGGTACCCCTTGCCATAATTTATTGGGCTATTGTGGCCCCGGAGCGCTTTGGATTACTTACTGCAATGTGGCTAGGGCTTGCGGCAGATACGCTGACCGGTTCTCTTTTAGGGCAACACGCGCTTGCTATGCTTGTGGTAGGTTACCTCTGTCTTAGGTTCCACCTTCGCATACGTATTTTCCCGGTCTGGCAGATGAGTATGTCGGTGCTCTTTATGCTTGCGATATACGAATTCGTACTATTTTGGATCGATGGCGCAGTGGGGCGGACGGTGCCGTATGTGGAACGATGGGCGCCTGTGATAACGGGAGTATTACTGTGGCCACTCATTCTCGGCACTCTTGACCGAATCCGCCAGGATAATAAGGCGCGGGTCTGAACATGAAGACCACGATACGACTCAAAGATCACTGGAAAGAACAGCGACTTTTTTTATCAAGGCTTTTTGCGATTGGCACCATTATTCTCCTTCTTGCAGGTGTGCTGATATGGCGCTTATTCCAGTTACAAATCGTTGAACACCAGTTTTTTGCAGATTTATCTCAGGGGAATCGCCTTCGTATCGAACCACTGCCACCAACCCGAGGATTGATCTTTGATAGGAACGGTGTGGTATTGGCAGAAAATCTTCCAGATTGGGAGCTCATCATAATTCCAGAGGAGATTATTGATCTGGAGGAGAGCCTCCGGAGACTCGAGGAATTGGAACTTATAGATTCTACTGAGCATTCAAGTCTGACCGAACTGATTCGTTCTCACCGCGGATTTGAACGCGTGAGGCTGGCAAATCTGACCGAGACCCAGGCTGCTCGGTTCGCTGCCAGGCGGCATCACTTTCCAGGAGTTGATATCCAGGAAGGATTGGTACGCAATTATCCGTTCGGTGAGCTTACCGGTCATGCCGTTGGATATGTAGCCAGAATCAGTCCATCGGACTTGGATGAATTTGCCCGTGGTAGTCTTGATCGCAGCGATTACGCTGCCACTTCACTCATAGGCAGGAGTGGTATCGAACGCAGCTACGAAACTGTGTTGCACGGTAGTGTTGGGTATCGTCAGCAGGTGGTCAACGCACAGGGGAGAGTGTTGCTTGACTCAACTGTGTCTGCCGGTGACGTGCTAAGACTCGAACCATCGCAAGGGGGCATCGAAACGCGATGGCCTATTCCAGGAGATAATGTTGTTCTCGGTCTGGATATTCACCTGCAATCAGTTGCCCAACGTGCCATGGATGGATTTAGGGGCGCTGTGGTTGCGATCGATCCGGCTACAGGTGATGTTCTTGCCATGGTAAGCGCGCCTGGATTCGATCCTAACCGTTTTTCTGTGGGTTTAAGTCGCGAAGATTTCCGAGCGCTCAGCTCAGACCCTGACAAGCCTCTTTTTCATAGAGCACTAGCCGGAAGTTATCCGCCAGGTTCTACGATCAAGCCGTTTCTGGGTCTTGCTGCTTTGCATTATGAGATCGTGGAGCCAGAGCGCCGTAACATGTGTCCCGGTTACTTTGTATTACCCGGTTATTCTCATCGTTATCGTGACTGGAAATCCCAAGGCCATGGCCCCGTAGATCTGCACCAGGCCATTGTGCAGTCATGCGATGTTTATTTCTACAAGCTCGCCTTGGGTCTGGGCATCGATAACATGAGTGTTTTCTTGAGGGATATTGGATTCGGCGTGAAAACCGGAATCGACGTTAGTGGAGAAAATAGCGGGTTGATTCCGACTCGCGAGTGGAAGCAAAGTCAATTCTCTAAGCGAGAAGATCAGGTTTGGTTTCCAGGTGAAACAGTCATTACGGGTATCGGGCAAGGCTTTGTTTTAGTGACCCCTCTACAGCTAGCACACACGACCGCGATGTTAGCGATGGGCGGTCAGCGTTTCCAACCACGCCTAGTAATGGCTATAGAAAATGGCACCACAGGTAAGGTAATCGAATCCGATTCTGTAAGGCTAAACGTTATGAGTGATATTGATGAGTCTCACTGGCAGGAGATCGAGGAGGCAATGGTCGGTGTAACGGAAGACTCGCAGGGAACGGGGCGAGTTGCTATGCGAGGCACACCATATTCTGTCGCCGGCAAGACGGGGACAGCACAGGTATTCTCCTTAGCACAGGATCAGGAGTATGACGAGGAAGAGATAGACGAGCGTCTTAGAGATCACAGGCTTTTCATAGCCTATGCTCCTTTGGACAATCCTGCCATAGCTGTAGCTGTGGTGGTGGAGAATGGAGGGGGTGGCAGCACCACGGCGGCCACGGTGACGCGAAAGGTTCTCGATGCCTACTTATTGGGGGAGAACAATGTTGTCCAGCAGTATTAATTTGGCTATTGGGCCTGCTGCTGTGCTGAGACCTCTGCGTCTTAGAGGTTTAGTAATGGACGCGCCTATTGTTCTGACCGTCTTTGCTATTTGCGCGTTGGGTTTCGTAGTGCTCTACAGTGCAGCAGGAGAGAACGAATCATTATTACTGCGCCAGGCTGTGCGTTTTGCTTTGGCCATGCTTGCTTTCGTCATAATCGCTCAAGTTCCTCCCAGAGTGTTGCGTTTATGGGCTCCTTGGGTTTTTTTCGTTTCTTTGAGTTTACTGCTGTTAGTGGAATTTAGGGGCGTGACTGGCGGCGGCGCCCAGCGGTGGTTAGACCTCGGATTTTCTAGATTTCAGCCGTCCGAAATCATGAAGATTGCGGTTCCGATGATGATCGCCTGGTTTATGCATGAGCGCGCGCTTCCGCCCACCTTCAAACAGTTACCCATTTTGCTGTTGATCATTTGTGCTCCAACTTTATTGATTGCACTACAGCCTGATCTTGGTACTGCCCTTCTAGTCATGGCTTCCGGTGGACTGACCGTGCTTCTAACGGGTCTAAGCCTGAGGCTGATTCTAGCCTTGGGAGCGATTTTACTGGGTTCTATTCCTGTGCTTTGGAACTATATGTTGGATTATCAGCGTGTCCGTATATTAACGTTTCTAGATCCCGAATCCGATCCATTGGGAGCTGGTTACAACATTATCCAATCAAAAATTGCGCTCGGCTCAGGCGGGCTTTTCGGTAAGGGTTGGTTAAATGGTACGCAGGCTCATCTGGAATTTTTACCAGAACGTTCTACCGATTTCATATTTGCTGTATTGGGAGAGGAGTTCGGGTTGCTTGGGCTTTTATTCTTGCTGGCACTTTACTTCGTTTTAATCGGCAGAAGCTTATATATTGCTGCTCAGGCTCAAGATACATTTACACGGTTACTGGCTGGTGGGCTCGGTCTTACTTTTTTTGTTTATGTCTTTGTGAATACCGGTATGGTTTGCGGGTTACTGCCCATTGTCGGCGTGCCTTTGCCTCTAGTCAGCGTTGGCGGGACTTCGATGGTAACTCTGATGGCTGGTTTCGGCATCCTTGCTGCGATTCACGGTAATCGAAAACTTCTTGCACCATGAAAAACCCCATTCAGAGATTTTCAACGATTGTCATTCTAGGCATGTCCTCTGCAATTGCCCAGGTTGTAGAGGTAGACATGGATATGGTTCAACATGCGAAAGGAGTTTTCTTAGAAAGGGTGATTACTGAGCACGAGTTCAAGAGGAGCGAAATCACCAGAATTCTGGATAACGCGCAGATAGATGCACAGATTCTAGAAACAATATCTCGTCCAGCCGAGCGTGTATTACCCTGGTATGAGTACCGCAAAATTTTTTTGAACGATGCCCGTATTCATGGTGGCGTGGAGTTCTGGAGGGACCATGTTCACGAGGTTGCAAGTGCGAGTGAAGTCTATAGCGTCGCTCCCGAACTTTTGGTGGCCATCCTCGGTATCGAGACCTATTATGGTCAGCGGATGGGCGGTTATCGCGTAATTGATTCTCTAGCAACTCTTGCCTTTGCATACCCACCGCGGTCAGCATTTTTCACATCGGAGTTGGAAGCTTTCTTTCTGTTAGCCAGAGAGGAGGGTATAGATCCGGAAGAGGTTTTGGGTTCCTATGCAGGTGCTATGGGTGCGGGTCAGTTTATTTCCTCTAGTTACCGAGCTTATGCTGTGGATGGTGACGCTGACGGCCAGAAAAATCTCTGGGGTAATTGGCAGGATATTCTTGCCAGTGTTGCGAATTATCTCAGCTCTCATGGTTGGCAGTGGGACCAGCCAGTAGTAGATCGAGTAAGCCTTTCCCGGACTTGGTCCGGCACGGAATTCCCTAACAGTATGAATTTAGATGAGACGATAACCTCACTGAGTAATGCTGGGTACGTTTTATCCACTGAGTTGCCCGGTGAAACACCAGCTACCCCACTTTCTCTTGAGGGTGAAGATGGGCAGGAGTACTGGATCGGGTACCATAATTTTTACGTTATTACCCGGTATAACCGCAGCGTAATGTACGCTCTCGCCGCGTATCAGCTTAGTCAAACTATTCTCGCTGAATACGAGCAATCGTGATTTGATACGTCTTTCGGGAGTGGGAAGTGAGACCTCTCGCAATAAGACCTCTTTAGTCGCTGAGCATCAAGTACAATTAAAGTTTAGGAAGCCAGACCAATCAGGAGACTGTGATGATCCGAGCCTGGATTCTTCTTAGCCTGTTTGCTTCGCTGAGTGTTTTTGCTCAGGGCGTCCCTATTCCGGCACCACCGCAGTTAGGTGCGAAGAGTTTTATTTTGATGGATTTCTCCACTGCGCACATCATCGCCGAATCTTCGGCTGATGAGATTCTTGAGCCTGCCAGTCTTACAAAGCTGATGACTGCTTACACAGCCTTTAAAGCTCTGAATCAGGGGCAAATCAGTTTGGACGATCAGGTGTATGTAAGTGAGAAAGCCTGGAGAACGGATGGTTCACGAATGTTCATAGAGGTTGACACGTACGTGTCAGTTGAAGATCTATTACAAGGCATGATTATTCAGTCAGGTAACGACGCAAGCGTTGCTTTAGCTGAGCACGTTGCAGGATCCGAAGAAGCTTTCGCCGGCCTGATGAACCAATACGCTGAAATATTGGGAATGACCTCGAGTTCGTTTCGCAATAGCACAGGCTTGCCAGAAGTAGGTCACTACATGACTGCACGGGATTCCGCGATTCTTGCACGGGCGATCATTGCGGAGTTCCCAAACTACTATGCATGGTATTCCCAACGCGATTTCATGTATAACGAGATAAGACAGGACAATCGAAATTCTTTGTTATGGCGTGATCCATCGGTCGATGGTCTAAAGACCGGTTACACGGAAGTTGCGGGATACTGTCTGGTTACATCGGCTAAACGATCCGATATGCGCTTGATATCTGTGGTAATGGGTGCGGATAGCGCAGCAGCGAGGGCCGAGGAAAGCCAGTCCCTTTTGAACTATGGATTTCGCTTTTACGAGACCTATAAACTTTACTCTGGTGGGGAAGAAATCACCGCCGAGCGGGCGTGGAAGGGGGAACCGCAAACGGTGGCGCTGGGACTTGCAGATGATCTTTATCTGACAATACCGAGGGGCAGCTACGATTCCCTCTCAATGACCTTGAATCTGGACACAGAACTGATTGCACCGCTCGAAGCGAGCGCATCGGTCGGGTCCGTTAGAGTGCTACTCGACGATGAGAGTGTATCTGAGGTGCCGCTGGTAGTGTTGCACGATGTTTCAGAGGCAAACCTGTGGACACAGCTTAAAGACGAAATTATGCTTTGGTTACAATAATTCATCATCTAGGATGAGCGAAGACTCGTTACTAACTTTCCCTTGTGATCTTCCCGTAAAAGTAATCGGCCGGAACTCGGAAGACTTCCGCAATATAACCGGAGATATCGTTCGAGCGCACTACAGTGATCTCAAACAGAGACAGATTGCTGAGCAGCTCAGCAGGAATGGAAGTTTTCTGAGTTTAACATTCACTGTACACGTGAAGACTCGCGATAGAGCAGATGCTTTGTATAGAGATCTCACAGCTAGTGAAGACATTTTGATGGTGTTGTGAGCAGCTTAATTTCTAGAGATCTCGGATACAAACAGCTTCCAGAAGTTTGGGAGGATATGAAACGTTTTACGGATGGTCGTACCGGTGAGACGCCGGACGAGATTTGGTTCGTAGAGCATCCACCAATATTCACATTAGGTTTGAATGCGAATCCTTCTCACGTTTTAGAAGCTGGGGACATCCCCGTGCTCAAAGTCGATCGGGGCGGACAAGTAACTTACCATGGACCCGGACAATTGGTAGCTTACTTAATGTTGGATCTTGCACGATCGAAGATAAGCGTCCGAGGTGTCGTGGAGGTCCTTGAAGCTGCGGTCATTGACACGGTTGCCGTATACGGTATCGAGGCGTACGGAAAACGCGACGCGCCAGGTGTCTACGTGGGCGGGCGTAAACTTGCTGCTGTCGGGCTCAGGATTCGTCGCCACTGTTCTTATCATGGGACCGCTGTCAATGTGGATATGAGACTAGAGCCATTCCATAGGATTAATCCGTGTGGTTTCGAGGGTTTGGAAGTCACTCAGCTCAGCGAATTATGCGGGGTGAGAGATATGGCACAGGTTCGCGGAGATCTTGAAGCGAAGTTGAAGGAAAGGCTTGCCGGAGCAACTATGCCTGTTAGTGCCTAGCTCGGAATTCTCCCTTCGCGTAATCTTCTGTGTGTGAAATGAGGGAGCCACCTAGTGAATGGGTTCGAAAGCATAACTAATGTCGATGGTGTGATCACGCCCACGTCAGACGCGCGGGTCCCGGTCATGGATCGTGGATTCCTATACGGAGATTCGATCTACGAGGTATTTAGAACCTACGGGGGTATTCCGCTATTTTATGATGAGCACTGGACTCGATTTGAAAACTCGGCAGAGTTGATTCATATGGAACTTGAGCTCACGAAAGATCAGATGAGAGATGAAATTTGTCGAACGATTCGTGCTACCAATGCCTCGAAATGTGGTCGAGATGCTTATGTTCGCTACACCGTAACTCGAGGCGAAGGGCCTGTAGATTTGTTTCCCAGTCCGGAGCTTGTGACTCGCTATGTAATAATCGTCAAAGGATTGAATGACTGGAACCCTGAGTTTTATCGAGTTGGCGTCTGCCTGGCTATCCCAGAGACACGGCGCAACCCGGTTAGTGCGCTAGACCCTAATATCAAAGGTGGAAATTATCTAAATAATGTTTTAGGTGTAATCCAAGCCAGAGAGTTAGGCGCAGACGACTGCGTGATGTTGAACGACTCGGGATTAGTTACCGAAGCTTCGAACAGTAACGTTTTCTTTGTGATTGATGATGTGTTAGTTACACCGGGTGAGTCAGCCGGGCACTTGCGAGGGTTGACCAAAGCAGCAATCAAAACGGCTTGCATAGCACGTGATCTAGATGTTGTTTCCCGAGATATCTCGCTGGATGATCTAGCCAATACAACCGAGTGTTTTATTACTAGTGCGACCCGAGAGGTCATGCCTGCGCTGAGTTTGCGACTACCTGATGGCCAAATCCTCTCATATCCTGAGGGAGGTGGTGCTGTGACGAGAAGAGTCATGGAGTACTACAAAGATTTCATCGACACCTATCTCGCAGGTAACGCCCACTTGAGTATGTTTTGAAATAGAGACCATTTCGATAATCCCTTGTATGTAGTGGCGCGCCCGGAGAGATTCGAACTCCCGACTTCCGGTTTCGTAAACCGGCGTTCTATCCAGCTGAACTACGGGCGCATCCTGAATAATCAAACAATTGGATTCTGCGTTGGTTAGTTACCGTCTGATGGTCTGTGTCTAATATTCTAGCGCAACAGCAAGGTTTTTAGGGGTTCCACCTGTACCTAGGCGTGTGGGGGGGGTTGAATGAGGAGGACATTCATTCGCGCTGGAGTAGGTTTTCGCCATAAGAAGATATATTCTTAAATTGATCTGAACTGTCGGCTGGAAGTAGTCCATAAGAACGGCAAGGTGGCTTTGGCTAATTATTCGAAGATCGCGGGGGATGAACACGATGTGTGAAGCGTATGATCGAGCGCCTTTCCTGGCACTGATTGGGTTACTGACATTTGTGGTGGCCGTCTCGACTAACTTATCCTTAGCAGCTGATCTGCCGGATTTCTCTGGTGCTTGGAACTCCGAAACTTGGTCGACGGTAGGTTGGCCTACTGAGCCAGATTATACTCCCGCCGGACGCCTCGCTCAGCAAGCTTACGATGCGGACCCTCAGGATGATCCTACTCAGAATTGCATCTCGCCATTTTTGGTACATCAAATATCAGCGCCGTTCCCTCACGAGATTATTCAGCAGGAGCACCGTGTCACATTTTTGTACGAGAATTTCCACCAGGTCAGACGAGTGTGGTTGGATGGGCGTGATCATCCTGAGGACGCGTATCCAACACTGATGGGTCACTCTATCGGTTGGTGGGAGGGTGATACGTTAGTGGTGGATACACGTAACGTCGAGGCAGGTTATATGCGTCCACAGGGTCTGCCACATACTGAGAGCCTGCATGTCATTGAACGTTATACGCTGTTGGATGGCGGGGAACGCAAGCAACTAGTAATAACCCTTGATGATCCAGAGTATTATCGGGAGCCTTGGTCAGTAACCAAGATCTATGTACCGTTTAACGAAGATATCTTGGATTACGATTGTGTGCCGAGGCTCCATGTGCCTGGTGAGTGAGAACGCATCGTAGACGCGTGGTGGAGGATGAGTTATGAGTTGCCGAATTTTTCAAGTGACACTGACGCTTTGGTTAATAAGCGTATCTGTTCCAGCATTCTCTCATCACTCTTTTCTGGCACATTACGACGAAGATACCTCTACCCGTATTGAAGGTGTTGTTACGGAGGTTTGGTATCAGAACCCGCACGCACGAGTGTATGTGGAGGTCACTAATAGCGATGGTGAGACTGAGGTTTGGGAAACAGAGACCTACCCGCGGAATATTCTGATCCGTCGCGGCTGGAGACATAACGATCTAAGAGAGGGTGACGATGTGGTAGTCACAGGGCGCCAAGCTCGAGATGGTGGGAATAGACTTCAAATCATCACTATTATGAGGCCTTCCGATGGATGGGAGGGCGTTGGCTTCGGTGTTGATTCCATCGATTAGTGTTTTTCAATCTCTTTAGTGTTTTTATTTCGTGTACTGCTTCTCACGTCGCTTGAGGCATTCAAATTTAGTAACGACCCAGCCCTCTCATATCTCTTTAACATATTTAGAGGCTCATGCTTCCACATAACACTTGATCCTGCTTCGCAGGGTACATACGGATCCACTGATTAAACTTTAATACCACCCGCACATCGCAAGGAGTATTCACAATGTATTTGGTTACACAATATCGAAGTTTTAGTGTCTACCTTATGATTGGGACGATGATGCTAATGATTACGGGTTGCGAGATGGCCGGATTTTTGTTGCCATCCTCTATGAGCACAACCACTGCTGGGGATCAGGCTTACGAGTACATCCATCTACCAGGGACAGAACCTGCGGCAGGTGCGAACATGCCTTTCGCTTCTGCCATTAGAGTTCGTTCCGGCAGTATCCTATTTTTAGCTGGCACAAGCGGGGCACCAGTCCCCCACAGCCACCCCCATGACTCTACGGAGTTTGACCATTTGGACTTCAGCCCTGAAGCGCAGGCTGAGAGGGTCATGGAGCGAATAAAAATCACGGTCGAGGCGGCCGGTGGTCAAATGACAGATGTCATTCAGGTTACTCGTTTCGTTGTTGACGTTGCTGAGAATCAGGACGCGATAAACGCTGTGATGAATCGGTACTGGGGAGATAATCATCGCCCTGCAAGTACAACGGTGGAGATTGTCCGATTGGCATCTGATCCGCGTTTTATTTTGGAGGTGGAAGCTGTAGCGGTGATACCCGATAGTAGCTGACAAAGAGTAGAATTTTCCTCCCAACGTGTCAGTTAATTCTTCGATTGACTTGATAGGTAACGATTATCCATCGGACTAGGAGTTAAAAAAATGAAGGTGTGTGTAGCGGGTCAAGGTGCTTTTGGGCAGAAGCATCTAGCGGGACTGGCTCGAATTGAGGGAGTTGAGGTTGTTTCCTTAGCAGGAGGGTCCCCGGACACCACGGAGGCCGTAGCGAAACAGTTCGGTATTCCGCACTGGACCACGGATTTGGCAGAGAGTTTGGATCAGCGTGGTGTCGAAGCAGCGATTCTAGCCTCACCAACGCAAATGCATACCAATCAGGCTGAACAGTGCATGCGAGCTGGCAAGCACGTGGAGGTAGAGATTCCCATGGCTGATAACCTGACAGACTCGGAGCGCCTGGTAAGGGTACAGGAGGAGACTGGGTTAATTGCCATGGTGGGGCATACACGTCGTTTTAATCCGAGCCACCAGTGGATGCGCCAGAAAATAAAATCGGGGGAACTCGTAATTCAACAGATGGATGTACAGACGTATTTTTTCAGGCGAACCAATATGAATGCTGCAGGTCAATCGCGAAGCTGGACCGATCACCTATTGTGGCATCATGCCTGCCATACGGTAGATCTATTCCAATATCAAACAGGGGAGGTGGCGTCGGAGTGCTACGCGTTACAGGGTCCCAACCATCCGGAACTCGGAATCGCGATGGATATGAGCATCGGTATAAAAGTTCCATCAGGCGCGATCTGTACGCTCTCTCTTTCCTTTAACAACGACGGGCCTTTGGGTACGTTTTTCCGTTACATTTGCGATAACGGAACCTATATAGCCCGATATGATGATCTTTTTGACGGTGAAGAGAACCCCATTGATGTATCGGGTGTGGACGTGTCCATGGATGGTATCGAACTTCAAGATCGGGAGTTTTTGTCTGCTATTGCCGATGGTCGTGAGCCGAACGCAAGCGTCGCACAATGTCTGCCTACCATGCAGACGCTGGACCGCTTGGAGAAGAGTCTGAATAGCTAGCTGATGAGGTATGTTGGTGACAGATACAAGTGGATTTGACGATATACCTGGGACCTATCTATTTAATAAGGATCGGTGCCACGAGGGTTATCACCTAAATATGTTTTGTATGTCACTAATGAAGGCCGAGAATAGAGAGGCCTTTCGTTCTGATGAAGCAGCTTACCTAGATCAGTTCCCATTGTTGACGTTGGAACAACGACGGTGCGTTCTGGAGCGAGATTGGTTGGGCATGATTCACGTGGGCGGTAATATTTATTACACCTCAAAGCTTGGTGCAACAGATGGACTTTCATTCCAGTACTTGGCGGGCGCCATGTCAGGTATGACGCAGGAAGAGTATCGGGAAATGATGATTGCGGGTGGCCGCCCAATTGATGGTAACCGTAGCAAGTCGGAGAAGGGGTAATGGGACGCATCGTGGCAGGTGTAGGAACCTCTCATGTCCCGGCAATCGGTGTCGCTGTCGATCTAGGTAAGACTCAGGAGCCCTATTGGAAACCATTATTTGACGGATACGAACCCGCTCGTGAGTGGTTATCCAAGGTTGAACCGGACGTTGTTATCCTCGTGTACAACGATCATGGGACAGCATTCTCTTTAGAGGTTATCCCAACGTTTGCGATCGGCGTAGCTCGCGAGTTTCCACCAGCCGATGAGGGTTGGGGTCCGCGACCTGTGCCAATTGTTAAGGGGCATCCGGAGTTAGCATGGCATATGGCTGAGTCGCTGATACTTGACGAATTCGACATAACAATTGTCAATGAGATGTCTGTTGACCACGGCTTGACTGTACCGCTTTCCATCGCTTGTGGTGAGCCCAAGGAGTGGCCGTTTCCGGTCATTCCATTGGCGGTCAATGTGGTCCAGTATCCGCCGCCCACGGGCAGACGATGTTTTGATCTGGGACGTTCCATCCGAAAAGCTGTGGATGCATACGACGAGGACCTGAAAGTGGTGATATTCGGTACTGGGGGGATGTCCCACCAGCTCCATGGCGAGCGAGCGGGCGTCATAAACAAGGATTTTGATCAACGTTTTCTTAACGATCTTACGCAAGATCCTCAACGCTTGGTGGAGTTGCCCCACATTGAGTATGTCCGGGAGGCTGGTGCAGAGGGTATTGAGATGGTTATGTGGCTTATCATGCGCGGCGCTTTAGGTGATGACATCACCGAGGTTTACCAGAACTACCATGTTCCTGCCTCCAACACTGCTGCTGGCTTGATTATTCTTGAAAATAATTCTTAAGTAAAAGGTTCTAATTTCAACTACTTACATGCATGGGTTAATTACTGATCCATGTAATACTCGACTTTGCTGCAATCCGTGCACCGGACATCCATCACAGGTACACCGCTGACGATATCTGCAACCCAATCACGGTACCTGCGTCCATCAACTTGGTAGCTATAGAATCGGTCATAGATTTCAGGTAACCCACGATTTCTGTTACCTGTAGGAGCAATCGCGTCAAAGTAGCCTAAGCCAATAACATGCCGATTGCCCCCAGCAATGTAAGTTCGATAGTTTGATACATGTTCTTTGACGTAGCGGTGACCTGCTTCAACAACTTGGAGGATTGGGTCTTCCACGCCAAGAAATTCAATCATTTCTGAGAATGTTTGGTCATGGGCCGTGATCAGTTGTGTAAATGTGATATCCGGATGGCGTCTTGCAGCAGCAACCGTAATATCCTCGAAGGACAGACTCTCCATATCAATGTCCGCAAAGCCTGGATGATTCGCTAGAATTGCTGCGGTATCCCAGGCCTCAACCAACGGAGTCATTCTGGTCCCTATATGCAAGGCTCCATTGCCATCGCCGATATGCCGTACCATCGCGTCTGGGTAGTGATCAGCGATCAGTGAAACGAAGAGTGGTGTACCGTAACTTCCCGATGTGTATCCGCCGACTACTACGGTTTCAAGATTAGGAAGATTATCATAGACCCAGTCAAGCACTGTGGTGGCGTTTTGATAGCCGTTGAAATGTAGGGTTTGACTCGGCGGGGTTCCTTCTCCAATCCATGCCTGATTCGAACGGATAGCGTTCCCGATGTGCATATCACCAGTGCAATATCCGACATGTACCTTTGTGAATCCAAGGAATGGGTTTTCTGGATTATCATCCGAGAAAACACCACCCGACCCTAGTGGGTTATCTTCTGCTCTAACTGTTTTTGGGTTGTCGTCCATCCGTCCCTGGGGTTCATCGCTACAGGTTTGTCCAGACCAGCAGGCGCCTCCGCCTGGGAAAGTGATGAGCGCTTGACGAGTGGACTCTGGTTTTACGAAAAAACCATATTCTGTACCGTAGAGGCAAGTTGTGTCGCCGCCTGGGTGAATGGTGTTCCATGAGTCTGATAGTGCGCTGAGCGGGGGCATGCCCTGATGCTCTGTTTGTATCAACCGCACACCCTGCACTGACTTTGGTTCCCATTCATCACAACCCAATAAAAGTAGGATGAGGCAAAGGTACAGAGTGATTTTTTTCATATTCATATCCCAATCATAATTAGAAAGGCAATCCTACGTAGTTTTCTGCGAATGCGGCTTGGGCAGTATCCGATTCCATCAAGTGATCAAGTTCCGCTACCTGAATACTGCGGTTGAAAGAACTCTGATCCGGAAATCTATGAAGTATGGAGGTCAGCCACCATGAGAAACGCTCCGCTTGCCAGACCCGTTTTAGGCACTTGTGAGAGTAGCTTTCCAGTAAACCCATATCCTTGTCCATATAGAACGTAACTAGGGCATTGGACAGATAGTGAACATCCGATGCGGCTAGATTAAGGCCTTTGGCTCCTGTAGGTGGCACGATGTGTGCCGCATCACCTGCTAAAAACAATCTTCCGTGTTGTATAGGTTCTGCCACGAAGCTTCGTAGGGGGGCAATGCTTTTTTCTATCGATGGCCCAACTTCTAATAACTCGGCAGCATCCCGTGGTAGTCGAGTGCGTAAGGCATCCCAGAAGCGATCATCAGTCCATTTTTCCAAATCCTCGTCAAACGCACACTGTATGTAATAACGACTGCGTGTCATGGATCGCATGCTACAGAGCGCGAAGCCATGCCAATTATTAACATAGATGACTTCATCGGAGACAGGCCTTGTTTCTGAAAGGATACCCAGCCAGCTAAAGGGGTAAACTTGTTCGTGGGTTTTAAGCACAGTCTCTGGAATAGAGCGTCGACTTATACCGTGAAACCCATCACAGCCAGCAATAAAGTCGCAAACTACCTCATATTTTTTATCGTTTTTCTCGTAGCGCAGCTTGGGTGTCTTGCTATCTAGATCTTCGATGCTGACATTTTTTGCTTCATAGACGATCTGTGCATTCAGAGCTTCTCGGGCGTCCATCAAATCTTTTGTAAGCTCCGTTTGGCCGTAAAACATCAAAGTTTTTCCTGTGTGCTTTTTAAGATCGATGCGATGTCGGCGGTCTCCAATAGCAATGTCCAAACCTTCGTGGACCAACCCTTCTCGGTCCATTCGCTCGCCGGCTTGGGCTTGTCTGAGCATGGCAACAGTACCCTCCTCAAGCACACCGGCTCGGACACGGCTAAGCACGTACGCCTGGCTGCGCCGTTCTAATACCACGCTTTCGATGCCCTGTAGGTCGAGGAGCTGTGAGAGAAGCAGCCCCGCCGGTCCTGAACCTATTATTCCAACTTGGGTTCTCATGGATGAATAGTCTTGGTGCTACTCTTGTCAGGAGTTGTGTGGGAAAGAGTATAGATGATCAACGCGCTCCCCTGCCCTCCAATATCCTACATCACTTGGTATGCGGGGTAATTCGGTTGTGAGTATGTCGATTATTGGAGTTATTTAAGGTTTACAAGACTCTTGAGAACTAGGATCATCATGTTTTCGAGGGGCTAAAAATTCAAATAATGAGGCACAACGGGCGTCAATCAAGGTTTTTCAAGGCTACGCTACTTTTGCTGGTAGTTTTGCCCGTGGGGTGCGTCATATCACGATTGCCTCAACGAGAGTTTCCGCCTATACAGAGTCACGCGTTACCTGCGGTCGATAATGGATTCTTAGACGAATATGGCGACCGGTTGGACGCTATGATCGCGGAAGGCGAGTCTGCTTTTTGGCTCCTTGATCGCGGGGATCTTGCGTTTAACGCGCGGCTAGCTCTAGCAGATCTGGCAGTCTCAACGCTCGACATCCAGTACTTCATTTGGGAGTCAGATGAGACTGGGAGCTTGCTAGCGCAACGTGTAATCCGCGCAGCTGATCGTGGCGTTAGGGTACGACTGTTGCTTGATGACATTCTACTAACCAATCGTGATGGGGAAATAGCCGGACTCGATCATCATCCCAATATTGAGGTTCGTGTTTTTAATCCATGGCGATGGCGTAATGCGTCGACTCTCACTAAGGCCTTTGAGTTTCTTGTTCGCGTCGATCAACTGAATCATCGAATGCACAATAAGGCCTATGTGGCAGACAATCGGTTCGCAATTATCGGGGGGAGAAATATTGGTAACCGATATTTTGGTCTTGATCAAGAATTCGTACAGCACGATTTAGATATCATGATATCTGGTCCGCTGGTTTCAGATGTATCGATAAGTTTTGACGATTACTGGAACAGTGAGAGTGTCTATACCGGAGATTATTTTGCTAACGGCCGTGATCCTAAAGAGTTGTACGATAATTTTACCCTCCACATCAATGGGGTGGTCGAAGAGCAATCTGACCTACTTCAGTCTTTCTTGGTTGGTACTGATGTACGGTTACCAATATTTCGTTCTCCCACGATCTCGAGGTGGCAATCGCAGTTTGAGATCTTTTTGGAAAACGTAGAAT
>DBZY01000007.1:4323-15804 GCA_002311835.1 Proteobacteria bacterium UBA1148 | reverse complement strand
TGAGTAGCGCACAGCAAGAAGTGCTTATCAGTTCTCCGTATTTTCTACCCGATCAGGCATTTTGCGATGAGGTTAGTTGGTTAACGAGCCAAGGCGTAAGGGTTGTAGTTGTTACGAATTCACTGGCCTCTAACAATAGCTCCCTCGCACATACTGGATATAAGTGGTGGAGACGCCCATTGATCGAAGCGGGAGCGGAGCTCTATGAGTTGCGCATGGATGCGGAGTTGGCAGATCACTATAGAACAGCACCTGTAGTCCCTAACAGGCTAGGGCTTCATAGTAAGGCCATTGTCGTTGATCGACGTCACATCTATATCGGATCAGCAAACCTAGATCGCCGATCACTTACGGTTAACACAGAATTGGGAATTATTGCCGAAGGTGAAGGGATTGCAAATGGCTTATTCGATCTTATCTCTCGAGATATGCTCCCAGAAAATTCTTGGAGACTGACATTGAACGAGAACAATGCCTTAGTCTGGACCAACAGCGAGGGAGTCACCCGGTTGCAACCTGCCAAAGGGTTGGTACAGCGCGGCGCGGAAGCAATTCTAGACTTCTTGCCGTTGAAGCGGCTTCTTTAAATCTTGCATACGATAGAAATCCATAGAGCGGCACATCTATTTTAAAGTTTCAGTCTGGGATTACCCTCCCCGGGTTCAGGATACCCTTTGGATCAAGCGCCTTCTTAAGTCTTCGCATCAACTCGATTTCCTCTGCAGTCCGAGAGTGGTGCAAATAATCGCGCTTCAAAACACCGATGCCATGCTCAGCGGAGATAGATCCTCCATGTGCTCCAGTTAATCCATACCCTAAATCGAGTATTTTTTTTATATCTTTTTGACGGTGGGTTGTAATAAATAAATGCAGGTTGTTGTCTCCAACGTGGCCAAATACCAAGTTCAGTGCATCCGGCAGATTGCTTGAAAGAGCGGCATCAAACTCCTCTAGAAATCCCGACATTTCAGCAATATCCATACTTACATCCAGGCTAGCGTAGGGTATGAGAGCCTTAGTGATCTCGCTCACGCCGTCTCTGATTGCCCAAAAGGTTTCCCGATCCTTTTCGGACTGGGCGATTACTGCATCTTCAATAAAATTTTCTGCTAGAGCAGATCCGAGAACCTTTTCGAATTGCTGACTGTCCATATTTTGTTCGGAGCCTTCCGTTTCTATGAGGACGTATAGAGGAAAAGCCTTCTCGAATGGTGAACGCAGGGTCTCAATGTGACCTATAACACGATCAAAGTATGGAGACCACATGACCTCGTAGGCGCTGATAGAACTTCCTAACTTTATTTGAGCCTCTCGGAGTAGCTTTACAGATTGTGAGAATGACTCTACGGCGCAAAGAGCCGTACATCTGCTGGACAGTCGAGGGAAAAGTCTTAGGACAGCTCGCGTAATGACGCCGAGCGTCCCCTCTGTACCGATAAAGAGTTGCTTTAAATCATAGCCCGCGTTGTTTTTTAGCATTTTGTTCATTGAGCTAATAACGGTACCGTCTGCGAGTACAGCCTCCAGGCCTAGGACGAGATTTCGTGTCATGCCAAAGCGAATTACCTGATTACCACCGGCGTTGGTTGCGATAGCGCCGCCAATATGACAAGAGCCGCGAGCTCCAAAGTCCAATGGGAGTAGGAAACCTGCATTTTCTGCGGCTTCCTGAATTACTTGTAGAGGTGCGCCGGCCATAGCGGTAACAGTCATGGAATCAGTGTCGACCTCCTCAATTCCAGAGAGTCTTTCCAAAGACATTGCAATTTCGCCTGGTAGAGGGGTTGCCCCTCCTGCGAGGCCAGTTAGTCCGCCCTGAATAACCACTGGTTGGACAAATTCAGAACAGGTTTTGAGGACCAAGGCAACTTCTTCGGTAGATTTTGGGCGCACCACCGCAAGTGGTACTTGGCTATTTTCACCGGTGAAGTCTACGCTGTACCGTTCACTAATTTCGCTGCCTGTGAGAATGGAGTCGCCGGTTAGTTGTTGGCGAAGGACCGCGATTGAGTCCGCACTAATGCTCACTGTGTATCAACCTTGTTTTTCTAGTATGTTTTCAGTATTGATGTGCATTGTGAGCACAAAAAGCCGCGATTTCCAACCTCGAAATGTTCGGATCGAGCGTTCCGTACGCAATAATTTCCATCGATGTCAAAACGAAAACCATGAGAGAATGCCCGAACGCATGGTAGTTCTAATAGCGTAAAAGGGATGTGTCAATGAGAGTGCCGTCAGAATTTTGTCGTGAAATTTACTATGGCGCCACACCGAGAGCTCTTCGTGCCCGTTACATTCTCCTCGTTATGGATCTTTCAGTCATTAGTTATTTCGTTATCACTACCTTTGTTTCATCATCCTATGATTGGATCGTATTAGTGGATATGTTTATTGGAAGTATCCTGATAATCGACTTTTTGGGTAGGTTGATTGCAGATACCGATAGAGGCGGGTTTCTCGTCAAACCGATGTCCATCATCGATATGGTTGTAATCATGTCTCTATTCGTTCCTATGCTACTTGGAAATCTTGCATTTCTTCGAATCGTCCGCGCATTGAGATTGCTGCGAACCTACGTTGTTACACAGCAACTTCGACAACAATTTAAATTTTTTTCTAGAAATGAAGACGTTATTTTTAGCGCCATGAATTTAGCTGTATTTATATTTGTAGTGGCGGCAGTAGTCTTTGTTTTTCAGGCGCCAGTGAACAGTTCAATTAACAATTATATCGATGCGCTTTACTTCACCATAGCAACGCTGACTACAACGGGATTTGGTGACATCATTCTTGTTGGCGAAGCAGGAAGATTGCTTGCGGTTGTAATCATGATCGTGGGGGTTGCGCTATTTATTCGATTGGTACAGACGATTTTTAGGCCTAACAAAGTTGAGTATGAGTGTCCGGATTGTGGCTTGACGCGCCACGATAGAGATGCCGTACACTGTAAGCATTGTGGCAGACAACTACATATTCGAACCGAAGGGGCGATGGACTGAATAGAAATCAAAGAGGAGCTTGGATGATTGATTTATATACGTGGGTGACTCCGAATGGAAGAAAGATTTCCATAGCTCTGGAAGAACTTGGATTGCCTTACAACTCAATCGAGGTCGACATAGGAAAAGGAAAACAGTTCGAAGCGGATTTTTTAAAAATTAGCCCGAATGGCAAGATTCCGGCGATTATTGATCATGACGAGAGCATTAGTCTGATGGAGTCTGGCGCCATCCTGATTTATCTAGCTGAGAAGACTGGGAAACTTATGCCCCAATCAGGACCCGCCAAATGGAAAACAATAGAATGGTTGATGATGCAAATGGGGGGTGTAGGGCCAATGCTTGGTCAGACACATCACTTTGTCTTTTACAATGAGGGGAAGGCTCCGTACGCGGAAGAACGCTATTTAAAAGAAAACGCCCGTATTTATGGGGTGCTTGATAAGCAGCTTGAAGATAAAGAGTATCTTGCAGGCAATTACTCTATAGCTGACATCGCGACTTGGCCTTGGATTTCACGTTACCCACGCCAACGAATGGATCTGCACGAGTATCCCAACCTACTTCGTTGGTATCTCGGTATCGCAAGTAGGCCTGCCGTTCAACGAGGCTACAATGTGCCTAAGAAGGTCGAGGATATCCCTATCCCAGACTAAGGATTAAGTGAGCTATGGATATTGTTCAGTTCTTTTACGTAGAAATTATCCCATGGGGGCTTTGGCTGATTATGTTCGGCCTGGGGATGTCACTAACACTCGGGGACATCAAGCATGTTTTCGTGGATGTGAAAGCTGCGACCATTGGCTTGGTGGGACAGCTAATTCTTTTACCTGCTCTAGGGTTTCTACTCGTAGAGACCCTGTCTCCGGCCCCCGCGATTGCGGTTGGACTTATTATTCTAACGGCCTGTCCGGGCGGAGTTACGTCAAACGCATACGTTTTTGCCAGCCGGGGAGATCTAGCTTTGTCCGTCTCGCTCACCGGTATCAGTAGCTTTATTACGGTGTTTACGATCCCAATTTGGACTTTTTTGGCACTAGATCTTTACTACACCCAGGGATCGATCCCAGAGATCCCAGTTCTCGATATGATCTATAAGTTAGCAAGCCTGACTATTATCCCTATTGGGGGTGGCATGATAGTCAGGGCTTTGAAGCCTGAGCTTGCCAAAAGACTCATAGAAACACTCAGAAAAATTACATTGATATTTTTAATTACGCTAGTCGTTTCAGGAACTATCACCTCATTTCCTGTCCTAATGGATAACTTTGTTGATGCTGCTCTCATAGCGTTGTTGCTTAACGTGATTGCGATGGCTATGGGCTTTACTCTCGGGAAATTTTTTAAGCTTGATCTTGCGAAGCGCGTATCTATTACTTACGAGGTGGGGGTACAGAATATCACTCTTGCTTTTTTGGTAACTTTGTCGCTTCTGCAAGAACCGTCTCTTGCGGCGGCAACTTTGGTGTACGCGCTTTTTATGAAGATAACGGCACTGACATTTTTAACGTTCGCTCGAAAATGGATAAAAGAAGATACAGTGTCGGTTAAAAGAATGAGTATGACATGACATCGTTACTTCGGCATAAGGTGTTTTTTTTAGAAGCTGTTCTGCTCGCTATTGGAGTAGTAAGCGCTAGTGCACAGGATTTGGATACAGATTATTTTAAGGTTGTGAACAACGATATCCATCGGCCTGATTTTACATTGGCAACAATTGACGGTGATCTTCGTTCTATTGAGGAGTGGGATGGCCAGGTTTTACTTATTAATTTCTGGGCAAGCTGGTGTATTCCTTGTCGAAAAGAAATGCCCGTGTTCAATGCATTACGGGCAGCTTACAGGGATCAAGGTTTTGAGGTGGTGGGGTTAGCTGCAGATGAAGTAGAGAAGATACGAAAATTTCTTAATGAAGTACAAGTTGATTTTCCCATCATTTACGGTGATGTGTTTGATGTAATGGATCTTAGTGCTGAATATGGTAACTCTTTCGGAGGGCTGCCTTTTAGCGCCTTTATAGATCGGGAAGGGTATATTCGCTATATGCAGAAGCCTGGCGAATTAACCTTTGAGGCTGCTGAGAAGGTTCTTAAGCGTCTACTCTGACATGAGCGATACCCCTCCTGGGAGAAGGCTTGGTGAGTCACTCCAATCAAAGTTTCTGATTGGCCTGAATGCAGTTGTTCTTGCAGTCACTGGTAAGCAACCTCGGGTACTTACTGTGAGTCCTCAGATATCAGAGCTCAGCAAGTCAGCTGCTAGTTATAGCTCTCCGGTAACATTGCATTCCTTGCCATCCGGTTCTTTTGATGGGGAGAATGATCGAACGCTCGAGTTATGTCTGCGTAGGTCCGTCGTTGAGCAAACTAATAACGAGCTTGGCTATGTCGAGCAGCTCTATACCTTTGCTGATCAAGGGCGAGATCACCGTGAGAGATCAAGGAGTGCTCGGGTCCTTTCTGTGGGATATCTTGCTCTGGCTCAAGAAAGCGGTATGGCTGCAGCTAAGCATTCAAGCTGGGAGAATTGTTTCGACTATCTTCCTTGGGAGGACTGGCGGGATGGCCGTCCGGAAATAATGGATGGGATTGAATCGGCGCTTCATCAGTGGGCAAAAGATCGTAAAGATCTTCTTGAGAGAATTGAAATTTGTTTCGGTTCAGGTAATGCAGGTTGGGACGCGTACAAAGTGCTTGAGCGTTATGAGCTCCTGTATGAAGCTCAGATGATCTCCGAATTTTGGCTAGACCATGGACAGCCGGTTGAGCATTTAATATGTCAAAGGCTTGGCCATCCAATGGCGTTTGATCATCGGCGAATACTAGCAACCGGTTTAGGTCGAGTGCGCGGTAAACTCAGGTATCGACCATTAATTTTTGAGATGATTCCAGAGACTTTCACGCTGCTTCATCTGCAGCAAGTTGCGGAGGCGCTCACCGGGTTACGTTCAAAAAAACAGAATTTCAGGCGACAAGTCGAACATAGTGGTCTCGTAGAGGGGACAGGAGAGCTTGAACAGAAGACGGGTGGTCGACCTGCCGAATTATTTCGATTTAGGAGAGCAGTGTTGCGAGAACGTCGGGCGCCGGGTATGACAACATTACACTGGTCACGAGACACCTAATTAATATTAAGCGCGACTGTGATCTTGCTTTTCTTAATTATTTTTTAGGTAATATATCTGATTGGCTAGGTTGGAGTCAGTTATAGTATTGTGAGGATTTCTATGAAGCTCATGATGTTCATTCTAAATTACGCAGTTTTTTTTATTCTGATGGGACTTGTTCCGGCGAGTTCTGTACAGGCTCATCATTCCCATAGTAACTACGCAACGACCGAATACACTCACTTGGAGGGCAAAGTCACAGAGTTCCACTGGATCAATCCTCACACATGGATTTATATTGAGGTTCTTGATGATCAGGGGAAAGCGACGGTTTGGGCGCTAGAGGGTGCGAGCCCACCCGAACTTAGAAGAGATGGGTGGAAGCGGGATGATGTAGAGGTTGGGGATACCATTTTTGTGAGATGCCATCAGTTGAAGGATCGCTCGAATGGTTGTCTTCTCGGCTTTCTTACGCCTGAAGGCGGTGTGGAGAAAGAGTGGGATTAACCACTTGTTTTAGATAGTTATGAAAACTATAAACAGTATCAGTTTCCTTGCGATATTTTTAATTATCTTTTTTTCTGCTATTTCCCATGCACAAGGATGGCTGGAGTACATTAATCGGGAAGATCTGTTCATTGTTAATTTTCCAGGTAAGCCCGAGGTGCGGGAGACTGCTCATCGTTCAGCGTTTGAGGCCATATTTCCTGCTCGTGTCTATACCGTAGAAAAGGACTCAAGCATCTATTCTTTAACGGTGGTTGACTATAGGGAGTCTGAGAAAATCCATTCGGAGCGAACTGATAGAACCGAGGCGAATAGCAGTAATAGCGTGTGGGTCACGGATGTACGAGCGTCAGTTGCCCATGCAGCTCAAGGTTTTCGTTCAATGGGCGGTGAAGTTACCTATGACGCTTGGTCCGACATTGAAAAGATTGAAGGGCATCAGTTGCAGATAACAAATCTTGATCAGTCTCGCAGTTTTATCGGAATTTATCTGCATGCGAGCCGGCTTTACATATTGGAGGCCACTGTGTCTCCAGGCGTACCACCGCCCGGACTTTTTCAGCAATCGCTGGGGATTCTTGATGAGGAAGGAAGACGAATCCGTTACTTGATTGATGCTGATGGGAATAAGACCCGTATGCAAATTAGTCACGAGTGGATCGGGGGAGAACCTACGGACACCGGTGACCAGCTAATTGAGTGATCACGATTGATAGTCGCCTTTTCTTGCTCTGTGATATACTTCTGCTACACTTATACTCATTATGAGTATAAGTGTTACTAATATGACACAATCTCTTGCCTACACCCCGCAGGTTGTTACGGCCACACAAGCGATTTACGAGCGAGTCCAGCACGTAATTCCGGAAGTGGAGTGGCCTGTCCACGCTCCCTATGTTGCCATGATTAATGAGCTTAAGGCTGAGCGGAACGCGATCCTGCTTGCTCACAACTACCAGACTCCGGAGATCTATTATGGAGTCGCGGACTATACGGGTGACTCTTTAGCGCTTGCTAAGAAGGCGAGCGAAACTGACGCCGATATTATCGTTTTCTGTGGCGTACATTTCATGGCAGAAACAGCGAAAATTCTAAACCCGGAGAAACAGGTACTGATCCCAGATCTTCGAGCAGGGTGCTCTCTAGCCGCCTCTATTACTGGTGAGGATGTTCGTCTTCTGAAGGAACGTTATCCGGGAGTCCCGGTGGTCACCTATGTGAACACGAGCGCTGAGGTTAAGGCAGAATCGGACGTTTGCTGCACATCTTCAAACGTCATCAATATAGTTAACGCGCTGGGAACCGATCGAGTGATTATCCTGCCAGATAATTATTTAGGAAAGTATGTTGCCCAAAAGACTGATGTTGAGGTCATTCTATGGGAGGGGACCTGCGAGGTTCATGAGCGGTTTACGGCTGCTGAGCTTCGAGAATTCCGAAACGCAACACCAGGCATACAAATTATTGCGCATCCTGAGTGTCCACCGGAGGTTTTAAATGAGGCGGATTTCGTAGGTTCAACTTCGGGAATGATTCGTCATCTAGACCAGACACGTCCTGAGCGAGTTGTCATGATTACCGAGTGTTCCATGAGCGATAATACAGCCGTCCAGTTTCCAGATATTGAGTTCATCCGACCCTGTAATCTGTGCCCTCACATGAAGCGTATAACGTTGCCGAAAATTCTTAACTCGCTCCAAAACCTCAAATACGAGGTTGAGGTGGATGAGGCTATTCGCGTCCGAGCTTTTGGTGCCGTGAAAAGGATGTTTGAGTTTTAGCTTTTGAGGTCCAAGGGCTGCCCATTAAATTACATCCCAGCATCAATATTTATAATTAATGCTGATTTTCAGGCCTGTGCCCGCAACCAATGACATTAGTCAAATAAAGGTTTTATTGGTTTAATGCTCGACCTCCTGAAGCGGGGGCTCTGAACCGGCAGGCGATGCCTCCGACAGTGTGCCGTTGAGGGAAAAGAGCCAGACGCTGTCACCATGCGGCGTCCCTGCAAAACGATTACCTGCTGAATAGGCGACCAGATACTGCTCGCCGTTGTGTTCAAATGCACTGATCGGAGCGTTCATTCCGGCGCCAGTCTGAAACTCCCAAAGTTGCGTACCGTCACTGGAATCTAATGCTGTCAGTCGGCCGTCACCACGGCCGACGAATAATAGACCACCAGCTGTAACCAACGAGCCGCTGTAGCACAATTCCTGGAAGCGTTGTCGCCAGACGATGGTATTAGTACGCATATCCATGGCGGCGAGGATGCCTGCCTGGATTGGCACATTGCCAAAAATTCCGCCGATATATCTTTCTCCGGGCATATCCGGTAACTCGTTATCAATATCTCCACCTCTAAAGAAACCCGTTCGCTCTGTCGCACAGACGTAGAGGATCCCAGTGGTCGGATCGTAAGAACTCGGTGGCCAGTTGGCTCCCCCTAAAGAACCTGGTGCCGCAACCGTACCTTCGGTCCAGAACGGCGTAAATATGCGTCCCTCATTCACCAGCGGTGGGAAACCGCTGGGTTGAATGTCTACCGACTGTGGAACGAACGCATCGCCTACAGGGTAAGGCTGAGTTGCTGAGGTGAGGTGTCTCGGCTCCTGTAGTACAGGACGTTCCTCGATCCCGATGAGGGGTTCCCCGTTCACTCGATCTAAGATATATACCCATCCGGTTTTACTGGGTTCTGCAATGGCTTTTCTCAGCTCGCCATCAATCTCGATATCGAACAGAACGACCGGACTTGATGCGTCATAATCCCAGATGTCGTGGTGTACCTGCTGGAAATGCCAGCGGTATTCTCCTGTATGGGCGTCTACCGCCACCATTGAAATTGAGAATAGGTTGTCTCCTTCTCGAACCGAGCCGTTAAAGTCCGGGCCAGGATTGCCGGTAGAGAAGTAAACTAGCCCAAGCTCTGGGTCGACAGCCGGTGTCTGCCAAACTGAAGCTCCACCATACTTGTAGATGTCGCTATCCTGGGGCCAGGTGTCATGTCCGACTTCGCCCGGATTCGGGATGGTATAAAAAGTCCAAACCAGAGATCCGTCGTCTGCGTCATAGGCTTTGACTCGACCCTGAGTGCCGTACTCAGCGCCGGCGAATCCAGTAATTACTAAACCGTCGTAGTAAAGCGGGGCGCTAGTGATTGTGAAACCAGCTTCCCAGTCCTCTGTTTGTGTTGCCCAAATGATTTCGCCCGTGCCTTGATCTAGCGCTACCAACTGCGTATCCAGTTGGCCAACAAAAACTTTGTCGCTACTAAGACCTACGCCGCGACTTGTCCAACCGCAGCAGACCGTATCGATGTTCTGGTCTAGGTTGGCTTCATAGACCCAAAGAGTCTCGCCAGTCTCCACGCTAATGGCGAAGACGTCGTCGGCACCAGTGACAATATAAACTACACCGTCGTGCACGATAGGCTGTGCTTCGCCAGAATACTTATCCCCCATACCGGATCCGTTTAGATGTGTCCTCCAGACCCCTTTTAGGCTCTGAACATTATCTCTACTGATTTCTGCCAAGGGCGAATAGCGCTGATTGTAGAGGTTACCGCCGGCGGTCGGCCATCCGGTTGTTGGTGGTTCCGTTAGCTGCTCACCGGAGAAAGGTGATGGAGTCACGGTTTCTTGGCTACAGGCTGCACCCATTGTCATCGAGGTACAGACGACCACGGTAATGAGGGAACCTCTATCACCTAGACTAGTTAAGATTTTGGAAGTTCGGTGTGACATTTGCCTGCTCCGATTTTTCATATTGGTTATAGGGAAAATATTCTTTCCGCGTTTTCCTGATAGATCATTCGTTTGTCTGCCTGTGGTAGTGGGGCGGCATCCATCCAACGGGTTGCGACGGCGCTTGGCGCGAAGGGGTAATCGATTCCAAACATGATTTTCTCGGGGCCCAGAACAGAGTGGCAGAAGGTCAGTATCGGATCCCAGAGCATAGCACTTGTCACAATCGCAAAATTCTCTATGAAGTATTCGCTGGGACGACGTACCGTCGTCGGCATTCCAGGCCTAGAGGAGGAAATCGTATCCAGTCTACTGAGCCAGAAGGGTATACCCTCACCCATATGCCCGAGTATGATTTTTAGCCGTGGGAACTCATCGAATACCCCACTCATCAGAAGTCGCACAGCGTGGGTCGAGGCCTCTATTCCAAAGCCCCATAAGGCGCTATACAGGGTGTAATCAGTTAGAGCACCGTACATTTGTGCGGGCGGGATTCGTGGGTGAAGATAAATAGGGGTCTCTAGTGCCTCTGCCGCTTCCAGAATCGCCCAGTATTGGGGCTGGTCAAGGAATTCGTTGTTAGTATGTGAATTGATGAGTACGCCGTTGAGACCAAGGTCAACCACGGCGCGCTCCATTTCCTGAACCGCGGAGTCCGGGATCCTGCGGGGCAGTGGCAAGGCCTGCGAAGCGGTCTGGGTGCTGTCTAATTGCCTCTGCCAAGCGATCGTTAGCTAATTGGGCGAGTTCCGCGCCTTGGGATGATCCAAATACCTGAACTCCTGGTGACCAGATGCCGAGAATTTGTTTATCTATCCGAGCCTCATCCATGGCGGAGATTCGGCCCGCGCCTAGATCTACAAGCGCAGAACTCATCTCTGGTTCAAGGATGGTTGCGTGAGGTGGAACTCGGTCGGGATTGCGAGCAACTAGCTCTGAAAGTGCCTCCAACACCTCTGGGATCGTAAAAGTTTCCTCTGCTGCAATTCTTATGAAGTCAGATTCCGTATCTTGTGCCCAGAGCCTGCTGGTGGTGGTGAGGGTTGAGGAAATGAGGGCAGTATTCTTAAGGAATGTTCTGCGAGTGTTATCCATTAACGATTCCCGGCCGATGGGGCGTTTGTTG
>DBZY01000007.1:0-4265 GCA_002311835.1 Proteobacteria bacterium UBA1148 | reverse complement strand
ACTATCGGAGGAGTAGGCTAGCTTAAGGAAAGATACGTCCTCGAAAATTCTGTATTTGTAGCGGTATAACACGAATTTTTGTTGTGTGTTCTGGCGTATACGATCTATAGTTAGTGCTCTACAGGGTCTGTGCACGAAGATTCTGAGGAAGAATATTAAGGGGAGTCTCCGATGACGGATGAGAAAAGCTTGGTGTCGGGGTTTGATACGTCTGCGGCGGAGCCGCGGCTGGATGAAGGCGGGGTGCTGGGCAGTATAGGTCGCACGGGCGCCTCTAGGCGCCAGTTCATCAAAGGGGTGATTGCCTCGGGCGCGGTGGTGAGTTCTGCAGGCTATGTGTTTGGTGGTCTCGGGGGTTGTTCGATGGAACAGCCCGCTGGTGGGGCTGCGGCAGGAGGTGTGGAGCGGCTAATCAGCCTAATGGTGAATGGTGAGACGCGCCGAGTAGATGTGCTGCCCTTTGAGACGCTAGCCATGACACTAAGATACAAGCTGGGTCTGACGGGGACGAAGCTGGGTTGTGACCGAGCCGAGTGCGGGGCATGCACGGTGTTGTTGGATGGTGTGTCGACATATTCATGTTCCACGCTAACGCACACGGTTAGAAACAAGGCAATCCGGACGGTTGAGGGTCTGGAGGGGCCGAACGGGGAGTTGCACCCGGTGCAGCAGGCGATGATTGATGAATTGGGGCCGCAGTGTGGGTTTTGTACGCCGGGACAAGTGATGTCGGCAGTGGGGTTGTTAGAGACAAACCCGAACCCGACGCGAGATGAGGTGCGGCACGCGTTGTCGGGGAATTTATGTCGGTGCGGGGCGTACGATCATTATTTGAACTCTGTGATGCGCGCCGCGAGGGCTTGAAATGGCTTACGAGCTTATAGGGAAGAACTTCACTCCGCCTGATGTGCGGGCCAAAGTTACCGGTAGGGCAAAATATTCTGAGGACATTCGCGCTGAAGGTATGGTTTTTGCGCGATTTCTCACCAGCCCAATACCTCACGGCAGAATCAATAGCATCGATGCAACCGAGGCACTAGCCTCAGAAGGTGTTATCGGAATACTGACCGCGGATGATGAGGGAGCTGAAAGTCTCCTGACCAATGAGCCGAAATACGTAGGGGATCTGATTCTCGCGTTAGCTGCTGTGGACGAAACGACGGCAGAGGACGCGATCGAAAAGATTGTGCTTGATATTGAACCCTTGGAGTACACAGTAGATCCACTCGAGAGCCTCTATCCAGGTGGCCCAAACGCTCTAGCCGATGGGGTTAATACTGGCGGTGGGCGGACCGGGTTGGAATTACGCCGGGTCAAATGGACAGCCCGGGATTTTGCTGTGGTTGAAGAGGGGCAGCTTCCATTCGGTGAGGCTGCATGGGAATGGGCTTTTGGTGATGTTGAGGCTGGTTTAGCAGAAGCCGATCTCGTAATTGATGAGAGTTTCGTAAGCCAAGGTAATTCCCACCACTCCATGGAACCTCGTACGACCATGGCTTACTGGGAGAATGGCAAGTGCATTGTGCACTCAGGTTGTCAGAGCCTGACCGCAGCATTGCCCAGCCTGGCGAGGCAGTGCGGCGTGGAACTGGCCGATCTTGTCTATATTAATGAGTATTGTGGTGGTGGTTTTGGTTCCAAGGGGACAGTTTCTCAGACCGCGGGTATTGCCGCGCGGCTCTCCAGGAAAATAAACCGTCCCGTGATGTTGCGCGTTAGTCGTCACGAAGAGTTCTATATTGGGTCCGCGCGTGGCACCCTGCAAGGCCGAGTCAGGATGGGTTTTCGGGCTGACGGTAAGGTTACGGCAATTGATTTTTCCGTAGTTCAGGATGGAGGTGCCAATGGGGGCTTCCAGGATGCCGGTGATGCGGCCGCAGCTTTATCCATCATCTACCAGCCGACAGCTATGCGATATCGCGGAATTCCAGTCGTGACGAATACTACGCCGCGAGGGCCTCAGCGTGGACCGGGTCAGAATCAGATTGCGTCGGCGGTGGAGCCTTTGATAGATAGCGCTGCTCGGAAACTAGGATTGGACCCTCTCGAGATTCGGAAAATTAATGCTGTGGATAACGACGGCAAGGTTGGTGGTAATCAGATTCCAGTGACTAGTGCATATATGTCTAATGCACTGGACAGAGGCGCTGAGCTGTTCGACTGGGAACAGAAACGACAGCGTAGCGGCGACCGTAATGGTTCAAAGGTTTACGGAGTGGGAGTCGGTCAGGCGTACCATGATTGTGGGCGCACGGGATACGATGGGCTGTTGGTGCTCACGCCGGACGGTAAATTACATCTACACAGTGGGGTCGGCAATCTCGGCACATATTCCTATGTGAGTACGACCAGACCCGCTGCAGAAATACTGAAGTGTGACTGGGGAAGTTGTGTGGTGCACCAGGGCACCAATACACGTCACTTGCCTAGTGCTTCCACGCAGACTGGTAGTAACACTTCTTGGACCATGACGCGAACAAATTATGTTGCGGCGATGGATGCACTTGGCAAGCTTAAAGAAATTGCCGCCATGGATCTCGGGGGTGCGCCCGAGGATTACGATATCGGTGACCATAAAGTTTTTTCAAAAGAGAATCCGGAACAGTCTTTGACTTATGCGGAAGCTGCACAGCGGGCTATTGAGTTAGGGGGCAAATTTTCCGGAGAAGAGCCACCTGAGGAGATCCATGAGATTACTAAGCTTGCAGTTGCAGGTATTGCTGGTACCGGCTTGGTCGGAGTAGCTAAGGATACTCTTCGTATGGACGGTGACGTACCGGCTCTTGCATGTGGATTTGCTGGGGTTGAGGTTGATCTCGAGACCGGCGAGGTGGAGCTTCTTGACTACGTAGCCGTAGCTGATTGTGGCACCGTATTGCACCCTCAGGGGCTTGGTCAGCAGCTTAAGGGAGCAACAGTTTGGGGGATTGGGATGGCATTGTACGAGCGACAGATATACGACCCTCAAAATGGATTGCCGGGCAATATTGGGTTTGAGCAATGTAAGCCGGCGACATATCTAGACGTTCCATCAACGATGCAATGGAGTGCTGTGGACATCGCGGATCCACAGAATCCAGTCGGTTCACGGGGAATCGGGGAGCCTCCCATGGGTGCTGCTGCTGCCGCCATCGTTTGCGCCATCTCGGACGCATTGGATGGGCACGTCTTTAAGCGGACACCTATCGTGCCTGACATGATTATTAATCACATAGCGGGGCGGGAACAATCAAACCAACCCCTGCAGATTCATACAGCTTAGAGGAGCGGAGCCATGTCCAAAGACATGATGCGAGCATTTGAACTCTATCAGCCGGAGAGTGTTGAGAACGCGGTGGGCCTATTGGGTCGATTGGGTTCGGACGGCTGGGCTCTAGCGGGAGGGAACGACACGCTGGATTGGTTTAAGGATCGAGCGAAGTACACGTCTTCGGTGGTAGATCTGTCTGGGATTGAATCACTGAAGGGGATTCGTGAGACAGCGGATGGGATTGAGATTGGGGCGTTGACGACGCTAACGGAGATCGAGTCGAGTCCATTGATACAGGAGCGGTTTGGAATATTGGCGCAGGCCTCAGGCCGTGTAGCGAGCCCACAGATACGCAACACTGGGACGATTGGTGGGAATGTGTGTCAGGACACCCGATGCTGGTACTACCGCTATGGGTTGGATTGTTATCGTGCGGGTGGTACGACGTGCTATGCCGATACTCCAGAGGGCCAAAATCGGGAGCACTGTTTGTGGGGGGCAGATCGTTGTGTAGCGGTTACTCCTTCGGATACCGCGCCGGCGCTGGTGGTGCTGGATGCGCGTATGGTTATACAGAATGGTGAGGGGGAACGAGAGGTTCCGGCTGAAGAGTTTTTTATTGGTCCTGAGATCGACATTGAGCGTATGACGGTTCTAGAGGCTGGAGACTTACTGACAGCGATCCGGATTTCAAATGAGTGGAGTGGATCGCGGTTTTACTTCGAGAAGGTAGCGGATCGAAACACGTGGGACTTTCCCTTGGTGAATATTGCCAGTGCAATGGTGGTTGAGGGAGGAGTGATTTCTCGGATTCGGATGGCGGCGGGCGCGGTGCAGTGTGTGCCAAGGCGCTTGACGGTGGTTGAGGAGGTTGTGACGGGAAGTGCGCCGGATGAAGAGACGGCGGCACTGGCTGGTCAGGCGGCGGTCAGGGGAGCGATTCCGTTGAACTACAATCACTTTAAGATCCCTCTGCTGGAAAATCTCGTCAAGCGTGCTATTCGAGATTCATGAT
>DBZY01000085.1:41258-41590 GCA_002311835.1 Proteobacteria bacterium UBA1148 | reverse complement strand
TGGGACCTTAGACCGGACGAACCACCTCCACCCAGGGTCCAAGCCGCCAGCATCGCCGGTAGGTGGCTGCCCGACTATGCCTTTCTGCATTTTTTCGAACTGATGAGCCAACTCGCTAACGAGAAGAGCAGAGCGGCAAAGCAAGCATTCGTCGAAACCGAAAGTCCGGGAGCCCAGTGTGTTCCTCACCCCTTACCCCAGCGGCTGGGGCATCCACACGTGAACGATATTGAGGTACTCGATGATCGTATTATCATCACGGCCGAGACGGAAAGTGAGCAGAGGATTATCTACTTGGACGGACGCGGACACCCCGAAAACGCCGAACCAAC
>DBZY01000085.1:24722-41156 GCA_002311835.1 Proteobacteria bacterium UBA1148 | reverse complement strand
GGTGACACCTTGGTCGTCGAGACGACCCAGTTCGCGCCCCTTCGCATGGCGCATGAACTCTCCATTCCGTCGGGCCCCCAAAAGCGGCTCACGGAAAGATACCGACTGGGCGAAGATCGAACGCAAATCATTATCCACTACACTCTGGAAGATCCGGACTATCTGATTGCACCGCTCACTGATACGTTCGAGTGGCAGTACGCGCCACACATGGACTTGATCCCGTACAGCTGTGACCCGGAGGTTGCCGAACGTTACCTGATCGGAGAAAACTAGCTTAGTCCTCCACCAGGGTCCAGATCTCCGCTACGGAGTTAATAGGTTGTACATGCCCTCCACATTTAGCGCCCGCCACAGCTCATAGTTCTGCCAGCTCTGGTAGGGTTCCATCAGAACGGATGCCTGGAGTTCCTCCATGCTTCTACCTGCCGCAATACCAGTAGCAACCTGATCTCGGAGTTCTTCTAGATAATGACGTACAGCGGTTACATCTGCCTTATCCCCCACCACGCCATGCCCACCGACAGCAATGTCATACTCCAACGCTTCGGCTAAACGAATAGCGTTAAGCCAAGCTTCCAGCATCCCAGTTCCCAAGGTTGCGAATGGAAGACGACTAGGGCTAACCCAGTCGACCAAGAAAATGGCACTTGCATCCGGAAATCGAATGATGCTCATGTCATCCGTATGAGTCTGATTCCCGGTATAGATCAGCTCAACGTCTTTATTTCCCAAGGAAATTGTCAACCTATCCTTGTAGGTTAGGTTCGGCGCCCGAACTTCTTTCAGTGCACCACGAGTGGCTTCTGCTCCGCTAATCGCATCATTGCCATCCTCATCGTACAAATCGAATCTGCTCTCAAAGATACCGCTTACCTCTGAGCGCTCAAGCTGCCCGTTGCCATTTTCATCCTGACCCGAGGCATTCACCGGAAGAGACGTATCAGCAGGAGGCATAGCGATATGGTTCAACATGTTCTCGTGCCCCACGAACTGGGCCGTGTCCTCGAAAACAGCACCGCCCGAAGCGTGATCCCAGTGATGATGACTGTAGAGCACATATCTTACTGGCACACCAAACCGCCTATCCAATTCACTTTTTAGCCATGTCGAAAATCCCGTGTTAATCGGGTCAGCAAGGATGATTCCATCATCCGTGACTAGAAATACCGCGTGATGGATATTATTCTGGGCGCGATAGAGATCTTCTCCGATCTGCGTAATCGAGCGCGTGGGCTCATCTTGTGCGCGAGCACCCATTACCAACCCCATTGCAACAATCAGCCCGAAGCAAAGCGGAAAACAAGATGCCAAGGAATGACGATTATTCATTTCTATTCTCCTCAATCTAGTGCAAGCACTTGATGACCGAGTATACGTAGCTAATTTTCAATAAACTCAAAGATTGCCGTCATAGCTTCCTGGTACTGAGCGTCGCTGAACCCGCCGTGGGTGCCACCCTCCAGCATAACCAGTTGATTTCTGGTATTCAGCACGGAGTGAAGATTTTTCGCTTGCTCATAAGGAACAACGTTGTCCGCAGTACCATGGATCGTAATAATCGGTGGTGCATTGTTTGAGATCAGAAAAAGCGGAGAATAACGCGAAGAAATCTCCTCAATCCGGCGCTCGTCTCCGATCCAAGAAGATGCATAATTTCCGTTGGGACGAGACTTGGAGAGAAATGTCTCCACGGACTCAATATCCGTAATCCCATACCAATTGACCACAGCGCTGGGCGCAATATCAGCTCGGCATGGATGATTGCCGGTACCGTTCAGCAATCCAACCACCAAAGCGAGATGCCCACCGGCCGAGTTGCCACTTACTACAAATCGATCACTACGCCCCGATCTTTGAGCTTCGTCCACCACCCATTTGTATGCACACATGGCATCATCCACAGCCTGCGGGGCTGTTCCCGAGCCTATGCGGTAATTAATATTAACGACATGCCAACCACGTTCCAGATAATGTACCGCCCTATCGAAACTAGTAGCCTTGTCGCCACGAATCCAACCGCCGCCATGAATCCAGACCAGCGTAGGGCGAGATTCGCTTACCGGTTGCAACTCGAACCCGGGGTCTATTGCTGGTCGATGACCCTGAGTATAGATATCTACCACCTGCGCGGGATCGTCTCCGTATGGGACATCGGTCTGTATTCCAATTCGATGACTCCAAAATTCCTGCCCTACGGCGGTTAGAGACATCACAGGCATAAAGAGCAAGAAGATTGTTATTCTCATAGGTGTATCCTCCAGTTCGGATCCCATAGAGTAATCGGAGTCATTGCTTCAAGCTAGTGCAAGTCCTAAAACCCAATAAAACTAAGCTTATTCTCACTAATGAAACGCTTTAGATAGTAAGATCTTTGAGGCAATGAAGACATCTTGTTCAGGACTCTGGTTCAAAATAATGGTCGGCTATGATAACCTTGCAGATCATAAAACATTATGCATTACAAATGCTTATATATTTTAGCGATGGAGGCAAACACTAGCTGGGCAACGAGTAAGCCATTGCGTTCAGACGCAGCGGCACCGGAGAAATCGCAATGAACGGATCAAGTCGATGCGCAAATTCAAAGACGGCTAAATACACGATCAGGCTGACGGCTGCACTGTGTGTTGTGTTACCCATAGAAGTGGCAATAACCGCCGATCTCCCCCGCACAGCTGATGGTCACCCCGATCTTTCTGGGACTTGGGACAATGGTTCTGGAATCGATTTCGTAGCGCCTGTACACATCGGTGAATCAGTATGCCTAGTGGGATGTGACACTAATCCGCGTATCGCTGCAGCGGGAGACCGCCCTACGTATAAACCTGAGTATGTCGCCAGAGTGAAGGATCTCGAAAATCGTCAGGTGGAGGAAGACCCGCTACTTTACTGTTTCTCACCTGGTTTACCCCGTATCGGCCCCCCGGACAAAATCGTACAAGCGCCCAACGAGATAATCTTTCTTTACGACGATTACACCGGGAGTCATTTTCGCGTAGTCCCGATAGACGGCCAACCACACCGTACTGACGTTGAACCGGGATTCCTGGGCGATGCCATCGGCTGGTGGGAAGAGGATACATTGGTGGTTGAAACCATCAACTTCAACGATAAAACATGGCTTACTGATGATGGTTCGTTCCACACAACAGATCTAAGGGTTATCGAGCGTATCAATAGAAACGGTGATACGCTGGAGTGGCGCGCAACCGCTCATGATCCAGAGATTCTGCAAGAGCCCTGGGAACTTGTACTTCGCACAGCGCAGCTAACTGATAGAGAAATCGTTGAGGGACCACCCTGTATCGAGCGTGACTTTGAAATCAGAGTTAACGACTCACATCACGATAATCTACGTTAACTACCCACAGTCGGAAAACAGTCGCTCACACACAACCGCCGCTTGGACGCTCAAGGTCTTACAGACTCGCAGAGTGGTTTTCCTGCATGGATTCGAAATATTAACCAAGGAATTTGGGATCTTTCGCTCAATCTCTCCTATCTGTCCAGGACCCTGGAGTCTCAATGCAATCGTATGGCTTAATCGTTTCACCGGGTCGCCATATCCAGTGAGAGGTCATTATTATGGATTCAGTGAAAATGTCTGAGTCAGTAACCGTTATCTCGTAATTGAGACGATGTTCGTCAGGACTCAGGCTGAAACGTTCTAGTGTCTGCACATTCTCACTTAAAGGAATACCTTCACTGCCAAAATCCAAAGAGCCAATATGGGTGGTAGTGACAACGAGATCGCCCTGCTCCCAATAACCGACCGAATAACCCAAGGGAGTCGGTAAAACCTCACCCGCCGTCGTCCTTCTCAGGTGAATAATTCGCTCCTGATCGAACTCCTCGGCTAGTAGTCGAAGATGATCGCCTTCATCCACAAATTCGAAAGGATAACTGCTAGCCATAATTGCTGGCATGATCTTAGGTTTGCAGCCGATATCTATGCCAGTCACCGGATCCCACACCGAACTCACCGCCCGCGCGGTTTCGGTTAATGGATAGCCGTCCAACCAAAAGGGCGGCCGGTCTGGTCCTATTGCAGGACGACTCCAGACTCTGAAGATTCCGTTAGCTGTGGCTTTGGCAACCCTAACAACATCTTCTTCAAATTCCTGAACCGCCCTCTCAACTGTTCTATTTGTCCATAGCGGGGCGCGACCAGTGTGGAGCAACACTTCACGACCATCCGGCAACAGCACGTGGCTCGCCTCCATCGCATTCTCCACAAGTCTTGAAGGTGGACCAGCTACACGGACCCGTGTACCCGCTGCTAAGATGTCCCGACTGATACCTTGGCGCTCAAGTATACTGGGCGGCGTGGTCTCCAATTCCCACACCGCACCACCGTACTCTGGGTCAGTTTGAATCCAGTAACGCACATGAGGATTCCGCCACTGCACTCGTGTGATCTCGCCTTCAAGCTCAACGGTCTGACTCATATCAAAAAATGTCGTCCTAGAGTGATGAGCTAGTACTCCGAACGATACAAAAAGAGATAAAAGTAACCCGGTAGCTACAATCTGTTTATTCATCTCTAAGCCCTCCATTCCTCCATCCCTTGGGCTTTCTCGCCCATCCATGGGTGGCTATATTACAAAATGCGGTATTTAGCTATTCTAACGCAGTAATATCTAAGCAACTGGTCTTGAAGAAATGAAAGCTAGCTAGCCTGAAATTAGAAAGTCGCTACCAATCAATCCCATTATGAAGAAGTGTTAGACTGAAACGTATAAACGGCCAAGAGTAACAATGAACATCCGGATGAAAGAGAGAAAATGGGCCGTGTAAACTGTTTAATCTTCACGGTATTGGTAACACTCAGCTTCTCAAGAGTTGGGCACGCGCAATTTGGGACAGGAACCCCAGTCAATGCGACGCCTCTGGAAAATGGTCCACCTCCCATACGCGACCTTAAAGGCGTATGGACGCGAATTAGGCCTGAAGGCGAATTTTATAGCAATTCCACGTGGACTCCCGATCCACCGAGAGTCACGGCTTGGGGCGAAGAGCAGCTCGCCAACTCTAAAAACTCCAACGCTGGTGGTTTTACACTTGCAGAAACCAACGATCCCGTACTAACCCGATGCTATCCACCGGGGGTTCCACGAGTCTACTTCCACCCCTATCCCTTTGAGATCGTCTATACGGATACCCAAATGATTATCCTCTACGAGTACGATCATACTATACGACGCGTCTTTACTGATGGTCGTGATCATCCGGAAGATCCGATCGCACTGTGGTTGGGTAACTCGATCGGTCATTGGCAAAATAACACCACGTTTATAGTGACAACAGTGGGTATAGATGAACGAACCTGGATAGATCGATCCGGCTACCAGCATAGTTCCCAACTGAAGGTAACAGAAATCTTCCATCGAATTGACAACCTAAACTTGGAAGTCAACATCACGATGGAAGACCCTATTGCCTTAGCCGAACCCTGGGTAGCAGAGACTCTATACTACCGCTTGGCCCCGGCACATTGGGAGCTCAGTGAGATCAGTTGCTCCGGAGACTACTTAGATTTCAGTGAGTTCGAAAATTTTCTAGAAGGCGGCGAAAATTAGCGCTGCGACGGCATAGATGTTGTTTGGAGCCTAGCCTTCAACCGAAATGCTACCTTGGACCCAAAGAGCACTACATTCAGCAACAAATTGCAGCCTAGATTGCGTCTCAAATAGGCTTTAACTCAAGCAAGCTGAGATCGGGAATACTATCTGATGTAGTAAGGCCATCTGCAAAACGTGCTATGCGATCCACAGACTCAGAAACAAATCCACCATAACGCAAATTAGCTGAACACTTTGATAGCAATTCATCGCGACTCATGGGAGAACGACTGCCGCCGCAAAGATATGGTTGGTACTCCTCAATTTCACCACCATTTAAAAGGGACGCGCGGATTCGTCCAGTATAGTTCTGCGGATACTCGTCATCAGGATCGACCTCGTAGCTGACACGTTGCGCTAGATCAAGAACGGATTCATCACGCACAGACTCATCCGTGAATTCTGCTAGGCCTGCATCACCCCTGAGGAAACCAATCGCAACACAGTAAGGTGTACTAAATTTTGCCGCATAAGCATTAGGTGGTTGTCGCTTGTCTTCAAGGGGTTCCCATAACCGATGCACTGTACCCTCCCCTACACTGCAGACAAGCGATTTAACCTCCTCAGCCAACACCTTTTTTGACAAACGTACGGCGCAATCTATAAAAGGTTGAGCCATGGTGCCGCACGCATAACGTTTGAATGCCACACGACTCGCCCACCACTCCTCACCAAGATCACTAGTTAGGATTGAAAAATCAGGATCTACTGACGGGGCAAATCCATGCATCAAGCCATGACGGCCCTCAAAGACCGTTGCCGGACCGGTAAAGCCAGCGCGTGCCATCGCAACAGCTCGCAAACCACTCTGAGCAGCCCACCCAGCATGCATGCGTTTTGTCCAAGTGCCATCGGACAAGTACTCAATGAGTCCGCCTGCCATGCTGCCAGCGATACCCCATGCATTAACGATTACCTTTGACGGCAGATTACAAGCCGATGCAATCCCGGCAGTGGCAGCCATAGCGCCAAGAACCCCAGTAGGATGAAACCCTGCCGCATGGATTCCTCTCTGGACTACAAGGCCTAACCGACACATAACCTCAATGCCCACTACCAACCCCTTGAGAGCCTGACGACCCGTCAAGCCATAAGCCTCTACCGCAGCCAACACAGCCGGCACAACCACCGCGCCGGAATGAATTGGGCAACCCTCGAAAGTATTATCAAAATCCTCGCCGTGGGCTGCGGTCCCGTTAATCATAGCCGCGCTCACAGAATCTCGTTTCTCAGATTCGCCCAAAACCGTACAAGGACCCTCACCTGTCCAGGATTCACGTAAAACCTTCGCATAGCCTGCATTGTAAGCTGCAAAACTGAGTCCAAGCGTATCGATCAGCGTGTCCTCACAGGCATGTACTAGCTCGACTGGAAGGCGGTTCACCTCAACCGACTCAATCCACTCAGCTAATACACATGCAACAGACAGATCCGATGTTTTTTGGAGCTGATTTGTCATACCGAACCTGATGCTGACCCCCCCCGTAAGGATCGCCAACCTGCCCACATACGCGCGCTTAATGAACCAATAATAAATATCCCTGCGACAATCAGTAGGCCTAATGAGATTGAGTCTTCCAAAAAGATAGTGTGGTCGCCACCGGAAAGCACCAATGAACGCCGAAAATTTGACTCAACGAGATAACCCAGAACGACACCAAGAACTGCTGGAAGAAACGGAAATCCCGCCAACCGCATAAAAAATCCAACGATGCCCGCTCCTAGTACCAAACCTAGATCAAAAAGACTTTGATCTATGGAATAAATTCCAGAGAAAACTAAAACATAGATAAACGCCATCAAATAAGCCTTGGGGCGCTTTACCAACCATAGGCAAACCGGAAGTATCAACATTCCAAGTGCCAGTAGTGATAACGTCGCCACAAAGAGACCTGTATACAAACCAATGACAATGCCACTGTTTTCCTCAAACAGTCTAGGCCCTGGGAGGAGTCCATGGACCAATAACCCTCCAAGGAGAATAGCGGCCGAGTTGGAACCCGGGATACCGAAGCTCAGTACAGGGACTAACGCAGTTGCGGCCACCGTATTATTCGCTGTCTCCGGCGCTGCTACGCCCTCAGGAGACCCCTTACCAAACTCATCCTTATTCTTAGACCAGCGACGTGCCTCGTTATAAGACATAAACGATGCTATGGTTCCCCCAGCGCCAGGCATGACGCCTTCAACGGTCCCAATAACAGACCCTAGCAATTGAGGCTTAATTAAACGCCGACGCATCGGCCCATCCGGCAACTTTAATCGTGCGCCTTCACCCATAGGCTTATCCCAAACCGGTACGCTAGCCTGTCGCAACAACTCGCTGACCGCGAAGAGTCCCACCATAACAAGAATCGGTGCAATGCCGTCCAGGAGCTCTGGCTGATCATAGGTAAAACGAGATACGCCGGAGATCGGGTCCGAACCTACTGTTGCAACCATCAGTCCGAGCAAAGCGGCTGCAAACCCCTTGAGTAAAGATTCACCCGATAATGACACAATGACACTTAGACCCAAAACCCCTAGTGAAAAATAGGCCATGGGCGTGAACGCAAGCGCTACTTCGGACAACTGCTTGGTCAATAAAATTAACATGGTCAGCCCAAAGAGCCCTCCAAGCACCCCCGAATAAAGAGAAATGCCCAAGGCTTCTCCACCACGACCCTGTTTCTGCATCTCGTAACCATCCAGCACCGTCGCTGCAGCTGCGTTTGTGCCTGGTGTGTTAATAAGTATCGCGGGTATGGAGCCCCCATACTCGGCACCCACATAAGTCGACGCTAACAATACGATGGCTAATCCAGGATCCATCCCATACGTAAGGGGTAAAAGCAATGCCATGGCGATAGATGGTGAAATTCCTGGTAATGCACCTCCAAGGATTCCCCACCCGACGCCTGCCATAGCAACAAAAATTAACGGCGTGTACAGGAGTAGAGCAACTACTTGATAAACAATATCCACTGATTACAGACCCCAGAGTTCTGGCATCGAGATACCCAAAAAACGCTCGAATAGCACCCAGAAAAAGCACGCGCCACCTATGGAAACCAATGCAACACGGACGCTAGGTCGCTCTCCTAGGTAAACCAACATTGCTGCCAACACCATGATTAGCGCAATCACATATCCAACGGTCGTGACGATCAGGAGATAACTAATGCCAATACCTAACACCCCACCAGCGCGGTGGAGCATAAAGATCAACTCAGAGAGTTCTATTCTCGGCTCAGCTTGAGCACACCCCAAGATGCGCCTTAGTATTGCCTGCAAAGCCATTAACAACCCGATACTGGCTAGCGCTAATGCATAGGCCATAGGTAGACCTGTCGCACCGATCTCATCAGCTAAAGCGCTGCGCCCTATTCCGCTGGCAGCGTGGTAATACCCCGCAGCCACAGCTAAAAGCCCAATGGGACAATACAGATCCCGCGCCAATTCCCCCCCCTATACCTTCGCGTTACTGAATAACTCCGGTGTTTCGAAGAAAACTTTCAGTCTCTGCAGCAAATGTGCCTATGAAACGCTCAAACTCTTCGTGGGGCATATAGCTTGCGGTCAACATCGCTTCTTCGTATACGGCGCGGTACTCGGAACTGTCAAGTAGATGCTGAATAGCCGTCTCCAATGCTGCGGTTATTGCAGGAGGTGTCCCTGGTGGCCCCGCTAGACCACGAAACTTTGTCAGCACTAGATCATAACCAAACTCTTTAACAGTCGGCACATTTGGTAGGCCCTTCATCCGGTTTTCACTAAATACTGCCAAAAGGCGAATTCTGCCTGCTTCTAGTTGACTTCGAATCTCCTGTGCCTCACCGACACCAATGTCCAGTGTTCCATTCAACACATTTAGAAGTAGATCTCCTCCCCCTTCGTGGGTGACGATGGCAGGAACCACGCCCGTGACGCTCTTCAGTTGTTCAAGTGCCTGTCTTTCCAAAGAGGCAGGCGTCGACGCACCCCAACGCCCACGTCGTATCCGCGCCGTTTCAATTACATCATTAAGTGTTCCGAAGGGACTAGTAGAGCTTGTGTATACAACCGCCTGATCGAAAAATACATTAACTAGAGGTTCTAGATCCTGATAGGTGTAGGCCGGTGCACTCAGCAGTGACGTGTGGACAATTGTCGGTGTGTAGGCGTAGAAGGTACTCCCGTCGGCGGGCGAACTAATAAGTTCTGCGACAGCACGTGCACCACTACCGCCGCGTATGTTCTTCACAACTATATCAACGCCTAATTCTGGGCCTAAAAATCGGGCCAGTTGACGCAAAAAAATATCGCTGCCTCCACCGGGGCTTGAATGGGTAATAAGCGTAATCAGTTCTCGCGGGTAGGAATCCTGTGCAACTGCCACATGGCCCGTAATCACTAGTACGAGAACCACTATAATCTTCGAAACAAGGTTAAACATATCTGCCAGACACATCCTAGTTATCGACTTTATGATCAGCTGTCTGAGGCCAACACATTGAGATCGGTTCATCGTCTGGCAATTTTTCCCGGGTGTCAATAAACTTTTAGACTATTAAAATACTCAATTGGCTAGTGTTCTAGGGCCGAATGACCCAACATTCCCCCATGCAAACAAAAAGAAGCCATACGGGTGATCCCATGCTGAAGAAAATACTGACGTTGATCATAACGATCGGCTGGAGTTGCAGCGTAATACAACTCACAAATGCACAAGGTATGGGTTTTGGGACGGGAGAAGGACTCCCAGAATTTGACATCACGAATCTTACAGGCGACCTGTACCGATTCAGAAGCCTTCGACACTTCGGGATGTTCCTGGTCACACCCGAGGGCATAATTCTAGTGGATCCAACGAACTCACGGGTAGCTCCTTGGCTTAGGGAACAATTAGATGAGCGCTTCGGTCTGCCAGTTCGATATGTAATTTACAGTCACGCCCATAACGATCACGCAAGCGGAGGCGAGGCTTTTGCCGATACCGCAACCTTTATCGGGCATGAGAACATGCGAAAAAATCTCATGCGCCCAGAAGAAAACACACCACTTCTGCCTCGCGAGAGACTCTGGGATGCGAACCAAGATGGGCTTATTCAGCAAATAGAGGCAGAAGGCACTGCTTTAGAAAATAATTTTTCTCAAGCTGACACAGACGGAAATGGCGGGTTAAATCGAGCTGAAATCTGGGCTAGACAGTTTAGTGGATCGCAGATCCCCCCAGATATCTACTATTCAGATCACGCGAAAATCACGCTCGGAGGCAAAACAGTAGAGCTGCACTATACAGGCCGAAACCACACGGACGATATGACGGTTGTGCTCTTCCCGGAAGAACGGATAATTTATACTGTAGATTTTCTGACACCAAAACGGCCACCACGAACTCAACTTCACGGCGGTTTTATTCGCGATTGGGTTGAGTCGCTCCATCAGGTAGAACAACTCGATTTCGATGTCATTTCACCTGGGCATGAGTTACCTGGCACAAAGGCAGACGTGACTGAGCAACGAGAATACCTTGAACAACTTGTCGCAGCCGTATCAACGGGAATTGATGAAGGTAAGAATAAAGAGGAGCTCGTGGAAACGATCCTAATGGAGAATTATGATCATCTTATCGAGTATGATCTTTCTCGTCCTCTGAATGTGGACGGCGCCTATGAGATGCTGGTATCACAATACCCTCGCTAGAACGTTGCGCTTAAATCCTCCAGAAACTTATGAAAAACTGAGTTTATAAGCCTATGGAACGGTGAAATAATTTCGCTTGCATCCTAGACCAGAACAAGACTCAACCCAGGAAATAGAATTAATAAAATTAGCACTAGCAGCATTATCACAGCGAACGGAAACGCGCCCGCAAAAATATCGAATAACGAAATTCGGTCATCATCAGCCAAAGTTGCTTTGATAACATAGCAGGCAATACCAAGGGGTGGCGTCAGCAATCCGATCTCAGCGCCAACTATCGTAACGATCCCAAACCACACCAGGTTAATGCCATAGGGATCCATAATGGGTAGGAACAACGGCACCATGATCAGGATGATGGAAGTCGTATCCAATACCGTTCCCATAAGAATGAGAATCAACACATAGATCGCAAGAATACCGTAGAGACCGATCTCAGCTTGGAGTATCCACTCACCTAGATCATTAGGAAGACCAGATAATGCAAGCATTCGACTGTACATCGTCGCGGCTACGATCAGCATCAGAATCGACGCGGTGATGTGTCCAGTCTCCACAAGAACACGCCAGAGCGCACCCCTATCTAGCTTACGCCTTAGAAACGCAATAATCAGAGCACCGAGAGCACCAACCGCGCCCGCTTCCGTGGGAGTAAAGAATCCTCCGTAGATCCCGCCTAGTACCAATAATACGAGCATCACGATGGGTACGGTCTTAGAGGTAATCTTTTTTAAGGACATTTTCGACTGTGCTATTGCCTGCTGTTCTCTGCTCTGCCCACCTACATAATCAGGTAAAAAATGAGCCATACCAACGATAGCAACGGCATAAGCGAGCGATAGTAGGATCCCAGGTACGATGCCCGCCGTAAATAAATCAGCGACAGACTGTTCGGTTATCAGTGCATAGATAATCAACATAACGCTCGGTGGGATTAGCATTCCAAGAACCGAGCTTCCCGCCACAACACCTACAGCGAAACGAGGCTGATAACCAAATCGAAGCATTTCGGGTACCGAAACACGAGTAAACACTGCAGCGGAGGCAATGCTCACACCGGTAATCGCGGCAAACGCAGCATTCGCTGCAACCGTAGCGACCCCCAAACCACCCTTTAGGCGACGCAAAGCATAGTTCGCAACCTCATAGATATCACGACCCAACTCACACTCACTGACCAACAGCCCCATGAGAACAAATAACGGGATAACTCCGAAAATATAGTCTTCAAGGCTGTTGGAAGCTGCGAGCGTTAGCAGATAAATTGGCGCCTCCAACGTGCCCCGCAACAACCATACGCTTATAAATGAGACCAACCCCAGTGCAACTGGGACATAGAGCCCCGCATAGATAAGAACCAGAATCGCAAGAACCGAAAAAAGCCCAATCTCAAAGCCTGTCATTACGTATCCGCCCCACTATTCTCAGTAGCGAGGCTCTGCACAGCTTTGAGATTGCGCCAGGCTAGAACTAGGAATTGAAGCGCAACGACAACACAGCCGATGACTAGTATTAATCGGATTGGCCAAACCGGCACCACGAAGAGGCCTTCATTGCCGGCAAAGTAGTCTCGCTCATAGGCCTCGACCAGCCGGGGAATGGCTCCGAGCAAAATAAAGCCAAAGAAAACTGCTCCGACCGTATCGAACAACACACCCAAAATGTGGCCGAGCATAGGCTGGCGTTTCAGTATCTGCAGGTATAGCCCATCGGATCGCGTCAGTCGCCCTGCTCTAACGGTATCGCTAATCTGCAAAAACACAATGCCGACTATCGAAAGCGCAACGACTTCCGAAACACCTTGTATAGGTGCGTTAAGGAGATACCGGGACAACACATCAACGTTGATTAGAACCATCAACGCAAAAATCCACATTGTTCCGACGCTGTTAAGCCCGGCAACGAGAGCAAAAAAGCTGCGACTGAGCAGATTGCCAGTCGCTTTTGAAGCCCCCGTAGAACCGCTGCTCATAGTTCGCGGTCCCAATGCCTGACGATAGGTTGATTATGGGCACGCATGATATCCATGTAATCGCGTAGGATCTGCCTGCCCGGCAACCCGCGCTCCTCGAGATCCTCTGCCCACTCCTTTGCCATATTTGGCAGGCTCGCAGCCCAGATTTGACGCTGTTCGCTAGTGAGCGGCTGAATCGTACCACCTTGTGCCACAAACTCCTCGCGACTGGACTGGGCACGCCGATCAGTTTCTCGCGCTAACTCGTCACGATAGTCGATTGCCGTTTCTACCAAAACATCACGAACTTCGTCTGGCAGCTGATTCCAAGTACGGCGATTCATAGTGATGACCTTTGAAGTCACCGCACCTAAACGAATATCGATCATGTAGGGGGCGACTTCGTATAGCTTGTAGGCTACCGCTGATTCCGCCCACGCGACCGTGCCCTCGGTGAGTCCGGTAGCGATATTGTTGTAAAAATCACCTAGATTGCTGCTGACTGCGGCTGCCCCTAGACCCTGAACATAGCGGAGATTCAAACCAATGCCGCAAATCTTCTTACCCCGAAAATCTTCGAGGGACTCGATCGGCTCACTCATCAGCACCTGATAGGTATCGATCGCGCCAGCGACCGTAAGAAACACTTGATTGTAATCGTCCCACTCTTGCCTCAATTCCGGATAGCGATCAACGATCTCGTGCACAGTTCGAGCAACCAAGCCTATGTCAGCCGTAACTAGGGGCGTCACGTAGCTGATGTTGTAGAACGGTACTTTGTCTGGGTGGTATGGCGAGGTGATGATGCCGATATCTGCTAAACCGTACTGTATCGCTTCAAGTACACCCCCCGTTTTCGCAACCGTGCCGCCAAAAGCGCTGATCCAGTCGATCTCATAATTATCGGTTTCCGCCAACCGGCGATCAACCTCGGGCATGAAGTAGTTCATAAACACCCGCACCCAGAGTGCCGTGGGTGCATAGGCGTCAATCACAGTCATAGGAATCACTTCTTGAGCTCGTGAAACCCCCCCTATCGTCAACGGAGCAGCACACACGCAGGCTAAGAAAGCTCGTTGAAGCTTATGTGACGCAAGAAACAGGCCGTTCAGATTCATTGGCTTCCTCTCTATGGGTATTAGCGAGTCTGAGACCACTGTATCGCTCCTGATATTGTTCTGCTGATACCTGCTGGTCAAGGAAATCGGTAGAATTCATAGCCACAATTTATTTAAATATTAAATCATTTTAAGAGGTCCAACTATGAAAGTCGGTTTTATTGGTCTCGGTCGAATGGGCCATGGCATGGCTGAGCAAATCCTGGGGGCCGGCTACGATTTAGCCATCTATGATCAAGTTCCGAAATTACTCAAAAAACTTGGATCGGCGGGAGCAACTGTGGCTAGGTCTGTTGCAGAAGTCGTTGCAGATCGGGACCTTGTCATCACCATGCTCCCACACGATGAGGCATTAGAAGAACTCGCATTCTCCAAAAAGGGATTGCTTAAGTATATGGCCAAAGGCGCAATCCACATGCCGAGTGGCACCCACGGCATCAAAATTATCCGGCAACTAACGAATGCGCACAAAGAAGCGGGCCAAACTCTTGTAGCTGGGCATGTCTTAGGACGACCCGACCTCGCCTCAAAAGGCCAGCTAACCATAGTCTCTGGTGGCCCACCAAATATTTTAAAACACCTCCAACCCATTTTTGATGTTCTAGGAAAACAAACATTTATTGCCGGCGATGAACCGCAAACTGCAACAGCTGTAAAAATTGCTAATAATTTCGTCCTAGGTTGTGCAATTGAAGCCATCGGCGAAAGCATGTCTCTTGTCAGAAAATTTGGCGTAACCCCGGCAATGTTCCAACAAGTTCTCATAGAAGGCTTGTTTGGCTCCCCTGCTTACCAGATTTATGGCCAAATCATCGTAGATGAAGCGTATGAGAAAGTTGGTGCCTCAGTGCATATCGGCCTGAAGGATACCAATTTGGCTCTGGCTGCTGGGGAAGCCGTCGATGTTCCACTGCCGTGCGCGAACGTCGTGCGGGATCGTCTCCTGGGGGCAAAAGCCCATGGTGAGGGTGATCTCGACTGGGCCGTCATGGCACGCGAGCAAGCTCGAGCAAGTGGCTTAGAATGAACCTCTGCATTTTTACTCTACGAGCTGACTAATGCCCGAACTATTTGCTGACCCTTGGTTTGTCACCATCGCGATCATTGCCGTACTCATCACCGGAATCTCAAAGGGAGGATTTGGTGGATTTGCATTACTAGCCGTTCCACTCATGTCATTAGCCATTTCTCCCATCCAAGCGGCTGGGATCATGCTACCGATCATGATACCGATGGATATTATGAGTATTTGGATCTATCGAAATCGATGGGATAAAAGAATTTTAGCTCTGCTAATCCCAGCAGCAGCGGTAGGCATCACGATTGGGGGCCTCACGGCGAGATGGGTTAACGATGAAATCGTACGACTACTGGTCGGCAGTATTGCCATAGTTTTCACTATATATCGTGCACGCAGCGTGCTCGACATGGCTGGTAACTCTACTGCTCAGAAAGCGCCAGGCAGGCCATGGGGATTATTTTGGGGCGCGTGCGCAGGATTTACGAGTTTTCTTGCTCACGCGGGATCACCCCCCTACCAGGTTTATGTCCTACCACAAGGACTACGAAAAGAAATTTACACCGGCACTAGTGTCGTGTTTTTCGCGTCGGCGAACGCCATCAAGCTCATACCCTATGGCATGCTTGGTCAGCTCTCGGTGAGCAATCTCTCCATCTCTGCAACCCTGCTGCCCCTTGTGCCCGTAGGAGTACTTCTAGGCGTATGGATAAACCGAAAGCTACCAGAAAAAAACTTTTTCTTTATTATCTTAACTTCTATTCTTCTTGTTGGAATCAAACTAATCTGGGATGGAATCTCCAATCTATCTGGAATGTAATAACGAGCTCGCCTCAGCACTAGCAAAGAACTCTATCAGGGTTAATACTAAGCGCATGAACTCGTCTAAAACCATGAAGCTCCGCCTGTTAGCAGCAGGAGTCTCTCTAGTATTCGCCACGCCCGCGACAGCAGAAATCATTCGGCTGACGGCGGGAGGACCTCAATCGGTAAACCTACCGTGGATCGGGGTCATCAGCACGCTAGTTGTACCGGAATCAAACAATAAATTACGCG
>DBZY01000085.1:24296-24629 GCA_002311835.1 Proteobacteria bacterium UBA1148 | reverse complement strand
CTTGAAGCAGTCGAGATAGGGCTTACTGATATCGGCTGGGTAGGCGCACTTTGGGAAACGTCAAAGATGCCACTCCAAAATGTGACCTACTACACACCGTTCGTCACTGATGATCTAGCGCTCTTGCTTGATCTCTTCAATGAGTTGCATCGAACCATGCCTGAATTAGCAAAGGCCTGGGATGATCAAAATCAGATCCTACTCGGAGCTAGTGGAGTGGACACGTACCACTTGATGACTACGTTTCCGGTAATGCGGATGGAGGATTTGGAAGGGAGAAAAATTCTCGCTCCTGGACCATCGGCAACCTGGCTTGAAGGAACAGGAGCTGTC
>DBZY01000085.1:962-24217 GCA_002311835.1 Proteobacteria bacterium UBA1148 | reverse complement strand
TTGAAGGAACAGGAGCTGTCGCGGTCAATGGCGGACTCTCAACTTACTACACGCAAATCAATACGGGTGTCGCAGATGGCGTGCTAACAATCCTAAGCGGTGCCTATCCCTATCGAATTCATGAGGTTGCGCCGTATATTACTCTGGTTGGAATCGGGGCACAGTTCAATGGTGGCATGGCCATTAACAAAGAAACATGGGAACGATTACCGATAGATGTAAAAACAGTAATGACTGAACTCGGCAATGATTACAGCCAAACAATGGCTGACGAGGTCAACGAGAGATACGATCGCGCACTTATTGCCGTGCAGCAGGAAGGTGCAATCGTCACAACCCTATCTGATAGAGAAAAGCAAAGATGGATCAATGGCCTTCCAGATATTGCGACGCGGTGGGTCCAGTCAGCGGAAGCACGTGGTCATCCTGCCGGGAAAACGCTAAGAACTTATATGAGTGCTTTCCGCGCACGTGGCGGCCAACCACTGCGTAACTGGGACATCCCGCGCTGAATGCTGCGACTGGAATAGCGCGAGGTCTTGCTGCACTCATCCAATGGATGAATGGAGCAGGTGTTGTTTGGGTCTTTGCGTTGGTGTTTTTGATCTGCGCTGACATCACTGGTCGCACCTTATTCGGCCGTCCTCTTCAAGCCGTACCGGAAATTGTCGCCCTATCATTGATTGCCTGCGTGTTTTTGCAGCTTGCTTTTGCCGCAACCATGGGGCGTTTAACGAGGGCAGATATCCTGCTTGGGTACCTCAAGCAACGACACCCCGTCACCGCCCTAAGCTTTGAACGCTTATTTTCCATCATAGGAGCAACTATCCTGCTTACGATGGCTGCTGGCGCCTGGCCCGATTTCTGGCGAGCACTCCAAACGCACGAGTTCGTTGGTGTGGAGGGCATCTACACACTACCGATTACCCCAATAAAGCTCATCGTGGTTATCGGCTCGGTAGTAGCTGCCTGCGGCTTCATAGCCCAGCTGCACTCAGAATCTACTCCAGCCTGGAGCCACTCCAGTGCATGGATACGCGTGTTATTACTCGTGGCCGTAATCATTTTGGGCATCGCCACCGCTTGGAATGCTGAACCAACTGATCGCACCATCGGCGTACTCGCAATCGCAGCTGTGCTTAGTTTTATTGCATCCGGTATGCCGATCTCCATCTCTTTACTATCTGTTGGGTTTATTGGACTTGCTTTACTCAAGCGTAACTTCAGCATCGCAACAGACACCCTCTCGCTAGCTGCACAAGGCACGATTTCCGAATACGTCTTCGCCACTGTCCCACTTTTCGTACTTATGGGCCTCTTTGTTAATGTGTCGGAAATTGGTAGTGATAGCTTCAAGGTAGCACAGCGAATTTTTGGCCGGGTCCGCGGAGGTTTAGGTGTCGCAACTGTTGCTGCCAACGCCGTGTTCGCTGCCATTACTGGCATCTCTATCGCCTCCGCCGCTATCTTCTCTAAAATTGCTGTCCCTGAAATGGTTAATCGTGGTTATACGGCCAAGTTTGCTGTGGGTCTAACGGCTGGTTCTTCTGTACTAGGCATGCTTATCCCGCCCAGCCTGTTGCTTATCATTTACGGTGTCATTGCCGAAGTATCCATCGGTGCGCTATTCGTTGCTGCGATTATCCCTGGAATTATCCTGGCGTCAGCATTTGCGATTGGGGTGCTACTCATGGCGTGGCTCTGGCCAAACTTTGTAGGCAAGCCCCAAACTCAGTTTCTGGAAAAAGAGATAGATGGGCGTTGGAACTCTCTGCTAGCCATACTCCCCATCGGGATACTTGTTGTACTGGTCCTAGGTGGGATCTATGGTGGTGTATTCACACCCACAGAAGCTGGCGCAGCAGGCACATTCGCCGCTATGTGCGTCGCTCTGCTTAAGAGGCGTCTGACATGGCCAGTGTTGTGGGATGTGATACGTGAAGCTGGCCAGATCACAGTAACGATCCTATTCCTGATCATCAGCGCCAGCACCTTCAGTCGTATGTTGGCACTGACGGGACTACCTGAGGAAATGGCAGCCTACCTCGCAACCCTGGGCTTCGGACTGGCTGGCTTTTTGGCAGGTTACCTACTGCTTCTCATCCTTCTAGGTATGGTTCTTGATTCCACCTCTATACTTTTCATCCTTCTGCCGCTAGCACTTCCAGTCGTGGGAGAGCTCGGCGGAAATCTAGTCTGGTTTGGTATAGTAACCGTCATTGGTGTGGAAATTGGTTTGATGACACCCCCGCTCGGACTAAGCGTCTACGTGATCAAGTCCAGTCTAGATGATACCGAAATTAGTCTAGGTACTATCTTTGCCGGTGCCTTTCCTTTCGTCATAATCACATTTGTAATTGCCGTACTCCTCATGATGTTCCCTACTTTGAGCTTACTGCTGCTGTAGTCCCACAAAGTCCAAAGTTTCAGGAAGCTCCTGACCGTATTGGAGCCAGTACGCTCAAATTACGTCGCGGCCCGCCTAAAGGTTCTAGTTAGGAACCAAATGCCAACCAACAGAATCCCAGTCGCATCAGTTACAAGTCCTTGATCCAGTAGTCCAGTACCCGCCACAAACATCAATACTCGACCGGCCGGGGGCAACGCCTCACGCAGGTACCCAACTATTGCTGTAGCTAGAAAAAATACCCCCATCACCCCCGTCAATGCCGTAGAAGCAATCTCCCATACAGAGCCCTCAGACAAGAACGCAGGGCCAAAAAAGAATGCAAATGGTAATAGATAACAAACAAGACCGTACCGAAACGCCGTCCAACCAACTCGATTGATATCTGCGTTTGCCACACCTGCTGCAACGTAGGATGCTAGGGCTACGGGCGGTGTGATAGTCGACACACACCCAAAGAAAAAGACAAACATATGCGCTGTAAGCAACGGAACTCCCATATCCGCGAGTGCCGGTGCCACCACCGTCGCTAGAATCAGGTAAGAGGCTGTTGTCGGCAACCCCATCCCCAGAATGATGGCTACAATCATCGTAAGCAGAAGTCCGATTAGTGGAATTCCTCCCGATAAGGAGATGATAAATATCGAGAGTTTGGAACCAAGTCCAGTAATTGACAGCGTTCCAGAGATAATTCCAGCTGCAGCACAAGCAATTGAGATCGGTACAGCACTTTTAACTCCAGCGATCGTCGCACGCTTGATTTTTAGAACAAACTCTTTGGATAGCGCTGGGGCCGCCATTAAATGCAGTACCAATAGTACTATAATTGCATAAAATGATGATTTTACTGGAGAAAATCCAATTATCATCATCCCAATCAATGAGATAAAAGGAAATAAAAACGGCAGGCCATTCAATAATGTTTTCAACAACGGGGCACTAGCTTCACCATCTCCCATTTCGGGTTCGATGCCACTTTTCTGAGCCTGAAGATGCACGACAAATAGAACGGAGAGAAAAAACAACAGCGCCGGCATTAACCCAGCTTTCATAATATTTACATACGGTGTCCCGACAATTTCCGCCATGATGAAGGCTGCAGCGCCCATAACTGGCGGCATAATCTGCCCTCCCGTAGAAACCACAGCCTCGATGGCTCCCGCTTGGTGAGGTTCATAACCCTCACGCTTCATCATTGGTATTGTGAAAGACCCAGTAACAGCAACATTGGCTGCTGCCGAACCCGAAATCATGCCGATTAACGTACTAAAAATAACCGCTGTTTTAGCTGAGGCAGCAGTAAAGCCTCGTGTAACGGAACTGGCGAGCTTAAAGAAAAAATTCCCTGCACCGAATTCAGCCAAGAATGCGCCAAAAATCGTAAACAAAATAATGTATGTGGATGCAACACCGATTGGAATTCCATAGATACCTTGGCCTGTTAATGAGAGAAAAGAGGCAACACGCTCGGCACTGATCCCTCGACTATATAAGATTCCAGGTAAGTACGGGGAGATAAATGGGTAGAGCAAGAATACTGTTGTAATCACAGCCAGAAAGTTTCCGACTGATCGCCGCGTGGCTTCAAGGACCAAAACGATTATGACGCTAGCAACTACAATATCAAGCTTGGTAGTAATGCCACCACTCAGTGCAATCTCCTTCCATCTAACCAAAAGATACAAACCGGTTAATATTGAGATAATCCAAAAAAAAGTATCTAGATACTTTCGCACTCCATTTCCTGGGAAGGAGACACCCAATTCCCAAGGTTTCATGAACACTAAAACCATCATGATAGTTAAGTGCAATGCACGAATAGTCATCGTAGAAAGTACTAGAAGTCCAGAAACGTTGGCTAAGTGGAAAATGCCTAACACGAATGCAAGTAGTCCTACCAATCGAACCCGCAGAATGCTTAGGGAATCATCGACTAGCACGATGGTAAGGGCTCTATTGTTGATTAAAGTACCGAGCCGCGCCCGGATGTAGTGGAATTGGCAGATTTCCATTCTGTGAAGGATCAATTTGCTGGGCGATTGCATTTGTCTCCTGCAACTGCTCGAGATTTGCATATATAGCTTCAACAATATTGAATACGGCATCAGAAGTCTCGCTCCCACGAACAATCATGAGATTTGCGACAGCGAGCACTCCTGAACCTATTTCCATATCGTAAACTTCTTGCGGAATATCGAATAAATAGTAGTACGGATTATCCGTTATGAATTGGGCTACTATCTCAGATTGGATTTGAAGAAATCTTAATTCATGAGTTGCCTGTGTCTGTAAAATAGCTGCTGCCGGATAACCCGCAAGGGCGAACGCCGCATCAACATTACCATCTCCGAGCTGACTGAACCCATCTGTGTAGGATAGAAAGCTCGGAACAATGTCATCTAACGACATGTCATGTGCTGCAAGTAACAAACGCGTTAGCGATACCGTTGGCCCCCCAGCAGCACCCAGTGCAACTCGCTTACCTCGTAGCTCAGCAAATGTTGAGAATCCACTATCGGCGCGTGTAATAAGGTGCAGTATGCTGGGGTGCAGAGCGCCTACCGCGAGTATGTCTAAGGGTCCTTCATAGGGAGCCTGACCTTCGTGGGCAAAAAACGCTAGATCGGCATTAGTCAATGCCATATCAAGCTCACCGCTAGAGACCAAGCGTGGATTCTCAACAGCCCCACGAGTTACGATGGGCACCATTGAGACACCTGCTGCGTGCTGCGTGACCAGACTGGCAAGCCCCTGGCCTATTGGATAGTACACGCCTCCAAGGGCCGCCGTTCCTAGGCGAATCTCCTGCTGATCCGTTCCCGGAGCACATGCCGCAAGGATTGTGACAATACTGATTACTATGGTCCAACGCATAATCGACAAGGAGAAGAGGATTGCTTCTCAAGAAATAGAAATTATACTTTTTAGTTTATCAGATGATGGTTAATTAGATATGACTGTATAGTCAACTACAAAAAATTATTGACGGTAATCCTGCCGATAAGACAGTCCTACCAGTAATACTATACCTAAAGAAACCAATAGGACGATGAGTAAAAAAATAGAGAACTCTCGAATGTGTAACCCGTAAAAACCCATAACAGAGAAAATAAAAAATACAATTAATAACGCTGTCCAGTGCAGCCACGGGCCCTTAAAAAATATGCTCATACTGCCACTCCCTGTATTGCCTTTCGTGAGTAACGAACAAAAATACAGAGTCCTATTAACGCTGCTATCCAGTAATAATATCCAGGGAAGTTCAATATTAATTCGACAGGCGGCAAGAGAAGTGCCATTGCTAAGATAAGGAGCAGCAATCGAACCCAAAGCGAATACTCACGACCTTTATACCAACCTTCCAATGCAAGCGAGAGAGCCCATAGCCCTACAAGTGAAGCCGCGAAGGAAACAAGGCTTAGCCATAGTGGACCCATTAACAATAAACTTGGGTTATAGACGAATGCAAAGGGTACGACGTACTTCGCAACACCAACGCGAGCAGAGGTGAAAGCAGTTCTCATGGGGCTTGAACCTGCAATGCCAGCCGCAGCGAATGCGGCAAGAGCAACTGGAGGTGTAATTGTCGACACAACACCGTAGTAGAAAGCAAATAAGTGTGCGCCCATGGGTTCAACACCCATCTCGATCAATGCTGGAGCTACGAGTGCGGCAACTGTAATGTACACCGCTGTTGTTGTCATGCCCATACCTAAGATAATTGCAGCAACTGCCGTCAAACCTAACAACAGAAGGAGGCTACCACCAGATAGATCAATAACGGAGTTTGTAAATTTAAGGCCAAGCCCAGAAGAAAAGATCGACCCTATAATGATCCCGGCACAAGCGCAGGCAATCGTTACCGGAACAGCATTACGTACACCAATCTCAAACGCGGCCAATATATCTATTGGGCGCAAACGTGTGTACGAAGAAACAAAGCTCAACACAAGCAGCGTGATGATCCCTCCAAAAGCAGCAAGCATTGGAGTGAAGCCTATAATCAGCAGAGCGAGAAGAACAAAAAGAGTTAGTAATTGGTGCCACCCAGAGCGTAGTACTCGGCCAATATCTGGTAGTCGAGCCTTTTCGATACGCTCTACGCCACTTTTGTCAGCTTCAAGATCTACCATTATGTAAACTGTGGCAAAGTACAAAACTGCCGGCACGATTGCCGCTATCAGAACGCTGATATAGCTCACTCTTAAGTATTCAGCAATGATGAACGCAGCAGCACCCATGATCGGAGGCGTAATCTGCCCCCCGGAAGATGCACAAGCCTCAACTGCTGCTGAGAATTTCGCTCTATATCCAATTTTTTTCATTAATGGAATAGTAAATGCGCCAGTTGTTGCAACATTCGCGACAGCAGAACCAGAAACCATACCGAGAAAAGCACTCGCAACAACAGATGCCTTAGCCGGCCCACCCTTGCGGTGACCAGTAAGTGCTATAGCGAGATCTAGAAAAAATCTTCCAGCACCAGAACGCACGAGAATGGCACCAAAAATGATAAATAAGACAATATAGGTAGCAGACACCATTAATGGAATGCCAAAAATGCCATCTGCCCGCACAAAAAGAATATCTATCAGCCTTGAATATGAAACTGGTGGTCCAAAAAACAAACCCCAAAAGTAATTTGCACTCAAGGCGTGGGTTACAAAAAACCCAGTGATGATCACCATCGGCCATCCTACAATACGTCGAGTGGCTTCAAGCACTAGTACTAACAGGATAGAGCCGGCAAAAATATCAGTCAGACTTAAGTTACCTTCACGGCTCTGAAACGCTTCAATGTCGTAGAGGCTATAAATCTGGATGGCAAGAACTAGTAATAGAAAAACGCAATCAAGACTGAACCCAAAAAACCGTTTCCAATCAATCTCATTACCTCTTCTCAAAACTGAATCCGTAAGAGAATCTCGCCACAGAGGTGCAATTAATACCGTGATAACCAGCATCCCAGTTAGATGCGTGCTTCGAAATGCGCGACTCTCTGGTGTTCCGAATGCGGCCACAAACAAATGAAAGAATGCTAAACCGATTGCGACTGTTGATGTCGCAGCTATCAGCCACCAACCCAACGTTGTAGGGTTTATGGTAGGTAGCTCTTCAATAAACGATGTTTGACGACTTTCAGGGATATGGAATATTTCTTCCCTGCTATCCGCGTTTTTTTCCTTCACGATATGGCAATCAGTCCGCTGGAACCGTAACGCCCTGCTCCTGGTAGTAGCGTAACGCACCAGGATGCACGGGAATCGCTGCGCCTAATAGCGCGCGTTGCAGGCTCGCTTGCCCCCAAGTATCGGCAACGGCCGTGAACTCAGAATGCGAATCCCACAGAGCCTTCGCCATTGAGTATACGAGTTCATCTGGTAAGTGTTGATTTACCACGAGCGTTGTCATTGAGCCTAGTGTAGTGACTGGAGTCTCAATGCTTGCATAATGCTCGTCAGATATAACCACACGGATATAGCCGCGGTTCTCTGTGATGATCTCACTGAGGATGCTCTCGTCGACGGATAAGAAACGGATACCCGGGCGAAACTCGAGATCAAGAAAGAAAGCCTGAGGAAAACTCGTAATTGCTAAAACAGCATCAATATGCCTATCCTTCATAAGTGCTACGGAATCAGCATAAGACACGTGGTGCACTGTCCCACCATTCGCGCGAATACTATTCACGCTAAGACCGTATTTTCCCATGACCATCTCAAAAACCGAATAACCCGAATCAGAGAGCTTTCCAGGGCTCAGATTGCGGTTAGCCAAATCACGATAGGATCGAATATTTGACGCAACAGGTACCGCAACATGATAGGCCGCCGGATATAAAGTTGCGAAATGCCTGAGATCAGTATGTGCCTCTGTAAACGGCGACTCTCCAATGAACGCACTATGAGCACTGTGTGTATAGGTAAAACCAACCTCAGCCTCCCCGTTAGCAACATCCCTAATGTTCCCCACTCCCCCGCCGGGAGCCGAAGAAGTAACTATGCCAGGAATTTCTCGCTGGAATATCTCCGCTTGTTTTGCACCTAATGGATACCAATAACCTCCGGCTGGGCCCGAAGCAATCCGAACAAAAGTTTCCTCACCAGGACTACACCCAACTAGAAAAAATACTCCAATAAAAGAGGCAAGCAGTATGCTTCTCATTCTAGTGTATGCTTCGAATGCACCCGATGTTCTCCGGTTATGCGTTTTGTATCCAGACTAATTTCGTTATCATAACAAGAACTTTACGCGTAATTTACCACTCATCGAGAAGACGGATGGCAGTAATAACAATACAGCGCCAGACGATTACCTGTCGATCGATATTTTGCTAACAGATAACTTATTCTAAAAGGGTTATTTATGGGCATCAGACGAGTAGTCACGGGGCACGATCAAAGCGGCAAAGCCGTTGTTATCTCCGACGAAGAAGCTTCTAATATCGTGCGGCCGGGGCATCGTCCCGGCGTCGCCATCCATAATCTCTGGCGCATCGATTCAGCTCCCGCAAAAGTCTTTGGGCCAGGGGAAACCACGAACGATACTATCGGCCTCCTACCTCCTGAAAACGGGTGTGTATTCCGGATTATCGAATTTCCACCTGAAAAAGGTTGGATAGAAGATATCGACGACACTGCAGCAAAAGAAGCCTGGGCTTCCATAGGGGCCGAGCACGTTAGGGACACCAGCAAAAAAGCGCCTCATCCCTTGATGCATCGAACTAAGACCGTAGACTTCGCGCTTTGCTTAGAGGGCGAAATCCATATGGTCCTCGATGACTCTGAAGTGCTGATCAAGGCTGGAGACACCGTGATACAACGTGGAACAAACCACGCCTGGAGCAACCGTACAGACCGGGTTTGTACGGTGATGTTCGTACTTATAGACGGTACATTTGAGGAATAGGGTTCCGCATACACAAAAAAATGCCCCTTCCATTTGGAGGAGTCCCACCCTAATACGGACAAAATGTAGTTGCTTATTACAAGTAGGCGATGAGACGCCCACCGACGACGGCAAGAACCCAAAAAATAAGCGAGGTGCCAGCAAGCACAACACTTATCTGCGGTACAGCATCACTGGTATCCCACACAGCGGCTTCCCGTCTCAATACCTTCTGCGTGTAATACACATTCGCGATACCAAGAATAACAAATGAAATTTTTGTGAGAAATGGGAAGTTAGTTACATAAAAGGTTGCCTGTGCCATGAATAACGAAAATCCGGAAAATATATTCAAGGCAATGCCAATCCAGGCATATGTCATTAGATCGCTAATGGCTACATAAGGAATTGGTCTAAAAAAGCCTAGCATGCGAAAATTAAGCACAAGCACTATGCCGACAACAATTGCTAAACCGACCGCATGCATTGACAACATTAGTGGCCAACCGACCAGTCCAGCAACGATCCATTCGGAATAGGCCGTAGACTCCATCCAGCTTAGCAACGCCATAAGTGCCCCTCGTTACGCGCTATCGCGACTATCTGCGTCCCTATCAATCCAGTAGGTCAGCATTCCAACTACCACAAGCACGCCAATCACAACAAAAAGCGCGATAAAGAATCCCATATTTCGCTAGCCTCCGTCTCCATAGTACGGCAACAAACGCCCAAAAGTCAGAACGCAAGCCCATGACAAAATCGCTACCGCAGCCACCACTTTAGCTCTCGTCGGGGCTTCATCCCCAGACTTTACAGCCCATATTTCATCAAAGACCGTGAAATACAAAATCGTTAATCCACCGATCATCAGCCAGATGATCTTAGGAGGGAACCCGTCCATGGCAACGTAGCGCCCCGAATCTGCAATGAAGAAAAACATGCCCGTTATAATATTAACCAGTACTCCCAGCGCTCCTAGCGGCAGTAACCGGTGAAAAGCTGAGAACGGGACACTCTTCGCAACACCCAGAACCCGTAAGCTCACTAACAACACCACCCCAAAGATCAACGCCATTCCAATAAAGTGGACAGCCTCCATAGAGGGCCATGCCCAAATCAAGCTCTGAATAACTGATTCAATCCACGCAATTAACCCGGAACCTTCCGCTGTCATAGCCGATTCGTGAAGATTTGGTCGAACGATGGTTCCGCCCAAGCTTCCAGTAGCGACAAGCTGGTAGGCCGAAATCACGGCAAGAACGAGCACAGCGCCGAGATTCTTACAAGATATTTTAGAGAACCGCCTCTGCTGCCAGAGAGAAACCCAAGATACACAACCAGTCATGCCAATAAACAAAAATGCGAGCAGAGCTGCGTCCTGATGCGCTGCAATGACCTCCATGGAAAGCTCTCGTCCCTGGTATGCCCATCGGGCGGCGGCCCCACTGATATAGGTTGGCAGAGTGAGAAGTCCTAGGACCACGAAAAGGATAAGGCTGCTTCGCTGCAAATCTTCACTCTTAAGATAAAAAGAGGTGAGGAACAGGGCCAACACACCCAAACACCCCACAATTGGGATGTGATTTAAAATGATATGGAGATGCGGTCCAGAGCTCGGGATCAGGTCCATACTCTTGTTATTCCTTGATGACCTATATACAAGTCGTCGGACTGTACCGCACGACCCACTCATATGCAATCTACCCTTGAAGTACAAAATTATCGACCTACACTAGTGCAAATCAACAATTATTTAAAAACTTCTCACTAACGAACCTAGCCAACCAAATCTCTAGGACTCTCCCGCTCGCACCGATGTATGCTACGGTGCAAAGCTGAAAAAATGACCTCTCAGGCAAGACCAGACAGATACAGAGGCACGCTCAATATGGTCAAAGTTTTAGTTTCCGGATACGGCGTCATAGGACAGCGGCTCGCAGATGGTGTCGCGCAGCAAGCCGATATGGAATTAGTCGGCGTCGTCGATGCGGCACCCACACTTGCCGTTCAAGCCCTGAGAGACAAGGGCATGCCCTACAAGTTATATGCTGCCTTCGATGAGGCCCAAAAACGGCTTGAATCTGCGGGAATTCCTGTCACGGGAACAATAGCCGAAATTCTCCCCGAATCAGATATTGTGTTGGACGCTACTCCAGATGGTATCGGAGCAAAAAATAAAATCCTCTACCAGAAATATGGGAAAAAAGCCGTCTTCCAAGGTGGCGAGAAAGACGATATAGCAGATGTATTCTTTCATGGGTATGCGAACTATGAACAGGGGCTAAATCAGGATTTTCTTAAACTGACGTCTTGCAATACCACTGGACTGATTCGGACTATCGATTGCCTGGATCGATCAGTTGGTATAGAACGTATTGCAATTACTATCGTTCGCCGTGTAGCGGATCCCGGTGACTATCATCGCGGTATCGTAAATGCTCTCCAGGTTGACAAAGCCCCTAATCACCAAGCTGTCGACCTTATGACTATCATGCCTCACGTGAATGCAACCGGACTGCTTGTTCACGCTCCAATTACTCATGGACACTTTATTTCTGTGCTTGCTACTCCAAAAAATGATCTCTCCATAGAAGAGGCAAAAAAATTATTTATGGAACACGATCGAATTCGCCTTGTATCCATAGATCAGGGATTTCTCGGTAATGCTTCAATCTTCAAATACGCACGGGATCTTGGTCGACCTCGGGGAGATATCTACGAGGTACCCGTGTGGGAGGATACTTTTATCAAATCGGGGCGTGACATCATGTTCGGTATTCATATCCCACAGGAATCTGTCACAATCCCCGAATCCATCGACGCTATTCGTGCAGCAATGGGCATGCAAACGGACAAACTGACCGCGGTTGGCCTTACTAATCAGTACTTGGGACTCCCCTACTGGAAATAATCTAAGGAAGATAGCGTTTGATCGACCGGTAAATAAGCTTTCCGAGGTTTTTTTTCTTCAAACTCTCTGACTGTAATCACGTTTTTCAAACTTAGCGCCATGGCAAACATGACCAACCTCAACTATTTCGATTACACCGAAAAGACGGTCCTGTTACGAGTTGATATCAATTCACCTATTAATGAAAAAACAAAAAAAATTGTCAACGATAACCGAATTAAAAAAAGCCTCCCAACAATAAAAGCCCTTATCAATGGGAGGGCGAAAATCGCTTTGATAGCCCACCAAGGAGATACCCTTGACTATCAAAATCTTATCCCTCTAAGAGAACACGCAGAGAAACTTGGAGGTTATTTAAATACTCCAGTCTCCTACATTGATGATGTAGCTGGACCAGCCGCACAGAAGAAAGTCAGAGAACTAAAACCCGGAGATATAGTCTTATTGGGAAACCTAAGATACCTAAGCGAGGAAAACTCAACCTTTGAAAATAATGTCAAACTGAAACCAAACGAAATGCTGGAAACCTATCTGGTTCGTGGACTCACACCTATCATTGACTATTACATCAATGATGCTTTTGCCGCTGCACACCGCAATGCGCCATCCATGGTAGCGTTCCAGGAAATCAAACCCACCGCAGCTGGGCAATTATTGTCCAATGAAGTCGCAGCGCTAGATAAAATTATGCTCGCGCCCGAGCATCCATCGATATTCGTACTAGGAGGCGCGAAAATATCTGACGCTTTCGGCACGATGGAGCACGTACTCGCATCTGGCACAGCCGATAGAATACTAACCTGCGGTATTACCGGAGAGGTGATGTTGCTAGCTGACGGTTATCGGTTAGGCAAGACAAAAGAGCGCTTCTTAAAGGACCGAGAACTTGATGTGTTTATAGAACGCTCTAAAGAGTACCTGAAGGACTACAGAGAAAAAATTAGAATGCCCCTAGATCTAGCTTACAGTGTTAACGGTAAGCGACAAGAAATTACGGTAGGGGATCTACCTGCCGAGCATATGTTTATGGATATTGGTTCACAAACAATCGCTGCCTACAAAACTGAGATTCTGAACGCTAAAACCCTGTTTGTGAATGGACCAGCTGGAATATACGAAGAACCACAATTCGAGCAGGGTACGAAGGCAATTTGGAAAGCAATCGCTGCTTCCACAGGTTATTCAGTTATCGGTGGTGGTGACACCGTAACTGCCGCTGAGAAATTTTTGGATCTAAAAGATATTAACCATGTCTGCACTGCCGGAGGCGCTATGGTTCGATATCTGTCGGGAAAAAAACTACCTCTTATTGAAGCCATGGAAAAGGCCTACGATCGTGACATGAAACTGGAACAACCAGTCGCTGACTCAGAGATTAAATCATGAATACAGTAACACTCGTTGATCGCACTGAGATGATTGAAAAGCTTATGGGACATCTCAAATTGAACCCAAAAAGTACTGCTATTATTACCGTAGATATGCATCGAGGACATCTGGACCCTGCGGTAGCAACTCAACCTGCTCATCCAGCGGATGCCGTACGTGTCATTGCTGCAGGAAAGGATGCCCTGATATTCGCTCGCGCCCTCAACATTCCCGTCATTCATGTAAAGCTTACTTTTAGAACAATTCCTGGTCTTGGAAGCGAGGGCATGTCAGCACCTTTTTGGGCTGCTATCTCCTCTATTGAAAACAAGAAGAATCGTTTAGCCCCCGAGCGTACAACTACCGTCAATGAGCACAACATAATAGGTTCGCCTGGTACCGAGCTGATTCCTGAGCTCTACGAACAAACGGACTACGTAGTCGACAACAAAAAACGCCTAGACTGCTTCATGGGAACAGATCTAGACATGCTACTACGTAATCTGGGAATCAAAAGCGTTTGCCTTATGGGCATCAATACAAATACCTGCGTTCTTAACACGGCCTTTACAGCACATAATCATAACTATCAAACTATCGTTTTATCCGATTGCGTAGCTAGTATGTATGGTGATGATCTTCATGAACTAGGCCTACAAAATATCAAACGCTGTCTTGGTTGGGTATTGACGAATGAAGAATTCAAACAGAAGCTGGAGGAATAATCGGCAGCAATAGGTAAGTCTCCTGATCTGAATCTAGATGCAGCGTAGTTTTCCCACCGAATATCTCATTAGGTCGATCAATCGGGTCATTGTGTAGGAATGGCCCGCATCCTGTTAATTCGTTCTTGAAGTTCGACAAACGCTCACCGGTATCTTTTGAGTACACGTAGTCATTCCCCCTAATGCTCAGTCCAATCTTATAACCTACCGGTATCACAATGCAGGTTGGCCAAATCTCAACGTCGAGAACGACAGGGGTCCCAGGAATCAGCGGTTCCTTCTTATCGTGAGCGTGATAAGGCCTCCATGGCTTGGACAACTGTTTGTCTAATTTACGATGGGACGCTCGTAACCAGCCTTGCGCGATTGGTGTATGCGGATCAATTGCCCCCTGGAAAACAACCTCTTCTCCATCAGGTGCAAAAATACGCAAGATTGCAAAAAGATCTGCATCTACTGTGGATGAAGATATAGATACCTTCAGTGCGGAAGGTCCAGTCAATTCAGTCTCAGCCTCCAGCGGTCCGCTTAAAAATGTAACTCCATCACCAAGAGCATCAAGGCTGATCGATGAGACTTTCTCTGGTACAACCTCCGATAGCTGCATCCCATCAGAATGAAGATAGAAACGCGTCCATCGAGTTCTTGGGATCGGCCAATCTTCCTCATCTCGCTCCACAAACCGATCGACGTGCCTCACCTGTAACTTCACTTTCGGCTGTCTGTCCCAGCCGTTATCCTCCCCTTTTAAAAAATGATCAAAAAAGCTTTTCTGAAGTTGCACGCCATAGTCAGTATAGAACTCCGTCCAGTGCTCAATTCCGTGAGCTTCAAGCCATTTATCCTTTGAAGCTGCCTGAGTAAAACCCTCAAAATTCCCACGTGGATGAAGCCCTTGCCCACCCCAATTAGCAGCGGATAAAAGGGGAACTTTGATTTTTGACCATATAGGAGAACGGGCACGATGGTACTCATCATCGAGTGGGTGTGCCCGTATCTCAGCGCCCAGGTCTCCACGACTCTTATGCAATTCAGCATCACTTAGAGTTTTGGAACCGCAAACAACCTCACCAGTAACTCGGCTACGTGGTCCACGCTCACCCAAGCCATACTGGACGGTCTTTACCTGCATGTCATACCAGTTCTCCCAGAATGTACTGAGAATACCTCCATGATGAGTCATATCACGATACCAGTCAGCAGAACCTTCCCAGATACAGCAGGCTGCCAGATGTTTTGGTTGCAATGTTGCGACATGCCATTGATTGATTCCGTAGTAAGAGATTCCATTCAGACCGACTTTTCCATTACTCCATGACTGGGCTCCTGCCCACTCAATACAAAGCGCGAAATCCAATGTCTCGCGAGGAGAGAAGTGATCCACGTACCCTGGCGAGTTCCCACAACCACGGGAATCCACACGCACACAAACATAACCGTCCGGCACCCATTTTTCGGGGTCTACGACTTCCCAACTCTGGTAGAGGTTAGAAGACCCTGCAGTGACGTCAGGATGCTTTTCCGCCATCCGCTCCCATGCGCTTGGGTAACCCTCCTGAAATGCGAGCCCTTTCGCATAGGGCCCGTAGGACAAGATCACCGGATACTGACCTTTCGATACAGGTCGAAATACATCTGCCCTCAGAACCAATTCGTCATCCATCTCAATACCGACATCCCAATCGATCTGCATGCCATCACGAACTTCTGATTTGGCCGCACTCATATAGTCTCCATTAACATCCTGATAAAGCTCTCCCGCTGTTATTCACGCAACCAAACACTACTTATATCAAAGGTAGATAAAAGTTCTGTCTACCTACGGGTTTGAAATATTTAGTAAGCGAGCCGCATTACCACCAACAATTGCTTCTTTGTCACGCTGTGTCAGCGTAGCCGTACCATCAACGAATCCAACTGGATCGTACATACCCATATCGAACGGATAATCCGTGCCCAGAACAATGTGATCACTACCATAAAGCTCTACCAGATACTCAAGCTGATGCTCAGTAAAAACCACTGTATCGAAATAAAGTTTTTTCAAATAACTCGTCGGAACTTCCTCGATGCGACGCCTGCAATCCTCACGTGCCGCATGCGCATGATCAATTCTCCCTGAATATGCTGAGAGGTAACCTCCTCCGTGAGCCACACAAATTTTGAGTTTAGGATAGCGATCTAAAACTCCATCGAAGATTAGGTGACTCACCGCTACAGTGGAATCAAGCGGATTTCCAATAACATTGATGAAATAGTGATCTCTAAGTCTTAATCCATCAGAAAACCCATTAGGGTGCAGAAAAATCAAAATATCGAGTTCCTCAGCTTTAGAAAATACTTTTAAAAACCGCTGATTAGATAACTCATCACCATTAACATTGGTAGAGAGTTCAATCCCTTTGAAGTCCAGATCTTTGACAACCCGCTCGAGTTCTGTGACCGCCATATCTGGGTCCTGCATCGGAAGCCCCCCGAGACCCACAAACCGGTCTGAATGAGCTTCTACGACCGAGGCAATTTCATCATTAATCAACTGTACCGCCGTTCGACCGAGATCCGGCTCAAGTGCGTAGTAATACTGTAATGGCACTGGTGACAGCGCTTGAACATCAACACCCATCTGATCCATATCTGCAAGACGTCGCTCGACTGCCGTGAGCTGCTCTCGAATGGCATCGGCTTGACGCGCATTAACCTCTCGAGTTGCTTGATTAGAAAACCGATGTAGTCCATCTGTCTCCATGTCAAATACTTCTGCAACCGCTTCCGCAGCCTTAGGAACAAACATATGGCAATGCAGGTCAACCGTAAATGCCCTACTTCCAGAACTTGCGATAACTTTACTTGGCTCTGCCATAGGATTGTCTGAGGTAGGGCTACACGAATAAAACATCTCATTCCTCCATGATCAAAAGATACCCAGATATTCTGTGAGATCCAGATTCTTAGGGTTCAGGTCGGCTGCCGTACCCGTTAGTACAACACGGCCACTATTTAAAATAACAATGTCGTCCGCAATACCAAACACCAATTTCGGATTTTGTTCGACCAAGATAATGGAAAGGCCTTGCTCCTTTAGACGGCTAACAGTGTCTATAACCTCCATCACAATCTGAGGCGCTAAACCCTCGGATGGCTCGTCCATCAAAAGAATGCGGGGATTGGACATCAACGCACGCGCGATTGCTAACATTTGTTGCTCACCTCCAGAAAGAGAACCAGCAACCTGTTTATGCCTCTCCCCCAGACGAGGGAAGGCCGCAAAAACCGTCGAAAACTCCCATGGATCACGGTGAGTCCATGGGGGCTGGCGAGCTGCAACAGCTAAATTCTCATAAACGGTCAAGCTCTTAAAGATACGGCGCTCCTGCGGAACGAGAGAAACTCCTAGATGTGCCAACTCTTCTGGCTTGATCTCAGTAACAGTTTCTCCAAAGAATTCGAGATGCCCGTTGCGAGGACTCAATAGACCTGCAGCTACGTTCATGCAGGTGGACTTACCCGCTCCATTCCGCCCGAGCAACCCAAGCAAACGTCCCTCGCCAAGTGAAAATGAGACTTCCTGAAGCACCAGGCTATCACCGTAATATGCACTGACTCCATCAAGCGCTAACACATTACTCCCCAAGATATATCTCCCTGGTTTTAGGGTGCTCTACGACCTCAGCACGGGAACCTTCCACAACCACTTCCCCAAAGTGCATGACAGTTATTTTTTCGGCAAATTCTAATGCAACTTCCATATCATGATCGATCATCACAATGGTAACTTCCTCGGGGATAGAGACCAGCAATTCTCTGATCTGCGTTCGCTCTTCTATAGAAAGACCAGCAAATGGTTCGTCTAGTAAAATTATTTTTGGGCGCTGCGCAAGAGCCATAGCAATCTCGACACGGCGCTGCTCGCCATATGATGTTTGGTTAAGTGGTCGATCAGCAAGCCTCTTTAAACCAACCTGATCAAGAACCTCCAAGGCTTGCAGCTTTATGTCATTACGGACATCAAGTGCCACGAAAGGGCTCCAGCGTAACGACGATAGTGCTAGTAGCGATAGCGAAATATTTTTTAACAGAGAATCATTTGGAAATAAGGTGATTATCTGGTACGTCCGTGTCAAACCTAGGTGAGAACGCTTTTGCACCGGTATATTCGTAATATTCTGTCCATTCAGTAAGATCGTCCCGGCATCAGGTTGGATTTCCCCCGTAATAATATTGAATAGCGTCGTCTTGCCTGCTCCATTGGGCCCAATGATCAACCGCCGCTCGCCTACCTCCACAAACAAGTTGACATCGTTGATCACGCGAAAGCCGCTAAACGATTTATTTAAACCCACTATTTCCAACGCACTCATCAACTAGCCTCAGACTTAATAGCAGCCCCTATAGATTTTATTCTCGAGAAAACCCAACGAAATAAACGCTGCGTGCCTGGCACCAATCCCTCTGGCATAAAAATAACAATTGCGACGAAGATCACCCCAAGAAGCATGTTCCAACGTTCAATATAAGCGCTAGCGACATTCTTGATGACAACTACGAGTCCTGCACCCACCACAGGCCCAAGCAATGTTCCCGTACCACCTGAGATCACCATGAGTAGCACCTCCGCAGAGTTCAAAAGGCTTAAAACATGAGGACTTACATATTGGTGGTAATAAAGAAACAGCAGTCCGGCCACACCACTAAAAAACCCCGAAAAGAGTATCGCAAAAAATCTGATAAGCCAGACGTTAAAGCCTAGTGCAGACATTCTTCTCGATTGGTCTCTCGTGCCACGAAGGCTCACACCGAAAGGAGATTGGTAAAATATGGCCATGATCAGCATGGTGAGCAGAAACACTATCAAAGTAAAAATGTAAAAAACTCCCGGTGTGTCCATTTCGATGCCAAACGGAGTAGGTCTTGCGCTGATGATGATTCCATTATCACCGTTTGTGAGCCCGATCCACCGGTAAGCAATTCCCCAGAGTATCTGACTGATTGCCAAGGTAATCATGATGAAACCGATCCCTCGCGTACGCAGTGAAAGAGCGCCAAAAATTGCAGAAACAAGAATCGTCATAGCAAACGCCCCAAGCACCGCAGTAAAATGCCCCCAGCCTGCCTCAAGCAACCACGCCCCCGTATAACAAGCCATTCCAAAAAGACCTGCGTGCCCGAGCGAAACAAGACCAGACCAACCAACAAGTACATTCAGGGCCAGCGCAAAGATTGCCCATATAAGGATCTGGCTTGCGATATTGATGTAGTAGTCACTGCCCATCCAGAGAGGTAGCGATACCAAAGACATGAGAGTAACTATTATTAAACATCGTTCTCTCATAACGGGTCTTTTCCAAATAAGCCCTGCGGGCGTAGGACTAACATCAGCAACATGGGAAGGAACAGAACAACATAGGCAAGATCGGGAAAAAATACCTGCCCGAAGTTATAGATAAATCCAATTACGAAACTACCAAGAAATGCTCCCGGCAAACTGCCTGCACCACCAAGTATTACGATGATCAACGCAAGCGGCAGCATCTCGGCATCAAGCCCTGGATATACCGAGAGTATTGGGCCACTCAGAACGCCGCCAACACCAGCTAGCGCGGCACCAAGAGCAAAAACTATAGTAAACAAGCGAGAAACACGAATCCCCGTCACACGAGCCATCTCTGGGTCATCAACACTCGCCCTGATCATCGCGCCTAATCGAGTTCGTTCTAACAGGAACCACAATCCGATCGCTAAGATCAAAGCAATGACGACAACTGCGAGGCGGTAACGGGGAAAAACAATGCCAAAGAAACGCTCAACACCGCGAAGAGATTCCGGCGCATTTAAGGGAATTGGATCTCCCGTCCAAATCAATAAACAAACATCTGCAATGATGAAAGCAAGTCCTAACGTCACCAAAACCTGCGCCAGTTCCTGTCCTGCCAGTCGGCGTAACAGTAAACGTTCAATGACTCCGCCAATAATGGCTAACGCTACCCCAGAGAAAATTACAGCAATCCAAAAATTAACTTCCATGCGTAGGAAAGTTACCCCGAAATACGCACCAAGCATAAACAATGCGCCGTGCGCGAGATTCGGAATCCGCATAAGACCGAAAATAAGGGAAAACCCTGCCGAAAGTAGAAATAACAACCCACCCATAGTGATGCTGTTAATTGTCAAGATAATGTAGAGGGTCATCGTTCGATAAGCCCGAAGTGTTGCCCGCTTCTACGAGCCATCTGCTTTTCGATTGCTATTACTGCCCTAGATAAATCGCAGGGGGATAGTTTCTTGAGTAAACGGGCTGCGACAAAAATTCTTCTGAATTATAGTTCCAGAACTGACTTACGTTTTCGTAAGTCTTGATCGGCGTATTCACAAGGCGCCCGTCTTTCTGCTGCACCTCAAAGATATAAATATTACCTACAACGTTGCCATGCTCATCAAACCGAACATACCCCCGAGGACTATCTTCTAGTTCCACTGAACGCAAAGCGTTCATAAGTTCAGCTTTGTCTTCCGTATCACCACCGACGGCATCGATAGCTGCATGCAAAACCATTGCTTCAAGGTAGGCGGAAACCGCATAGTACCCGGGGTTGACGTCATAAACTTCACGCATTCTGGAAACAAAGTCTACATTTGCTGGCCACGGGAGTTCCGAGGAGTAGAACGACGATGAAATCACTCCTAAAGCCTCGTCACCCATATTTCTAAGAATTGATTCGTCCGCCGAAGTCATGCCGCCCAATAGCGGAATCTCTCCCTGGAGACCAAATTCTGCATATTGACGAATGAAGCGGAGTCCGTTAATACCTGCAAATGCCATATAGACTACATCCACGTTCTGGATCTGAGCGATATAAGCGCTGTACTCAGCCACATTAAGCGGCGGCCATAATTTTGCTACAACCCGGCCGCCATTTTCTTCAAAGACTCTTTGGAATCCGGCAACCATTTCTTGTCCGTACGCAATATCATCCGCGATAGTTACCGCCCGCCTGAACTCCCTATCCACGGCCGCATAATGCCCCATTGGATGCGAAGCCTGTGCAGAACTTGAAGATACTCGAATAAAGTAAGGATTTGGTGTTCGCTGGGTCATATCCTCTGCAGCAGCGATACTTAACGTGGGTATCCCAACCTGCGCGATATAGCTATTGATTGCTAGTGCTTCGAATGCTGCAAGCGGACCTATAATTGCATCGACACCATCCCGTTCTACTAACTCCTGCGCTTTGGTCCTTGCAACCGCAGGTGACCCACCCGTGTCGGCCACGATCATCTCCACTGGTCGCCCCGCAATAGTGTAACTAACACTCCGAAGGTAAATATCAAGACCCTGTTCCATCTGGATACCACCCGTTGCTAATGGACCAGTTTTGACAGTCATCAATCCAATACGAATAGGATCTGCATCCTGAGCATAAGCGGCAACGACTAAAAAGCTCGACACAAGTACTGAGCAGAGCGCGAGACAGAATAATGGAATTTTCATCTTGAATAAAAAAAGCAACATATGGGACGCGCTCAGTAATGACTCAGGGAGCTGCCATATAGCGATCAAAAAAAGCGATTGAGTCCGCTACTACTGCTTGTTGGAATGAATCGGGTTCGTAGACACCCTCCGCGTTACGCTGAACGAATATAAATCCATGATGATCATGATCGTATGAGTTCCATTCAGCAGACTTACCTGCCTCGATCATCAACTCATAAGCTAACCGGAATGTAGACTGGTTATGGTCCCGATCTCTACCAGCCACGAAGATAGGCATGTCGATTGCCCTGATGCGCTCCATCGCCTGTTCTGAATCGATCCGAGCCCTTAGAGCTTGCACTGCAGATGCCTGCATCTCGGGAGTATTCTTATCCATGGTCTCTGGCTGAGGAAGGCTTGGTGGTGCGTTTGGGTCTGACGGCAGCCTAGCCAAGTAATCTGAGGCTGCTGGTTCACTGGCAACTCCCGCACGCAGCCCCTGATACTCCGAGGCAATCTTGAACAGCATCTCACCACCATGACTCACACCAACCCATCCAACTCGATCGGCATCAACAGTTGGCAGCGCCCTAACATACTCAACAATTTCAATCGCGTCCTCATACTCCAGCGGCCCCCTACTCCATCGATCACGCCCCTGGAACTCTCGCACGGTCAGTTCAGAACCGTAAGCTGTGTCCACTTCCGCTCGGTAACGCATCCAGACAACAGCGTATCCGGCATCAAGAAATTCTTCGAGCGTCCCGCTACCATACTGAGTCCACTCACGGATCCAACGCAGTCCGTAACCACCATTCATATGTGCAAAAACAACGGTCGGAAATGGCCCATCTCCGGCTGGTTTTCTAAATCCGATCGGCGCGTAAACACCGTCAAGCAATTCAACAAAGCGCAGTTCAACAGGAAAGTCTGATCCCATGACTGGCTCAATGGCCACGAACTCCTCACCCTCGACAGACTCCGGCATAAATAACCAGGCAGGATCAACGCTCTTATTCTCCTGTGCCCAGGCTACGGCGATAACCACACTCATACCGACTAAGAAAAGAACGTTACGCATCAGTTCCACCCTTTATTATTTTACTAATACATGTGGATGGCATCCCCACCCGGTAGACACATCATAACAGTAAGCACCTTTGCCTAAGGCTATGGAAAAATCATGGTATCCCTTAATTTCTCATAAAATCGTAATTGGGTTCCCCCAATGCAAGACTCTGCGCTCGTTGGCCAATAGGGTTATGCTTTAATCCTCTCCGCAATCGCAAGAATCCGGTGCATCTCACGTAAAACGGGTTTCTCAATCAGCTTGCCATCGATCACAACCAATGCCGTACCTGCTTCTTCAAATTCCTTAGTAATGCGCTGCGCACGGGCTATCTCCTCTGGGCTTGGTGTAAAAACTTCGTTAAGGGCGGCAATTTGTTTCGGGTGAATCGATCCCTTTCCACAAAACCCTAGTGACTT
>DBZY01000085.1:0-831 GCA_002311835.1 Proteobacteria bacterium UBA1148 | reverse complement strand
ACATCTATAACGTCGAGTCCTGCTGACGCGGCAGCATGCACTACACGCGAGCGAGCGTACAGTAGCGACTCCCAAGAATTCTCGCACCTAAGCTCTGCGGCCATATCAATACCGCCAAAAAAAAGGGCATCAATCCGCGAGCTACAGTGGGCAATATCAAATGCGTGCTCTAATGCTGTATTAGTTTCAATGATCACGTGAAGACGTGTGTCATGGCCCTGTTCGGTCAGAAGATCGTCAAGCATAACGATCTCTTCGGGTGTTTCTACTTTTGGCAGCATAATAGCCGGCGGTGGAAAGTCAGTCGATAACACTGCTTGCACATCAGAAATTCCAAAAGCCTCCCTCAAGCAGTTAATTCTCACTATACGTTCAATCCCATCGTCGGCCTGAGGTTTTTCAAAAAGGCGCATCGTGTGAGCACGAGCGATATCCTTATCCTTCGGAGACACACCATCTTCGAGTTCCACGCACACCATATCGGCACCGGATGCGAGGGCCTTAGAAAACATCTCTGGACGCAGACCAGGCGTAAAAATAAAACTACGGCGAGGTTGAAACATGGCTATTTAAAGTAACTGTATGGCGTGTACCTGATCCGGTAGTTGGCTACCGAACAGAGTGTGATCAGTTCTCTGATGGCTGGCTTGATGACGATCTAGAAAGAGCCTACGAATGGGGGAGGATCATCAGCACCTAGTGTCACGAAACCTACTTCAGAGAATCAATACAAACTTCGAGACTATCATGGACACGCCCAACTGGATCTGGATTCTCAGAGATTTGAAATACTGAATAAGGTGATATTCCATCGTTATCTCTAGAAGCACA
>DBZY01000096.1:4481-4795 GCA_002311835.1 Proteobacteria bacterium UBA1148 | reverse complement strand
CATGAGGAAACGACCTGTTTACTTCAAAGAGTGTCCCTGCTTCTATCATTCTCCAGCACCATATGGCCCTTCGGTTGTTCCCAGATACGCACCAACAATTGATGGATTCTGACGTGCCTCGAGTCCACTGCCCTGCCAACTACTACGTCCAGACTCCATAACAACTACCTGATCTGCCACGTCAAGCGCTCGCTGTGTACTTTGCTCTACCAGCACAATCAGCAAGCCTTGTTGCCTAAGCGCGTCAATAACTCGATAGCATTCATCCACCATTTTCGGCATGAGACCAAGAGAAAGCTCATCAACCAACAAAA
>DBZY01000096.1:4030-4374 GCA_002311835.1 Proteobacteria bacterium UBA1148 | reverse complement strand
CGGCCAATCGCAAGCATTTGCTGCTCACCACCAGAAAGAGAACCCGCCAACTGTGAACGGCGTTCGGCAAGACGAGGGAACGTTGTATAAACACTCTCACGATTCGTCTCCAGTTCTGCGGAATCCCGCAAATGCCCACCTACGGTCAGATTGTCATCCACTGACAGATCGGCGAATACTCTGCGCCCTTCAGGAACCAAAGCAACACCCCGCGCCAATCTGCCTCTTGGTCCAATGGATGTTACGTCGTTTCCCTCAATCAGTATGGAGCCAGAGCGAGGAAAAAGATGACCAGCAAGGGCCATTATGGTGGTTGTCTTACCAGCACCGTTCGCACCAATTAA
>DBZY01000096.1:0-3928 GCA_002311835.1 Proteobacteria bacterium UBA1148 | reverse complement strand
CCCCTCACCTAGGTAGGCTGCACGCACCGTGGGATTCGCCATTACTTCGGAGGTGAACCCAAAATCTAGATATCGCCCCTGATCCTGAACATATAGCTTGGGACAGATGCGAAGTACTTCTCGCAAATTATGTTCAATCAAAAGTATGCTTCTATTCTCATTCACTAGTGACGATATCAGATCGGCCATTTCTGACGCTTCTGCTTGATTCAAGCCCGCGAGAGGCTCATCCAGCAGCATCAGACGTGGCTCTAACGCCAATGCACGAGCCAATTCCAAGCACTTTAAGTATCCAAGTGGCACCTCGGATGGATAAGCGTCTGACGCATGTCCAATGCCAACTATATCCAAGAAATCACGAGCTTTTCTTAGCTCTTTATCTTTCTTTGTTTCAACTAAGGCCTGAAGAGGCGAAGCCATACGTTGGCATCCAGACGCCAAGGCTACATTTTCCAATAGGGTGAAGTCTGTGAGCGGTTTAACAATTTGTTGACCCAGAGCCAGTCCACTTCTGATTCGTCTATCTACAGCCCAGTTAGTGATCTCTTTCCCATCAAGCCAGACCGCCCCGCTGGATGGTTTAACTAATCCCGTGATGACGCGCATAAGTGTCGTTTTACCGGCTCCGTTGGGTCCGATCACACCAACAAGTTCTCCGAGTCCGATATCGAGCGACACATCTTCAACAGCAGTAACTCCACCAAAATTAACGGTTACTTTAGAAACAGATAGAAGAGCTGACACGAGTTAATGCCGTCTATTGACAAGACTTTGCACGGCGCCCGCAATACCGTTAGGTGAAAACCGCACCACACCAAAGACCATTAACCCATAAATCAATAATTTGTAGTCGTCAATAAATTGAAACCAAAGAGGCAAAACAGATAGAACAGCGGCAGCGAGTGCTACAGCCCAAACCGACCCGATCCCGCCAATAATCACCATAGCGAGAACCGTAACTGACTCAACAAACCCAAAGCTGTCCGGGCCTATGTATCGAACATGATGTGCATAAAGGGCTCCGGCAATACCAGCGCCGGAAGTGCCGATTACAAAGGCCCACAACTTGAAGCGGGGTACGTCAATACCAAGAACCCGGGCAGTATCTTCATCATTCGCAATGGAATCGAACGCAAATCCCATCCACGACCGTTTAATGTAAACAGCGACCACAGCGAATAACCCTGCACAAATGATCGACAAAACAAGAAGACCAGGACGCCCAAACTGAACTGCAGGAATTCCCGAAATACCAATCTCTCCACCAAGCCATTCCTGCTTGCGTACTACACCGACAAACAAGAATGACACTCCCATGGTCGTAATTGCTAAAAAGTCATGTCGTACTCGAAGTGATGCTAATCCAACGATAAACCCTACGCAGCCAGCAACAATTGCTGCGGGCGGTAATGCAGCTACCAACGGCCAGCCTGCTTTCGTTAGCATTGCGCCTGCATAAGCTCCAAGTCCATAAAACGCAGCGTGGCCTAAGCTAACCTGACCACAAAACCCAGTGATTATGTTCAAAGACAAAGCAAACAAAATAGAAATAGCCATGGTAGTTGCCAAGATAATCTCGTAGGCCATGGTACTAACCTGCTCGAAGCAACCCTTGCGGTCGCAACATTAGCGCGATAATCAGAAATGCAAATGCGAGAGCATCACGATCAAGAATGTGTCCTATATAGACAGTCCCAAACGACTCGACAATGCCAATGACAAGTGCGGCGACTAGGGTCCCCCGCACGCTACCAAGTCCTCCTAGAACGATGATGGCTAGTGCTTTGTAAGACGCTACTGCACCCATAGTAGGCTCGACTAGATTTGTTAGTAACACAACCATCACGCCGGCAGCCCCAGCCAACGCTGATCCAACAAAGAAATTGAGGTACCGAACGTTTTCGATATTGATACCAAAAGACGCCGCCATTTGAGGGTCAGTTACAGTGGCCTTCCAAGCAATGCCTGTACGTGTATGACTAGAAAGCCATGCGAGCACAGAAAGAAAACTTACGGCCATGATAATAATCAAAAGTCGAGAATAACTCAGTAACATGCCCCCACCGAGTGCGATCTGTGTCCGTAACGGTGGGTTCTGAAAAGATAGACCATAGCTGCCGAAAACAATCCTGAAGACTTCCTCAAAAGCGATAAACATTCCGATAGAAGCAATCAGTGCCACAAGCGGTGGCTTATCGAGCAGTGGACGGTAAGCAACTCGATAGATCAACATCCCCAACAAACCGACCGAAATCATTGAAGCAAACAACGCCAGCCCAAGACTACCAGTCTGGTTAGTAACGATGACGCCAATGTAACCACCAAGCGTGAACAACGCAGCATGGGCTACATGCAAGATTCGAAGCAACCCATAGATCAATGTCAACCCTAGGGCGATCAGCGCGTAAATAGCACCCTGGACAATTCCCTGAACCAATAAATCAACAAATAGCATGAGAAACAATAATGGTCGCGAAGAGTGCGGGACCTTTCGGCCCCACACTCTAGAAGGATGGAATTACTCCTCTGGAGGAGCGAGCAAGACTGGATCGGTAATAACAGCGTAGTGATGCCAGCCTCCATCACGCACAATCTGCACCTGTACCGATTTCTTCACCTCACCCAACTTATTGAACGAGATATTGCCAGTTGCTGCATTGATTGATGTGGCTGCAATGGCATCACGCAGTGAAGCTTTGTCCCCAGCTCCAGCCTGTTTCAAAGCAGCAGCCAGCACGAGAACAGCTGTGTGGGTTGATGCGCTGACCATATCGGCAGGATAACCTGATTTCGCTTGAAACCCTTTGATGAAGGCACGAGCCAGTGGGTCACTAGAATCTCGATCGAGAGAGGTTGTGATAATTACGCCTTCTGCGGCTTCACCTGCTATCTTGATAAACATCTCACCATCGTAGCCCTCCTGACCAATTATGGGCACATCGACGCCGGCCGCTCGGAGCTGGCTAACTAAAGGGCCAGCTGTGAAAAAGTAGCCAGAGGCGTATATTGCCTCTGGAGACTCTGATTTTACCTTTGAGACAATGGGCCCAAACTCCCTATCCTTAATGCTGTAGTCATATTCGCTGATAATTTCGACTCCGTATGCTGCCGATGCTTCCTTAAAGCCAGCGGCTAAGGACTTGCCAAAATCATTCGCCAATGTAATTAGCGCGACTTTTTTCTTGCCCATCATTTCGCCGATAAGTTTGGCTCCAGCTCGACCCTGTACCTCACCCATAAATGAAGTCCTGAATACATAATCTCCCGATCGGGTGATATCTGGGTGAACCGCGTAGGCGGAAATGTACGGTGTGGAATTTTCTTGATAGATAGTCGCTGCAGCGCGCGTTGCTCCTGAATAACTGCCCGATATGCCAGCTACGACTTGATCCTTAAAAATTAGCTTCGCTGCCAGTGGTGCCGATTCTTTCGGGCTGGCCTGATCATCGTAAACAACCAGTTCCAGACTATCACCATTAATCCCACCCGCTGCGTTAACTTGCTCAACTGCCAGCTCGGCCCCAATTAGCGCCGACTTACCATCAGCCGCAGCAAATCCAGTCAAAGGTACATTGAACCCGATTTTTATAGAACCAGCTGATACTGGTACTGCCACTCCCATCAAAGCAACTAAACTAGTAACAACAAATATTCTTAGTAGCTTAAGCATTAGCATCTCCTTACTTTGGTATAAATTTAACGACTGCTAATTGTTACACGATCTAGTACGGCAAGTGCGTGTATTCAAATTTTTGGATCATACGGAGAAGTAATTCCCAAAAACCCAAAGAAAACGCTAACTGAAGACAAAATAAGAAGATTTAATCCAGATAAAAGGTCAACCAAAAACTGCCTATTACTGCGTGGGGTGGATATTTGAATTCGTTCGTTTATGCGAAGGGGTTGGGTACCCCCCAAGTTGGTGTGC
>DBZY01000030.1:17886-29212 GCA_002311835.1 Proteobacteria bacterium UBA1148 | reverse complement strand
ATCTCGAAACTCGATACCCTCACCTTCGATCGCCTCACTGAAGGCGCGGATCGTGCCCGGCGTGTTCTGCGCGTCAGGCGGCGGATCACCCTGTGGGTTGGTAAGCCAACGTGTATATGGCTGATCGTAGTGATTCAGATAGACGATCTTAGGTTTGAAGGTCTTCACACACTCGGCAACCGCGATTGGACGCATCCGATCCACCGGCAGATTCATAGGCATAATCGCGACGTCGATATTCTCCAATGCCTGAATCTCGGGCACGCACTCTCCCACCCCGGAGAAAAATAGACGCTTACCTCCCAGAGTGACCACATAGCCATTTGCCTCACCTCTGGGATGGAATGGAAGTCCAGGCGCACCTGTCGAGGGCGTCATGTCGTAGGCGCCCACGGCCTCAACTTGAATATTGGCGAAAACACCGCTCCCTCCGTTGGAGAGAACAGTCCCATTAGGGAACCGCCTATACGCGGTCTCGGTCAATACGACCGGTGCACCAGGCTTGCGTAGCTGAGCAATCGCATCCGGATCCAGATGATGACCAGGGTCGTCGGTTACCAAGATGAGGTCGGCCGGTTTGGCTTGTGACAAGTCACCGACGCTCCAGGGATCAACTTGGATGACCCTCCCCGCATGCTCCACCTGCACACTCGAATGGATAATCGGAGTAATGACTATATCACCACCTTCGGCAGGGATCCTGTTGGGCGATTGTGAAAATGCCAAACCAGCCCCCACCATAAAGATTATGTTTGATAGGAAAAACCGCATTGATAACCTACCTTTCAGAAGAGTCTCATGGACCCAAACCACTAATATCTAGACCGCGGGAACCCCTACACACTGGACGATCCATGCTTAAATCGCAAGCTGCCAAAGGGACCACTACATGCGTTGCTGTTAGTCTTCCACACCCACACCGATTACGAAGAGAACCGAGTAGTCCTGCTTGTTACAGTTCTCAACCACAGGCATTGAATCCCCTGGAGTAACTGGAAATTCGTCCCTCGGCGCCTTAGCCGGAGAACAAGAACTGTCAATCGTCGACGGCGTGTAGCGTGCGGACCGGCAACGCAAATGCGTCACGTCATATATTGTGGCGCCGTCAGCAAGCTCCCAACGTTGATTACCACCCTCTTCCACAGGATGAACAGTCAATATGGTCGTCACTTCACGATTACCCGTTACCAAATATTTTCCAGGAGCGACCGGAAAGTTTGGCTGCTCCATGATCAAGCCATTTTCCTCCAACCACCAATCTTTGCTGTCAAATTCCCACCGAGCGGGGGCAATACCTCCTGCAGCCATCAATAGTTCATAGCCGCTTAGCCTCACGCCCCGTGGGCCAGGATCCTTAACCCATAACCCCCACAACTGCGCATTGCTACCGGACGTTGCATCTGGATCACTCAACGCAGCGATGAACTGCGTCCGAATACGTCTAAACTTCGTCTCAACTTCGCCTGCAGCGAGAACCGGCTGCACAAGAGCAAACGAGGATAGCGCGCCCGTGGCGGCTGCAGCAGCAGCGATGAGGAGCGAGCGACGACTGATATCACGGTTACGCGATCCGAATACGATCGGTTTGTTGGACGCGTCGAATTCGTATTCTCGGTCCATAGTCCGCTCCCTCTTTTTTCAACTAACGCAGCTCTATTTTAACGAATTGTTGACTAGACTGCCTTTAACCAGATTCTCCATACATCAAAACGGGGATGTAGGCATAATGGGCTATTGTCGAGCTATCAGAATTGGGGAACCCAACGAGGGATTTTCCCGGTAAGCAGGGATCCAGACGAGTATTTTCTGAGGGTACCGTGAAAATTATTTACGCTACAGCACTAACAAGCACTTTCCTCTTGTCACCACCCGTTCTAGGCCATCACAGCAGCTCAATTTACGACGCAGAGTCTGTCCTAACCCTCCAAGGCACGGTACTCCGTTATGAATGGAAAAACCCTCACGTCTACATATACATTGAGGTTGAAGGTGAAGCAGGAGCCCAATCCGTTGAATGGGAGCTTGAAGGGGGATCCACGCCCCTCATGGCAAGAGGCGGATGGGCGCCCACAACGGTGACTTCCGGAGACGTCGTATCAGCTCGAGTTAACCCCAACAAAAATCCTGTTACGCGTAATGCGTGGCTGTTAGCGCTAAGCAAAGAGGATGGAACCTCTGTGACACGCTGGACGACCGGAGTTACATCGGATGTCCCGGCAAATGAAATTTCAGGTGTCTGGGACGGATTAAAAGGTTTCCAAGAATTAAGCTTCGTTCGTGGGGAGTTGACCGAACGCGGGGCGGCCGGCCAAGCCAACTATGATGAGTCCCAAAACCCTGTGAAGGACTGCATTGCAGCGCCTGTACCTATGCTCACATATATGCCCTATAGAAGTGAAATCGAAGTTCGTGGTGACGAAATACTTATTAAGAGTGAGTACTTCAGTGTCGAGCGCATCATTTATATGGATGGACGGGGGCATCCTGAGGGCGCCGAGCGTACTAATCAAGGTCATTCCATTGGGCATTGGGACGGAGATTCTCTTGTGGTCAGCACAACACTTTTCACTGATAGCCCGACGGGTAACCGTTCTGGCGTCCCATCAGGCGCTCAAAAACATGTCACCGAAAAATTTACGTTGAGCGAAAGTCGCACACAGCTTAAGGTGGAATTTTCCGTTGAAGACCCAGAATTCATGGCCGAGCCGTCAACTGGCGAAGTCGTATTGGATCATGTGCCTGATCGTGAAATGGCGCCATTTGAGTGTGAACTTGAGATCGCGAGACGCTACACGCTTGAATAGACCTGCTGCTCCCACGATCGGTCGCTTGTAGTAGGCAACCCTTACTGCGCGTCAGTTGGTGCCGGAGTCGGTGGGGTGATCGAGGCCAAGTAGGCTACGATTGCTGTCATGTCGTCGACAGTCAGGTTAGCTATGATCGGCTTCATCAACTGCACCGATAGCCCGTTCCGCGTACCCCGTTTCATATCGTACAACTGGCGCATCATATAGCTGGGCGATCGACCAGCAATTCCTGGAATACTGGCTAGACCCATAAGGTCCGATCCGTGACATATACCACACTGTATCGTCTTGCCGGCTCCCGTCGTCACGAGTTTCTCGCCCCTCGCAAGGCTTCCTGTAGGAACGTAAACATTCCAAGGTGAACGCGGATTACGAAGGAAGTTGGCCTGGTGTTCGTCCACCGGCGTCTCGACGATTCGCCCCGCAAGCGGCTCGGTCGGCTCCGTCCCGACCGTGATGTACATGTTTCCCTCCTCGAGGTGCATCTCTGGTATCAGATCCGCCTCCATCACGTTCATCCAAGGAGTCCAAGGAATCGCGGCGAAATATTCTGCGGCCTCCTGCATCTCCTCTTCAGTCATCGCTTCAGCTAGTGCATTCATCGTCGACGAATTTGGCTTCCTTGGATCAGCGCTGTAGCGCAAACCATTCCGCATATCTTGCAACTGCTGGATGGTATAGGCAGCCGGCTGTCCCGCTGGTGGTGCGTTTTCGGGACGTCCTTTCCCATTCGGCAAATGACACGAACCACAACCCCGTCCGCGCTCTGTCATTAGGCTCGCAGGACCGTGTCTGATGATATCGGGCATCAGTGGATGGTCACCGGGGAACCAGTCGATTACATCATGACCATCTCGAACGTCCATCCTCGAGTACGTCGCACTGCTCCCCTCGACTGTCCTTAGCCTAGCCACTTCCTCAGGATCATCACCAGGACGAAGGTCCCTACTTGGAGGAATTTGTGGTCGCGGTTGGTCCCCGGGCTGAGGTTGCGTACTCCAAGCATACGCCCATAAAGGCTCTGGCTCATACTGTTCCTGAGCCCAGGCAAACGATGCTCCCAAAGAGACACAAACTCCACATAAGAGAGCAATACGAGCTTGCTGCTTCACTTTGATCTTCCTACCATTCGTTAAGGAGTCGGGGCGGTTAGTTTGAATAGTGAACCATTCGCACCCCGGCCCGGGCGTCCACCCTCAAGCACCCATATCGATCCATCTGGCCCTTGCTCGACTGCTCTAATTCGGCGACCCATATTAAAGCGTTGTGCCTCACGCGCTGTATCACCGTCGAATTCTATTCGTATGAGTGCCTGTGAAGACAAACCTCCAATAAACGCATCACCTCTCCAGTCGGGAAACTCGCTACCGCTGTACACCATCAAGCTAGATGGAGAGATAACCGGATTCCAAAAGGCGGCTGGTGCGGCAAACTCCGGACGTAGGGGGTGATCAGGAATATCCAGGCCATGTTCCCGTATAGCCGTGGCTGTTCCACTCGATAGGGGATGATCGGGAATATTTTGGGTATCGTAATGATCCCCGTTCGATACGATCGGATAGCCGTAATTAGCACCGCGCTGAACGAGGTTGAGCTCATCACCACCCTTTGGACCCATTTCAGTATTCCAAAGCCGTCCTGATTGATCGAACGCTAACCCTAACGGGTTACGATGACCAAGAGACCAAATCTCAGCCGTTACACCGCCGCGCTCGAAGAACGGATTGTCACTCGGAATTGACCCGTCATCGTTAAGCCGCACGATTTTACCCAAATTCGACTCCATGTCCTGCGCCGGATCAAATTTCTGTCGATCTCCAGAACTAATCCAGAGATACCCATTCGGTCCAAATGCAATTCGGTGACCGAAGTGACCTCGTCCGGTGACTTTGGGCACCTGGCGCCAAATGACTTCTAGTCCAGTAAGTTCTCCCCCGTCTCCAGACAACCTCAATTGCGCGCGTGCGACGGCCGCTCCGCTCGTCTCACCGTCACCACGCTCGACGTAACTGACATATACCAGGTTGTTGTCACTAAAATTAGGATGAAGAACGACGTCTCCAAAACCACCTTGTCCACCATGAGTCACTTCGGGTAACCCAGCAATCTCACTTACACTTCCGTCTGAGTTAAGTATCTTGAGTGCCCCTCCTACCTCACTGACAAGTAGTCGTCCGTCAGAAAGAAACTCCAGTGCCCACGGCTCATCGAATTGTCCAACCGTGGTGACTGTGAACTCGGCATGCTGCGCATACAGTGATTCACTGGGTCCCGTATAAGCAGCGATCGCAAAGATCAAGCAAACTAAAGTTTTTAATTTCATAGACATCTTCGCTCTCCCAGAGATAAAACATCGGGGGATTATTATTGGAGTTAATTCCCTGATCTTGATTAGTTTAAACCTAATTCTACTGAATTCGGTCATTTTTGGCCTACATGGTTCCATGAACACCAATCAAAACGAAGGCTTACCAGTTACCCGAAAGCGGGAACATAAAACTACGAGTAAGAATATGTAGGCGAATCATCCCGTTGATCAGCGCACCAAATCGGCTTCGTATTCAACTGCCCTAATCTGGGCTCCTCTGACAACGTTGATTAGGCCATAGTTGCTCTCATGACACGCCCACTCAAACAGCCCAGGCGGTTCTAACCTAGGCCATGTATTCTCAAACGTCCAAGGTGCCTCCCACACTGTCGGATCGGTCAGAGTGGCTTCATAAAGGAGCAGATCTTCCTCCACACGCGTGAATCGCTCGACGAGATGTAGATTGGGACCGGCTTCTTGAATACGTCTAACTCTGGCGTTCTCGTCAAAGTGTGTTGTCTCGACAACAAGAGTGTCCCCATCCCAGTGCCCGCGCGAGATGCCTAAGTAAGCGCGAACATTGCCTGAGGACGGTGGACTTCCATCTAACGAAATGATGCGTACATCGCTGTTGGTCTGTGTGATAAGAACCACGTAATCCTGAGTCTGGATGATCTGCGATTCACCAACGGACTGAAGGGAAGGCACTCTTGGTGGCCCTTGGTCGCCCGTAATGCAACGCTCGAATAAGTTCCGGGACTCCAGCGTATGACGTTGTGCATGTGCCTCAAACTGGATACGGCCTTGCGCTGTCAGCGGAGGTTTTTTTCCGTTCGGTGGATCCACAATCATCGCCGTACGAAGATTAGGTCTGATCGGGCTTTGCCAGACGTCCATCCCAAACTCCGCCCAGTCATAATGCACGGTGGCAGGATCGGTGGCGGCGTCCTGGCGCGCGCGTCTTTGAAAAGCCTCAAGCGCCTCTTCGAGCGTATAGAATGCTTTCCCCGCTAACTCGTCGGGGCGTTCCATCGGTGTATAGCTGGCGCTCGTCCAATACCCTGCTATGTCTGGATCACCCCATGGCATGCGCGGTGAGTTTGGACGGGGCCGTGTTGGGTCCCAGACTCGAGTGGTTGCCCTGGCAATTGCGGCTTCGAAATCTTCTTCGAAATATGCAAAAGTCTCTTCCGGAGAATGTGGAGAAACCTCTCGAGCTGTCTCAAGAGTCTCTTGGGTACGCTGGTTAACAAGCGCTGATGCCGGTGGAGACTGTCCCAAAACGGGTGCCGTTGACCAGATTATCGCCATCATCACTAGCGCGGTTATGCAGCAAGGCAAGCCCCTCAGCATTGAGAGATTTCGGGTATCAACCACCACAATCGCTACAGTTCTTTTCCATCCCAGTATCATAGTCAAGTTTTTTTGAAATAACCGTTAGATATGAAGGTTTAAATCTTCTCACCCTAGCAAGTTATTAAATATAATCAGTCATTCTATGACTACAAGATCAAGGGTATAGGCAAGGTGTTGTCAAAGAAAATAATCGTCTTGTTCACCGTTATCTTCACTCTGGCTGTACCAACTTGGGCCCATCATTCCCATTCACAATACGACATGACGGTATACACACACCTAGAGGGATCTGTGGAAGCTGTCCATTGGCTCAATCCGCATAGTTGGGTCTACGTCAAAGTCACTGGTGAAAATAGAGAATCAGAAATGTGGGCGCTGGAAGCTGCCGCGCCCTGGCAACTTGTAAGAAATGGAGTGACTCGATACCTGATCAAATCAGGTGACACCATCTCGGCACGCTGCCACCAACTTTTAGACGGATCCAACGGCTGTCTCCTCGGATATCTGAAGGGACCTGATGGTGTCGAAAGACTCTGGGACTAGGACGTTTTATTAATTCGCGGAGCACAAAGAAATGATACGTCTTTATCAGCTTATTCCAGCAGCCATCATCTCACTCATTACCACGCCCTCTCTCTCACAAGACTGGATCGAGTATATTCATCGGACTGACCGATTCAGCATCATGTTTCCGGACATACCCGAGGTTCAAGAAACTACGCGCTTATCGGCACATAACGTCCCCTTTCCGGCTCGTGTGTACTCCAACGAAGATAGTTTTGGCAGCTATTCGATTACCGTAGTCGACTACACAGACGCTGAAAGAAGGCACCAGGAACGTCCCGACCAAACCGATGCGAGCTCGGGTAGGCTCTTCTGGGTGATGGACGTGCGGGCATCAGTGGCATATACAGCACAGAGTTTCCGTAGTAGAGGCGGCGAGGTGACATACGACGGCTGGACTGATAACGACAAGATTGAAGGACATCAGCTGCAAATCACTAACCCCGACCAATCCCGCAGTTTTGTTGCAATCTTTCTGCACGCGAGCCGTCTTTATATTCTTGAGGGTACCGTACCTCAAGGTCACCCTCCTCCCGGACTATTTCAGCAATCGCTCAGGATCCTTGATGCTGAGGGAAGACGCATTCGTTATACCCTTGACCCAGATGGACAAAGAGTTAATGTCAACTATAGAGACCTATCGTTTGGCCGAGAGGAAGAACTCGTTACCGCAAGACAAGTGATAGTAGAGTAAGGGGCATCTATCCTAATCAGACATAAAACGTCTTGCCGCTTCTGGGTCGCAATCGTAGGAAGAAAGCTCAACCTGTGGGGAGTAGATCAACTCTCTACTATGAGTTAACGGCTCGGCAATATACTCCGGATCTTCCAACGTAAACTCAACGATCATACGTGTACCTTCCCCGTTGAGTCGGTATCTCTCCACAACATGTTTCTGGTTACCTGAAGGAACTCCCATCTGGTAAGGCGAGCGATGATTCGCGAAATTTGCGGTATCTACGACTAACGCACCTTCATCCCACCAACCAATCGAATGGCCACTCGGAAAGCGCTCGCTGTCCTCAGGATGTGCCCGCCCGTCCATATACACTGTTCTCTCTTCATCCCAGAACTCACTGCGAATAACGACAAGCTCTTCTTCTTCATTAATTTCGATCTGCATCGCGAAAAGGTTGCTGGCGATGATTGCGGCAGGAGGGGGCCGTCCGATGCAATTGGCCTCAGGGTTCTCATAAGAAAATTCATCGTACGCAGCCCGCGCAGCAACCCCCTTCTCGGTCAACCTGAGCTCAACCGTGAAGAAACGGCCTGTCGTGAGGGGATTTGACGGATGATTTGTCATCCAATTGCCCTCAAGACTCGATGGGGTAGCTGTGGCTTCCGCCGCGTAGAGTCCCTCTGTGAAGATAATCTCCCCTGCTCTTTCGAGAGATCCCGCACTGCGGCTAAGAATGCCATAGGGATGGCCGTCCTGAGCCGGATAGGCCTGGACCGTAACTCGATCACCGGCGGAAAGAGAGTCGCGCGTCCAGCCTCTGCGTGCGGAGGTGATTGCAGAACCCATCTGTACTGTCCACTCCACTCGTTCACCGCGGCCATCCATAGTTTCTACGGTGAAATAAACATGGGGATTGCGCCAGTAGAACCCTGTGATCGTACCCTCAAGGGTCACTAACGAGTTTAGGTCTATACCGGCATCACTGTGATGAGCGGAGACTGGGAAAGCTAATATGGTAGCCAGCATGAAGGTCATGAAATATCGCACGAGTATCCCTCTCCCCCAAAGACACAGTCGTAGGCATAATTCTACCAGTATATTCATCAGCCTATAGAAACTCTCAGATAACCTGAACGTCCGTTCCCACTACAGCTCCAATTTTTAACACATGATTTATAGAAAAAAGTAGCTGTTCACATGCTAGAGTTAGGCGATATTGAAAATGAATCCTAAACATAAACATGCGAGAAAGACGACGGCCATAGCAATAACCGCCGCCAGCATATTTATCCTTACTACCCCATCGATCGGTCAGGTCCCAGCATCTGCGCTTGTCAATCAGGGCTCAGAAGAAACCCTTGAAGCGGCTCGAGCCGCCTCTCCGCATACCTCTGAATCAACCTACGCATACTTTCAAGAAAACGCTGAAGACTTTCTCGCGAAGACTAGTGAGCGGGTGTGGGATCCTAATCTCCCTCACCCAGAACCTCCACGCACACCCTGGGGAGATCCAAATTTGCAAGGCTACTGGTCATACGCGGCCTATACACCACTGGAACGCCCCGATGAACTCGCTGAAAAACCACTCTATACGGTTCAAGAAGCAATCGAGGCCTTCCAAAGTGCGGTGCTCATGGATGCCTCTGTCGATCCGGCAACCGTACACTATGACTGGACAGAGTTCGGCATGGATAACTGGCAAAGCCCGATCCGACCAAACCTCAGAACCTCTCTGATTGTTGATCCACCTAATGGAAAAATCCCTGCTCTAACGCCTGCGGGACAGGAAAGATTTCAGGAACAACTGGAGCGTCACACCCTGGAATCCCGAGGCTTAGCAGAACGCTGCATCTTAGGAAACGATGGGCCTCCAAATGTTCCCTTTACACAAAACACAGGTCAGTCTCAGATCATCCAAACACAGGACTACGTGATACTTATCACAGAGGAAAATAGCGACGTCCGTATTTTTCATCTAAATGGATCCGCTCATGCACCAGAAAACATTCGTAACTGGATAGGAGACTCACGGGGCCATTGGGAGGGCAATACGCTCGTTGTAGAGACGACAAACTTCCACGAAAAACGAAAGTGGAAAGGTTCGGCGGGCAACATGCATCTCATAGAACGCTTCACGCGAGTTGCTGAGAACACGCTTCTATACGAGGCCACAGTGACAGATCCGACAACCTGGGAGTCACCGTGGAGCATGGAGATTCCGTTACCCATGATGGAGCCACCGGGATTGTTTGAGTTCGCCTGCCACGAGCAAAACTACGGAATCATTAATGTTGTAAGGGGTGCCAGAACCCGGGTAGCAGAGTACAAATCTGAGTTAGTTCAATAGGAGTTCATGCGAGGCAAAGTCAGGAGTTTTGTCGTCGGAAAAAATCCTGGGAATACGCCTACTCCTGACATTCGAACGGCCTCACCAGAATCTCAGGCTTCCAGATCAAGTAACGGGTCAACTCAAACGGTTCTGTGAAGGTCATCGGATCGGTGATTAAGATGGTGTAATCCAATTGATCCTCACTCTCGTTCACCGAAAATCGCTCAACAAGAGAAATCTCTCTGCTTTGCGGGGTTCCGTTAATGGTCAGGTAAGGCGTATCTATATTTGTCGTTTGTACTACCAGAGAAGAGCCTTCCCACCGACCGGTAGAGAATCCATATGCAGAATATGATGCCGGACGAACGGAATGATCCAGGCTCATATGGATTAACCTTTCGGTGTCGTGTTCCTCCAACCTGAGGAGGATATTGTCTCCCTGCCTTACGAACTCAATGGGAAGAGGAGTGTCCATAATGTTCGGAACACCCTTCGGTTCACAGCCTAAGAACGGATTAGTATGAAGACCCCACTCAGCATAGATCGTCTGTGCTGCTTCTGTTAACGGAGGATAATTACTTCTGCACATGGTTGATGAACCAACACAATCATCGGTCTTAAACATCGGAAAAGATGCTGGGTCGCCTAAAACCGTGCTCCACACGCGAAAAATACCCTCAGCGACGCCAAGTGCCTTTTCGGCCGTTGCTTCGTCGAACGTCGGTTGAAGTAGGTCCCCAGCCCAACGTGGTTGTGCGCGGACAGTCAAGAGCACCTCCTGCCCATTCTCCAACAACATATTATGAGCAAACATTTCCGGGAGCCCTCGTCTTGAGGAATCGCCCGCAATCTTGACCTGATCACCTACCTGAACAAACCCCGGTACCAACCCACGGGTTCTGAGAAGCCCCAAAGAGCCGCCTTCAATTCTCCACTCAACAGTTTCCCCTGTCTCTTGCACGACTTTAATCGTGTAGTGCGTGTGAGGATTTCGCCATGACACAGAGTGGACTACTCCCTCAATCTCAATGACACGATCTGAATCATAGAGGCCAGCCACGCTGTGATGACCGGAAACGGGTGGAGCGAACGCTAGGGCCACGATAACAAAGAGCGCCGCCCAGAACTGTTCCGCGAAATCCTCGGCATGGTTATTCATATAGCTCTACTCGCAGACAAGCCCATCTCTCGTCCGGCACAAAACCAAAGCCAGCTGTGTGTACCTTTCTCTCTGTACCTCAGGTCTCGATCTCGACCAGCGCGACTCGATTTACCGCGCTGCA
>DBZY01000030.1:17281-17832 GCA_002311835.1 Proteobacteria bacterium UBA1148 | reverse complement strand
AAAGCCAGCACAAGGTTGCCGTCCGGGGTCGCCTCCATGTGGCGCACGACGCCCCCACCGGAGGGAATCACCCATGATTGGAAGAGCTCGGTCTGCGTATCGAAGCGCACTAGCGTATTCGGCCGCGAGAACGTCTCTACGTACCAGATCACGTCACCGATTGCCGCAATACCGTACGGCAGCGACTCGAACCCGCCGGGCGAGGCCCACTCCTGCACGTCACCGGTCTCAGGGTCAAACCGGCCTAAATAGCCACGGGGATAGTCCGTGTACCAAACCGCATCGTCCGGGGTCAGCGCTATGCGTCGAGGTCGTGACTCTGGATTCGGTAACTCGTACTCTGTGATCTCGGCCGTATCCGGGTCAATACTGCCAACTCGGTTTCCGCGGAAGTCGACATACCAGGGCACCCCTTGGGAATTCACCTTGATACCATAAGGATACGTACCGGAGGTCGGCGTCGCCGAGATCGTCATTTTCTCAGTTTCGGGCACGAGTCTACCCACGTGGCCCGATTGCATCGTGAACCACAGCCTGCCTTTCTGATCGAG
>DBZY01000030.1:3975-17155 GCA_002311835.1 Proteobacteria bacterium UBA1148 | reverse complement strand
GACACGTAGTATTCAGTCACATTTCCCGTGCTGGGATCTAGCTTACCGACGTAGCCCTGGGAGACGGCCGTGAACCAAATGTTGCCGCTACCGTCTTCCTGCAGACCATGTGGGCCGGAGCTTGCGGTTTCGAGCGGGAACTCCTGCATCGCGCCGGTCACGGGGTCAACTCGGCCGAGTCTGTTAGCGAACTGACCGGTCCACCAGATGGAGCCGTCGGCGGCAGGGTAAGGATCATGAGGTCGTGAGCCCAGCGTCGGAGCGATCCACTCGCTGATATTGACGTTCACCGGGCCCGAAATCAGCATCGGGTCGGTGCCTGGCTTCTTGGGAAAGTGCTCTGCCAGGTACCCCACGACCGAATCGGTAGTCTCACCGGGCAGCGTAATCATCGAGCCGATCAGCGCCTTCCAATCTTCGTGCGTGTACCCCCTTGAGTTGGGAATGAAGTCGAGCCGATGGCATGCGATGCAAGCGCCCTCGACCATCGCCTTGCCCTCTCCATCAGGTAGCTCAATCGGCACTGCACCCACACTCGGCTGCGCCAATACGCTATTAGATAGTGCTGCTGACAGGATTACCGACGTCAAAATGACCAATGTTCGCTGCTGCATAGTGCTTTACCTCTTCCTGTTTGTGGGCTAATAGCCCAAGCAACCACGTAACCATTCTAGGTTAGATCAACTAGTTAGGGGATGAAACATAATTAGGTATTTGGATGTTCTTATAATATAAGGGGTTAAGCCCCTGACCAGAAAAAATGAAGTAGGCGGCCCAGATCAATCATCTAGGCCGTTTCGACGGTTTGGGCCAACGAGTGATGCAGGTCGCGAGTCTTCTTGCTCCCCCTCGTCCTCGATGTACACGAAGCCGTCGGACGGACGTTCTATTTGTCGAACATAGAGTGTGTTCTCCTCACGCTGGGAAGGCATGCCGATCACCACTAACTCGTCGCCTGGCTGAAGCGTCGAGCGCGAGAAACCAACCTCGACCAGTTCCCAACGATCGTCTAACAAAAGCCTCCACTCTCGCTCTTCACCCTCAGCATCTATTTCATCTGCGGTCGCATAGGGGTGTGGATTAATGAACCGAAAGTCCTTAACGAGTGCCTTGATGGTGATGTACTCATCGGGGTTGAAATCGGCTCCGATCGCGTGATGTGCCCATACGACTCCGATGTAGGCTACATAGCCGACACAGAAGATGGCTATGATCAGATGCTTTAGTTTCACAGCCTCCCCCTCTATCGTTACCAGCAAACCCCATGCTCATAATATCACGGAGGCTAAGTCAAACATCTAGAAGCACCAGCAAGATTAATTCGTACGATGATCGTTCATCTCATCGATTGTCGACCACTATTTGACCAGTTCTAATAACGACCTCGACGTTCAAAAGGTTATCGATATCAGCTAACGGATCACCGCCGAGAATAACCATATCTGCGAACTTACCTGGCTCTAAAGTACCTAGAGCGTCGTCACGCCGCACCGAGAAGGCAGCATTCTTCGTCAAAATAGTGACAATGTCGTTATTGGAAAACACGAGTTTTAGCGGGATCAACTCGTGAGGTAGAGCGTCACTCGGAGGAAATGGAGTACCCGTACCAAAGCCATAGATGATGCCAGCGTTCCAAAGTATTCGTGCATTCACCAACCCCTGACTGGCACTGGAAAGCCTGTTAATAGGGAACGGTTCAAGGTCCGTAAAACGAGGTACGTTATCATCATCGCCAACCCCTGCACGAACGTATGCATTGCGGTCAGCGAACGCTGGCAAAAAAATACCGAGTGTCGACGTCATCACTAAGCCGTACTCGGCGTTGGCTCGTCCGGTTTCGACGATATTTCGAGCCATCTCCTCATCAAATGCACCGACGTGCGGGGTACGGGTGAGGTAACCGCTTCCGCCTTCAACAGCCGTAACCGCATCCTCAATAGTCTCGATATGAGTTATGGTCAGGAGGCCCTGTTGATCGGCTTCATCTCTCGCGGCAGATAGCGTCTCTTTTTCACGACCGCCGGGAGTTGCGCGTACCGTCAAGGCAACCGCATCGGCACCCATCAGGGCCAAATCTCGAATCGTTTCTCGGATTTCCTCCTGAGATACGGCATCTCCGCTATCAGATATAAGAGGCACGTGGGCTGACACCAGCAGTCGTGGTCCAGTGATTTCACGGAAATCCAGCCGGTCGCGCAATTCCAACGCGTACCCAATGGGATCGCCCGCCGATAAAACCGTCGTAAACCCTGCCTCCAAGTACTCCCGCATTCGCTCGGCAGCCTGTTCCATCCACTCGTCGGGATCGCCCTGTATCACCTGGCGGTGGGCATCTATAAATCCCGGCATGACTGTCATACCCTGGGCATCGAATATGGGTAAATCTACGTCGACTACCGGATTCTCGGAAACGGAGGATATCCGACCTCTCCGGACCACAATCGTACCGCGATTAATCACACCACCGTTGCCATCAAGCACCCGCGCATTTCGTACGACAAGGTTCTGAGCAACAACGCTTTGTGCTGCACTGAGGCCCCAAAGAATAGCCAAACACATCAGAATCGTTATCTTCATACGTACATACTCAGTCGGTATTTAATGTCCCGCCCTGTCTCCACAACTCCCAAGCCTGTTCATAGTGATTACCCTGTCCAAATTGCTCCCCAGCCTCTCCTGCCAGTTCCAGATAATGTACCTCTCCTCCCAACAACATAGCCTGTAACTGAATCTGGGCGCTTTGTTCCAGATAGATACTGCGACCGACAACCATAGATAGAGAACTGCCAACTATAGTCGCGCCATGGTTTCGCATTAATACCACCGCTTTAGTATCTAAGGTTTCAGCAAGGTCGCGACCACGTGATGCGTCATCTACTAAGGTACCACGCTCGATTCCTAAGCTCCGATAATCCCATATCGGCACACCCTGCATGATGAAAGCCGACAAACTATTCAATGCCTGAAGCGGCACTGAACTAATACTAAATGTAATAACAGTCGGAGAATGGTTGTGGACGATAGCGTGCACATCCGGCCGTAACCTATAGATCTCGGTATGAATAAATGTTTCCTGAAACAATGAAGGAGCATCCGGATCGAGAGGATTACCGTCCAGATCAACCTCGACGATGTCAGCCACCTCAACCAACGCTGCTGGCCGTGAGCGAGATATAAGAATGTGATTTGGATTGTCCGGGTGTCTTACACTCAGGTGTCCATAACCATCAAGCACATCTTGTTGCGCGAGAATATGATTGGCCGCAACAAGATCTTGGATATGCTTCTCTGCGAGTTGCGCCGATACTACGCTAACATCGAGTACCATAATTACAATCCCAAGAACTACCGGAAGATATTTCTTTGTGGAGTTTTTTTTCGACATTCTTCCGCTCCTGCTAGTTGGCCTAAGTTCGGAAAACCTGATGAAACTTATCTAGTTCAGTCTACTAGATGACAGAATCAGATGAAATTTTTCTATGTCATACCGGAAAAAGAATCAATATATAGGGAAGATTACCCTCATTTCGCTGCTTTAGTCTTATAACGATTGGTGAGTACTGAGGAATTTCAGTGTATAACTTATTATTGATAGCCCCCTCCAGCTCTTCTTGACTCCACCACAACCGGATGCTGCAATGACTAAGGCTATATTTGATACCCAGCGGGTATTTCCACCAATTTACTAATAATTAGGGGTACCGATGAGCGTCGCACGTCACCCTAGGGCATCTGAGGTTCAAGGGCTGTCCATTGAAGACATCGCGGATAGATACGTCCGGCAATTCCGAGATATAGAACCGGACTGGGAAGCATTCGAAGACGCGAAGATAGAGGGCTATAAACGCGCCCAGCATCGTTTCATCGGGGCAGGAGGTTCTGGTAAACACGGCGACCTAGCTGTCATCCCAGCAAGAGGGTTCACATTAAGCATCATGTATGTAGAACCTGGGCAGGGAAATGCTGCTCACACGCACGAGGTGGAAGAAGTCTTTTTTATCCTCAATGGCATATTGACTGTATTCATCGAAGAGGAAGGAACGGGACGAAGAATCGATAAGAAGCTTGGCCCGTGGGAATGCATCTCATGCCCGCCGGGAGTGATACATGGATATTCCAATGACACTCTTGAACCCGTTTACTTCCAAGTCATGCTCGGACGCGATAAACCTGAAACGATGGGCTACACAAATGAAGAGCTATATGAACGTAAAGATGCCCACCTCTAGTTTCGTAAAAACAAACATCTTCAAGCGGTCTCGTTTAGAGCAGCGAGCAACGCGAACCTAAGCTTGTAGTGAAACCCCCTCCCTTTGACTACTACGATCCATCCTCTCTTGAAGAGGGATTACAGCTCATAAGTACTCTCGACGAAGCCAAGTTACTGGCAGGTGGGCAGTCTTTAATGCCGATGTTGAATATGCGCTACCTCGCACCACAGTCCATCGTCGATCTCAATCGGATTGAGGAACTGAGGTTCTGCCGTAGTGAAAACAGTTCCGTTGTTATCGGCGCTATGACAACTCAGCGTGACCTCGCAGCATCCCCTCTAATCCGTGAGCAACTGCCGCTGCTCGTGGAAGCTCTCTCACACGTTGGGCATCTCCAGACGAGAACCCGCGGAACGTTAGGCGGTAGTATTTGTCATCTAGATCCGGCTGCCGAGCTACCCGTGGCTGCATTGGCCTTAGAAGCCACACTCCAAGTCCGAAGCGCTAAAGAAGCACGGGAGATTGCTATGGGGGATTTCCCAACCTTTTATATGACGCCTGACATCATGCCTGCTGAGATCCTGACCGAAATTACCTTCCCGGTACGCGCCGCCGGAACTGGGTATGCATTCGAGGAGTTTGCTCGCCGACACGGAGACTTCGCGATCATCAGTGTTGCCGTAAGTCTCTCGCTTGAGGCGGGTCAGGTGACTTACGCTCGGGTGGCGGTCGGTGGCGCTGGATCCGTTCCACAAAGAGCCAAACTGCTGGAGGACGCCCTTGTGGGTGAGCGACCAGAGGATTCTGTACTTGATGAGGCAGTGCGGTTATCAACTGACATAGAGTACATCGCTGATGTCCATGCGACTGAGGAGTATCGTCGTCACTTATTCTTCGTGCTGGCTCGACGAGCTCTTACCCGAGCGGCCCGACAGGCCGCTAGTGAATCATGAGCACTGATATGGATAAACGGCGGCGGCGCCAAATACAAGTTACAGTCAACGGACAGAGCGTACGCCGAGAAGTCGACGTTCGACTAACCGTAGCAGACTTCATACGCCACGAACTCTTCCTTACCGGGACTCACCTTGGTTGCGAACACGGTGTTTGTGGAGCGTGCACCATACTCGTTGATGATCGTGCTGTGCGCGGCTGTCTGATGCTCGCCGTTCAGACGGATGGAGCTGAGATTCGGACCGTGGAAAGCCTGGCACAGGGGGACACAGCGCATCCCCTGCAAGAAGCTTTCCAAGATCATCACGGACTCCAATGCGGCTATTGCACAGCAGGCATATTGATGACGTTAGTAGATTTTCTCGCAAACAATCCTACGCCGGAAGAATCGGAACTGAAAAATGCGCTCTCCGGCAATCTATGTCGCTGCACCGGGTATCAAAATATTTTCTCCGCCGCTAAGGATGGGGCTGAACGACTTCGCATTGAGGAACACTCAGACGATGACATACGTCGGTAGTCGACACACTCGTGTCGAGGATGAGGCACTGTTACGCGGAGAGGGCCGTTTTATCGACGACATTCATCTTCCTGGGATGTTGGAATGCGCCTTTGTGCGCAGCACAGTCGCTCACGCCCGACTGAGGGCCGTAGATATGGAAGCCGCCCGGCACGCGCCAGGAGTGATTGCCGTGCTTGGACTCAACGAGCTCCTGCCACACCTAGCGAGCGAACGACTCCCGCTGGGGTTTGCTCTTGAGACAATCGAGGGGGAAGTTACGCCGTTCGTTCTAGCGAAAGAAGAAGTATGTTTTGTGGGCGAGGCGATCGCAGTAGTTGTCGCAGAGAATCGGTATTTGGCAGAGGATGCCGCTGCCTTGGTCAATATCGATATGGATATCCTCCCAGCAGTCTCCGATGCAGCGAATGCTTTGGTTGATGCTCCTCTTGTCCATACAGAGAAGGAAAGCAACCGGCTAAAAGAGATCAAACAATGCTACGGCGATACCGACGAAGCATTTAAGCGTGCTGCACACGTGTGTTCGCTTTCTCTTAGACAAGAACGAGGCGCTGCACATCCCATCGAGGGTCGGGGTATCGTTGCACACTACGATTCACCGGGGGATCAGTTGAATGTGTGGAGTTCTACTCAGATGCCTCATGAAGTCCGCGCTTTACTAGCGAAAACGCTCGGCATTGACGAAGAGCGTATACGTGTAGTGGTACCCGATGTGGGAGGTGGCTTTGGAGCGAAGTTCCTCATGTATCCTGAAGAAGCTGTACTCGCTTGTGCTACGCGATTACTAGATCGACCTTTAAAGTGGATTGAGGATCGACGCGAGCATTTTTTATCCGCTATCCAAGCACGCACTCAGTTTTGGAACGTGGAAATGGCCATCGATAAGAATGGCAAGATACTCGGAGTCAGAGGCCATGTAACACATGACCAAGGCGCTTATACCCCACAGGGTTTTAATCTCCCGTACAACGCATCGGTGGCCATGCCTGGGCCGTATGTCGTACCAGCCTACGACCTTACCGTTGACGTCGTCGAGACGAATCGTCCACCTACTATTCCCGTTCGGGGCGCTGGTTACCCGGAAGCAACATTTGCAATGGAGCGACTACTCGACGTAGCGGCGCGTGATAGTGGGCTCGACCGAGCAGAGATTCGACGTCTGAATCTAATATCCGTCGAGCAAATGCCTTATGAGAAACCACTAAAAACCCGCTCTGGAAGTACCGTCAAATACGACAGTGGGGATTACCAGACCTGCCAAACAATGGCGCTAGAGATGATTGGATACCATCAGTTTAGACACCGACAGCAGACCGCGAAAGAGCAAGGTCAATATCTCGGTATAGGCATTGCGAACGGGATCAAAGGAACTGGAAGAGGGCCATTTGAGTCCGCAGTGGTCCGTGTTGGAAGATCGGGTGACGTCACCGTGTATACCGGCGCCACCGCGATGGGCCAGGGGCTCAAGACTGTCTTCACACAAATCGCAGCAGACGCGCTCGGCTCGCGCCCGAGCAGTATTCGCATCGTCGCGGGAGACACGGGTACGATCTCGCTCGGCCAAGGCGGCTTCGCCAGTCGGCAAACGGTAACGGCGGGATCGGCTGTGCACCTGGCTGCCGTAAATATAAGAAAGAAAGCGTTGCATGTAGCTAGTCACTTACTTGAAGTACCGGAAGAGGATCTCTCGATAACGGACGGCAGGATCTATATCACTGACTCACCTTCTGATAGCGTGACACTAGCGGAACTAGCGGAGGCGCTCGCCGGCGCACCTGGCTACGCGCTACCAGCCGATGTGGAACCTGGGCTGGAGGCTCAGATTCATTTTTCACCGCCGGATCTCGTTTATAGCAATACCACGCACGCGGTTGAGGTTGAGGTCAGCCCAAACACCGGCGTAACAACTATCCACCGTTACGTCGTAGCCAATGATTGCGGACGGATGATCAATCCCACACTTGTCGAAGGTCAAATTCATGGCGGTGTCGTGCACGGAATAGGAAACGCGCTATTCGAACAAATGATTTTCGATGAAAATGCGCAGCCGCTAACTACGAACTTCGGTGACTATTTGCTACCGACGATCACAGAGGTCCCCTACATAGAAATCACGCATATGGAATCACCGTCTCCATTAAATCCATTAGGTGTAAAAGGCGTTGGTGAATCGGGCGTGGTACCAGCCGCCGCCGTGATCGTATCCGCAATCGAAGACGCGCTCTCGCCCTGGGGTATTCGAATCAATGAGTACCCTGTAACGCCAATGCTCGTCGTCGACTTGATTACGAGCGCCGAAAAAGCGCGCGAATCAATCGGGTAAATTTTCCGTTCAGTACCCTGAATACTAATCTGGCGGCCGAAATCGGTTTTACCTGCTGCCGCTCTTCAGATTCGTCAGCCGACTGATCCCCTGTACCGCCATGGGCCTTGTCGAGCCTAGTCCGGAAATTATCCGCAAATTCATGAACAATTTGATCCGCAAGTTGCGGAATAATCCCAGCGGCGCGGCCGTATTGGGCGATGCTTCCACTCAGTGTCAGATCTGTGTCAACAGATACTCGCGATCCGTCTTCTACTGGCTTGAGATAAAAACCCATCAAGGCGTATACACCACCACGACCCTTGTCATCCTGTGCCTGTGCCTGGATACGCGCGCGATGGTTGGTGTCATCAAGCTCCGTGAACTGTACAGTACCACGAAACTTCAGCGCCACCGGGCCAAGCTTCACCGCAATGTGCCCGCGGTAGACCAGTTCATCCACCCTCTCAGTGATCTCTGCCCCGGGTAAACATGGCACAATCTCCTCAATATCACGGAGTGTTTTCCAGGCTTCTACTGGGGGTAATGGCACATCAAATTCATTATGGATTTTCACAGTCTATGCCTGTATCGATGACGCATGATGCACTGAACTCGTGTGATAGAACGACCACTGTTCTAAATAGACCGAGATCTTTCTAAACTACTCACCGGATTCGGCCTCTTGTACCAACCAGGGTTCCATGTTAATAGACACTCGGTTTTTTTCACAATACGCAGGCGACGATAGAGCGTCAAATCCTGCTCTAATTAGAGAATTAACTTAGCATGACTAAACTCTCAGTGAGTCTCTCTTGTTGCGATTATGATCGGTGCCGTGCAATTTTTGATGGCCGCGTCACTATAGAAGGGTGTGACGTTTACCCAACAGCGCTTGAACCCGAGGAATGCTTTCACCGGGCATTTAAGCATCAAGAGTTTGACATCTCAGAGCTATCATTGTCTAGTCACACACTGACGAGCGCACAGGGCACGAATGCCTATGTTGCTGTTCCTGCTTTTGTCTCACGTTTATTTCGTCACTCGGGTATATACGTACGCACCGACCGTGGCATTGAACGACCTGAGGATCTGTCTGGCAAGACCATCGGACTCCCCGAGTATCAAATTACTGCTAATGTGTGGATCCGAGGCATCCTTTCGGACGAGTATGGAGTCGGGGTCTCGGACGTACATTGGAGATCAGGTGGGATAGAAGAACCTGGACGCAGCGAACGAACGCCCCTTGATCTCCCCGGGAACATCGATCTTCAACCGATACCCGCCGGCCGAACCCTGTCACAAATGCTCGAAGCAGGCGAACTGGACGCCGTAATCGGAGCACGTGCTCCTTCTTGTTTTCATCGAGGTGCGGAGGGAATTGCGCGACTCTTTCCCGATGTACAAGCTGCAGAACAAAACTACTACGAACGCACCAATATCTTCCCGATAATGCACGTAATCGGGATCCGCAGAAACCTCGCCGAACAGCACCCATGGCTAGCCGTAAGCGTACTGAAAGCTTTCACGGAGGCGAAGCGTCTTGCGATGGAAGATCTTTCCCAAATTGGTCATCTGTACGTTAGCCTACCTTGGGCCGTCGCGGAAAAGGATCGGGTCATGGCGCTCATGGGCAATGATTATTGGTCCTACGGAATCGAAGAGAATCGCCATGTGCTTGAGGTCTTTCTCAGGTATCACCACGAGCAGGGATTGTCTAAACAAATGCTCACACCTGAAGCTCTCTTTGCGCCGTCCACATCCGATCTTACAAAGGTATAGTGCGCCTCCTGACTAGGAGGCCATATGCACAAGATGACACATTGCTCGAGTCTTAGTGATCACGGATAATGTTGTCCTTAAGATGGAGATAAAAAGAAGAACCTTCATCAATCTTGCGTTGGCAACGTTAGGATTGACATCACTTTCGTGTACGGCACCTCGATTCGTCCGCTTAGGTGCTGGAACTCCCGGGGGTGCATACTTCGTCTGCGCTGGCGCTATCAGCACCCTACTAGAATCAGCAGGGATGAACCCACGAGTTCAGACGACTGGCGGAGGACCACAAAACGCGATCTTGCTTGATCGGGCTGAGCTGGATATCGGTATCATTAATAACATCGATGCGATTCAAGCGGTGTACGAAGATCGTCGCGAGAATATAAGAAGTGTTCTGCCTATCTTCAACGGAATTCATCACTTCGTTGTCAGAGCTGATCAGCCGATCTACACGTTGTCCGATCTTGATCTTCAGCCGTTCGGACTTAGTAATAGAGGTAGCACTCATGACATAGCAGGCCGGCAGATATTTGAAATCTTGAACATTAATCCCCGATTTCAAAACGCCGGTAAGGGAGATACAAATAACATGGTCAGAGACGGCCTTCTGAAAGGATTCTTCGCTACTAGCGGTATTCCAATGCCCTCTATCTCAGAACTAAAGACGTCTCTCGATCTACGCTTTCTTGAGTTCTCTGATGAGGAGTATCTACTCGTTAAGGAAGGAGCCCCATGGCTACTAGAGAATGCTCTTGAAGCAGGTCCTTACACCGGGATGGACAAGCCGCTAAGAAGCTTCTCATCGTGGAACGCCCTTATGGCAAATAAGGATGTTGATGATGAGTTGATCTATAACATCGCGAATGTTTGCTACTCGAACCCCGACACTATCGAACGCGCGTATCAGGCGGCGGACATAGATCCAAATCTAATTGAGACGTTAGTCTTGCCGCTACACCCAGGAGCGGAAGAATACTATCGTGAAAAAGGTATCGAGATCCCCCAGAGACTCGCGTCCTAACATCTATTGCGTAGAACAGACTCGTACCGTAAGTCGAAAGTAGTGCAGCGGGAACCTCAAAACTCACCGGAAACCATCCCTCTCAGGAACCGTATACTTTCCCGTACTGGGCCGTTGCGTAACTTTGCCATCGCTTTCGCTGTCGTCGGGGCCCTATTCAACATCGTTGGGCTAAATCTGTACCTGGTTGATGCGTTTGTTCTGCGCTCCACTTTTCTATTCGTAACTTCTGTGATCGCATTTATCATCTACCCTTCCCGAAAAAACGATCGTGGGCAGGTTGAAGTGTACGATCTCGTGCTATTGCTTCTGAGTTTATCTGCCTATGTGTATACCGTTCTGAACTATGATGAGTTGACGGGACGGGCTGGCGTGTTGTGGGTCACACCGGATGTCATAGTCGGTAGTATGCTTTGCATAACCATCCTCGAGCTCGCCCGGCGAACTATGGGGCCAGCGCTTCCAATTCTTGCGTTACTCCTCTTCGGTTATGCGCTCTGGGGACCGTACTTCCCGGGAATTCTCGGCCATCCCGGCTTCGAAATTGACCGCATAGTCAGTTACATCTATAGCCTCGATGGAATTTTTGGTATTCCATTTGGGGTCACCGTCACCTACGTCTTTGTATTCGTTCTGTTCGGAGCGGTCATGGAGGCTAGTGGCGGAGGCAAGGTTCTGATGGATTTAGCGGTCAGCTTGACCGGCAGATCTCGCGGCGGAACCGCAAAAATAGCCATTATTGCTAGCTCCTTCTTCGGTACATTAAATGGTAGCCCGGTGGCAAACGTCACCGCGACCGGAGCTTTCACTATTCCTTTGATGAAAAGAACCGGTTACCAACCTGCCTTCGCGGGCGCTGTGGAGGCTGCGGCCTCGACCGGAGGACAAATACTTCCGCCCATTATGGGGGCCTCCGTTTTTATCATGATGGACATTATTGGTACCGACTACGTCTCCATTGCTAAAGCAGCGCTTATCCCTGCGTTACTCTACTACGTAGGCGTTTTCTGGATGGTTGACTTGGAAGCGCGCAGAACAGGTGTAAAAAGACTCTCAGAGGAAGAAATTCCCCGAACCATGGATGTGTTGAGGGACGGAGGGTACCTGCTCATTCCCATCCCGATCCTATTGTATGCGCTCTTGGTCGCGCAGGTTTCCCCACTGAGGGCCGGTCTGATCGGCACGCTGAGCTGCCTTATCTTAGGGTGTTTCAAGAGGCAGAGCGGTGTTTTAAGACTTCACCTCGGCCCAAAGGCCATAGCATCGGCGCTGTACGTGACGATGAGAAGCTCTATATTGGTCGCTGCCGCCTGCACAGTCGCCGGTATCGTTGTGGGTATACTCGGTTTGACCGGTCTCGGCCTGAACGTGGCCAACATCATACTCAACTACTCAATGGGCCTACTACCACTAGCGCTCGTTTTAGCCACCGTAGTAGCCATAATATTAGGAATCGGAATGCCCACAACGGCCGCCTACATCATTTGCGCTGCGGTCGTTGCACCGGGGTTGGTTGCAATGGGCGTTACAGCAATGGGCGCACATTTATTCGTTCTTTACTTTGCTAATCTGTCGAACATCACTCCACCGGTGGCATTAGCATGCTACGCGGCGAGCGGCATCGCACGCGCGAATCCACTGAGTATTAGTATCAAAGCTTTCAAACTCGGCCTGGCCGGATTTCTCATCCCCTTCGCATGGATCTACGGACCGCAGTTGCTTATGGACGGCGAGCCGTTATCGATAGCCTACGCGACAGCAACTGCTTTCGTGGGCATACTCGCCCTGGGAGTAAGCCTCCAAGGTGTCATTGGGACGAGTACACTGGGTTGGCCTTCACGGCTGTGCGCGGCGTTCGCCGCAGTTTTGTTGGTCATACCCGATAACTTAACCGACGGTCTTGCCCTGATCGTGATCCTCTTCTTGACGATGATCATCGTTCGACGAAACTCGCGCAGGCCCTCTTTCGGTTCAGAGTAACCTGCTCCACACCAACTCCCCGGCACGCTTGACTCAGTTCTGTAGGAGGAATCTCTAAATTCGCTGGACCTTAGATACGCTGACGACAGCCAACATTTGATCTGATACCATCGGCCGGCGGTGACGAGCTCATCGTGGGGAGGATTAGAGTGAAATCCGGAGTCTCACTTACAATTCCTGGATGGTTCCTCTGCGTCGCCGTCGGCCACGCACACCACAGCTTCTACGCGTATTTCGATTTTAGCAGCCGAGTGACTGTTGAGGGTGTCATTACCGAAGTTAGAATGGCCAGTCCCCACTCGAGAATCACTATGGAAGTAGAGAACGACCAGGATGAACTGGAGACGTGGCTGATAGAGACCAGCTCCGGTGTAAGTTTGGCGAACAATGGCTGGACCAAAGATACGGTGCCC
>DBZY01000030.1:815-3837 GCA_002311835.1 Proteobacteria bacterium UBA1148 | reverse complement strand
TGGCAGGGAAGTTCGAGGCAACGTGGATCGATATCTCAAACCCACAGAATGAAGAGGATTAGAATGAAATCTGGAGCCTCACTCGTAATTCTTGGGTGGTTGCTCTACGTCGCCGTCGGCCACGCACACCATAGCTTCTACGCATATTTCGATTTTCGCGGCCGAGTGACTGTTGAGGGTGTCATTACCGAAGTTAGAATGGCAAGTCCCCACTCCAGGATCACTATGGAGGTAGAAAACGATCAGAATGAATTGGAGATGTGGTTGATAGCAACCGGTTCTGGTAGAACTTTGGCGAACAACGGCTGGACCAAAGATACGGTGCCCGTAGGTTTCAAAGTGACTGCGTTGGGCTTTCCCTCACACTCTGGTCGACCCATCATGGAACTAATTCAATTTACCTTCGAAGATGGCAGGGAAGTTCGAGGCAACGTCTGCTCTACCAGTGGAACTATCGACTGCTCAGTGGATCGGTATCTCAAGCCCACAGAGGCTAATTAACAACTCCCTAGAGGACTAGCAATGGCGCAGAAAACAACCGTATCGAAGCGTAGAGTGCTGTGTTGGTCTCTGTGCCTGTCGCTGGCCATTACTCTCGCTCCGAATAGTAGTCCGGTGGTTGCTCAAGAACCTCACACTTTGCAAGCGAAGCTCGAGGGCCTCTGGAGCCGGGGGCGTGCCGGGCCGCCGCCGGAGACCCTATTCGAGCTCCAGGCGGAGAGCATACTGACCGCCGAGACGGAATCCTATCGGCGCATGTACAGGTTCGAGGAACACGACGATGAGGCGTTGTGCCGGCCACGATCGCCAGCAGCTTTCGCAGGTTCGGGGGCTGACTTCGAGCTCTTCGACAGGGGAGACGCAATCTACATCATCATGTTCGAGCAGGTACGGCGTGTCTACCTAGACGACCGCGAACCGCCGACGGGTTTCTGGCCCAACAAGTCGGGCTGGTCCGACGGGCATTGGGACGGGAATACATTGGTGGTTAGGACCACAGACTTCACAGAAGGATCCATATCGAACAACGTCGAGCCTCTACCATTCGGCGGGCCGGACGCTGAGATGATTGAACGCTACACGCTGAGCGAGGACGGAAGCCGTCTTTCGGTACAAATCAACCTTCAGGATCCGAAATACTATTCGTACCCCATGGAGTTTCATTTCGACTTCGCGCGGACAGAAAGGACTCTGCATGGTGCAGACTGCATACCGAGCGTATATTGAGTAAGCGACATAGGATTTTGACATGGTCAGCGTATCTTTCGCTGATCGTCTCAGCGGGCTTGATCGATGATTCTCTTGCTCAGGTAAATCCTCTGCAAACCCGGCTCGCAGGTCAATGGACGGTAGACGAAAACGCAGAACGCTCCGACCCGATAGATCGACAGCCGTTCTTCGCCGTCGCAGAGAGCTACTTGACTGCGGCCGGACAAAGCTTCCGAGAATCGTATATAGGCGAGGCAGACGATCCTGCTGCGTCGTGTCCCATGGTAGGCGCGTTGGCGGACCGACCGGTGGACTTCGAGATCACTGATCGAGGAAACTTTGTCGATATCGCCGCATTTGGTCGAATGCGGCGTGTGTATATGAATTTTGAGCTGGAACCGCCTGAGACGTTCATACCCAACGCGCTGGGTTGGTCGGTAGGACGATGGGTAGACGATATGCTTGTAATCAAGACCACCGACTTCACGGAAGGAGCGGTGAGGTCAGGTGAACGGACGCTGCCATTCGGCGGACCAATTGCGCAGATAGTTGAACGATATACCTTGAACGAAGATCAGAACAGGTTGTCTATAGCAATCAATCTGAACGATCCCAAGTTTTACCGATTCTCGGTGAGAGTCCGTCATCATTATGTACGCGCAGAGAATATCCTTCGCAGCAGTAACTGTGTGCCGTTGTCATCACGCTAGCGGGTCTTGACTTTGAGGGAACAGAAATCGAGCTGCGGCCACTACCCCTCGCTCCCCCTGCGGGATTATTGAGGCACAAACCGTCTCGCTGATTCTGCATTACAATCGTACCGAGAAATTCCGATCTGTGGGGAATAGATCAATTCTCTAGCATGAGTCAACGGCTCAGCAATATACTCTGGATCTTCCAACGTAAACTCAACAATCATCCGTGTGCCTTCTTCATTGAGTCGGTACCGCTCCACCACATGTTTCTGGGCACCTGAGGGAACACCCATCTGATAAGGCGAGCGATGATCCGTGAAGTTTGCGGTATCTATAACCAACGCATCCTCATCCCACCAACCAATCGAGTGCCCACCGACAAAACGTTCACTATCCCCGGGATGCCCACGTCCGTCCATATACACTGTTCGCTCCTCGTCCCAGAACTCACTTCGAATAACAACGATCTCCTCTTCTTCGTTGATCTCGATCTGTAGCGCGTATAGATCAGTGGAGATAATCATGCCAGGCGTGGGTCGTCCGATACACCTGGAATGAGGGTTCTCATCAGAAATTCCATCGTATACAGCCTGTGCGGCAGCTCCCTCTTCAGTCAACCGAAGCTGGGCTCTAAAATAACCATCGAAACCGCCGGGATAGTTGAAACGCTCTGACATATTTGCCATCCACTTGCCCTCAAGACTTGATGTGGCGGCGGTGACTTCTGCTGCGTAGAGCGGTTCAGAAAAGATTATCTCCCCTTCTATTTCAAGAGACCCCGCATCACGCGAACGGATGGCATAGTGGCGACCGTCCCGAGCTGGATGGGTCAGAACCGTAACTTGATCCCCAGCAGAAAGAGAGTCACGCTCCCAGCCCCTGCGTGCGGCAGTGACTGTCGAACCCATTTGCACTTCCCACTCAATTCTTTCACCACTAATGTCTATGACCTCCATGGTGAAATAGATGTGCGGATTTTGCCAATTGAATTCGATGATCGTACCCCGGAGGGTCATTACTGACTCCATGTCTATGCCGGCGTCACTGTGATGGGTAAAACCGGGAGGGGCAAATACGAGAGCCATGGCAAGGGTTATTATATTTCTCACGAGCACTTC
>DBZY01000030.1:468-613 GCA_002311835.1 Proteobacteria bacterium UBA1148 | reverse complement strand
GCCCAGAGATTGGTCGGGGCAAAACCCCGTCCGTTACCCCGACCCAGATATCATTGCCTTAGATGACCGATTCCGCCAATACATAGTGGGGAATACGCCCATCTTGCGACTATATACGGGAACGCTGTGGGCGGAAGGCCCGGCC
>DBZY01000030.1:0-148 GCA_002311835.1 Proteobacteria bacterium UBA1148 | reverse complement strand
GGATCAACGGGACAGATTGCTATGGTGACCGATGAGGTCGTCCAACCCAATGGACTTTGTTTCTCCCCAGACTACTCCCTGCTCTATGTTGCGGATACGGGAAGCCGGGATACTAAAGTTTGGAACGTTAATGGAACAACACTGCGTA
>DBZY01000043.1 GCA_002311835.1 Proteobacteria bacterium UBA1148 | reverse complement strand
GTCTCAATGACCAGGGCATCGTCTTCGTAGTGACCAATGGAGTACCCGTTCCAGGAATGCAAAGGGACTTCCGGAAACTCGCGACCATCCATGTAAATAATGCGCCAGAAATTATCCACCTCAAATAACATGAAGATTCGATCAGGTAATTGAATAATTTCGAAAGGCCTAGGACGAAAGTAGGTAGCAGGAAAGCCCATAGGTAGGCAAAGAAGCTCCGCTGCATTTGATTCTGTTGGTGAGGCAGGGTTTGGGCCATGGATGGGTTTTGCTAGAGCCAAGCGTTCTCGTCCCCATGCCGTCAGAGGGGGCTCTTCATCAATGATCAACGTTGGGTATCGCGGTCCTTCGCCCCCCTGTCCAGCTCGCCCCACTCTCTGCCAAATTCCTGAAAGATCCGGTCCCAGTGCCGTCTGTGATTGAGTTACGGAAAAGACTAGCAGTCCGATTATCACAGTAAAGGTTTGGTTAGTTAAAAACTTAGATTTCGTCATAAATGTTTTGCGAATTTTTTATTCTTTCGTAAGTGATGGACCATCGCGGTTACTGTCCGGGCCTCATCTCCGGAAGGTCGGAGAGCATGAGTTCCTGGCAGATGAATTCTGCAAGCTCATAGTCCATTTCTCTGAATCGTAATATTCCTGTGAACGGTTTAGTGTAAGCAATTGGGTCATCGATGGTTACCTCGTTTTCGAGGGTTCCCTCGTCGGTTTTTCGGATGCGTTCGATAAGTCGTAACTCGTCACTGAATGGGTGACCTAAACGGTCGATCCAACGTTGTTGTGTTTCCGACTCCCATCCGATGATGTGGCGAGTTTCAATGACCAGGGTATCGTCTTCGTAGTGACCAATTGAATAACCATTCCAGGTATGTAATGGCACCTCGGGAAACTCCCGTCCATCCATATAGATCATTCGCCAAAAGTTATTGACCTCAAACACCATAACTATTCGATCGGGAAGCTGGACAATTTCGAAGGGACGTGGCCGGTAGTATGTGCCCGGTAGCCCCATGGGAAGGCACATTAGCTCGGATGCATTCGCTTCTGTTGCTGCTGTAGTTCTTGGGCCATGGATAGGTTTAGCCAGATCGAATCGCTCTTGACCCCATGCTGATAGGGGTAGTTCGGGAACCAACGAAGAATTGCCAGGGAAGTCCCTTTGCCACACACCGGACAGATCGGGTAGCGATTGGGCACTGGCTAGGCTAGGCAGGATTAAAATTATTGCCCCAACAGTGGATATCCTTGTAAGGAAACTATCTCTCATTCGAATCAGTCTGGAGCATTGCGAACGTTGACTTCTCGGCCATCTGAGAAAATAACAATTCTAGCGCTTAAAGTAGGCCCTCCATTTCTGGCCGGATGCCCAATCAGAGTGATCTCGTCCCCTGAGCTGAATGTATCTTTGTTAAATTTGTAATGTCGGTAAAGATCAAGTGTTCCCTGAAATTCCACTGACCACTCTTGGGGTTCTCCGTTGCCATTTGTAACAGCGAGCCAAAGACCTGCGTGAGGGTTTATGAACTGCCATTTTGTGACGGTTCCTGAGACCGTGATATCCACTGATCTGTCATAGGCTGAGTTTGCATGATGTGCCCCCAACTGGGTATGGCTGGTGGCCAGGATTAAGCACACCCAGAAAGTCTTGCAGCGCAGTTTGGTAATCATGGGCGCCTCTCTATTCGAAACATATTTTCATACTTTAAATGTCAACATACCCCATATTCTCATTTGCTTCCCATGCATGGTCAATGTTGGGGGCAAATGAGATTGAGCTTGACCCTCAGTCCTAGGCGAGTGAAGCTTATTGCTCAACCGATTTCGAGAATAACGAATGTGGGGAGTAGGTTATGTCGACAGAAATCCAGCAGCGTGTGGCTCGAGCATCCGGTTTTCAGATGGCGTATGCGCTGTTCCGAATTACCTTGGGTGTAAATATATTTTGTCACGGGTTCATGCGTATCATCATCGATACAGGGGCATGGGTCGACAGTCAGTTGGCTTTGTTTTCGCCGCCTTTGGCAGCTTGGGAGTCCTTCCTTCCAACTTCTATGATAACGGTATTTCTCTATGTCTTACCTTTTTTTGAAGTCGTACTCGGTATTTTTTTGGCATTAGGATTCTTTACCTATTGGTCTTCCATCGCAGGTGCACTGATGATGTTGGTGCTCATCTTCGGTAACACCACGCGGCACGCATGGGGGACGGTTGGGAATAATATGCACTACACACTCTATTTTTGCATCCTGGTTGCCGCACATCCTTACGATTGGTTTGCGTTGGATAACCGGCAATCCTCCTGAGATTTAGTATTGATAGTTGATAATGAGGTGCGCTCTGTTCGATGTGCCATTACCCCACGGATACCCAAGTTCGGGATTTAATGGTTCTGGATTAACTACCACGATGTCTGTCCAGCCTGCTTCATGCAGAAGGCTTGAATCAATCTCAACCTCCAGTTGAGTTGGGCTCTTCGCTTCGTAGGGTACTGATGTGCCGTTAAAGTACACTCGTGATTTTCTGACGAAGTTAAATCCCGTCAATGTGATACTTATCGTCGGGCCACCCTGGGTTACCATGACTGGTGTAATGGTTTCTATGGCAGGCTGAGGGGCTTCGACAGGATCTGGTAGAGGTGTACCAGGCCCACCCGGCGGGCGCCCCACAAACCTAAAGCCACGTGCACCGTGAGCGACTTCCTTGAATGCAGCTACCCAGTGTAGTGCCTCCACGGGAGGGTTTAGTTCTGAGTCGCGGCGGAAAGGATCATGAAATGACACATCATATCCAAGCTCGACCACTTTACCGTTCATGATCACCGTATCGATCTCACGAAGATTGCTAATGTCTCGCAACGGATCTTCATTGACGATGATCACATCTGCTAATTTGCCAACCTCAACCGTACCGATTTCATTTCCTAAGAGCAGCATCTCGGCAGACCATTTGGTTGCCCCCTGGATGATTTGCATCGGGGAAATACCAGCCTCCTCAAATACGGCAATCTCATGGTGGAGATTTTCGCCTGGGACTCGGGACGGGTTCGTATTTGCGCCCGGAACCAGATGTCCGCCGTTATCCACGAACATTTTGTGAAATCGTAATGCATTCTTGAAGCCGATCATCTTTCGTTCTCGTGCGGCCTCATCACGGACGCTCCACGGGCCTCGTTGTCCATAGAAGGCTAGCGCTGCCTGCATCCTGGCCGATGGGTAATAGGCCATCAAGTTAGGGTCTGCTTCTATGAAAAATCTGCGGTCTTCTGCCTCGAAACTCGTCCACTCGGCTGGGTAGCCCCGAAAATTGGCCTGAAACGTTGGCGTGAGTGCGGTTTCGTTCTCAATCAGGCGCTGTATGAGTTCTTCGGCACGGGCATCATCCATGTCTGCGTACATGTCGAGCCAATCCCGTTCATCTCTATCAGTCGGTACCGGGCTGGTCACGGCACGCCAGATGCCAGCTGAATGGGGTAGGTTACGGGTTGATCGCTCGACGGCCTCCCAAGGACCATAGATCGGTCCGTACGCGCGAGTGAAGACAGGCGTACCTGTTCTATCCGCCTCTTCGATAGCAGTAACATAGTACTCAAGCGGCATTGAGCCGTCGTTGAACATAAGAGCGTCAGCGCCGGCTTCGATAAAGGCCCGCGCGAGGTCTCGGGCCTCCTGGGCAGAGTGAGGGTCTCGAGCTGGTGTCAGAATTGTCTCCAGGCCCGTGCCCCCGTCGGGGATCCGGTTTAATCGCGATAGCCCAGTGTATGTGCGTGGAGCGCGAAGTATGCCGGCGTGTACGGCGTCACGATGTGGTATAGCAATCTCGCCAGAGTTACCCACGTCGATGGTTGAGGTGATTCCATAGTTCAGCATTACTTCGCCGTAATACCAGTTATAACTGACCTGAGAATCCCATAGTCCAGGGAGGATGAATTTTCCATTTGCTTCAATGACGGTAGCATCATCTGGGTAGGAGACATTAGCTTACTGTCGAGATGTTTTCTATTCGGTTGCCGCTCATCACAATAACTGCGTTGCTTATTGGTATCCCGCCGTTGCCGTCAATCAGCGTGCCCCCCTCAATGACGAGGGTCTCGACCTGTGCGGCCAGTTGCAGAGGCCCCATTCCGCAAGTGGCAGCGAGGCTCAGGGCCAACGTACGGACCTTAGAGTTCTTCATGTTTCCTCCGAACGCATTTTTTGGAGTTATTATCTGTACGATGATTTTACTTGGTTTATACAGGGCTCAAAAGCGCCTAACCCTAAACGGTAAGGCGTGGCTGTAGTCTCAACTGATTTCATGGATAACGCTTGCGCGGCAATGACATGAGTTCTGCTTTCCATAGTTAAAGTAGAATGCTCAAAAAATAAGATCGGTAGGTTTATTCTTGTCAGACTCTCTTCGAAATCCGTCGACCGTACCACCATCTGGTGTAAGTAAGCCCGTATCCGATCGAAATAGAGCGATCAGCGTGATCGCGGGGCCTGCTATTTTCTTAGCATTGCTCTTGTTGCCGCTAGGAGGGTTGCCCTACGAGGTGCGGTGCAGCATCGGATTGCTCGTTTGGATGGCATTGTGGTGGATCACCCGGCCTGTCCATCTAGCAGTCACTGGGTTTCTTCCTCTGGTTACTGTCGCGCTCTTCAACTTTGCATCAATAGACCGAATCTTGCCCGCTTACGCAGCGGAACTCGTTATTCTTCTATTATCTGCGAATGTGCTTACTACTTGCTGGACGCGTTGGGGATTGGATAGGCGCATTGCACTCGTCTCATTGGTAGGCGTCGGTACCAATACGACGCGCCAGATTATCTCCTGGTTTGTCATAGGTATGATACTGAGCGCGTTCTTACCTAATACCATTGTTGCAGCGACCATGATCCCTATCGTCGTTGCCATGTTGAGATTCATCGGTATTGAAGATTTGTGGGAAAGCAATCTCGGTACCGCGTTAGTTATAGCAGTCGCGTGGGGTACGAGTGCAGGAGGTGCGACAACACCGCTTGGTGGCGCACCTAATCTGCTGACGGTTGAATATATCCAAGAAATGGTTACAGGGGAGGAGTTTCTCTTCGTGACCTGGGTGACACGATTTTTACCGCTGAGCCTCGCTGTCATGATCGTAACGTTTCTTTATGTAAGGGTCGCATTTAAACCGGAGATAACAGAAATAGAGGGTACTCGCGAGTTCTTTCTCTCTGAGCTCAAATCTCTCGGTTCAATGAGCATTCAGGAGAAGTGGGGACTCTTTTTGTTTATAGCGGCAGCATTTCTTGCGTTTAGCCGCCCCCTGTACTCAAGCCTGCTACCCTCGCTCACACCCGCATACGCTTTCCTGAGTTGCGCAATTATCTGTTTCTTGGTGCGCACACAAGGTGAGAATCTTATGACCTGGGAATATGCTCAGGGGAAAATGATGTGGGGGCTATTTTACCTCTTTGCTGGTGGCACGGCTTTAGGGCGTGTGTTGACCGAGACCGGAACAGCAGCTTATATCGCCGAGGCATTGTTGCCGTACGCCAGTGAAGGCGGGTTCGTCGCTATTGTTGTCTTTGCCGGATTAACCCTCTTTATGACTCAGATCACGAATAACACGGCAGCTATTGCGATTACCGTGCCTATTACTATCAGCACTTTCCAGAGTCTGGATTTGAACCCGTTACCGTTCATTTACATCGTAACAACGGTGGGTAATTGTGGCTTCATGTTACCAACATCCGCTGGGGGTCCTGCGGTTGCGGCGGGCTATGGTATCAATCTTAAAACTATGGCGGTCAAGGGCTTCTGGGCTTGTTTGTTTGCACTGATTGCGGTTGTGATCGTAGGGTATTTACTTTCCATTTATTGGCCTGCTTTTAGCGTAGCTTGAGGCGGGGGCTTCACCACCGGGCTATACTTGCCGTTAATTTTGTTGCTTGGACATTATTCCGTCAAAAGGGGGAGACATGAACCGTACTTTGAGCCTGATTTCAGTTGTATCGCTGTTTGTTGCGTTGATGAAGCCTGCTGTAGTGAGTGCCCAGGATGGGTTGGTTTACGAGACAGAGAGCATTGCTGGCTCTGAAATTCCCGTAACCTATCATCTGATTGCAACTGATGACGGACTCTTGACGCCGATAGGGTTGCGCAAGCCCATTGGTGATGGGCCTTTCCCAGCCGTGCTGTTTTCATCGGGGAATGGTGGTGAAGGGTTAGGGTACGTTAAGGATAACAGCCATAATCGTGGCTGGACGCTTGATCAATTTCTTGCTGCCGGTTATGCGGTTGCTTGGTTACGCTACCGTTCCGAAGTGGAGGTCCCTGTTTATGATGGTTCAGCGTTACTAGCTCAACCATGGTCAGGTCGACCTGTGTTTAATAGAGCACCACTAGAATACGACGACGCTATTAGAATCATTGACTACGTTCGGACTCTACCCTACATCGATCCCGATAAGGTTGGATGGATGGGAGTAAGCCATGCTGGTGAGATGCTAATGAAAATAGCGAGTGTCTACGATGGACTAGCTGCTGGAATAGCATCTGAGCCCGCATCTGCAGGTTTTATGGCGCGTGGTGAGGTTGCTTCAGTCCCGGAAATTGGCTCAGAGGAATATGGTGATGACGGGCAGTCTCCACTTGAAACAGCAGACAGTTACGATGCTGAGAGCCTCCAAGCAGCGGTGAAGGCAACCCATGATGCAATCGAGCGGGGGGTTGCTATGGCGCGAATTGAGCCGATTGGTATTCCGATTTTCGTTCAAGGCAGAGATCGTGATCATAACCAGCCAGTTTTCAGAGTTAACTACGAGTTGCTTTCGCAGGCGGGTAAGAGTGTGGAGTGGAAGACCTACGACCATGACGCGCATGGTTTCGTATACGTGGGGCGCAATGCTGCAGGCAAGTACCAACCAGATGACATTCAACTCGAAGCTGTTTCTGATTCTATAGCGTTTTTCAATCGTTACCTGAAGTGATGGGGTTAACAGACCGTTGGAGTGATCGACGTGATAAAAAAAGTGATTGAAGAAGGCGCAACTACACGAAGAGAATTTATCTCTACGATGTCGGCTCTTGGCGTTTCTGGGCTGAGTCCCAATTCGTTACTGGCACAAACTCAGATGCCGCAGCGTCCCATCCCTGGAAAAGGGGAAATGCTTCCCGTGGTTGGCCTTGGATCTAGCAAGGTGGTTTCCCAGATATCCTCTAACGGCATAGACCCTCTCGCTGCGGTGTTGCGGGCACTTCGTGATAGCGGTGGCCGTGTGGTTGATACTTGGCCCAGAAACCCTGAGAACGATGCTGGGCTCGGTCAAGTTTTGAGCGCCCCAGATTTGCGTGATTCCCTTTTCGTGACAACGAAGATTGATCGGGTTGGAAAGGAGGCCGGGATCGAGCAATTCCGTCAAACCCAGCGCCTCTACCGCAGAGAAACGATTGACCTTGTGCAGATATTTAGCCTAATTGACCTGGATACACAGTGGCAAAATCTCAAGGAATGGAAGGCGGAAGGGCACGCGAGATACATCGGGGTTACGGTTTCTGAATACAACCTCTACGAGCAACTCGAAGAATTTTTGGGAAGAGAGACGCCCGACTTTGTGCAGATGAACTACTCCATCACAGAACGCCGAGCGGAAGAGCGGCTCTTGCCTCTAGCAGAGGATATGGGTTTGGCAGTTCTTCTTAATCGGCCGTTTATGAATGGAGCCTACTTTCGGCGTCTTGAAGGGCGGACGCTACCTGAGTGGGCGGCGGAATTTGACTGTGAGAGTTGGGCTCAATTCTCGCTAAAGTACATTCTCTCTCATCCGACAATTACGTGTGTCCTAACGGAAACTAGTAACCCTCAGCATATGGAAGAGAATGCCAGGGCTCCGCTCGGGCGTATGCCAGATGCTACGGCTAGGGCACGGATGAGGTCATTCATAGACCAGCGCTCGCTTTAGTTGGCTTTAACCTTAATTCGTTTAGGTGCGGCCTTCTCTTCCTTAGCTACGGTGACCTTAGATGGATCGTATGGCTTTTCCCCTGACGATTGGTTGATCTAAAAACGAGGCGAATCTGAATCATTAGGCGCCCAATCGCCACCAGCTCGTTTGCGGAGATCAAAAAGTGAACGTTTCGCATCTTCTACGATCGCTGTTTCGTCCATACCCACAATCTCCCCAGCGTGCTTGAGCACTTTACCACTGGCAATAACTGTATCTACATTTGCTACCGTTGCCGAATGCACTAGAGCTGTCTCAACATTACCCATCGGCACCATATTTATGTCATTAGCACGTACTAATACAATATCAGCTCGTTTCCCAGGGGTTAATGAGCCCGTGACGTCGTCAATTCCAAGCGCTTTGGCACCATTGATTGTGGCCATTTCGAGAACCTGGTGAAAGCTAAGTTCTGATAATTCCCGCGTATCCGTGTCGTTCCAGGGTATTCCATAGGCCCAAGTCGTTGACATCGCGTCAAACATCGAAACGCTGCTGAGCGCTGAACTATCAATGGAACAAGAGAGGTTCACACCTTCGTTAACCATGTTTAACATCTGGCTGCGAAAGCCACCATCTTCTTGCAGCCGTAGCTCGGACTTAATCGCAAAACTGAGTGAGCAACCCGCCTCAGCGATAGCGGCCCTATCCTCGGATGTCTGCACGATTCCGTGCACGACTATTGTAGAGGAGTCCAATAGACCGTCAGTTTTCAATTGTGCGCAGGAGGTATATCTACGTTTGGCAGAGCCAACATGTATAACAACAGGGACTCCCAGCTCACGCACTGCCTGGATCTCACGTAGATAGACAGCTCTCTCTGTCTGGGCGGGCCCGCGTATAGCCATTCCTAAATCCACCTTACCGGCAAATGGTGAGCTTGCGTCGAACCACTCGCGCTTCACTCGTTCGACATCAAGAATCGGCATAACCTCTGTACTGGGTGTGGGATCTTTCGATCCATAGGAGTAGCGTCCTCCCATGCCACTCTCAGCCATTGCCCGAAGCTCTGCGTCGACGTGCTCGGGTGTTTGTGTTGCGTGGGCGTAGTTATTCAATGTTGTTATGCCAGCGTGAGCCGCTTCCAGCAGTGCCATTCGATTGGCCGCGTAATGATCTGCAGGTTCAAAGTGAGCAATGAAAACTTGCTTTAACGGGAAGTAACTGGTGTCCGAGCGCGGCATATTCTTTAACGTGCTATTCCACAAGTGCCAGTGGGTATCTATAAAACCCGGTATGGCAATCATATTGCCAGCTTCGATTACCTCGAGCCCAGTTGCATCGATAGATTCCGAGATCTCTGCGATTCTCCCGTCCCAAACCAATATGTCCGCGGTTGGTCGATTTGGAATCTCGTCATCCATGGAAACCACATATGCCCCACGTATAAGATAAGTATTGTCGAGTGGAACACTTACTTCCTCGTTATTCTGTGTTCGAGTCTGTGGCTGAGCACGATTTGACGTGGTGGCTAGCAAAGCCGTCGCACCAGCCAGTCCTGCCAGCTTGCTACCATCTCGCAGGAAATTGCGTCTTGATGGACTCCGTATAAGGTTTTTGGCGTCAAGCTCAACGCCAGATTTGTTCTTTTTATACATTGTGCCTCTCCTGTGTCGATTTTGCCCTTTGTGTTCTAGTGCTATGGAAGGCCTAACTGCATATTTAGCATCATAGGGTTATCTATTATGCAGTAGTAGTCATGCACATAGTGGGGCAACTCAGTGGATTAGGAGACAAAGAAATGAGGCCTCTTCCTAGGATGGCTGGCAACCGCGATAGATGTGCAGTGCCTTGCACCATGGCTATTGCCTCGTAGTCTAAATCGTTGCCGTGTGTATTAGCACTCTACATGTAGGTGTATGCTTGGGAAGCCCTAAAAAGAGAGCTTGAACTAGATCAAGTCAGTGATAAGCGGACCTTGGGGAAGTTTGTGATTAACTACATTTCTGCATTGTGCTATGACAACACCTCCAACTCAGACGAAGAATAATCGCCTTTATTATCTAGACACGGATGAACCCGTTACTGGAATTGTTGAGGCGTTCAATAACGACAGTCAGTTGTGGGAGAGACAAAACTACAAAGATGGGAAAAGAGAGGGTCTTGAGGAGAGGTACTCCGAAAACCTTCAAGTAGTGACAAAAGTAAACTACAAAGACGGGAAAAGAGAGGGTCTTGAGGAGTGGTTCAACGGAGATGGTCAATTACAGTTCAGACTAAACTACAAAGACGGGAAAAGAG
>DBZY01000074.1:3132-3410 GCA_002311835.1 Proteobacteria bacterium UBA1148 | reverse complement strand
CATTCCGGCCCAAACCTGGCCTTCGGGTCATTGCTGGAGACCGCAACCACTCGCGATGGCTCGGATATCGTGCTGGTACATGACGACGAAGAGGACGAACGCAATGGTGGTGTGGAGCCTCAGAAGCCAGGCCAGCCTCCTGCCCATCGGGCAGGAGGCTGGCGCTCCGTGTTCGTGGCGGAGACGGGGGAAGGCCAGTCCATACTTTGCACTAAGGCTGAGAGTGGTGTTGGCGGCGTGAGTCAATATCAGCCGGTCTTGCTGTAAACGATTCTGCT
>DBZY01000074.1:2587-3020 GCA_002311835.1 Proteobacteria bacterium UBA1148 | reverse complement strand
CTAGCAACGTCGGCTCCAGCTTCCATTAATGCGCTCAGACTATCGTAACCGGCAGTAACGCGAACCAAATCCTGGTTGCCTGATACCGGGCGCGTAACCTGTGGGCGGCTCCCTTCCGCGAGAGCCTCGCGCCACTGTAGCAGGGTGTCCACGAGCGCGGGAGCCTCTCCCCTTTTTGCGATCATGAAGTTTCTCCTGAGGTATTTGCGATTACCCGCTAATTGATCAGCCCTTACTATCACGTTGAGAGCCTGAATTGTGGGAGTCTTGACGCAGAGTTCCTCAATGGCGGCTTGCTGTTTCTGAAAGTCGGCGTCGCTCAGCACAGTGTCGTTTAGTTCTTCTAGCTCGTCCCAGCTGGAAAAAGGTATCGCGGTAACGACGTCTCTGTCTCCGTTGTGTGGTACGGTCGCGGCTGTCGATACAAGTCCGA
>DBZY01000074.1:0-2447 GCA_002311835.1 Proteobacteria bacterium UBA1148 | reverse complement strand
GTCAAACAGCTTTGGCTATGGAGTCTAACTACTTCGAATGAAGGTTATTCTTGCTGTATACCTTATAAATGACTCTCTGAGGTCCCTTATCTTCTGTAGATAGGGTTTGAAGGTGTCCTCAACCAGTAAGTCACTATGATTCTCAAAGCTTTTTAAACTATCGTAAATACCGGTAGCACGCACAAGGTCCTGGTCCCCAACATAGGGAACGGTTATCAGCGGCTTTAAGACGCCATCGGGAAACGTAGACCTCAATTCCAACAATACAGATAATAGTTCCCCGGCTTTGCCTGGTTTTGCCTTCAAGAGATTTCTGGCCATAAATTTCGGTACTGATGGTGGATTCTCTATAGATTCTATTACTCTTAACATCTCCACTTGAACATTGTTGCAATGAGAATCAATCCTGTCAGATTGTTCTCTGTCAAGGTTGTCGCTTATCTCTTCTACCTTTTCGATTGAATCGAGAACCCGAGCTCCAACAATCAGATGTCCAGAACCTGTGGAAGCAAACGCAGAAATTGAAACATTCCTAGAACCTGAACCCTTTTCGAACTGAGTTGTTACTAAGTCTAAAACATCTTTTGAGTGCCCCGGCTTCGCTACTCGATTAACCTGTAAAACATAGCTAGACATAAAATCCCTCCTTTTAAAAGTTTAAAGAAAATTTGTATGGTCGTGATTTTTGACGTAAATCTAGCAAATTTTCAACAAATGCCTTCCTAAGACATTTGGTACATACGATCCGTATCAGTGTGAAATGAAAGGTTGTGTCAGTTGTATAACCGCTATTGGGTCTTTCAAAGTTATCTGTTAAATTACCGGAACAATAAGTCGGAGCTCATATTGAACCCCCAAAGTAGTCCTTTCGGTGCCCCAGTTAAGATTGCTTTGTCGTTGTCCGGGCAAAGGACTCTCATTCTGGAGCGCCGGATCAACCGTGGATTAAACTGGAGTCCGAGAGATGTGGTTTTTGTAATTATGCGAGTGTGGGTTAGGGCTGGAGGAACGGCAGTAATACGCTGATAAAGCCCTCAGGGTCCTCGATCTGCGGGATGTGACCTTGGCCCGGTAGCGCAACTTTGCTGGCGTTGACAATATTGTTGTACAGAAGCTCCTCACCTTCTCGCAGACCATCCTGCTCTCCGTACATCACCAGCGTGGCCGATGCCCGGATCAGCGGCAGACGAGACATGACATCGTAATACGCTAGAGTCTCGCTAAGATTGCGAACCCACACGCCAGCTTGAGCGCGCGTACGGTTGGTGGCATCCACCCAATCCTGCCTGGGATCGACAAAGGTGGACCCCATTTTCAAATCTTCAGATGTGCGGGGCTTCGGCTGCCCGTCTTCATCGTAATCCCCCGCAGATTCCTGGAGACGCTGAGCGCCCGTCAGAGGGGATCGCACCGGGCATCCCACAAGCGCCAACTTGTCCACTCGGTCTGGATAACTAGCTGCCATCTCGGTCGCAAGGCACGCTCCCACTGAGTTGCCGACGTAGTGGCCCCTGTGTATGTTCAATACTTGGGCAGCGTGGTCCAACGCGCGAGCATAGTCGGGAATATTGAAGTGGCGAGATGGTTTGTCCGATTCACCATGACCCAGCATATCGAAAGCGTAGCAGGTGAAATGCTGGCTCAGTGAATCGATTACCGTGTGCCAGGCCCATGTGGAGGTGCCCAGCGGATGCAGCAACACCAAAGGGTACCCGGTCCCACGCTTCACAAAGTGCATTCGCCCTTCCGGGGTTGGGACAAAATTTTCGAGATCACGTCGAACGAACATATCGCCTCCTGCATGAAGCAGCGTACTGGCCTGGAAGGGGAGTAGAACGTGTGAGGTAGCAAGCGCTTGTCAGGCACAATCCTATCCAGTAGCCTGATCTCTGTCAATTTGTTACCGTAATCAAACCGACGCGACGAAAAAAACACCATCGGAGTGAAAACGATGCCAGACAGCACATTTATCTCCTGGGTCCACGGAGCGAGCATGCAGGCGGAGTATCCCAACCGGCTTACATCAGTTCGACCCACCGGTCCCTTCGTTCGCATCGAAGGTTCGGCAGGCCAGAACACATGGGTCCACTTCCCTGTCGCAACGCCTGCGGTGGTGGACGGCACAAGCATGCGTGTTGGCGCCGCTCTGGTGAGTTTTCGCACTCGTCCGCACGCTAGCGTGCACGAGATCGTGGTTTACGATGGCGAGAGTCGAATCGCCGAGCATGAAGGCCTCAACCTACACGGCGATCACTTGGACGCGCGTTTCAACGTGCCGGGCAACCCTGAAGCGCAGCGGGGCATTAATATCGCGATCGGGATTATGTTTGACGACGACGCGCCCAACGTCCGAGCCATGCAGATCGAGATAATCGGCGTTGGGGTCGAGTTCCTGGGCTAGCCTGCGCCCAGAGCCAATCTCACAACTTACAAGTAATTGCCGACGA
>DBZY01000071.1:3929-37298 GCA_002311835.1 Proteobacteria bacterium UBA1148 | reverse complement strand
AATATTGCACCATCTGATGAGGGGCGCCATTCACCCCCAATAAATAATTCTGTCTGCATTGGTATTTTCCGCGGCTGAGAAATATAGAACTGTACTAGTACCGATTTGCAATAAACAATTCTTGCGCCGGGAAGAGCGTGATAACTCGGCAACCGTCCGGGGTCACAACAACCTCCTCTTCTATGCGGGCTGCACCATTACCGTCCGCAGCCGGGCAATAAGTCTCCAACGCGAAGACCATACCTTCTTCTATCTCGAACGGATTCTCGAAGGATACTAGGCGACTGATAATCGGGCGTTCATGTAATGCGAGTCCAACACCGTGACCAAATTGAAGCCCAAAAGCTTCCATCTCATTGGCAAAACCAAACTCTGTCGCTTTTGGCCACTTCGCTGCAATCTTGTCGGTCGTCATCCCGGGCCTCACCATCTCAATGGCCACATCAATCCACTCTCTGGCGCGACGATAAGCATCTTCTTGCGCAGGGGTTGATGAGCCTACGTTCAGCGTCCTGTAGTAACAGGTTCGATACCCAAGGTAGGACTGAATCACATCGAAAAAAGCTTGATCACCGGGCCGATACATCCGATCAGTGAAATTATGTGGATGGGGACTACAGCGCTCCCCGGAAACCGCATTAATCGCTTCAACATCATCGGAGCCGCTCTCGTACAGGAGTTTGCTAGCCAAAGCCACCATCTCATTTTCTCGCACGCCCGGTTTGAGGGCTTCCGCAATACCCTGATAGGCTCCGTCCACAATAGCGGCTGACATATTTAACAGTACGATCTCGTCCATGCTCTTGATCTGACGTGCATCCAACATGGTCTGTTGTCCATCTCTAATCTCGAGTCCGACTGCTTGCAATGCAAACATCATGGGTGGTTCACAAATATCAACTCCCAGGGGCATATCCGCCACACCTTCAGCTTGCAGAAGCTGCTTAATTTCCTCGGCGGCTTGCTTGAATAGACCAGCTTCTTCTGCAACAGAACCACGTAGCCCAAGCATCCCGGCTTTGCACCGATCTGGATCCAACCATGGGGAGAACAGTCTATGGTGGGTTGCTGCCGAACCGAAATCCCAGAGATAAGGTTCGGAGTTCCCCGTGAACAAAGCGTAGCGGCAGATCTTATCTCTCGACCATTCGCCAATCACGCTGCCAGTGATATAGCGAATATTATTATTGTCAAAGCATAAAACAGCGCCCAGCTCAGATTTCTGTAACGCCCAACGGGTTCTCGCTACCCGATAACCGCGTAGCCGATCGAAGTCGATACGCTCCTCGAAATCTACCGCCATATGTCCTGGCGCGGCAATAGGCCGGGTCCAGTTCCAGTTTGGGGACATCTCACCCTTTATCATGTTCGCATTGTCGTCATTTGGCATGGTTAATCGTCTCCCAATCACAGAGTCTTGGTTTAATGGGTAGGACCTTCATTAACCCGAGTCAATGTTTATGCGACCGACCGCCATGACTATGATGAGCAGTCGTCGTGAGTCGGGGCCCCTGGCTTGCCGGCCGCATAACCTGTGCTAATGCGGTTCGGCTACAACCACAAGGAGTAGCCGCTGGCAAAGATTTGTTCACCACCGTGCTGCGACGAATGGGCTTACCCATGACGGCTAACCCTCCCGTAATAACCCGGCGGACAGGGTCGCCTGTCTCAGGGTGTGTAACCAACGGAGCGTCTTCCATACCCTGAAAGATCTCAAACCGCTCTGGCTCCCCACCGTCAGCGGGGGTGAATTCGTAAGTATATGTAGGCATGGGCAGTATCCAGTATTTTGCGAACGATTGCGGTGTGGTTATCGTAGTTAATTCCGGCGTCGCTAACAACGGCGTTCTTTCAAGCGCCCCATGTAGTTAGGGCGAGTAGTTTAGCCCAAAAGCCCAATCCCGAAGTGATAGCAAACACATGAATCTCTCCCTTTTGACGAGGACATCGACTCGATCGTGAACTGAAGCGTACACTTGGGGTCACAGGACAACGGCAAGATCAATATATATTAGAGAACAAAGTCATGGCCAACTTCACAGTCAACGGACAGCCCATCGAGGTCGATGCAAATCCTAATACACCCTTGTTATGGGTGATCAGAGAACATCTTAAATTCACGGGCACCAAATTCGGTTGTGGAGTCGGTCAGTGCGGGGCTTGTACCGTGCATGTCAACGGCACCGCTACCTATTCCTGTCTCACTCCTTTGTCCGCCGTCGAGGGGAGTGAAGTTACTACGATCGAGGGCTTGTCCCCTAATTCCGATCATCCACTCCAGAAAGCATGGATTGCAGAAGAGGTCCCACAATGCGGCTACTGCCAGTCAGGCCAAATCATGCGGGCGGCCAACTTATTGGAAACCACCCCTAATCCCACTCGAGAGGAAATCGTTGCGCACATGAGCACCAACATTTGCCGCTGCGGAACCTACAGCCGGATTATCCGCGCAATTCAACGCGCGGCACGGGAGGTCTGAGATGACGAGGCGCAAAACGATGCCGGTTGCCTCAACGAATCGACGTGAATTTCTCCAAGGCGTGAGTGGGCTGACACTAATTATTGGCTCATCGGGACTCATCACAGCCTGCTCTCCCGAACAGGCACAGGAAATAGCCGAGACCAGATCCACGGAGATTACACCAAATATCTGGGTCACCCTTGCTTCCAACGACTCGATTACAATTCAGTTCCCCGCAACAGAGATGGGGCAAGGCACATCTACTTCATTACCCTTAATACTCGCCGATGAACTCGACGCAGACTGGAACAAAGTTATTGTGGAGACGGTGGACTTTCACGACGAGGCGTACGGCAATCCATTCTTCCAAAACATGCTCTACACGGCGGGCAGCCTCACAATTCAAGCTTACTTTGAACCCATGCGCCGCGCAGGCGCTCAGGCTCGCAGGCTTCTTATGCAGTCCGCTGCGGAAACGTGGGGCGTACCGATCACAGAAGTCGAAACGGAACCAAGCATCGTCACTCACCCCGCATCCGGGAGACGGTTGAGTTACGGGGAAATCGTAGCTAACGCTGAGTTTCCCGAGACACTACCGGAGATAGAGGATTCTGAACTCAAGGCTTATGGCGAGCATCGTTATCTTGGTCACGATATCCCTCGACGGGACATGTTGACCAAGTCCAATGGCAGCGCACAGTTCGGAATTGATGCGCAAGTGCCAGGCATGGTGTACGCCTCGGTGCTGCGAGCGCCAGTGGAGGACGAAGAACCTATAGAGTTCGATGGTAGCGCAGCCCTTGCGATTGATGGTGTCACTGACATTGTGCCGCTGCCCTGGGGTGTTGCTGTTGTAGCCAACACTTACGAGGCAAGTAAGTGGGGCAAGGAGGCGCTTAGTGTTACCTGGAGTCAGACATCCCGGTTCCGGGAGGCAAATCTTGAGTCTGACCTAGAAGCGTACGTAGATCAGGTGGAAAATCTCTCACAGACCGGTACAGCATGGCGAGAAACGGGTGACATGAGCGCTGCAATGAAAGACGCAGTAGAAGTTGTCGAGGCCACGTACCGCACCGACCCTGCCTACCACGCTCAGATGGAGCCGATGAACGCGACCGCAAGTGTGACTGAGGATGGGAAGGCAGCTGAGATCTGGGTGAGCACCCAAACACAAAGCCTATCGATCCTGGGAGCAGCTGAATTTCTCGAAACAACACCAGATAAAATAACGTTGCATCCAATGTTTATCGGTGGTGGCTATGGCCGCCGTACCTTGCGCCGGCAAAAATATGTTGAGGATGCTCTGCTAGTGTCCAAAGCGATTCAGAAACCCGTCAAAGTTATCTGGACCCGGGAAGATGACCTCAAGGACGGCACCTTTCGAAACACGGCTGCTCAGTGTCTACGAGCGGGCTTTGATGAGGAAGGACATCTGGTCGCATGGCACCATCGTGTTGCAGCCCCGAAAGTTCTGGAATATATGAACCCTCCACGTTGGGAGGCATCGGGAGGCAGAGATGTAATCGTAATGCTTGGCTCGGAAAGCTCACGCTATGACATCCCGAACTTCCTGGCCGAACATATCCTGACGGAACGCCACTCACGAGTCTGCGCCTGGCGTGGAGTCGCGACGAGCTATACCAAGTTTGCCGCCGAATCCTTTGTGGACGAACTGGCTGTTGCACGCGGAATGGACCCATTACAGTTTCGTATGGGACTGTGTCACAACAATCCGCGTGCAATGAATGTTCTGAAAACAGTTGCCGAGATGGCTGACTGGTCGAGGCCTCGGGAGGGCACTGCGCTGGGGCTGGCACTCGCGGGTTATAGCTCCACGTTTGCAGCTGGTATTGCTGAGATTTCGGTAGACGATGTAAACGGCGCTATCACCGTCCACAACTATTGGTTGGCAGCTGATGCGGGTTATTTGATCTCACCTAAAAATTCAGAGGCGCAACTCGAAGGCAATGTGATCTTTGGTATAAGCAATGCTCTGAAGGAACGCATTAATATCATTGCAGGGGAAGTTCAACAGTCAAACTACTTTGACTATCCAGTGATGAGAATGAATGAGATACCGAACGTTGAAGTCCGTGCCATTTCCACCAACAACCCACCAACCGGTATGGGAGAGATTGGCCTGGCATCAACAGGGGCAGCAATAGCCAATGGGGTCTTCGCCTTAACCAAAGCACGGGTCCGTCATCTGCCATTGACCCCTGAGCGCGTTCTAGCAGTAATTCGAGGATAAAGGGGATAGCGCGCTTTTACGCTCGAGAAGTGCGCCCCACAATTAGCTGACCCAAGCCGTGTAAAACAAGCGTACGGCCATTACGAACAACAAGACTCGGATCATACGGCCGAAAATGCTAGATGGAACGTACTTCCGTAACCAGCTTCCGATCGGGACGAATATCATAGCCGGAATCACAGCAAGCAGACTCTCTATAAGTTGCTCCAACGGATATGCCCGCGCAATCCCCAGAATACTGAGATGCGAAAAAGATAGAGACATAAAAACAGCTGCGAATGTAAAGACGTAGGTTCGGGGCGGGATTCCTAGCGCATCCACGTAAGGCACAATGACGGGCGCACAAATTCCAGTGGACCCTTGAAGTGTGCCTGAGGCGAATCCCACCGGAAACGCAAATCGACGACGAGCTTGTGGAGAAAGCCTTAGCTCCGGATGAAAAAAACGCAAAGCGAGATACGCAAAGATCCACACAGAGAGAGCCGTTGCAAGAAATTGTTCGCTGGCCAGATACAAAATTGCGGCCCCGACCCCAACGCCGGGAACCCCCATTAAAACAATGCGTCGAAGCTCAGGGACCTCCTTGTAACAATCACGGAGCCTCCACGTAAGCCACGCGTTCGTGGTCAAAGTGGGAAAAAGCATAATCATGACCGCGTGCTCAACGCCAAGAAAACCAGCCATGATCGGTACCGCAACACCCGGCAACCCTAGACCCGTGATACCTTTCGTCAAACCACCTGCCGCCAGGGCCAGAGCAATGACTACCCAGACATCCCATGTCAACTCAGCCAAAATAGGGCCTCACGCAAACGGTTTCTCTTGATCAAGATCTTGAACTCTGGGAGAATTCTATGCAATCGTTTGCAGGAAAGCGAGAGCGCGGTCACACGAATACTATTCAAAGCTAACTAAAAGCGCACCGCCTCCTAAAACTAGAATAAAATGGGGTCCCGGCACCCCGAGCCTGAGTGGTATCCCAATGCTGGAGTGCCCGCAGAAACAAGAGGTAAAGACAAATGCGTGACCTGAGGGATTTTCACACTGCGATGCGACTGGGAGTCCTAGTGATGTTTGTAGGCCTACTCAGCGCTTGTGGCAATACGACTGATGAAGGCCAGGCGGCCACCGAAACTTATCTCATTAAATTTCCTCACGTTACAGCACCTGGAACGCCAAAGGGCCGGACTGCACAACGTTTTAAGGAACTCACGGAGGCGCGCTTCCCTGGCAGGGTGGCCGTGGAAATCTATCCCTCTAGCCAGCTCATGAACGATGACGATTCACTCGAGGCGCTCGCCTTCGGGGAGATTCAGATGATCGCGGTCTCACTTTCAAAGTTTGATCGGCTCACACAGGCATTTCAGATTTTTGATCTACCGTTCCTGTTCCCAGACCTAGTGACGGTCGAGGAGTTTCAGGCCAGTCCCGCTGGACAGGATCTACTTAATGTAATTACTGATAAAGGCTTTCAGGGGCTGGCTTTCTGGCACAACGGCATGAAACAGTTCTCTGGACCTAATCCCTTACGCATGCCGGAAGATGCCCGCGGACTAAAGTTCCGGATCATGGAGTCCGATGTTCTTCAGGCCCAGGTTCAGGCTATAGGGGGAAATCCACAAAAGATGGCACTAGGCGAAGTCTATCAGGCACTTCAAACGGGTGCCATTGATGCTCAGGAGAATACCTGGTCGAATATCTACTCATCGAAGTTCTACGAAGTGCAGCCGTACGTGATGGAAACGAATCATGGCTACATTGGTTATCTGGTCGCAGTCAATCCAACCTTCTGGCAATCACTACCGGACGACATCCGCTCAGGAGTGCAGGAAGCCGTTGCAGAAGCTACCGCCTGGGGAAATGCGCAGGCAGAGGCCATTAACCAACAAGCCCGAGGCCACGTTGAGGAGTCCGGTCGTAGCGAAATAATCGAACTCACCGATGACGAACTAACCTCATGGCGAACAGCGATGGCGCCCGTTTGGGAACAGTTCGAAGCAAACATTGGCGCTGAACGCATCGAAGCGGCCAGTTCACTCTAAATATCACTCGGGCTAACGACTTATGAACACCGGCGTGCGTATCCGGAACGTCCTCAATCACATTGAAGAGAGTTTTATGGCCACCGCGCTGGCGGTAATGACTCTGCTTACCTTTACACAGGTGGTACTACGCGAGTTTGGGACCGGATGGGTATGGTCTCTAGAAGCTACAACCTACGTATTCGCGTGGTTGGTCCTAATTGGCATGTCCTACGGTGTCCGTACTCAGAGCCACATAGCGGTTGATATCATTGCTCGAAAAATGCCTCCCACCGCGCGGCGAACCATGGGACTAGCGGCCATCATACTTTGTCTTCTCTATTGCGGATTCATGTTTTACGGTGCGAGTATCTTCGTCGATCGGCTAATCGTGCTGGGGAATAATGCCCGAGACATTCCTTTGCCTCGTTGGTTATTGATTGGGATCATGCCTGTAGCATTTGCGCTGCTTGCATACAGGTTTATTGAGCTCGGTTGGGCGATTAGCAAAGGTAAAGTTAAGGGTCTATCGGCAGAACATGGTACAGCGGCGGCTACTAACAAAACACCAAACAGCGATCAATCATGAGCGCGCTGTTTCTAGTAGTGATCCTGTTCATCGGCTTGGCCATGGGCGTGCCCGTTGCGATCTCACTGGGCCTAGCTAGCATCTCTACTCTTCTCCTTTTCGCCGACCAGAGCCTGCTGTCCCTGGCACAACGCTTCTTCCACACCACACAGATTTATCCACTACTCGCTGTACCGTTCTTCATTCTGGCAGCAACATTTATGACGACAGGTGGTGTTGCGAAACGCATGATTGATTTTGCTAATGCCCTAGTAGGTCATTTCCGAGGAGGGCTAGCCATGGCCGCTTTACTAGCCTGCGCTTTCTTTTCGGCGGTCTCGGGATCGGCACCGGCCACTGTGGTTGCTGTAGGCAGCGTCATGATCGGCGGAATGATCAGATCCGGTTACTCGGAACGTTTCGCCGCGGGCGTCATCTGTAATGCTGGCACCCTGGGCATTCTTATACCGCCGTCAATCGTCATGGTAATCTACGGCGCCGTTACTGAAACGTCCATCGGTAATCTGTTCCTTGCGGGCATGCTGCCCGGCGCAATTCTAACCATAGCCATGATGATCACGATCGCGGTGATCGCGCGTCGTCAGGACTTGCCGCGCCAGCCTAGGATGAGTCTTAAAGAAACTATTCACGCAGGCTGGGAGGCATTCTGGGGGCTTATTCTCCTTGTGATCATCCTCGGGGGCATCTACTTAGGGATTTTCACTCCCACTGAAGCTGCAGCAGTTTCTGCTGTTTACGCCTTCATAGTTGCCGTGTTTGTCTACAAAGACATCAAGCTAAAAGACGTACCTCAAGTCCTAACAGAGAGTGCGAAAATTACCGCAATGCTGATGTTCATCATTGCAAACGCGTACCTCTTCGCCTTCGTACTTACAACCGAACAAATCCCGCAGATCGCTTCCGAATGGATCGTTGGTCTAGGGCTGCCTCCATGGGGCTTTCTTATCGTGGTAAACATTCTGCTGCTCGTATTTGGCAACTTTATGGAACCCACCTCGGTGGTATTGATTCTCACGCCGATCATCTTTCCCATTGCAACCCAAATGGGGATTGACCCCATTCACCTAGGGGTCATCATGGTATTGAACATGCAGATCGGACTAGTAACGCCCCCTGTAGGGCTCAATCTATTCGTGACAGCAAGCGTTGCAAAAATGCCCATGGAAGACGTCATTCGTGCAGCAATACCGTGGCTCATGGTATTGCTGAGCGTCCTGATTATCATCACCTATGTTCCTATAGTGTCCCTGATCGTCCCGTCCCTGCTTGGAGTTCTATAAATATGTAGAGTGCCGAGAGATTGAAGGCGCCGGTCAAAACACCGGGAGAATTAGGAAATAGAATCGGCAAATAAGACGGCAGAAGTTTTAACCCCGAAACTAGAGGAGACCGAAAGTGAACCACTTTAGAATTAGTTACGCCTATCGTTCCAGCGCCGCTATTTCAGGCGTTGCGCTCGTGATGTTACTCACAGCCTGTAGCACCCTACCCTCCCTATCATCACTCGTTCCAAGCGGTGAACGGTACGAGTACGTTCATACCGCTGGCGTCGAACTAGGCTACAACATGCCGTACACACCGGCAATCTCGGTCAACTCCGGCAAGACAGTCTACTTCTCCGGTATAACTGCCGCGCCCGTCTACCACAGCCATCCCCACATACCGTCGGAATTTGATCATCTAGACTTCAGTGCCACTGGACAGGCTGAGGCAGCTATGGAAAATCTAAAGGCAACCGTGGAAGCAGCGGGTGGGCAGCTCAGTGATATCGTTCAGATGACCCGGTTCATGGTAGATCAAGACGCTAACCAGGACGCGATTAACGTGGTCATGGGTCGTTACTTTGGAGAACACCGTCCGGCAGGCACGTCTGTCGAGATACCACGTCTTGCGACAGGGCCACGGTTTATTCTCGAACTCGAGGCAGTCGCCATCGTTCCAGAGTAACTATCGTGCAGAAAGATCCGATAGATTAGTGAGCATAGACGCTGAATCGTTGATCTAGCTGATGCTCTCTGCTTGCGAGAGCAAGATCGGAGTTCTAAAAATAAACTTAAGCTTATGACCCGCCTCGGGAAAAATATTCTGTGTAAGCCGTGTGGTCCCTTACGTTATGTCAAAGCTGCGTGTTGAATGGCTTAATTTTATCGTCATGCTGCCCTCATTGACGAGCCATGGTCGAATTTCAAAGACGCGGGCTCCCGAAACATGCATCGGATCTTCGGCAGCAATTACTCTGGCCGCAGCTAGATTCTCGGCTCGAATAACAACCATGCCTTCACCGCACCACTCTTGCTCGTCTTCCGTCCAAAACGGTCCTGCACTAAACATGATGCCTCGTCTCTCGAGAGAAATTTGGTACTCCAAATGCCGTTCTAGCATTTCCATCACCGGTTTCATTCCGTTGACCGGTTTTGTAAAAATCGCATAGAGTTGCAACCGTAGCATCCCCTCACAGGCGTCGCGCACCTCCTCCGCAGTCACCCTTAGTTTGTCCGATCCTTTCTGCCCAATCATTCGTATCGCTCCCATTTAAAGTCTGCGAAAGATCCTAGGCGACTCACGGGAACAGCGCAATTGACACACACCGAACCACATAAACTGGGCTTTGTCTCACGTCATCAGATTTTTTGCTCAATAAGTGGGAGCAACTGTTAAAACTAACCCATCCAGGTCTTCGCTAACTTGGATCTGACACGTAAGCCGACTGTTGGGTTTGCGCTCACTAGCTGATTCCAACATGGCATCCTCCATACCGTCTATTTCCTGAAGTTTGCCCAACCAAGTCTCGTCTATATACGCATGGCATGTGGCGCACGAACACGCGCCGCCGCACTCTGCTTCAATGCCTTCTACACCGTTCATCGTGGCGCCTTCCATGACGGAGTAGCCCACCTGGACTTCTAATTCCCTGCGGGTCCCATCAGGCTCGATATATATAATTCGCGGCATTGACGCAATTCCAGACCCATTTAATTAAGCGATGCATCCTAGCGTCGGCAGGCCGGCATAGAAAGCCCCCTTTGTCCTGTTTTTGATATTACCGTAGGGTCGGTCATAGCCCCTGACCACTGTATAATGAATAGGCATTCAGCTCACAAATAACTTCAAATGGGGATCTAAAATGATGAGCAATCGTGTCTCCTTTCGGTCAATCGTAATGTACGCGCTACTCTCTTTAAGTCTGCCTATAACAGCATTCGCAGAAGGCGTCTTTTTGAGAACCGCCCAACCAGTGGATGACGATTTCCGAGGTTACTGCATTGACGTTGCCGGTTACGGTGAAAACATCAATCTAGACGCCGCCTTAAGAGTTCATACCTGCAAGTACGGTGTAGAAGGCAATGAAGATATGCTTTTTGAGTGGATTGCGCCGGATAGGGTACGCATGTCCGAATACGATGTGTGTATAGCCGCCAACGAGATCAGTGAAGGTGAAGAGCTCTTTGTCCAATCATGCTCCGGTGTGGAAGAGCAGTCCTGGGTCCTGACGCCCGAAGGGATGCTCACCCCCACATCAAGACCTGATCTGTGCCTAACGCTTGCAGACGAACGCAGGCCCGCTGGCGCTCCAGCGTGGCTCTCACCCGTGTACCATGCACGGGAAATCTCACTAGAGTCCTGTGACAAATCTATCCAGGCTCGTCAGCAACTACGGTGGGCGATCAAAACAGAACAAGAGTTAAGCTATGCAAACCAGGTTGGCGACGATATGCCTCCCAACCTAGCGGCAGCTATCAAACGTGTCACCGAAGAAGGGGTAGCCTCAAGCGCAACTTCTCCCCTCTACGCGAATCAAGCCAGGGTATATGAGCTAGAAGAACTCGAGGTCGTCGAGAATCTCGCATACGGCCCCCATGAGCGACATGTACTTGACGTTCACACAGATAGGTTCCGTCGTAGTGATGTACCACTTATGCCAGTCGTGATGTATTTTCACGGCGGGGGCTTTGTCCGTGGTAATAGAAGCGCAAGCCGCAATGTGTCGGATTATTTCGCAAGTCTGGGGCTAGTGGGTGTTAATGCCACATATCGTCTGGCGCCAGAAGCAAAGTGGCCCGATGGCGCCAACGACATAGGAGCCGCAGTCGCATGGGTCAAGGACAATATCAGTGAATACGGCGGCGATCCGAATCAGATCTTCGTTGTAGGGAAATCGGCAGCAGCAGCCCACGCAGCCACGTATGTCTTCAGGCCCGCCGTCTTGGAGCCGGGTACACCTACCGTCGCCGGAGTAATAATGGTCTCAGGAACCTATGGTGCGAATACGACCAACCCTTCCGAAGGCCGTATAGCCTACTTCGGGGATGACTTTTCACGTTGGCCGGAAATTTCTACGATCGGTAACGTAGAACGAGTGGATATTCCGGTGATGTTTTCAATCTCAGAATTCGATAATCCGGGAACCCAGACATCACTAATAAATCTCATGAGTGAGGTAACTGAAAAGCACAATGGTCGGATGCCGAGGGTCGTTCAGTTAATTGGTCACAATCACTACTCTCCGAACCCGAGTATCGGAACCCAGGACACACAACTAAGTTCAGCAATCCTGGAATTCGTCCGTTCAGCCGCAGCGGCCCATCAACGTATGACTGCTCGGTAACAAGGCATGCAAGACAGATCTAGAGATGCTGCGATTATTATCGTTACCGCTGCCATTGTTGCAGGCATATCGTTCGGAGTGATGCGTTCTGGTGTTCCTGAAAACTCTTCTCTACAAATAAGTCGAACCGCAGACGGTAATCCCGACTTTAGCGGCATTTGGCAGACAACTAGTACGGCAAATTGGGATCTTCTAACCCATGAAACACGTCCAATGGTTGCACAACCCGGAGTGTATCCCGACGTCCCGGTTCTGGCAGCTCCGGTAGTCGCACTCGGTACGGTTGGCTGGGTTCCTCCTGGATTAGGAGTCGTTGAAGGTAACGAGATTCCTTACCAACCCTGGGCAGCCGAACGAAAAAAAGAGAATGCCGCCAATTGGCTGGACCGTGATCCAGAACTAGCTTGCTATATGCCGGGTGTACCGCGCGCTATGTATCTCCCCTACCCGTTCCAGATTATTCAGGGTACCAACAAAATTATGATGATCTTTGAGTTCGCGAATGCTCAAAGGACAATTAATTTGGATGATGTGGAACCATACCCTGGGTTCGCATATATGGGTTACTCGGTTGGTCGCTGGGAAGGGGATACGTTGGTCGTCGACGTTACAGATTTCACCTCATACACCTGGTTTGATAGATCCGGGAACTTTCATAGTGATGCTTTACACGTCATTGAGCGTTACACACCCATCAACCAGGATGCGATCCTCTACGAAGCCACTATTGATGATCCTAAAGTGTTTACCCGCCCCTGGAAAATCAGCTTACCCCTCTACCGTCGCCTTGAACCAGATGCTCAAATTTTGGACTTTCGCTGCATTGAGCAGGTTGAAGAAACAATATACGGGCACTTGCGAAAGGAACCACTCGTGGAACACTGGGAGGGAGAGACAATGACAATTGACATCACGCGTAAAATCCCCCCGAGTGAGATTGTTTACGAACTACAGTTGTCAGGTAATCCTCCCGAGGAGCAGTAAATATGAAAAGAAGGGCAAATCCGATGTTTGCAAACTTGGCGCTTACCATTACCAACGCCGGTGTATTTCTGATTCTAGCCACAGCTCCCGCTCGAGCGCATCATGCCTTTACAGCCGAATTTGATGCTAACCAGCCAGTTAACTTCACGGCAACAGTCACACGGATGCAATGGACAAACCCCCACGCATGGATTCACGTCGACGTAAAACAACCCGATGGTACGGTAGAGAATTGGGCCATTGAAGCAGGAACAATAAACGTTTTGTTCCGGCGTGGCTTCACGAAAGATTCTCTTATGCCCGGAACTGAGATTGTCGTTGAAGGGTACAGAGCAAAGGATGGCTCCCGCAGGGCGAATGGTCGGGAACTTACCTTCCCTGACGGTCGAACACTATTTCTAGGTTCCCCTGGAACAGGTGCTCCTCCATAGCAGAGCAGCACTCAGAAGGGGGCAGAGAGATTGTGCTTTGTTACACGCCCGCGGCCACGCGCCGCCGTCCCCGTTTATAAGCTACCTACCCCGGGATACTCGCTCAGCGTGCTGGCTCAGGCTCTGCAGCAGGCACTATCGCCATCGGCGCGGCACTGATCGCCCCCCCACCGGTGGCGTTATCCTGAGTAGCCGGATCCGGACCTTGGCCCTCAGCAAATGCCCTCTCCGCAAAGCGGGTGTTCACCAGCATGCCAACCAAGCCGTAATTACCCTCGTGACAACCACCTTCGTAGACCATATTCTCTATATCGCTGTTCTTCGTGAGTTCTTGTACGGCTGTAAAGGGCCTTGTAAAAGTCGCTGGGTCCTCCACGGTAATTTCCAATGACAGCGTATTCTCATCAAGCCGCCTGTAGCGTTCAATCAGATGCAAATTCTCTCTTGACCCATGGTAATTTGTCCTTTGAGTAAAATTGGTGATGTCAACCACCAGTGTATCTCCCTCCCAATGACCACGAGCATCTCCGTACCGGAGCCGAATGTTATCAGGTAGGTGCGGACGATCGGTGATAGGGATAAGCCGGCTGAAACCCAACCCTTGACCCATGTCGTAGTGAATCCCAACAGCGCCAGAAGACTGCACGATTCGTGCTACTCCACCGAAAGTTCCAGATTGAAGAAACACTGGCAAACTGTATCCAAAACAACGCTCCCCACCACTCCGATCTTCCGGGCCATCGGATCGATTCATTCGATCAAGGTTGTAGTCTGGAGAAGGCTCGGATCTCCTCGGTGATATCAGCCCAGGTCTGCCCCCTCCAGTGCCTTGAAGTAATGCTTGGAGGTACTCGGTTTTCGTAGCAATCCTTGCCTGAGCCTCAGCTGTCAAGGGAGGAATTTTCCCGTCCGGCGGATCAATTATCATTGATGTGCGTCTGCCCCTCGTCAAAGATGGGTCACCGAACCAGTGGTCGCTATAAGCACGGGCTACGTCTTTCTCAGACCCTGCATCTTCTCGATTATCACGCCCGGGTAGCTGAGAGTACTCAAATAATCCTATCTCAGCTGTTGCGATTTCCGCGCTCGTCATAAACTCTCGCATGCCAAATTCTTCTGGTCGTTCTAAGGGTGTAACAGCCCGGTTATTCCATATGCCCTGCAAGTCCGGATCGCCCCACGGTGTTAGAAGGTCTTGGCCTACAGTAGGCGCGGGTGACAGTAACCCAACTGCGAACGCGAAAATCAGCATCAAGCTCGTTATTGTCATTTTATACTCCCCTGTCGCGAGTGCTCGTCATCATACCAACTCGTCCCAGATATGACATGACCCAGGAACCAAGCCCATGAGTCTAAAGGTCTTCCTATAATTGAAATACCTATGGACGCTGGGTACGCTGGGGTAAGGGAAGCTCAATGAATCTCTTGTGCACGATCCTTGCCTGTTTTTCTATATTCCTTATCACTGCCTGTTCAATGTCAGAAACACCGGTGCCCCCTCTGGGAACGATGTAGGCACGGAGATCCCTATAGACTTTCCCTTGGAGAACCCTCAGAAAGCCCTAGTAGCAAGCACCGGAGAATCGTCATTAGGGGAACAATGGTCGCCACAAGACGGATAGTCAAACACTTCAAGCGTGCGAATGATCCTGGTAAGCAACCCCCCTAAGTACTAACCGAGAGCTTTCAGAGCAACCTAAAGAAATTGTGAAGAATCTGCGAATACCGCTATTTTCAGAAGTTATTCAGGCTAGAATACGCCTGCTATAGCTGACCGCTTTTCTTGAGCGCCGGACGGTTGTCCAGATCCTCTCGAGCGGTTCCAAAACCCCAGGAGGTACCATGGGCAAGCGTTTGTATGTAGGTAATCTACCCTATTCCGTCGACGAACCGGATTTATCCGAAAAATTTTCAGCCCACGGCACAGTGGAGTCAACGAAGCTGATCACCGATCGCAACAGTGGGCGTAGCAAGGGCTTTGCTTTCGTTGAAATGGAAACGGAGTCGGAGGCCCAGGCAGCGATCGAAGCCCTCAACGGCACCGATTACGACGGCCGACCAATGACAGTGAATGAAGCAAAACCAATGAAGCCCCGCAACGAAGGTGATGGGGGACGCTGGTAATCCTTCGACAACGAAAGCTTTGATGGCCGCGCCTCGGCAAGGTCAATAGTTTTTGAATTTGGGCAACCACGAATAAAGTTGCCAGAGTAAATTGACATAACGACTGTTCCCTGGCGGATACCAGGGACGGTCGATTGTATTACGGCGATAGCTCTACGATGGCCGTTCTCACCTGTTCTACCTCGTCGATATCCGTCCAGGCGAAAATCAACCGCGTCCCATCGTAAACCATCTGGGGAAAGTCTAAGGGACGCGACGTTCCGATACCTGCAACGGCAAGAGGTTCGCCGAGCTCACCGGCTCGGTCAACCATACGCATCATCAACCCAAGACCATTCTCTTCAGATCTAAGCCAGCTGACCACGGTTGCACCGTGCTCTAGAACCGCCACATCCACATGGCCAAAGCTACCAACGGCATCGATTTCGATGGGATTCAAGAATGTAGTCCCCCCGTTGTTGGACTGAACGAGGTGAACAAGCGGATTATTATCCACAGCACTAAACCAGGCTACCGCGACATGACCGTCCCGCGCATCAATGGCAGGACCATTTATCGGGCAGCCACCGATAAGCCAATTATCAGGGGCCAGTACACTTGGCGGCTGCCAAGTATCATCGGACAAACGTTGCACAACGATATCGCGAACCTCTTCGGTCGTTCGATCCCGATATACGAGGAACGCATCTCCTCCGTTGAGTGCCACATCGGTCTGACAACAATCGCATACGAGCGTATCAAGCTCCTCATCCAAAGTACGTTGTCCGTCACTGTCAAAGAGTGCGTAGCGGAGACTCATGCCCAGCGGCTCACCTGAGGAACTTTCAAAGGCGAATTCGCCATTTTGGATGAAATTTCTCCCGTCCAGCCAGATCGCACCTATTCCTTCCTGCCAGGGAAAAAGTGTGACAAATCCATGTTCAGTCGGCGTCCCATCCAGATGCAACGGCATGGGGTCGGCCCAGGTAGTACCACTATCGCGTGATGTCGATAACACAACATCGTAGCCATAGCCTTCATCCTGTGTAACTAGCCAATGCGCTGCCCACAATTCCCCACGGATGGGGACAACGGAAGGAAAGTCCGCCCAGTTTACGAACCAGTTTGAACCAATCGCAAGTGTCCTCGTTTGGGACCATGCTTCGTTGGCTATTGTTGAGAATCTCAGGGCATAACTATCCCCTTGTGACTCAAGCCAGCTAAGTACAACAGTGCCGTCGCTACCTAATGCCAAATGGGGTTGAGCGCTTCCTTCGCTCGCGGGACTCGTGATCTCGACAGGCATCTGCAACTCAAGAGCAGGATCAGAGCATGCGTTGAGTGTGCTAACGCACAACGCCAGCACAGTTATTTTTATTGATAATCTGCTCATAAGGAGGGGTTCCTCTGCTTATGTTGAGTACGGGCAGTATAGGAAGAATGACGAGTCATTGCTCAAGAGTTTCTGGTGGGTGACGCCTGTGCCAAGGTGTAGCTAGCTCAAAAGCGCGGGCGAAACGCAGCACAGTGGAATCTTTTAGCACACCACCCGTCAGCATCAAACCTACAGGCAATCCCGCTTGTGTGAAGCCACAGGGAATAGATATGGATGGCTGTCCTGTAAAATTGAATATACAACAATTCTTGCGCCGCTCTTTCGCATGATCCGACGGCTGACTCTGGATAGGAGCTGCCGCGACAGTCGAAGTCGGTGTTGCGAGTACATCACAGTGCTGCATCACGTTTTCGACTTCGCTCTTGAACGCTTGGCGGTATATTTGAGCGGCTTCATAAGCCTTGCCCCTATATTGTGCCACCGACCGATAGCGTTGCCGAAACTCGTTGCTGAAGCCCTCAGGATCCTCTTTGAGCGCATCTCCGTTTGCATCAACGATCTCCGAGAATGTAGCGTCCGCAGCTTCGTAAGCAGGCGTGCAATCAGGAAATTTTACTTCCTTCAAGTGCGCGCCGAGGTCAGAAAAAACCGCTAAGGATTTATCCACAATGTCAACAACCTCAAAATCACCGCCTTCGAAAAAATAGTCGCGCGGAATCCCAATCACTGCGCCGTCGATCGGCTCTTCTAAGCACTCTAGAAAATCATTAACAGAGCCACTGAGTGTCAGTGGATCCCCATGGTCTGCCCCCGCGATTGTCTGCAAAACCAGTCCTACATCACGCACACACCGCGTAATGGGGCCCACATGATCCATAGAGGAAACCAACGGCAGCACACCAGCTTTACTCACTAGCCCAAACGTCGGCTTATGCCCGACGATACCGCAGCACTGGGCGGGTTGTCGGACAGAACACCCCGTATCAGTACCTAACGCTGCATACGCCAAACCAGCCGCAACGGCAACGGCTGAACCTCCACTTGAACCGCCTGGGTGGTGGTCTAACTTCCATGGATTAGAAACTGCATCGAAAAATGGGTTGATGGACGTGGATCCGAATGCCATTTCGTGCAACCCGGTCTTGCCTAACATAACGGCACCAGCTTCCCTCAAACGTGCAACCACGGTTGCGTCCGATTCGGGGACTCGATTTTTATAATGCTTCGATCCACCAGTCGTAAGCACTCCCTGAGTATCGATGAGATCCTTAATAGCTACGGGAATACCATGCAATGGACCCCGGTCATGCCCGTCTGCCAGTTCGCTATCCGCTTTTGCTGCTTGCTCCAGGGCAGATTCGGCCGTTACTGTGATGAATGCATTCAGTAAGCCATTCATTTTCTCAATACGATCCAGCATCAGCCGGGTTAATTCAATCGATGAAACATCCCCGGACCGGATTAGAGCCGCCACCTCCGAAACATTCGCGTACTCCATCCCTTTCTGCAACGCAGTCTCCAACAGATAGCAGACCTGCTACGCTAGAGCTAAAAGTCGAACACAGCAAGCCAAACGACCTCCGAAACTGATAAACTCAAGACGTTCGGGAACGTAGTCAGTGTCCGGTGGCCCAACCCAAGAACGCTCTTTACGTAGGAGCTGAAGCTATCCTTAGAACGTTCACCATAGTGGCAGCTATTTTTCTGGTGCTTCTGTTGAGCGCCATCATGGCCGTATGGTTGCTCTTCGACCCCAATGATTACAAGAACAATTTATCCTCACTTGTAGAAGAGCGTACTGGGCGTAGCTTCGTTATTGAAGGTGATCTCGAATTAACATTTTTCCCCTGGCTCGGTGTACAGACAGGGAAAATTCGCCTAGGCAACGCAGAGAATTTTGGCGAGGAAGATTTCGCCAGCGCAATCACCGCCACTGCGCGAGTTCGATTATTACCGCTTCTCAGCAAACGACTCGAGATAGACACGGTGGAGCTAAATGGCCTGGAGCTGAATCTTTCACGCGACGATGAAGGCCATGGTAATTGGGAGGACCTGTTCAGATCTACGCCCGCAAATGTGAGAGAGGCACAATTAACAGGGAGCACGAATTCCGTGACTCAAGGCCTAAATATCGCCGGAATTAGCATACGCGATGGGATCATCTTTTGGCGAGAAGATTTCACTGAAGTCCACTATGTGATTTCCGATCTCTCATTAGACACAGGCCCGATAACCTCTGAACAGCCTGTCGACGCTGCCTTGGAATTTCAATTGGTTAGTGTAAATCCAGCCCTTACCGCGCAGTTCAATGCACGGACTACAGTCCGTGTCGATTCGGATACGCTACTCTACGCAGCGGAGAACTTGGAACTTGAGTTTCGAGTCGAAGACGGGCAACACAACGAACGTGTGACGGGTCAACTGGAGGCCAGTATCGAGTATTCCAGCGCTGATTCCTTACTGCAAGCCAATACAGTGGTATTCGAAGCTAAACTCACAGACCCCCCGTTAGGCCCAGAAGAGTTAGATTTTCGAGCCTCCTCTCAACAGATAAGATTCGATATTGAAGCTCAGACGATTGAGCTGGATGAACTCACCACAACTATTGGGAATATTGATGCTCGCTGGGAACTTGCGGGCAACAACCTACTCAGCGATCCCCAGTTCACAGGTATGGTGAGCGTTACTGAGGCACCTGTGGAGGATGCGTTCAATGCGATGGGGCTCGATATTGATGCAGATGGCAATCTAGGAGTTTTCGATCTAGCGTCTCTCTTCACAGTAGAACCGACAACAGGGAATATGAAGCTGACTGAGGTGCAGGGTTCTGCTCTCGATATAGAATTCACCGGAGAAGTCACAGTTACCGAGCGAGAGACGGTGGGTAGAATAGAGACGGATGCATTCAATCCAATCGCACTCATCGAGATCCTACCTCAGGTCATAACCGAAAGCGCAGACCTTTCAAGCATAGACACCCTCACGCTCGGTGCGGACTTTAACGTTAACGGTTTGAATCGCGTTTTCTCGCTGCGAAACGTCACAGTAACTATTCCAGGCGCAACGATCACCGGTGCCGTAGATAGGCTCGAGGATGGGCGTCGTCTCCGTGGGCAAATCACAATGACTAATGTAGCCCCAGATGTGTTACTCGCCCTGTTTCCCAACCGTCTCCCAGAGTGGCTTGATCCCGATAAATTAGGGGCGGTGAGTGTCAACACAAGCTTTGACTACGACGCGACTGATGACTCACTGCAACTCGATAACCTGAATGCCCGAGCACTAGGCCTCCAAACCATGGGCAGTGTAATGGTACAAGAATTATCTAGCTCGTCGCATCTAACGGGTGATATTGAGGTTCAACGGTTTTCACCGAAAGCTCTGCTTAACCGTTTCGACCAACCCGTACCAGTAACATCGGACGACATGGTTCTCGAGACTGCGGCCATCAGCGCAACCGTAGATATAAACGAGGATCGAGGACAATTCTTGGAAATTCGAATGCGCCTCGACGATACATTCATAACAGGGCAATTTGCGATAGAAAATTTCAATGACCCAAAGTATGTCTTTGATCTTGCCATAGATCAGTTAAATATCGATCGCTATCTAGCGCCTGCTGACCGCGAAGCAACCGATGATGATCTGCTGTTACCGATAGATGCGCTACGCGCTTTTACGCTAGAGGGTCAAGTTTCAGTCGCCGATCTGAGAATAGCCAGTCTAAATTTTTCAAATGTTTCCACAAATATCTCGATCGAGAATAATGTCGGGAAAATCGACTCAGCTTTTGGGCAACTCTACGGCGGCAAATTCGAGGGCGGGCTGGAACTGGATGCACGTATTGGGAGACCACTGCTCTCATTACATGGCTCCGGGGTTGATATTAGTCTGGAGCCTCTTATGACAAGTCTCTTGGACCAACCAACACTATCTGGCACGGGAACTTTTGACCTTGAGGTAAGTGGGACCGGCGAAAGCCTTAACGATGTATTAACGGTCGCGGAAGGTCAGATCGATTTTTCACTTCTCGACGGCGCGATTCATGGATTCAATCTAGATCATACGTTATGTGATACTTACAACCGCCTGCAACAATACCCACGGCCCGCACCGACTGACGATCAGTTCACAAAGTTCAATCTTCTACGCGGCACAACCCGGTTGAGCGATGGTATTGCCAGAACAAGCAGTCTAGTAATTGATACACCCTCTCTCGAAATCACAGGCCAAGGTCAAATGGATCTCTTCTCACAAAAAATCAACTATGGCCTTGAGGCGAAGATGACCAATGGAATTTCTATCTCACAATGTGAAACCCTGGACAGGGTGGTTGGGGATTCGATTCCTCTGGAGGTTAGCGGTACAGCCACTGAACCGCTAATTCAACCGGATATAAGCGAACTGGTACGGAGAGAATTGAGAGACTTGATTCAGGACAGATTACTGGAAGGACTGTTTGGGAATTGACTTGTCCCTGAGGAAGCTGGACAGCGTCTAATCCCCTTTGGCCTCTGCTAATCCAATGATTCCAGCCTCTCAGATACTGAATAAGTAATATCCCTTTTTAAATCATGCAGTAACTAGCGGTCCGTAGATGAAATTTACTTGTGTGAACTACACTCCATAAACTGGAGAACGATACCCGTTTCCCTATACTTGGCACATGCCTTCCCCTGTATTGCCATGTCCTACGCCACTTTTCCGAGCGGTATTTATTATTGGCGTGCTTCTAACTGTTGCGGATGCTGCTACTAGCCAGGGCTGGGAAATTACACACCCAGAAGCAGAGTTTCACATGGCCAGACTAATGCCTAGTGGATCACAAGCGTCTCGAGGCGGGTGGCGCCCGTGGTATGCAATCGATTGGCCAGAAGCTGAAGATCATTTATCCCAGGGGTTGCGACGCCTCACCCGACTCGAAGTTGCTGATGACAGCGTTCACATACGCGCCGTCGACGACCGTATATTCGACCATCCCTGGTTGTTTGCCCAGCAGGTCGGCCGGTGGACACTATCCATAGAAGAAACGGATCGTCTCAGAGAATACCTGATGCGAGGGGGCTTTCTTGTCGTGGATGACTTTCATGGCGCTCGTGAATGGGCAAATTTTGCCGAGATGATTCAACGCGTGCTCCCCGGTTATCCAATCATCGAAATCCCAGACGATGACCCGTTACTGCACGTGCTGTATGACCTTGACCGAAATACCCAAATCCCAGGGGCACGTCACCTCTATCGCGGCCCTGGCGGACAAATACTAGCCCAACTTCCAGGCGGACCACCACACTGGCGAGGAATTTATGATAATGAAAGGCGCCTACTCGTAGCCATCAACTACAACATGGACATGGGAGATGCCTGGGAACATGCGGATGACCCATGGTATCCGAACCCTATGACCGCGCTGGCTTATCGTTTCGCTATCAACTACATCATTTATGCGATGACCCACTAACTACAACCTCACAAAGGATTAAATGACCGATATCCCATTTTTTTTTGTTGCCCTTGCCATCATCTCACTCATCATGTTGTTCCGATGGTGGCGAACAAGGACAAAGTTTGAAACAAGGGGCCTCGGCTGGAGAGTGGGTGTTGAGGAGGACCTTGTTTGCGCTTGCCACGGTGACAAGCCCATGGTCGAACGCCTAATTCAATACGAGATCGATCGTAAGCCAGAATTGTCTCGGACTGTGGCTGCGCTTATGGCTCTCTCAAGATTACGAGATGATTCGCGCTGACTGACACCTAAACGCCAAATACACCTAAACTATGGATTGTTAATCGCTTTTTGCATTATCCCCAACAGGAGGTAGCAACGAGAAAGGATCGACGCGAGCATTAAGGATCCTCGCACCCCAGTGCAAATGAGGCCCTGTCACGCGCCCAGTCTCCCCCACAAGTCCTATGATCTGTCCACGCTCAACAAAATCCCCCACACGGACGAGGATCTTCGAAAGATGCAGATACATCGTATAAACGCCAAGTCCGTGATCAATAAACACTGCGTTGCCATTGAAGAAGAAGTCCTTCGCTAGAACTATATTGCCCGCATTGGAAGCGTGTATCTCTGTACCTGTTGTGGCTGATAGATCGGCACCAGAGTGAGGAGCCCTAGGTTCGCCATTGAAAATACGTCGGTGTCCAAAATTTTGCCCATCGATTGCACCTGGGATAGGCACCTGAAAAGACTCACCCCAATATGAAGCAGGATTTAGCTCATTATAAACGGCATTAATTTCCTGTGATTCCACCATCGCGCGTGCTTGGTTTTCCGGACTGAGCTGTACATACCCAGGCGCAACAGTAAGTTCAGTAGTCGGAAAGTTTTTGCTGAGAACCTCTATCGTTTGGGTTCTGGATTGTTGTCGACCATCAGAATAGGTAAACGAAATATCTACAGTGTAACTCCCCGCTTGAACATCTACGTCGACGCCGAGAATTGCAATCCACCCTTGATCCGTCTGCACGAACGACGTGCGTTGCTCGAACAACTCCACCATGATCGACTGAAGCCCGGGTTCATTAGGATAGCCCACTTGTAACGCCTGACCCTGAGCCACGGTCAGCGTCGTCAAAAACAAAGTCAGTGAAGTTATCATACAATTCTCAGTTTGCACTACTGCTATCCGCGACGACGCTCGTATTGTAGCCTAAGGCTGTAAGCACCTTATCCCGATTTTAGACGCCAGTGTTATTGGCTCAGTTGCGGCGGTGTTGACTGCCTATTTAACATCCTCGGAAGTCTAAAGAAGGCTATGCTAATTAAAGAGATATATAACCCTACGTATCACTTATTACATTTTCACTAGTGATTTTGCATTCCATGAAAAATGAAACTGTAAACCAACTGCTAGCTAAAGCGATTGCGGTCGATGCAATGCCAGGTGCGGTGTATTTAACTGGCACCCGAGAGACTGTCCTTGCTGAAGAAGCTCTCGGTCATCTCGACTATGACGCTGAGACCTCTTCTGTCACACCCGATACAATCTATGATCTAGCCTCTCTGACGAAAACCATCGTCACAACTCCATTGGCGATGCTTCTGTACGAGCAAGGACAACTCGACCTTGAGGCACCAGTCAATACCTACATTCCAGAATTCTCCGGTGATGGTAAAGATAATGTTGTTATTGCAGATCTTCTAGCTCACTGTGGTGGCCTACTGTGGTGGACTGATTTGTACAAATCGTTTGGTGGTCGATCACAGATTGAATCAAAACGCGGCTACATAGATAAAATTTGCGAGCTGCCACTAGACTACTTACCTCGTTCAAAATCTATTTACTCCGATCTAGGATTCCTATTGTTAGGAGAAGTTCTAGAACGGTTGACACAATCAACTTTGGATCTGCTCGCTACCAACGAGATTTTTACGCCTCTAGGCATGGAAGAAATTTGGTACAACCCGCCGGAACGCTTACTTTCACGCATTGCTCCCACCGAGAAAGATAAATGGCGTGGCTCTATGTTACGGGGTGTTGTGCATGACGAGAATGCTTATGGGCTGGGCGGTATTGCTCCACATGCAGGCCTCTTTTCAACGGCACGAGCTATCGCTCCGATTGCAAGAATGTTCCTGAATGAAGGTGTATTAAATAACCACCGCTTAGTCACACCCGAGACCGTACAACTCTTCACGCAACGGGCAAATTTAGTCGCCGGAAGCAGTCGGGCTCTGGGGTGGGACACCCCTGCAGCGGGAGGCTCCAGCGGTGGTCTATTTTCACCAGTGTCTTACGGACACACTGGATTTACAGGAACATCGCTTTGGATCGACCCAAGTAGAAACTTTTTCGCGATACTACTGACTAATCGCATTCATCCCACCAGAGAGAACCCAAAACTGTCCTCTCTTCGGCCGCGCTTTCACGATGCCTTGGTTAAAGCCCTAGACACTAGCTGAACCCTTCAAACGCCCTCTGGATTTACCGTCTCTGCTGAACTATGAGCCTCAATGTAGCGGGATGGCTCACCACCGTCTATGTTCTTACCAGTAGGCGACCAAGAACAAGTGACATCTGGATCTACCCATATGGTGCTGCACTCTGCTGGCACAAAGTACTCAACGAAAACTAAATCTTCTTTTTCATCACTGATGAAATTGTGCTTTTCATACTCATAGTTATAGAGCGTATCACCCGCCCGAATAGGGCATGTCTCATCTCCAAGTATCGCTGTCCCACTTCCACTAATTATGTACTGAAAATGCTCGGCACCTTCATGATGGTGAAGTGCCGCCGTCGTCCCGGGTGGATAAATAATCATCTCGCCCTTCACAGCCTTAGTTCCAAAAAGTGTTGGAGTTACAAGGTAGATTCGGGTTCTTGCATCATGCACAGACGAAAGGGCGGGTTCTGCTCGCCAGTTGACGCAGCGGAACGCTAAAGAGTCCCCAAAATTCTCATCAAATCGATCTGCATTAGGCACACCTCCATAAAGAACTGTAGCGCCTTTAGCAGTAGAAAGGCTGCCCTTAAAACTCGGAGGAAGGAACACAACATTGGATACCGTTAGATCATGTACTCCGACCGTTCCATCAAGCACAGCCGAGCCATCAAGCAACTGAAACCAAGCTAAATCGGTCTCCAAAACATCAATTTTCATAGTGGCTGCTGCATCAAGAACCCACCGATCAAGCAAGATGCAATCATTTTTGACGCGTTCAGGAGTAATTAAGGCTTGTTTTTTTACACCCTCCCCTACTGAGATCGGATCGATGGTGTCGCAATTAAAGAGGACTGGCATTATGAATCTTCTCTGCTAAATTAGTGGTTCAGAATCATATCAAATGGTTCATAACCTTTTTTAATAAATTTTGCTTCTTAGCAAACACTCTCTATGATCTAGTCATGAGCGAAATACGTGCCACTAATTTACGGATGATGGGATTTTCCCTGCCCTCCTTAGGCTTGAACATGCTTGTGACAGCCGTATTTGTGATTTTGCCACCGCTTTATGCAGAACATTTAGGATTAGGAGCTGCCATTGGTGCGATTTTTTTTGCTGCTAAACTCGTCGACATAACTGCCGCCCCTCTATGGGGTCTCTTTATGGATAGCTACAGGACTCGCTGGGGTCGCCGGAGACCTTGGCTTGCGCTATCGGTACCAATTCTCATGCTGGCTATTTTTATGGTTTATAACCCACCTGAAAATGCTGGAGGTCTGTACTTGTTTGTCTGGCTCGCCACTCTGTATGTGGGGTGGAGTGCCTGGACTATCAGTCACACGTCATGGGCATTGGAATTGTCTCGTGACTACGATCGCCGATCGCGAATCGCTGGCCTACTCCAAGCAATGACTATGGTGGGTGGAATTCTGATCGGGGGAGGTTGGGCTATTATGCAATGGATAACCACTCCCACTCTTGAACAAACAGCTTCAGCTATTGGCTGGTTTATGATCATTGCGTTACCTATAACGGTCATTCTCTGCTTGTTTAGCGTGCCAGAAAGAGCGACGCCAAATCGGCCTTACTTAAGCTTCAAAAAAGGCGCTAGTTTAGTTTTCACTAACATGCCTTTATTGCGCCTACTACTAGCGAATTTTATGATTTCATTCTCAACCTATTTTGTTCAAGCTCTTTTCTTTTTCTTTGTGGCTTTTACGCTTAACCTTCAAAATAACACTGGCTTCATCCTCGTTTTTCTTTTAGTTGGCGGCCTCATAGGTCTGCCGGTATGGATTAGGCTTTCTGAACGCTGGACTAAACACAGCTGCATGCAAATATCTGTAGCCACAGGAGCCATGACTTCATTATTACTCCTGGCTCTGCCATCAAATGCCGTAATCTTAACTATAGTTGCGTTCTTGTTAGTAGGACTCAATTCGTCAGCAAATGAATTTTTGCCTAGAGCGATGATGGCCGATGTATGTGACCACGATCATATTCAAAGTGGCTCAGAGAGAATGGGGCTTTACTATTCACTGCTTCAGGCTTCAAGCAAACTTGCCTCGGGTATTGGAGTTTTCCTCGTGATGTCTGTCCTTGGAATATTTGAATTTATTCCAGAACTGGGTCCGGATAACACCAACACTGCTCTCCAGCGTCTGCGCTACCTGATAGTTACCTTGCCAATGATTGCTTACTTAATCGTAATCGGTCTAATGTGGCGCTACCCCATTAGCCGAGAACGCCAAAGAGAGATGCGCACAATTATCGAGGAACGAGAAAGAGTGGCGATGAGTAGCCCCGTTGACCCATAGTTGACAGTTTTACTAGGCAAGCCCTATATAACACCTGCCCTTACACAACTAGTTGGTAGATCACAGTATGCTGCGAGAGGTTAGATTCTTTGTTTTACTCACCGCACTGAGTTGGGCTTCATCTGTAAATGCAACCAACATTGTGATGTGCACGGATGTCGGTCGCGTTGTTATAGAACTCTTCGATGAAGATGCCCCTCAACATGTAGAAAATTTCCTAAATTATACTGATCGAGGTTTCTATGGAGGTACAGTATTTCATCGTGCAATTAAGGGGTTTGTTGTACAGGGTGGTGGCTTTAACCGTGAGTTGAAAAAGAAACAACCTGTCGGAACCGTGCCCAATGAATCCAGAAATGGTCGCAGAAATGATAGGGGTACCATAGCGGCAGCCAGAACCAGTGATCCAGACTCCGCGTCTTCCCAGTTTTTCGTAAACCTTGTGGACAATTACAGGCTTGACGCCACCCGCCGAACACCCGGTTACACAGTTTTTGGGAAGGTAATCGAAGGTCTATACCTCATTGATGAAATCGCTGAACTCCCGACTGGTGCTAATGGCGAGTTTTCCTCGGACGTCCCCGATCCACTTATATCTATTAGCTCGGTTACCCGCCTGAATGAAGAACAGTTCAGCGATGCCCTCTACACAGAACGTAATGAACTAATCAGAACGCAGATCAATAACGCGCTGACTACTAATGACCAGGCAGCAGCATTCAGATGGATAAACCAATACAGAAGCGCCTGTTTACCAATGGATCCATCCCTGCTTATCGTGGAGTCCCAAGCAGCCATAGCAATTGATAATGAAGTTGCCGCACTGGCATCTCTGGAAGAGTACTTGCGCACCGCAGAAGACACTCATCTAGGTTATGCGGATGCCCTGGAAACTTATCTAACATTAGCTCCCGAAGAAGCCCAATAAAACCAGGCCATAATGCCCGGCGTTGCGCAGATCGCTGAACACTGTGTTCCTCCGGAAATTCTAGCTATCCCTGATGGCCAGGTAGCAACAATGAATGAAATGGGTGCGGAACAAGTGGAAATCCGCTCTTATATGGCAGCTGCAAATGAATATCTCACCTGTCTAGCGCAAGTCATTGACGATTCGGACCTATCGCAAGATGAAGAGACCTTGATGTCATCGATTTACGACCAGGTTGTGGATGCCATGGAAAATGTAGCAGTCCAATTCAGTGAGTAAATCAGAATTATTAGTGTTCAACAGTAAGATTTAAAATTCCTTTAGCACACCTGTCTCCTATTACAAAAAGAAAACGATAAAACTCCTACATACTCTTACCAAAGAGCCTTAAGGAGACTACCGTGGGCACCTGTCTATTGAATCGAAATATGCTTTAATAAGGTGCGTACACCTCTCAGTCAAATCTCTACAGAACTATAAAATGAGGGAGGAATGAGACCATTATTCGTACTAATCGCTTTGCTCACTGCTCTTTTCCTCAGCGAAAGGCTTCCTGCCCATCACGGCAGAGGCGATCGTTATGATATGGACTCCCCAATTAAACTTGAGGGTACTGTCAAGGAAGTGTTTTGGCGCAATCCCCATATCGCTATTCTTGTTGATGTTATTGGAGAGGATAGAAAAGTAGTGACCTGGATCATCGAACATAGCAATGTACACACTCTGGCTCGAATGGGTTATCACCGTAATACGCTACAGCCTGGGCAAGAGGTAACAGCGGTTGTGAATCCAAGCACTTCGGGTGATGCTTCCGGACTCTGTGAAAAATTCATTCTTGCCGATAGCAGCGAGGTCTTTGTCCGCGGTGCCACAGTGGACTGATTCGGGTAACGTTATGAAATATAAATACTGCCTCATCGCATGGACAACTCTCACTCTTTTGTATGCACTCTCATCGGCCGCCGTTGGTCAAAACATGGCATTTGATCCTCGCGATCTGTCCGGTATTTGGGGGGGTGTTGGCGGGGGCGGAGGCGAAGTTCCGTTTGGACCCAACATGCCGCCCATGACACCAGAGGGCTTAGCCCTTTACCTGCAGAATATCCCCACCGAAAGCGATGATCCCAGGGTGAAAGCGGCGTCCGATCCAGCGCTTTCGAATGACCCAACCTTTACCTGTAATCCAAGAGGCTTTCCTCGTACTCTGTACGATACAAATGTCCGATTGTTTGAGATCATCTATCTTGAGGGCAGGATATTACAGCTCCTACAGCGGGACCGGACACTGCGTGAAATGTGGATGGACGGTCGAGCGCTGCCCGCGGGCGAAGATCTCGATAATATTGGCCCTTCTTGGTATGGGCATTCGGTTGCCCGGTGGCAAGGTGACGAATTGATTGTTACCACAGTAGGTCTGGACGAGCGGGCGTGGCTTGACATGACAGGCCACGTTAAAAGTCCCGGCGCCCGCGTAGAAGAGCGCTACAAGAGAGTCGAGGCCGATACGATCCAACACGATATGACGCTATACGACACCGCGTACTACACGGAACCCTGGGTTGCAGAAACAAGAATCTTTAAACGTGAGCCTCCGGAGAGGATTACCTACTTTGGATGGCACGGATTATTCTCAGGAGTCACGGATCTAATGTGTGCACCCATGAATTTTATCGATACACTCAAAAATAGAGAAAATTAGCTGGGGAGTGAATATCTTGAAAAACCTACGAATAACGAAAGCAATTGCTGCGGCGATAGTTACTTTTTTCACCAGCTCTGTGGTCGCCCAAGAGGCAGATGAATTATTTCCGCCTTATACACCGCCTCGTACGGAACATGGCACACCAGATTTATCTGGGATATGGCAATCCTTTACTACAGCGAACTGGAACATCCTTTCTCATCCGGTGCAATCTGGGCCCTATGCGGAAATCTTAGGCGCATGGGGTGCCGGACGAGCAGGATTCGGTATCGTGGAAGGGAATGAATTACCTTACCAGGAGTGGGCTGCAATCGAGCAGCAAGAAAACTATGCGGGGCGGGCAACTGTAAATGTCACCAATGACCCCAGCCGTTTTGACACTGGCGATCCCGAGCTGCAATGTTTCCGCGCCGGAGTGCCGCGCGCAAACTATATGCCTTACCCGTTCCAGATATTCCAAACTCCTGAGCAAATCATCATTGTGTACGAGTACAAAGGCGCCTACCGGAGTGTCTACATGGACTCAGAACGACCAGCACTAGATGCATCCTGGATGGGAACGTCAAATGGGCGCTGGGAAGACAATACCTTAGTTGTGGATATTCAAGGCTTCAATGAACACACCTGGTTTGATCGTGAAGGTAATTTCGCTAGCGATTCCCTACACGTTGTTGAACGATGGACTCCTCTCAGTCCTTACCATATGAGGTATGAAGCAACGATTGAAGACTCGAATGTGTTCACGCGCCCCTGGGATATGAGTTTCACGCTTTATCGACACGTAGAAGAAAACGCTGAGCTGAAAGAGTTTAACTGCGTACCTATAGTAGAACTTATGATGTACGGGCCACTTGGATTTTATGAGGAAGAAGTGGGTAACGACCCATAGGAGTGTTAGATGGGGGGCAAGGTATCTAGTAGATCCAAAGTTAGGGCAAATTCTGCGATCCTGCCGATGACATTGGCATTGCTGATGTTAGCGCCTGCGGTAGGTCAATCTCCATCAACGTCCACGCTAATTAACCAAGAATCAAAGAGAACTGAGGAGCCTACAACCGCAGCACAACGACAGGCACAGATCGAGTATGACGAACGCCACGGTTACCTCAATACTGCAGTAGGGCAATCTCCACCGCCATCCGCATTAATTAACCAGGGATCAGAAAAAACCGTGGAGGCGGCGCGGGCCGCATCACCACATACCTCTGAATCAACCTATGCCTACTTCCAGGATGAGGCTGAAGGATTCGTTGCGGAAGCTACTCAGCGCATGTGGGATCCGACCGTCCCCCTACAGAAATCACCCCGGACCCCCTGGGGTGATCCGGATCTAACAGGCTACTGGCTGAATGTGGCCTACGTTCCATTAGAACGCCCCGATGAGTACGCAGGAAAACCATTGTACTCACCAGAGGAGGCTGTAGGAGCATTCATTCAATGGGCAACCCGAGATGCTTCCGTAGATCCGGCCACCGTGCACTACGACTGGACTGAGTTTGGGATGGATAACTGGCAAAGTCCAATCCGACCGAACCGACGGACGTCACTCATCGTTGCTCCTCCGGACGGAAAGGTCCCTGCTCTAACGCCTGAGGGGGAAGTAAGACGCCAAGAACAAGCTCGGCGTTACACGCTGGAGTCCAGAGGCTTGTACGAGCGTTGTATCCAGGGGAACCAAGGGCCGCCACGCGTGCCCTTTCTACAAAACACTGGGGAATCTCAGATCATACAAACTCCGGATTACGTCATTCTCATCACCCAAGCCAACAGCGATGTGCGAATCTTTCACTTAGACGGATCCCCGCACGCGCCTAAAGCTGTTCGCAGTTACCTAGGAGACTCTCGCGCTCACTGGGAAAACGACACTTTGGTAGTAGAAACCACGGGTTTCCATGATAGGCGCAAGTGGAACGGTACTAGCAGTAATCTACACCTGACGGAGCGTTTCACTCGGGCTACTGACGACACACTCCTCTACGAAGCCACAATGTTGGATCCCACCACTTGGGAGGCTCCATGGAGCATAGAAGTGCCATGGCCTATGATGGACCCGTCAGGATTGTTCGAATTTGCGTGCCACGAGCAAAACTATGGCATCATTAACGTGCTGAGAGGGGCGAGAGCCCGAGCAGCAGAATATCAAACGGCTCAACAAGCCGAGTAACGATAGGGGGGAGAAAGGCCATGAAGACAATTATCGGACTGGTCCTAAAGGTTATTGGCGGAATGTCACTGCTACTGTCTTTGCCATCGCTAGCGCATCATTCATTTGCAGCCGCCTATGATGAAAATAGCCCACTTAATATGGAAGGTGTGGTTACCAAGGTGGAATTGACAAATCCCCACTCGTGGCTCTGGGTGGATGTGACGAATGAAGATGGCACAGTCACCAACTGGGGCTTTGAGGGAGGCCCTCCCGTCAACCTCTTCCGGAACGGCATCAGCAAAGACACTCTGCCCGTGGGATCAGAGATAAAGGTCTTTGCTTATCAAGCAAAGAGTGGCGAGAGCAAAGGCGTTGCCGTTTTCTTTGAGTACCTTGACGGACGAAAGATATTTATGGGTGGATCAGCACCCGGCGCCGACGGTAACCCACGACCAAATAATCGCTGATTGTCACAGCCGCTCTGAGATCTTTTCTCAAGTAGGCGTTTCATCAGCGACATGATTTCGCATTGTCGAAACCATGTCATTTCTTAGCTTTCTAGAGTGGCTGGCGGAAACGTCGGGGAGCATCGCGCTCCACGAATCGCGCTACATGTATCTCATCGTCTTGACAGTTCATGTCCTAACGTTGTGCGTGTTTGTCGGGATGTCCTTGATCGTAGATCTCCGTCTTCTGGGCGCAACGATGCGGAATGTGTCCGTATCCGAAATGATCACGAGACTTGCTCCCTGGATTATTACAGGGTTTATAGTAATGGTCGGTTCTGGCTCACTCATGTTCTATGCGTCGCCCGTAGATAAGTACGAGAATTTATTCTTTCGCGCCAAAATGGGAATGCTTGTCTTGGCAGGTGTCAATATTTGGATTTTCTTTAAAATACTGTCTCGCAGTATCTCCGAGTGGGATCTTGACCCTGCGCCTCCTATAAAAATTAGGCTCGCGGGTGGAGCAGGAATTGTTCTTTGGGCTGCTATCATCACCGCCGGGCGAATGATCCCGTATCAACAGTACTGGTTCGACTAATGTCGTTACTAGAATTCTTCTACTGGCTTGAGTACTCACCCTTACTGGTTGAGATGCGCAGTTCACCTTGGCTTTTCCCAGTCATAGCAACCATACATCTTTTTGGGTTGGTGACAATTGGCGGCTCCGTGCTGATTGTTGATCTACATCTCCTGGGATTTGGTCTGTCACATCAACCTACTGTACAACTAGCACGCAACGCCGAACGGTTACTACTTGTTGGTATCCTAATCATGCTCGCAACTGGGCTACTACTGTTCCTCTGCTTCGCAACAAAATATTACTACCTTGCCCCTTTCTGGATAAAACTGACAGCTCTGGTAGCTGTAATTATTTTCACCTTTACGATTCACCGTCGTGTGGTTATGGATAACGAGCGGACGAGGTTGTCAAGTAAGTCAGTAGCATTCACTTCAATATTGCTGTGGATTATCGTCGCGTTGGGAGGACGGCTGATCGGTTTCCCATAACTATCTTAGATAGCTCCCTCCCTTCTGCTGAGTATCGAATTACCTACACAAATCCTGTTAGGATTGATCTGAGCCAGATAGGGAGG
>DBZY01000071.1:1417-3839 GCA_002311835.1 Proteobacteria bacterium UBA1148 | reverse complement strand
TCACCAGCTTCAGGACATCACAGCGCGTCAATTTTCGATACTACATCGGTAGTTGCTTTACAAGGTACAGTAACTCGCTTCAGTTGGACAAATCCTCACGTATACATCTACGTAGAAACACAAGATAACACTGGTGAATTAGTAGAATGGGAGATTGAAACCGATGCAACGCCCATACTAACGCGTAGTGGATGGACATCAGACTCACTACAGCCTGGGGATCTGATCACGGTTAGGGCGCATCCGGACAAACGCACCGAAGCAAATCATGCACTTTTGGTTTCGATAGCAAAGAGTACTGGTGAAACTCTGGCGGGACGTTCATATTTCCTGCGAGAGGAAAACACAGAGTTGCTGAGCGGCGCTTCCGATATGTCAGGGGTGTGGGAACTGGGGCTTTCAGCTTTCCGTGGCTTCTACGCAGCCTGGGCTAACGTAGTATTTACCGAGAAGGGAATCTTGTCACAGGCCGAATACGAAATTCTATCAGACAGCCCGCAGGCACAATGCATTGCTATTCCTCCTCCGGCAAGTCTTATTGCTCCTAATTTGAATGAGATCACGCTCCACGAGAATTCGATCGTTATTAGAAATGAACGCTTCAATGTAGAACGTACCATCTATACGGACGGGCGAGGCCATCCTGAAAATGGTGAGCTTACTAATCAAGGGCACTCTATCGGATGGTGGGAAGGGGGTACACTAGTTGTGGATACCACGCTTTTTGAGATCCATCGATCACCGATAATCGGTAGTGGGGTTAGTTCGGGCCCCCACAAGCATGTCGTTGAGCGTTACACGCTAAGTGACGATGGCACGAATATCGCAATCGATTTCATACTGAAGGATCCTGAGTACCTTGTAGAACCGTTCACTGGTACTGTTGCGTGGCACTATGCACCACATTTCCAAATGCTGGGATTCGACTGTGATCCAGAAAACGCTAAACGCTTTACTCTTGAGTAACCCTGTGTTGAAAACCCGACCAAACTAAAACACCAAGCATAAACATTAACGCAATTTACTGAGTTAGCAGATTATAGGCTTCCTCTATATTGCGATCACGTTGAGGATCATAGTTAGGAAGATCGCTGTAGTCGGTAAGAACATCACTTGAAAGTAAATCCGCGAGCGTAGTTCCAGAGTCTACTGCATCAGTAACAACGGCCTGGAGATCTTCAAAATATTCTCGGTACGCCGCAAGATCTTCTTTAGTGCCCACGGAGCTGTGACCCGGTGACACAATGTCGAAATCTAATGCTTCGACCGCTCTTAGGGAATCGATCCACTGCTGCAGTGTACCGTCCCCTGGAAAACCAAAAGCAAGCCGCTGTACGTTTAGAAAATCCACACCGTAGATAGTCCGTTGCTCAGGAAAAAGAAGCACCGTTGTATCGGTTGAGTGGCTTGGACCCGGATGAATAAGCTCCACGGTTTTACCGCCCAAAGTGATTGTCATACGTTCGGTATAAAGTACTTCGGGCAACATTACATCAACCAGAATTTCTCCACCGTCAAGGAAGCCGTCGCCATTGGTATCAATCTCATCGAAATCCTGAGCTAACTCCCCACTAACTTCCTCTCGATCGAATTTCTGATCACCGTTGGCATCAACAAGAGTAACTTGAACAGGGAAGGTCGCGATCGCATCTGCCAGCGCAATAGGCATGTTTGCATGTCCAATGATTGTTGCAGTGTCGTCAAAAACCTGCGCCCCAGAGGCATGATCCCAGTGGTAGTGGCTGTAGAGCACATATCGCACGGGCACATCAAACCGCTCTGCCAACTCCCCTTTCAACCACATTGCTGCATCGGCGTTGATCGGATCCCCTAGGATAATTCCCTCAGGCGTAACCAGAAACACCGTGAAATGAAAATCATCCTGTACCCGATAGAGATCCTCGGCAATCTGTACTATCCCCCGGGACGGTGTTCCGGGCACCTCTTGCTGAGAGCACGCTTGTAAAAGCATAGCCAAACCAACGTACACCAATGGTGCAGTGTTTTTTATTATGGTTTTCATCAGTCTCCCCTGTAATGACCTTCTTGGAAAGCCGGGTTAGCCTACGCTATCGTTGACTGTCTGTTAATCCAATATAATCTTTATCATCAGGATTCTCCAGAAAAAGTCCGGTGTAAAAAACATCAATGAAAAACTCGCCTATCTCTGCTTTATTTCCCTTGATAGCGTTGCTGGCTGTTGCCTGCCAGGGACCCTCGGTTAGCTCACCCGCCAGTACCCTGACGTCCGTGGAGTCCCAACGAATCAAGGTAATTACATCAGGTGGCTTTACGGCAGCTTTTAACATCCTCGGCCCAATCTTCGAGCAAGCCACTGGCATTGAGGTGATAACTGAATATGGATCTTCAATGGGCGGTGGGCCGGAATCTATTCCCGTTCGTTTAGCCCGCGGAGAAACCG
>DBZY01000071.1:629-1365 GCA_002311835.1 Proteobacteria bacterium UBA1148 | reverse complement strand
TACGCAGCGGAGCACCAAAACCAGATATCAGTTCCAGAGAAGCTTTCATTGAAACCTTATTGACCGCGGATTCTATCGGTTACTCAGCCAGTGTCAGCGGCACCTACTTGTCAAATGTAGTTTTTCCTGCGCTCGAAATATGGGATGAGATTGAGCCAAAAACAAAACGCATCGTTACCGAGCGGGTCGCAAGCGTCGTAGCTCGTGGTGAAGTCGAGATCGGGTTTCAGGCAATGAGCGAAATCCTACCAATTGAGGGCGCAGATTTTGCCGGCACGATACCTGACGAATTACAACAGGTATCAACGGTACTTGCAGTCATGACGGAGCGTGCAGAAAATCCGGAAGCTGCACAAAGACTTGTTGAGTTTCTGTCTTCGGAAGCTACCGCCACTGTAATCCAATCCACAGGACTGATGCCAATTACAGCCTCCCCCGCCAGTACCCTGACGTCCGTGGAGTCCCAACGAATCAAGGTAATTACATCAGGTGGCTTTACGGCAGCTTTTAACATCCTCGGCCCAATCTTCGAGCAAGCCACTGGCATTGAAGTGATAACTGAATACGGATCTTCAATGGGCGATGGGCCGGAATCTATTCCCGTTCGTTTAGCCCGCGGAGAAACCGCAGACATTCTAATCCTCAACAAACCACCACTAGATGAACTGGCTAATGCGGGTCATATTTTGTCAAACAGCCGGGTTGACCTTGTACGGTCCGTGATCGGCATGGCCGT
>DBZY01000071.1:0-602 GCA_002311835.1 Proteobacteria bacterium UBA1148 | reverse complement strand
GCGGGTCGCAAGCGTCGTAGCTCGCGGTGAAGTCGAGATCGGGTTTCAGCAAATTAGCGCGATCCTACCAATTGAAGGCGCAGATTTTGCCGGCACAATACCTGGCGAATTTCAGCAACCGTCAACATTCTCTGCAGGAATCATGGAAAAATCAGAAAACTCGCAAATTGCACAGAGATTGATTGAATTTCTGTCCTCGGATGCCGTGGGCGCCATTATTGAATCCACAGGATTGAGACCTGTGGTTTGGGAAAAAGATTAATCTGGCGAAGATCTTTGATCAATTTTCTGGCCAAAACCAAAAATTTGAATCATCACTATCCAACAGATAACCCCAAGGGATTTTCCGTTTTTTGCGGTGCACCGCACCTCATCACACTTTATTTTATTATCAACAGAGATCAATGATGTTAACAGATTAAAAATACTGAATTTTCTTTAATCTCTTAATCACTTGATCGCGCTTAGAATACCCACATGTTTGGTAGCTCTAAAGTACAGGTTTTGCCGAATGCTATTAAGCACCGCAGCTTACGTTCTTACTGCACAGCCGCGCATAGCCATGGATAGCTAATCTGATGAAAACTGCGCTATCAATGTGG
>DBZY01000058.1:2121-7140 GCA_002311835.1 Proteobacteria bacterium UBA1148 | reverse complement strand
GGTTATCAAGGGCAGCCGAGATGGACCGCTCGATTGCGGGTCGAAGCGGCAGGCCGATGGATGGCTGTCCCTCATCGTCATCCTCGGGGTCAACATGCACGACCACATCGTGCAGGCTGGAAAACCGTTTTTCCAGATGTGCCTCGACGGCATCGCCGATTCGATGGCCTTCCGATACGCTGATTCTGGGACTCACCCGGATATGTACGTCGGCAAAGATTTTGGAGCCCATCTTACGGGTCCGTAACTGGTGCATTTCGGCGACGCCGTCGACCCGCCGGATTTCCTCGCTGATACGTTTGGCGATGTTGGAAGAGACTCCCGTGTCAATCAGTTCATCGTAGCCTTCTCGGCCGATCTTCCAGGCAACCTGAATGATCATTGCAGCTACTATGACTGCCGCCAGTGGGTCAGCCCAGGGAAAGCCGGCAATGGCGCCACCAACACCAGCAATTACAACCAACGACGAGAAGGCGTCCGAGCGGTGGTGCCAGGCGTTGGCTTTAAGAAGGTTCGACTGCAGTCGCCGGGCGGAGCGAACGGTGTAGTGGTACATACCCTCTTTAATCACCGCCGATCCAGCTGCGACGAGCAAAGCCGGGTAACCGGCCTGTGGTAGCGTCTCGGTATTCCAGAGATGACTGATGGAATTCCAGGCGATGCCGATCGCCACCAGCGCCAGGGACACAGCCAAAAGAACCGTTGCTGCGGTCTGTATTCGGCCGTGTCCGTAGGGGTGTTCGTCGTCCGGCCCTTCGCTTGCCTGGCGGGCGGCAACGATTACCAGGGCATCGGTTGCCAGATCGGAAAAGGAGTGTACGCCATCGGCTATCAGAGCTTGGGAGTGGCTTACAAAGCCAACGCCGATTTTTGAAATACCGAGTAGCAGGTCAACGATACTCCCGAGCACAGTGACCCGGAAGATCTCTGGGTATTCTGCGCGCGGGTCTTTACTCGTTTCGGTATCGATAGTGTGCACACCTGGATTCTCTGAGGGCTCAAAAAGTATGCCACAGCCAGCTTGCTGGAGTTAGTGGAGCTTATATATACGAATAAGTTCTATTCTCATTCTTGACACCCGTTATTCAACGCGCCCAATATAGGAGTTGTCGCAAAGTTGTATTAAAATGTTGGTCAAGAAGTAACATAGAGGAGGAGAATGAGATGAGCCGTAAAAAGTATTTTTTTAAGAGATTGTCAATTTTGGGGTTGATCAGTTTTCTTGTTGCAATTCCGTTGACTTCTGTTCAGGCGGGGAAAGTGATTAAGCACGAGATGGGAGAGACTACTGTTCCCGACAATCCACAACGAATCGTTGTTTTAGAATTTTCGTTTGTGGACGCCCTAGCTGCTGTTGGTATTACTCCTGTCGGGGTGGCGGATGATAACAAAGGGGAAGGGGCACTCATCCCCGAAATCGCCAGTAAGCTCGGAGAATGGACGCCCGTAGGTGCACGCAAGCAGCCGAGTCTCGAAGTTGTGAGTTCTCTCAATCCAGATCTAATCATTGCTGACTTAAAGCGCCACGAAGCCATTGTTGGCGAGCTGAATGGTATTGCTCCGACCATTGTTCTAAGAGGTCTGCAGGGCACCTACGAGGACAACGTAGCATCAATGTCAGTGATTGGCGAAGCGTTAGGCCTAAGTGATCAGATGGAGAAGCGGATCGCCGAGCACCGCAGCACAATTGAAGCGCTCGCCGCAAAGGTTCCAGCATCTGAAAGTCGAACAGTATTGCCAGCAGTAGTCTGGGCGGATGGTTTTAACGCCCATGCTTCCTCGTCATATACCGGTGAGCTGTTAGAGAAAATTGGGTTTAAGAATGCAATTCAATCAGCTCCTGGCAAGCCGTATGCCACAATGACTCTCGAGAACCTAATTGCGATCGACCCGGATGTCATTTTCTTAATGAAATATTCGGACGTAACCATAGTCGACGGTTGGAAGAGCAATCCTTTGTGGAACGTTCTTAAAGCGGTCAAAAATAACCAGATTCACGTCGTTCGGACAACGCTCTGGGCAAAGTTTCGGGGAATGATAGCAGCTGAGATTATTGCTGCGGACGCGATCAAACTGCTTTATTAAAAAAGCTGAAAAAGTTAAAAAGTTTCTCAGCCTGAATTTGAGTTTCAAAAGGAGTGGCGTGCGGGCTTTGAGTCCGTCACGCTGCTTCATTTTTTTTGCTTAACGCACGGATAAAAGAGGAATAGTCGGATTATGGTGCAGTGGAGTAACGGGTAATGGCCAACACCACGAACTCTGTGAGCACACGACGAGTCAGTCGACGCTTACCCTACTTGAAAGCCTTCGTGATCAGTTTTTTATTACTGATCATTGGTCTTTTGTTAAGTACAACGATTGGCGCTGTTGAAGGCATCAATGCCAAGGTCTTTTTTCTTTCTCTCGTACAATATGATGGTTCGATCGAGCATCTCATTATGCGCACTTTGCGTATGCCGCGTGCGGCACTGGGCGCATTGGTTGGCGCAAACTTGGCCATCGCTGGACTGCTTATGCAGGGAATTAGCCGCAACCCATTGGCGTCTCCTGGCATATTTGGCGTCAACGCTGGCGCTTCGTTATTTGTAGCTCTGACTTTTACTGGCGTTTACGGAGCAGCGGCTACAGATGCATCTTCAATTACGCTCCCGTTTGTTGGACCGTTGGGTATTGTCCCAGTAGCGTTTCTAGGCGCTGCATTTGGGGGTGTTCTTGTTTACTTTTTGGGCGGTGTGGCGTCGGGCCGAGTGAATCCGGTGCGATTGGTGCTGGCAGGCGTAGCAGTTAGTACTCTTTTGGCATCACTAATGAAAGGAGCGATCATTTTGCGGGATGACCAAACCGACTCTATAGTTTTTTGGCTGGCGGGCGCAGTTGATGGAAGTGATTGGAATGATGTGCGAACAATTTTGCCATGGACAATAGTTGGACTCGGGACTACCGTTTATCTGGCTGTTTCCCTCAATCTCTTGGCGTTAGGGGAGGATGTCGCTGTTGGATTGGGGCGTAATATTCACGTGATTCGTGCGATCGGTGGTTTGGGTATTATCTGTGTGGCTGGCTCGGCGGTTGCAGTGGCTGGTCCAATCACCTTTGTAGGTCTCATCGTACCGCACATTTGTCGCCGACTGATTGGTGTGGATCATAGGGTCCTGCTTGCACTGGCGCCTCTTCTTGGGGCGACCATGATGGTCTACTCAGACATACTGGCGCGATTCATCGCCTACCCATTTGAATCACCCGCGGGCATCGTCACTGCTCTTGTTGGCGGTCCCTATTTTCTCTACTTGACTCAGAGAACTAGGATCGACTGATGACGGCAACCACAACTACGGCTTTCGATTCAGGCGCTCGGACTCAGAATCCCTGGGTCAAGCTTTATATTTTACTAGCGATTGCTGTCGGATTAACCCTATACAGCATTGGAGTTGGTGCCATTAGAGTTCCAGTCTGGGAGACTGTGCAAACTGTATTTGGTGTGGGGAGCGGAAAATTTGATTACATTATCCAACAATACCGGATGCCAAGAATCGCAATGGCGTGGATTGTTGGTACAGGACTTGCTGTGTCTGGAACAATGATTCAAGGGGTAATCCGCAATCCGCTGGCCTCGCCAGAAATCATCGGAATTACGGCTGGAGCTGGGCTCGCTTCCGCTGTATTACTTTTGGGTATGCCAGAAGTTTCAGTACAGTTTCTGCCATTCGTCTCTTTCTTGGGAGGTTTGATTGCCGCTGCTCTGGTTTATGTTTTAGCGTTTAAACGTGGTATATCACCGGCTCGCTTAGCCCTGGTTGGAATAGCGGTAAGTGCTGTATTTACGTCAGGAATAGACTACCTGATGACCTCTTTCCCTGTGCAACTGGATTTGGCTTTAATTTGGTTAGCAGGCAGCCTCTGGGCTCGCAGTTGGGAGCAGTGCATTGCCATAGCGCCGTGGATATTAATTATGTTTGTAGGTTGCTTGATGATGGCGCATAAGTTAGATGTATTGGCGTTAGGTGATGAGCAGGCAATTGGCCTCGGTGTGCGTGTAGAGCCGACACGCTTATTGGCGCTGGCCATGGCTGTTGCCTTGGCAGGCGCCAGCGTAGCCGTTTGTGGAACCATTGGTTTTGTCGGCCTGATGGCGCCGCATATGGCGAGGCGTCTCGTTGGCGGTCAACATCATATTCTTTTGCCCACGGCAGCTCTAGTAGGGACATTATTGGTTCTCATTGCCGATACGCTTGGCCGGATCATATCTCCACCCGTGGAAGTGCCAGCTGGAGTGATTACGTCAATAGTTGGAGGGCCTTATTTTATCTACTTGTTGTATCGTCACCGAGGTTGGTGAAGGACAACATGTGTTGAAAGGAAGAGAATAGGAATGACCCAAACGAAGTTTGGTGAGAATCGACTTGTCGCCCAGGGAATCTCTGTTGGTTATGGCGATGTAATAGTGATTGAGAAACTTTCTTTGGAAATCATTGACCAAGGATTTACTGCTCTGGTTGGACCGAATGGTAGTGGGAAATCAACCTTATTAAAGGCCTTCGCCAGAATCCTAAAGCCCAAAACCGGCGCTATTCTGATTGATGGTGAGTCCATCAACCGTCAAGCATCAAAAGAAGTTGCCAAGAGATTAGCTTATTTGCCCCAAGGTCCTGTTGTGCCCGAGGGTATCACCGTTGAACAATTGGTGTCCTATGGTCGTTCGCCCTACAAGTCCGGGTTTGGCAGCACAACAGCCGAGGATCGTAGAATCACCGATCGGGCTCTTGCCATTACAAGCCTCAACGATATGCGAGATCGCCAAGTAACTGCGCTGTCCGGCGGTCAGCGGCAAAGGGCGTGGGTGGCAATGACGTTAGCGCAAGATACGGGAATCTTACTGCTGGATGAACCAACCACGTTCCTCGATATAGCGCACCAATTTGATCTCATGGATTTACTGGCTGACCTCCATGAAAATGGCCGAACGATTGTAATTGTGTTGCACGATATTAATCAGGCTTGTCGCTACGCAAATAATGTCGT
>DBZY01000058.1:0-2090 GCA_002311835.1 Proteobacteria bacterium UBA1148 | reverse complement strand
GAGATTGCATGCCGAGTCCTTCCCGATCCCGAAACAGGCACCCCCATGTGTGTCCCGCTGGGAAATCGGCGTCAATTAAAAGAAAGGTCCACAAGCGCCACGAATTTATGATCTCCGCACCTGCAATGACCCTTATGGTCGCTGTCTTCGTTGCATCAATTGTTGAAACAGTTGAGGCGCTAACTATCGTGCTCGCGATGGGGCTTACTCGCAGCTGGAAGTCTGCTTTAGTTGGCGCTGGCTCCGCATTGTTCGCATTGGGACTGGTGACTGCTGCAATCATGCTGATGCTGGATCAATTTATGGACCAGATACAAACTGTAGAGTCGTTGTTACAGTTAATTATTGGAGTGTTGCTTACAATTTTTGGAATGCAGTGGCTCCGAAAAGCAATTCTTCGCTATGCCGGGCTCAAAGCGATTCATGATGAGGAATTGATCTTTGAGCGGGAGCGACAAGCTGCATTGAGTGCTAACCGGGAAGAGCGGATGGGACTTGATTGGTTTGCTTTCGTAGTATCCTTTAAAGGGGTGTTTCTTGAAGGAGTTGAAGTGGTGTTCATTGTAATAACATTTGGTTTAGCAGCTATGACCGACCGGGTTGCCCCGATGGAGAACGCAATTTTTCTGGCCGCCATGGCAGCTCTTATAGGGGCCGTGTTAGTGGCCATCGTCGGCGTAGTTGCCCATAAACCATTATCAAGAGTGCCAGAAAATACAATGAAATTTGCGGTAGGTTTGCTTCTTTCCACTTTTGGTGTTTATTGGTGTGTAGAGGGATTGGGGTTCTTTCACCCCGAAAGTCAAAGTTTGAATTGGCCAACCGGGACTTGGGCATTGCCATTAATATTCGTCGCCTGGTTGGTTGTTTCTATTACAACAATCGTGATTCTTAAACCGATGGCTCAGAAAAAAAGCGTGGCAAATACCCTTTCTTCTCGACCTTGATTGTGCGAATGGTTTAATTTGATTGGGAGATCGACGATTTTATGAATTTAATTAAAGGATTTTTCCGATTTTGGTACGATTTCATCGTTGGTGATTGCTGGGAGATAGCGGTAGGCGTTGCAATAGTTCTTGGCGCATTCGCATACCTAATCGGAACGGAAATGTTGGTGCTTCAGGAGACTGCCGCGATTATTGATGGAGAGGTTGTTACGACGGAACTTCACCATCCGAGTATTCCTCTGATCATTGCAGGCCTTCTGATGTTGTTGTTGGTAGGCAGTGTAAATCGAGAATTTCGACGGAAATTAGATCCTAAATAGGAGGTCTTAATGACACCGTTTCCACTTATCCATATAGATGGTCCTCCAAAGCAGAGAGGTCGTATGTACGGAGAAGCCGCATGCACGGAGATTCACCGATCGCTTACTTTTTATACCGAGTCGATAATTCCTGCGGCAGGGCTCTCATGGGGCAAACTTTGTGATGACGTGATGGAGCGAGTTCCTCGATGGAGAGAGGCTGAGCCGGATTTGATAGAGGAGGCTGAGGGCATCGCTGCTGGCGCAGGACTCGAATTCGCGGATGTCCTTGCGCTTAATACGCGCGGTACATTTGTACAGACGGACGGTAAACAGGACGAGGTCGAGCCGGAGGAAGGTTGTACGAGTTTTGCAGTTTTGCCTGAAGCCAGTCGGGACGGGCATATGCGGACGGGACAGAACTGGGACTACCTAAAGGGAATCAGGGAGTCTATCGTGCTTGTCCATATCACCCCCGAAGTTGGGCCGCGGATGTTGACGATGGTTGAGGCAGGACAGCTGGGCCGCCATGGAGCCAACGAGAACGGTGTAGCACTCCATGCCAATGGGTTGACGTCAAAGCTGCGCGACTATAACGGTCTGCCATCTACCTTTTGGCGTCGACAAATTTTGCGTGAGCCTAATGTCACCGACGCACTTGCAGCTGCTACCAAAACACCTCGAGTTGGGTCAACCAATCTTGTGATCAGTCACCGAGATGGATTTGCTGTCGATTTGGAAACTCGGCCCCACACGGCTCGCTGGCTTCATCCGGAGGGTGGCTGGTTGGCGCATACAAACCATTTCTTATCAGAGATACCGCCTGAGATTGCTGATACCTATG
>DBZY01000034.1:66024-73709 GCA_002311835.1 Proteobacteria bacterium UBA1148 | reverse complement strand
CGAGCCGCAATCAGAGACTGTTTGGCGTCAGGCTAACAAGTATGGTGTTCCGAGGTTGGCGTTTATCAATAAAATGGACAGAGCGGGCGCTGATTTTTTCCGCGTTGTTAGTCAAATTGACGATCGTCTTAAGGGTAATCCCATACCGCTACAGATTCCAATTGGTGCTGAAGAGCACTTTTCTGGCGTAGTTGACCTTATAAAAATGAAAGCCATCTCATGGGATGATGAGACCCAGGGTATGAGTCACTCTGAACAGGCGGTTCCGGAAACTCTCCTGCCGATGGCGAAAGAATGGCGAGAAAAACTGGTAGAGACTGCGGCAGAGGGCAATGAGACGCTACTCGAAAAATATCTTGAGTGCGGTGACCTGTCTGTTGAAGAGATAAAAAGCGGTCTCAGACAGCGCTGTCTTGATGGAGAAATAGTGCCGGTGCTATGTGGCTCGGCGTTTAAGAATAAAGGTGTTCAAGCTTTGCTTGATGCGATTGTGGAGTATCTGCCGTCACCGATGGAACGCCCCCCTATTCGGGGTCTTTTGGAAGACAATACCGAGGCCGAGCGTCCCTCGACGGACGATGCACCATTTGCGGCGCTAGCTTTTAAAATTGCAACCGATCCCTTCGTAGGGAATCTGACATTTTTCCGAGTTTACTCTGGGGTATTAAGATCAGGTGACACAGTATTTAACCCGGTTAAGAGTAAACGCGAACGTATTGGAAGACTATTGCAGATGCACTCCAATGAGCGTGAGGACTTAAAGGAAGTTCGTGCGGGAGATATTGCTGCGGCAGTAGGGCTTAAGGACGTTACGACCGGAGACAGTCTGACTGATCCTAACGCCATCATTACCCTAGAGAGCATGGAGTTTCCAGAGCCGGTGATATCCGTCGCCGTGGAGCCGAAGACAAAAGCAGATCAGGAAAAGATGGGTGTTGCACTGTCTAAGCTGGCTAAGGAGGATCCATCCTTTCGCATGCATACGGACGAGGAATCTGCTCAGACCATTATCTCCGGGATGGGGGAGCTGCATTTGGAGATCATCGTTGATCGACTCAAAAGAGAATTCAGTGTTGAAGCGAACGTTGGGAAGCCCCAGGTAGCGTATCGCGAGACCATTCGCACGACAGTTGAACAGGAAGGCAAATTTGTTCGCCAGACGGGAGGTCGCGGGCAGTACGGGCATGTGTTCCTGCGCATAGAGCCCCAGAGTTCAGGGGCTGGTTATGAGTTCAAAAATGCGGTCGTTGGCGGAGCAGTCCCCAGAGAGTACATTTCGGCTGTCGATAAGGGTGTCCAGGATCAGATGGGTAACGGCGTTATCGCTGGTTATCCTGTGGTGGATTGTAAGGTGACGCTGTACGATGGGTCGTACCACAATGTGGATTCAAGTGAAATCGCCTTTAGAATAGCGGGTTCAATGGCCTTTAAAGATGGGGCGGCTAGAGCAAAGCCGGTTCTTTTGGAGCCGGTAATGAAAGTAGAGGTTGTAAGCCCGGAAAACTACATGGGTGATGTTAATGGTGATCTGAATCGTCGTCGTGGGATACTCCAGGGTGTTGATGATTCTCCCATGGGAAAGATCATCCGAGCGGAGGTGCCACTGGCTGAGATGTTTGGATATGCTACGGACCTGCGTTCCATGAGCCAAGGGCGTGCAACATACACTATGGAATTCAGTCGTTACGCTCATGCGCCCCCTAGCGTAGCAAGAGACATTATTAAGGCCAGGACTTGAGTTTACAATCACAGAACATCTTCCTTATCCAGATCAAGAGGTAGCTGATCGTGTCCAAGGCAAAATTTGAACGAACGAAGCCACACATGAATGTGGGAACGATAGGTCATGTGGATCATGGTAAGACGACGTTGACGGCGGCGTTAACGAAAGTGATGTCTGCCAAGCACGGTGGTGACACGGTAGCGTTTGATGAGATTGATAATGCTCCGGAGGAGCGTGAGAGAGGCATCACTATTGCCACGGCGCACGTGGAGTATGAGAGTGATGCGCGTCACTACGCGCATGTGGATTGTCCTGGGCATGCGGATTATGTGAAGAACATGATTACGGGTGCGGCGCAAATGGATGGGGCCATTTTAGTGGTGTCAGCGGCAGATGGGCCAATGCCACAGACGCGCGAACATATACTGCTAGCGCGCCAGGTTGGTGTGCCGTTCATGGTGGTGTATTTAAACAAAGCCGACATGGTGGACGATGAAGAGTTGTTAGAACTGGTGGAGTTAGAGGTTCGGGACTTGTTGTCGACTTATGAATTTCCTGGGGACGATACTCCGATCATTACGGGGAGCGCGCTAAAGGCGTTGGAGGGTGATAGCTCCGAGATAGGTACGCCTAGTGTTGAGAAGCTGGTGGGAGCACTGGATGAGTACATTCCAGTGCCCGAGCGTCTTGTGGATGGTGATTATTTGATGCCGGTAGAGGATGTCTTCTCGATTTCTGGGCGCGGTACAGTGGTGACTGGTCGGATCGAAAGAGGCATTGTGAAGGTAGGGGAAGAAGTGGAGATTGTTGGAATCAAGGAAACGACCAAGACTACCTGTACGGGTGTTGAGATGTTTAGGAAACTGCTTGATGAAGGTCGGGCGGGAGATAACGTTGGTGTCTTGTTAAGGGGTACGAAGAGAGAAGAGGTAGAGCGAGGACAAGTGTTGGCGAAGCCGGGTTCAATCACCCCCCATGCGAAATTTGAGGCGGAGGTTTACATCCTGACGAAGGAAGAGGGTGGACGGCACACTCCGTTTTTCAAGGGATATCGGCCGCAGTTTTATTTCCGCACGACCGATGTGACGGGTGCGGTGGAGTTACCTGAGGCGACGGAAATGGTGATGCCTGGGGATAACATTCAGATGAAGGTAGATTTGATCTCTCCGATAGCGATGGAGGAGGGGTTAAGGTTTGCGATACGAGAAGGGGGCCGAACCGTAGGCGCCGGTGTAGTCGCAAAAATTATAGAGTGATTTGAATAGCGGCCGCAAGCGGTCTCTATATAGGATAATACATGGCAAAAAGCCAGAACATTCGGATACGTCTCAAGGCGTTTGATCATAAGCTGATTGACCGTTCGGCTGGAGAGATTGTGGAAACGGCGAAGCGAACTGGGGCGACTGTGAAAGGCCCAATTCCTCTACCGACGAAGATTGAACGATATACTGTGCTGATCTCTCCACACGTGAATAAGGATGCTCGAGATCAGTACGAGTTACTGACCCACAAGCGCCTCATGGATATTGTGGACCCTACTGACAAGACAGTGGATGCTCTGATGAGACTTGAGCTTCCTGCTGGAGTGGATGTCCAGATTAAGCTTAATTAGTGGTTTAGTCAGCTGCGCGCGTTGAATCTCAAGGGATAGGTGCCATATAATGCCTGGCTGCTCCTGTACCTGAGATGCGGGGGCGTTATTGGTCCGGTGGAAGCGTCTGCTGTCGGGCCACTTTAGCACTAGGGGGTCGCCGGGGAATTCACCTGGCGCCATAGACCAACACGACCCAGGGTTTAGGTGGGGGTTTCTCAACCCACAGATCCTGAGTGCCAGAACTATAGTAGGTGCTGGCTGAAGCGTCCGATCCAGTCGTAGAGGCGTGGGCGGCGGCGCGGATTAAAGGACACGAATATGCCAATCGGTCTAGTGGGCCGCAAATGCGGTATGACCCGCGTATTCACGGATGAGGGAGAGTCTATCCCGGTCACCGTGATAGAGGCCCTACCCAATCGAGTTGCACAGATGAAAACCGTTGATCGTGATGGTTATCGGGCAGTTCAGGTTACCTTTGGCAAGGTATCGTCCGACCGTACCGTGAAGCCGCTACTTGGCCACTTTGGTAAGGCGGAGATCAACCCGGGGCGAGGCCTCTGGGAATTCAGACTTAAAGAGAACGAGGGAGAAGATCTCGCGCCGGGCATCGAGCTTAAAGTAGATGTGTTCCAGAATGGGCAAAAAGTAGATGTGATTGGCACCTCCAAGGGTAAGGGCTTTGCGGGTGTGATAAAGCGACATCATTTTCATATGCAGGACGCAACACATGGTAATTCGCTGGCTCATCGAGCTCCGGGCTCCATCGGTCAAAATCAGAGCCCGGGTCGGGTGTTCAAGGGCAAAAAGATGGCTGGTCAGATGGGTAATGTTCGCCGGACTATTCCTAACGCCGAGATTGTACGGGTTGATTCGGAAAGGAACTTGCTGTTTGTGAAGGGTGGTGTCCCTGGTGCCCCTGGTGGACAGGTAATAGTCCGCCCAGCAGTAAAAGCAAAAGCGTCAATTCATGACTCTGCAAGAAAATTGGAGACGGTGAATGAAGCTTAAGCTCCAGGACAAGAAGTCGAGTGTGGAACTTTCGGATGCAACATTCGCAGTGGAGTTTAAAGAGGCGTTAGTGCACCAAATCATTACCGCTTATCTTGCAGGGGGGCGTCAGGGAACCAAAGCTCAGAAGAATCGCGCGCAAGTACGTGGCGGCGGGACAAAGCCTTGGCGGCAGAAGGGAACCGGTCGTGCCAGAGCAGGAACGATTAGAAGCCCAATATGGGTAGGCGGGGGCCGTACTTTCGCTGCGAGACCTCGCGACTTTTCGCAGAAGGTTAACCGTAAGATGTATCGTGGTGCGATGCGGTCGATGTTATCGGAGCTCATACGTCAGGACCGACTTCTATTAATGGAACACTTCTCCGTTAGTGCGCCGAAGACAAAGGAACTTGTGACAAAGTTAGAAAAACTGAAGCTTGATAGTACTCTTATAGTTGTTGAGGGTTTTGATCGAGATTTGCTTTTAGCAGCACGGAATCTTCCTCATGTAGAAGTGCAAGATGTGCAGTCCGTTGATCCAGTTAATCTTATTGGTCACGAAAAAGTTTTGATGACAGTAGCTGCCGCTAAGTTATTGGAGGAGAAACTCGGGTGACTCGAGCAGTACATGAAGAGAGGCTGATGACCATAATTCTCGGTCCACATATATCTGAGAAATCGACCGCAGTCGCGGACGAAAAGCATCAGGTGGTGTTCAAGGTTCGCCGTGACGCGACTAAACGTGAGATACGAAAGGCAGTCGAACTGTTGTTTGAAGTTGAGGTCGGCAATGTGACGGTGGTTAATGTCTCTGGGAAGGTAAAACAACGAGGGTCGAATCGCAGTCGGAAGTCTGATTGGAAAAAGGCTTATGTCAAACTGGCTCCGGGTCATGACATCGACTTTATGGGCGTCGAGTAGGGAAGGTATAGGTACATAATAGTGGCGGTGCGAAAAGCAAAACCTACTTCAGCAGGCAGGCGATTTGTTGTTCGTACGGTGCGTAACGATTTACACAAGGGCGAGCCACATGCTCCTTTGCTAGAACCTAAATCCAGCACAGGTGGTCGGAACAATAAGGGTCGTATTACCACTCGGCATCGTGGCGGCGGTCACAAGCAGCATTACCGGATTGTGGATTTCAAGCGGGATAAGGATGGAATTGCGGGAAGTGTCGAGCGAATTGAGTATGACCCGAACAGAAGCGCTCATCTTGCGCTGGTTTTATATGCGGATGGAGAGAGGCGGTACATATTGGCGCCGAGGCGTTGTAAGGCGGGTGATCCAATACAGTCAGGGAGTGACGCGCCAATTAGAGCTGGAAATGCTTTGCCGTTAAAGAACATTCCTGTGGGAACGTTGGTTCACTGTATTGAAATGAAGTCTGGTAAAGGCGGGCAAATCGCGCGTAGTGCCGGAGGCTCTGTTCAGATCGTTGCTCGTGAAGGTCAATATGCGACGTTAAGACTGAGATCTGGGGAGATGCGAAGAATCCATGTAGATTGTAGGGCCACTGTTGGTGAAGTTGGTAACTATGAACACAATCTAAGCAAGCTCGGAAAAGCGGGAGCTAAACGCTGGCGTGGTGTTAGGCCCACTGTCAGGGGTGTCGCCATGAATCCCGTAGACCACCCTCATGGCGGTGGTGAAGGTCGTAGTTCAGGGGGACGGCATCCTGTAACTCCCTGGGGTGTGCCTACCAAGGGTTACAAGACGCGAAATAACAAGCGAACCGACAATATGATAGTTCGGCGTAGGCAGAAGAAGTAACCGAGTTCAGGTGGAGATACACTATGCCCCGATCCATTAAGAAAGGACCATTTATAGATACCCATCTTTTAAAGAAGGTGGAAGAGGCGTCGAGGACCAATGATAGACGTCCGATAAAAACCTGGTCACGTCGATCGATGGTTATTCCGGATATGGTGGGGTTGACCATTGCAGTGCACAACGGGCGCCAACACATTCCTGTGCTGATTTCAGAGAACATGGTGGGGCATAAGCTCGGGGAGTTTGCGGCCACTCGAACGTTCAGAGGGCATTCGGGAGACCGTAAGGCTAAAGCCTGAGAAAGTGATATGCAGACAGCAGCAAAACATCGTTACGCTCGGATCTCCCCGCAAAAATGTCGGTTGGTGGCGGATCAAATTAGAGGTCGGACAGTTGGGCAGGCTCTCAAGATCCTTCAGTTCAGCCCTAAGAAGGCAGCCCACCTGATGCGTAAGGTACTAGAGTCCGCGATTGCTAATGCCGAACATAATCATGGGGCTGATATTGATGAGCTAAGAGTGTCTACCGTGGAAATCAGAATGGCGCCTACTTTGGCGCGTCATCGCGCTCGTGCAAAAGGTCGGGGCACTAGGGTGCTGAAGCGTAACAGTCATATCACTGTTCAGGTCGGGGACGAGCCAGTTAGGTAATTTAAAGTATGGGACAAAAAGTACATCCAATCGGTATCCGTCTGGGCATCACTAAGGAGTGGACCTCTAAGTGGTATGCCAATTCACGGACTTATGCTGCTTATGTTTATCAGGATCATCAGGTTCGGGAGCTTCTGAAAAAGAAACTTAAAGATGCTTCAGTAAGCCTGATACAAATTGAGCGCCCAGCAAAGCGAGCTAACATAACTATTCACACGGCCCGGCCCGGCATCGTAATCGGTAAAAAGGGTGAGGATATTGAGAAGTTGCGTATAGAGGTAGCGAAGCTTCTAGGTATGGCGCTTCATGATGTTCGCCTGAATATTTTAGAAATACGTAAACCAGAGTTAGATGCGCTGCTCGTTGCGGAAGGGATTGCGCAACAGTTGGAGCGACGAGTCCAGTTCCGACGTGCAATGCGTAGGGCGGTTACGAATACCATGCGCATTGGTGCAGAAGGCATAAAAGTAAAAGTAGCTGGTCGTTTAAATGGCGCAGAAATTGCCAGATCCGAATGGTATAGAGAAGGTAGAGTGCCGTTACATACATTCCGTGCGGATATTGACTATGGTCTTGCAGAAGCTAGAACAACTTACGGCGTTATTGGAGTGAAGGTCTGGATATTTCGTGGTGAAGTTTTTGATTCAGCCGAATCAGTTCAAGAATCCCAGGATTCTCGATCGAAGTAATAGTATTGATAGAAAGACACCATGCTCCAACCGAAGCGCACAAAGTTTAGAAAACAACATAAGGGTCGTAATCGTGGACTGGCTCAGCGGGGGAATAATGTCAGTTTTGGCGAGTATGGATTGAAGGCTCTTGATAGAGGGAGACTGACTTCGAGGCAGATTGAGGCCGCTCGTAGAGCAATGACGCGGCATGTTAAACGTGGCGGGAAAATTTGGATTCGTGTTTTTCCAGATAAGCCAATCACAAAAAAGCCTCTGGAAGTTCGCCAGGG
>DBZY01000034.1:57786-65963 GCA_002311835.1 Proteobacteria bacterium UBA1148 | reverse complement strand
ACCGAGGAGGTTGCGCGAGAGGCGTTCAGGCGTGCAGCCGCAAAGCTGCCTGTTGCCACTACATTCGTCTTGAGGTATGGAGTCTGATGAAGACAATAGAACTTAGAGCTATGTCGTCGGAGGCTCTAACTGACGAGTTAGGGAAACTTCGGCGCGAGCAATTTGATCTGCGGATGCAGGCAGCAACTGGGCAGGGTACTAAGCCTGATCAGAAAGGTAAGGTCCGAAAAGACATTGCGCGGATCAAGACTGTCCTGTGTGAGCTTAAGACTGCTGAAGCAAGTGGACATGCTAATGAGTGAAAGCAATACCAGAGAGATTCCAATGAAGAGTAAGAATAGGGAGAAGCGTAACCGAACTGTGGTCGGTAGTGTTTTAAGCAATAAGGCAGACAAGAGTGTATCTGTGTCTATTGAGCGCGTGGTTAAGCACCAGGTGTATGGGAAATACATTCGCCGAACCACAAAGGTGCTGGCTCACGATGAAGATAATCGCTGCCGGGTAGGAGATGTCGTGATGATTGTGGAATGCCGTCCAATATCAAAGCACAAATCTTGGCGAGTCATGGAAATCATAGATAGCAACGAGGCCGCTTAAAGCGAGTGAAGACCTAAAGATGATCCAGGCAGAAACGGTATTGACGGCGGCGGACAATAGTGGCGCTCGTCGAATCATGTGCATAAAGGTGTTAGGCGGTTCAAGGCGGCGCTACGCTCGTATTGGGGACCTTATTAAGGTAACGATCAAGGATGCGATCCCGAGAGGTCGGGTAAAAAAAGGTGAAATCTACAGTGCTGTAGTTGTCAGAACGAGGCATGGAGTTCGTAGGTCTGATGGCTCGGCGATTCGTTTTGATGGTAATGCTGCAGTATTGTTGAACGCTCGATATGAGCCAATTGGAACTCGTATTTTTGGACCGGTGACTCGTGAACTGCGCACGAGCCGATTTATGAAGATAATTTCTCTCGCGCCGGAAGTCTTGTAGAAGGCCGCACTGTAGGACTGTTATAGGGCGTTATAGGAATAAATAAGAGCATGGCTAAAATTCGACAAGGTGACGAAATTATCGTCATTGCTGGTAAGGATAAAGGCCGTAAGGGCACTGTGATACGTGTTTACGAAGATGAGAGAGTTCTTGTGGAAGGTATTAATGTTGCACGTAAGCATCAAAAACCAAACCCAAATGCTGGAGTTGCTGGAGGCATCATCGAAAGAGAGATGCCTTTGGATGTATCTAATGTGATGTTATTCAACCCGACAACCCAGAAAGGCGATCGAGTGGGATACCGTAATCTAGAGGACGGAAAAAAAGTTCGTTACTTTAAGTCAAATAACGAAGTGTTGGATAGTTAATATGAGTAGGCTGCAGAAATTCTACAAACAGAAAGCTGTTCCTCAGATCATGGAACGCCTGAAGGTTAATAACCAAATGGCCATACCACGGCTCATAAAAATCACAATGAATATGGGGGTTGGCGAAGCACTTGAGGATCGAAAGGTTCTGGAACATGCTGTGGCCGATCTGAAAAAGATCTCCGGGCAGCAACCAATTATTTGCAATGCAAGAGTTTCCGTTGCTACCTTCAAGTTGAGAGCTGGGGTTCCCATTGGTTGCAAAGTTACATTGCGACGGGAGCGCATGTATGAGTTTCTAGATCGGTTGATCAATGTTGCAATTCCTAGAATCCAAGATTTTAGAGGGTTGAGTGCGAGTTCTTTTGATGGTCATGGCAATTATAGTATGGGTGTTAAGGAGCAAATCATCTTCCCTGAGATTGACTTTGATCAAATCGATACTATCCGTGGCTTGGATATAACGTTTACCACCACAGCAAAGAACGATGCAGAAGGTCGAGCCTTACTCGAAGCATTCCGATTTCCTCTTAGGGCTTAAGAGAATAACGAGAGACTATAAAATGGCAAAAAAATCTATGATTGCTCGGGAAAAGAAGCGTGCTGCAACTGTGAAGCGGTTTGCTGCTAAGCGTGCTGACTACAGGCGAGTTATACGTGATCCAAAATCTTCAGATGATGAGCGTCATGCGGCACAGTTAAGACTCCAGGCGCTCCCTCGTAATGCGAGCCCCGTCAGAATGAGAAACCGATGTGCGATTTCTGGTAGGCCTAAAGGTTTCTATCGTAAGTTTGGGCTGTCAAGAAATATGCTCCGGGAGGCGACAATGCGCGGCGAGATACCTGGGCTCTCCAAAGCGAGTTGGTGATTTAAAGGATCCCTTATGAGTATGACTGATCCTATAGCGGATATGTTAACCCGCATTAGAAATGGCCAAAAGGCAAAGAAGGTTTCTGTTTCGATGCCTGCTTCGAAGCTAAAGTTATCTATCGCTAAAGTTTTAGCGGAAGAGGGTTATCTGGCAGGCGTCTCCGCGGATGATGAAGGGGATGTCAAGCGTACGATGACAATCATATTGAAATATTACGAAGGCGAGCCAGTCATTGAGAAAATTGAAAGAGTGAGTAGACCTGGGTTACGTTTTTTTTCTAACAGCAAGAAGATCCCTATGGTTCGGGGGGGATTGGGTATAGCAATCGTGTCGACATCAAATGGGGTAATGACAGGCCGTCAAGCTCGAGTTCGAGGGTATGGCGGAGAAGTTCTCTGTCTTGTGTCTTAAGGATATGAGAGATCATGTCTAGAGTCGCAAAACTTCCTGTCCCGCTGATAAGCGGTGTTGAAGCTGCTCTCAAGGGCAACTCTCTGACGGTGAAAGGGCCTAAGGGCACCTTATCGTTGGAGTGTCATTCCGAGGTAGAGGTGAAGAATGAAAACACAGCACTTACCGTTACAGCACGGTCAGGGAGTCGCTTTGCAAGAGCGATGGCTGGTACCACGCGCTCGCTTATTAACAACATGGTTACTGGTGTAAGTTCAGGATTTGAACGGAAGTTAGAGCTCGTCGGGATAGGGTACAGGGCTAAAGCACAGGGACAAAAGATAAATTTAACACTAGGTTTTTCACATCCGGTTAATTACGATGTGCCTGAGGGCATTACGGTAGAGACTCCGAGCCAGACAGAGATTTTGATTAAGGGCATTGACCTTCAGAGAGTTGGTCAAGTAGCGGCGGAGCTACGTAAATTTAGACCACCGGAACCCTACAAGGGGAAAGGCATTCGGTATTCGGATGAACGGATTAGATTGAAGGAAGCTAAGAAACAAGCGTAGGTGAGAGATGGAGAAGAAAGAAAGACGTCAGCGTCGCGCACGACGTACTAGGGCAAAAATTCGGCGGCTAGAGGCCATTCGCCTTTGCGTTCACCGTACCCCTAGGCATATCTATGCTCAGGTCATCTCGCCTGATGGTGATCATGTTATTACGAGTGCGTCAACCCTCTCTAAGGACTTACGAAAAGTTTTGAAGAGCACAGGTAATAAGGATGCTGCTGCAGCCGTCGGTAAGTTGATAGCGGAGCGCGCTAAAGCGCAAGGGGTAGAACGTGTTGCTTTTGACAGGTCGGGATTTAACTATCACGGACGTATTAAAGCACTGGCAGATGCAGCTCGAGAGGCGGGTTTAGGCTTCTAGCTTGGAATAATTGAATGGCAAACACAGAAGAACTTCAAGAGAAACTAGTCTACGTTAATCGCGTTTCAAAGGTGGTTAAGGGCGGACGTCAATTTGGTTTTACGGCTCTGAGTGTCGTAGGCGATGGGGGCGGGCGTGTGGGTTATGGATATGGGAAAGCTCGAGAGCTTCCGTTGGCTATTCAAAAGGCGATGCAGATTGCAAAGAAAAATCTCAACTCCATTCATTTAAAGGATGAGACTTTGCAATATGAACTCCGTGGGCGCCACGGGGCTACACGAGTGTTCATGCAACCAGCATCAGAAGGCACGGGAATCATTGCCGGCGCTGCAATGCGCGCTGTATTCGAGTGTGCGGGTATCCGTAATGTATTGGCGAAGAGCTACGGTTCTCGGAATCCAATAAATGTGGTTCGGGCGACCGTAGCTGCATTAGTGCAAATGCGTTCCCCGCAAGAGATAGCCGCGAAGCGGGGCAAGTCCGTGGAAGAGATCCTTAGTTGAGGTTCAGATGGTAAAGGCTAAGACAAAGTTAAAGGTTACGTTGTTGAAGAGCTTGTACGGACGAAAGCCCGGGCATGCAGAGTGTGTGAGAGGGCTCGGGTTACGTCGGCGCCATCAAACGGTGGAGGTCATCGATACCCCGCAGAATCGAGGAATGATTAATAAGATCGCTTATTTGCTGCAGATCGAGGAAGGGTAGATGTACTTGAATTCTTTAAAACCTGCACGAGGCTCTCGAAAATCCGGTAAACGCATAGGACGAGGAATCTCGGCTGGTCAGGGGAAAACTGGCGGTAGAGGGATGAACGGCCAGCGGTCTCGTTCAGGCGGTTATCACAAGGTCGGATTTGAGGGCGGACAGATGCCTCTCCAGAGGCGTCTCCCGAAGGTCGGATTTTACTCAATGCGAGGCAAGCTGCGTGTGGAAGTGCGGCTGCACGAGTTGGAATTGATAGAGGGGGATGTGGTTGATTTGACTGCTTTAAAGGCTAAGAACTTAGTACCTAAGGAGACTCAGCGCGCAAAAGTCATTGCATCGGGCAAGATCGAGAAGCCCGTCAAAGTGGTTGGGCTAGCTGTTACCCCTGGTGCCCGCAAAGCGATTGAGGCGGCTGGCGGTAGCGTGGAATCGTAGTATGGTAAGAGGAGGTTCATCAGTTTCAGCATCAGTGCTTGGAGAGGCAACCCGCTTCTCCGAGGTGCGTCAGCGCCTGTTCTTTTTAGTCGGGGCGTTGGTTATTTATCGTGTTGGAACCTTTATTCCAGTGCCAGGGATCGATCCATTCGCGCTCGAGCAGTTTTTCGAGGCGCAATCAGGGACGATTCTAAGCATGTTCAACATGTTTTCCGGGGGGGCGCTGCAACGACTATCGATTTTTGCGCTTGGCATCATGCCCTATATTTCTGCCTCGATCATCATGCAGATGGCGACCCATGTTATACCTTCACTTGGGCAGCTACGTAAGGAAGGAGAAGCGGGTCGTCGAAAAATTACGCAGTACACACGTTACGGAACCGTATTATTGTGTACGTTTCAGGCAACGGCAGCCACAACCGCTCTACAGAACCAGGGCGTGGTTGTCAGCCCAGGACCCTCGTTTGTTTTCACGGCTTCAGTAACTCTCGTAACCGGAACTATGTTCTTGATGTGGTTGGGAGAGCAGATCACGGAGCGCGGTATTGGTAACGGTATATCAATGATTATATTGGCCAGCATTGTATCCGGACTTCCGTCTGCGATCGGTGGCACGCTGGAGTTAGTTAATACTGGAGGCATGAACCCTGCCCTGCCGTTCATTATGGGTATCCTCATACTAGGTGTAATAGGGTTCGTCGTATTTATGGAGCGTGCGCAGCGACGGATAACGGTTAATTACGCTAAGCGACAACAGGGGCGCAGGCTATATGCGGGACAAACGTCACACTTGCCATTTAAGATCAATATGTCGGGCGTCATACCCCCAATCTTTGCTTCTAGTCTGATTCTGTTCCCAGCAACTATAGCAAGTTGGTTTGGTACAAGTCAGGCTGTATCTTGGTTGCAGCGAGTTGCAGCAAGCCTCTCACCTGGCCAACCGATTTATATTCTGATGTATGCTGCACTGATTATCTTTTTCTGTTTTTTCTACACGGCGCTCGTATTTAATGCAAAGGAGACTGCAGATAACTTGAAACGTTCCGGTGCTTTTATTCCTGGGATTCGGCCTGGACAGCAAACGGCCGAGTATATTGATAAAGTTTTGACCCGTTTAACATTCTGGGGAGCAATATACATTACGGGCGTCTGTCTCTTGCCGGAATTAATGATTCTAAGATTCAATGTACCTTTCTATTTTGGCGGAACATCTCTGCTTATCATCGTTGTCGTAACTATGGATTTTATGTCTCAGATGCAGGCACATATGATGAGCCATCAATATGAAGGATTATTAAAAAAGGCAAATTTACGTGGAACCGGAAGAAGTTAGGCTTGCTTGGAGCTAAACATGAAAGTGAGAGCATCAGTAAAAAAAATCTGTCGCAACTGTAAAATAGTGCGTCGTAAGGGAGTGGTCAGAGTGATTTGCTCTGATCCAAGACACAAGCAGCGGCAGGGCTGAGGAGTAAGTTATGGCACGTATTGCTGGTATCAATATCCCTGACAACAAGCACGTTGGCATCTCGTTGACACACATTTTTGGAGTTGGTTGCAGCAGGGCTCGTATGGCTTGTCAGGTCGCAGAAATCGATCCTACAATTCCTGTAAAGGATTTGAGTGAGCCAGAAATTGCAAAGCTTCGCGATGTGATCGGAAAGATTACGGTTGAAGGTGATCTACGCAGAGAGACCGCAATGAACATCAAACGACTCATGGATTTGGGTTCTTATAGAGGGATTCGACATCGTCGAGGGTTGCCGGTAAACGGTCAGCGAACTAGAACCAACGCCCGGACGAGAAAGGGTCCGCGTCGACCCATAAGGAAATAAATTTATGGCGCAACCTACTAAAGCCAAGAAGAAGACCAAGCGGGCGGTGATAGATGCCGTAGCGCACGTCCATGCATCATTCAATAACACGATCATTACCATTACTGATCGGCAAGGTAACACGCTTTCGTGGGCGACATCAGGTGGATGTGGCTTCAGGGGTTCCAGAAAAAGTACGCCGTTCGCGGCACAGGTAGCCGCCGAAAAAGCGGGTACTGCCGCTAAGGATTATGGCGTGAAGAATGTAGAGGTTCGCATAAAAGGGCCTGGACCAGGACGCGAATCTGCAGTTCGCGCGCTTAATGCAGTCGGATTTAGGATCACGCAGATCGAAGATGTAACACCCATCCCACACAATGGCTGTCGACCGCCTAAGCGGCGACGAGTGTAATTGGCTCAGAGTAATAGCATCGGAAATAATAGCAATGGCGAGATATAGAGGACCTACCTGCAAACTAGCCCGTCGAGAGGGCACGGATCTGTTCTTGAAGAGCGGGGTCAGGCCCCTCGAGGCAAAGTGCAAGCTAGAAGTGCCGCCTGGAGGGCCTGGAAAGCGACGCCCCCGTATGTCGAACTACGGCACGCAGCTACGTGAGAAGCAGAAATTGAGACGTATGTACGGCGTATTAGAACGTCAGTTCAGAAACTATTATAAACGTGCAGCCCGAGGTAAAGGCTCTACTGGAGAGAATCTGCTACGTATGTTGGAGGCTCGCTTAGATAATGTGGTGTACCGGATGGGTTTTGCTTCAACCCGAGCCGAAGCTCGGCAGTTAGTGAGCCATAAAGGTATAGTAGTTAACGAGAGGATCGTTAACATTCCGTCTTTTCAAATCAAAGCGGGTGATAAAGTGGCTATTCGCGAGCGCGCGAAGGAGCAAGCTCGTATTAAGACTGCATTAGATATTGCGACTCAGATGGGCATGCCTGACTGGGTCGACGTTGATGACAAAAAAATGGAGGGGGTACTAAAGGCGTTACCAGAGAGGGAAGAAATACTTCCCGATATTAACGAGAATCTGGTAGTTGAGTTGTATTCTAAGTAATAAAGGAACCCCAGATGCAAGAATCAGCAACTGAATTCTTGAGACCGAGAACTGTCAAAGTTCAATCTCTCAAAGAGAACCAGGCAAAAATCACCGTGGAGCCTTTCGAGCGCGGTTTTGGTCATACACTAGGTAATGCGTTGCGGCGGGTCTTATTGTCTTCCATGCCTGGCGCAGCGGTTGTAGAAGTAGAGATTGATGGAGTGTTGCACGAGTACACTAGTATTGAAGGTGTTCAGGAAGATGTTGTCGATATCCTACTGAATTTAAAGGAAGTAGCGATTCGAATGCATTCTCGTGAGGAAGCTGAACTATCGCTTTCCAAAAAAGGACCTGGGCCTGTGACGGCGGGTGACATTATATGTGGTCATGGAATTGAGATCATCAACCCAGATTTAATTATCGCTAATCTAACAAAGGTTGGAGAGATCAGAGCACTTTTGAAAGTTGCTCGAGGGCGTGGTTATAAACCAGCCGAAAAGCAAACCGCGTTTGATGAGGAGACTCGCCCGATTGGCAGACTTCAGCTCGACGCATCCTTTAGTCCCGTTCGACGCGTAACGTATAACGTCGAGAGCGCACGCGTGGAGCAACGCACAGATCTTGACAAGCTG